>JAHFNH010000021.1 GCA_023267435.1 Candidatus Nomurabacteria bacterium
CAAAAAGGTCCAAAAATCATTGACGAGGACAAATTTCGTTTTGATACATTTAAAATGATTTCATGGAGCTACTTGAAAAAGTTGTTTCGAATTCCAGATGGAGTGATTACTCTAAGCAATATCACTTACGACTAAATGCAAAAAAGCTTGTGACGTAGTCGAGTTGGAAGATGCAGTACAATTGTTATAGCGTAGCATATCGATTTTTAGATTATAATGGCCTCAAAAAATGAGTTGATTCTACGTGTTTGAGGTTATTTCAACTGGAAATTTATTATTTAACCAGCCAACTCCGACCTAGAACTAACATTGTAAAAGAGAAAATCAAAATTTAACATCCAATTACGGTAAAAATGAAATAATGAGATGAAATCTTCCTGAGAATTTGAGTCAGTTGGTGAAGTACTGAAGTTATTAGACTGAGGATTAAGAGTTTTGCATCCAGGAAAAAAGTCTTTCCAGGTGCAAAAATGGAATAAAACTGCTGCTTCGGAATTCTATTTATGCAATCGGGCCCAAACTGACTCAGTTCCAAAATCCAGTGATTTTCATTATTTATTTCACTTGATTATGACTTTCCTCAAAATTAGTTTCATCAGTATGTTAACTTCATCTTCCAGCTTCACTTTAAGTGCCAAATTTTTTCAAATTTTCATAGAATCACCCCTATATCTGAAAACTTTTAACTTTTTCATAGAAATAATTCGATAAGCTCCGCTATTTCGACAGCAAATTCTCACCTTAAAACCGTTTACTATGCCCGAAATGGCGTAAATATTCTGAATAACTCCAAAAGTGATTTATCTGGTTTTGTAAGCTTACCAGCTCTTTTCATCTCAGCAAGTTTAATCTGGTTTTCAATTCCAAGATCTGTTCTAAACTGTTTTTTGCTATCAGTTTTTAGACTTTTTGAAAAATAACTTTCTACAGGATTGTTCGTCGCTGGAGTTCCAGGTAGATAATGAAACAAAGTGAGGTTTAACCAATGACTGTTTATCATCCGTAATCGTTTTTGAATTGCTTTTTCAAATGTTTTGATATGTCTCATCAATTCATTGAAATTGTTTTTTGCCTTTTCTAGACTATGATGTGAAAGATTTTCCTTTTTTCGCCTTTTTTCAAGCTTTAATTCATATCTAAACCTCTCAAATTGTTTTTTTGCAGTTTTAATCCATTCCATGTACTTTTTTTTGTCACGGATCAAATTCAACTCTTCAGATAGAAGTTCTTCGAGAAATTCTATTTCTTTTTCACGATCATAAAAAATATTTAAAATTCTGTATTTCAATAGTTCCTGTTCAATAGTTGTTTTTCTTGGAAAATCGTGAACTACAAGCTTGTTTAAGTGCATCAAACAATATTGATGTACTAACTTGTCCCCAAAAACTTCCTTTAAAATTTCAGGATAAGTAGTGTCAAAATCCGTAACTATAAACACAGGTTCAGATGTATCCAAATGCTTTTTGAGGAAATTTTTGATTGTTTCTGAACTTTTATCGTCAAAAAGCTCATCTGCTAATGGTCTTTGAGTTTTTGGATCAAGTAAGGTTAAACGATATTTTTGACAACGTCCTTTCTTTGGATGTTGCTCGTCATAACATACTATTCGCACATTTTCATCACGTGAAACATTCTCTTGCTCCATATTATTGTTGAATTCTCTGAGAATGGTGCTTTTTGATCTTGGATATATGAAATCCATAACAGCAGAAATTCCTTCATGTGAAACATTGTGAGATCTGAGTAGTTTGAAGAAATCGTCAAGCGAATCAAAAAGAACAGACTTAAGACCCTCCCAGAAACTACGATTTTCTTCATGTGTGCAGTTACAATTCGGACACTTGTACCTACCTATTTTGATGTCTCCTAGCTCTTTTTTGCCATAAATGTTGTAACCATTATGAACCATGGAACTGTTACATTTAGGACAAAATGGAGAAGCCTTTTTACGAAAAATTCCGTCTGCAGTATATTCATAACTGTTGTCATAACTGCCGAAAACTTCCGAAAGAACAGGTAGCTCCGAAAAGTTATTAAGGTTAAGGTTTATCGTTACCATGTTTGCGCCGTAACATCATTACATAAGTATAGAATTATAAATTTTATGTAATGGTGTTACACTTACTTTTATCACTGGATTTGGCATGAAAGTACATGAGGATATCTTCCTCATGTGCTCTCTCCTTCCTCTTTTCCCATGATTGCTATTATTCCACTAATTATTTTTATGCGCTCATCAACCGAAAAGAT
>JAHFNH010000004.1 GCA_023267435.1 Candidatus Nomurabacteria bacterium
CCCCACCGATGGTACTGAGACACGGACCATACACCTACGGGTGGCTGCAGTCGAGAATCTTCCACAATGGACGAAAGTCTGATGGAGCGACGCCGCGTGATTGATGAAGTCCCTTTGGGACGTAAAGATCTTTTATGAGGGAAGAAGTTTATTGACTGTACCTCATGAATAAGAGGCTCCTAATCTCGTGCCAGCAGGAGCGGTAATACGAGAGCCTCGAGCGTTATCCGGAATTATTGGGCGTAAAGGGTGCGTAGGTTGTTCTGTTAGTCTTTTGTCAAAGCCCCGGGCTTAACCTGGGATCCGCGAAAGAAACGGCAGAACTTGAAAGTGCGAGAGGTGAATGGAACTCATGGTGTAGGGGTGAAATCCGTTGATATCATGGGGAACACCAAAAGCGAAGGCAATTCACTGGCGCATATTTGACACTGAAGCACGAAAGCGTGGGTAGCGAATGGGATTAGATACCCCAGTAGTCCACGCCCTAAACGATGATCTCTCGCTATTCGGAGTATCGACCCTCTGAGTGGCTTAGCTAACGCGTTAAGAGATCCGCCTGGGAAGTACGGCCGCAAGGCTAAAACTCAAAGGAATAGACGGGGACTTGCACAAGCAGTGGATTATGTGGTTTAATTCGATGGTAAACGAAGAACCTTACCAGGGTTAGAAATCCTATTGAAAGCTCCGAGAAACCGGAGCCCTCGCAAGACAGTAGGACAGGTGATGCATGGCCGTCGTCAGTTCGTGGTTTGAATTGTACCCTTAAGTGGGCTAACGAACGCAACCCTCGTTGTGTGTTACAAGTGTCACACGAGACCGCCCGCGCCTAAGTGAATTTTTATCGGACACCTTTATTATAAAGGACATGTCCGATAGCAAAGTTCTTTTAGGCGCGGGAGGAAGGAGAGGATGACGCCAGGTCAGCATGTCCCTTTGATACCCTGGGCTACACACATAATACAATGGCCGTTACAACGCGCAGCGACGAGGCGACTCTGAGCTAATCGTTTAAAAGCGGCCTCAGTTCGGATTGAAGTCTGCAACTCGACTTCATGAAGCTGGAATTGCTAGTAATCGCGGGTCAGCTAAACCGCGGTGAATACGTTCTCAAGTCTTGTACTCACCGCCCGTCAAGTCAAGGGAGCTGGTAGTACCCGAAGTCTCCGCATAAGCGGGGCCTAAGGTAAGATCAGTGACAGGGACTAAGTCGTAACAAGGCACGGGTAGCGGAAGCTGCTCGTGGAATAATTCAATTTGAAAAATGTCCCAATCCTAATTTATTAGGATTGTGGGCCTCGCCTCAAGCGAGGTTCAAAGAAATTTAATTTATTAAACTTCTGGATTTATTGAGTCGGTATTGTGTCGCTCAATTGACGACACAATAGTTTGCTTGAACTTAAAACAATCTGACAAGCGTGGAAAGACATGCACCAAAAAAGTTTCCGCCTCTACGGCGGATCAGCCGATGAGGCTGAAAGGAACGAAACAAAACAAAGCACAGCAAACTCCTAAAAAACCACCAAGAAATTGGTGGTTTTTGTGTTTTCAGGTTACTATTGACTTTATATTAAAATATAGTATTCTAATATAGAAAATAATTAATAGTACAAATAATTTAAAAAATAATAATATGAAAATACCATTTTTGATTATCGGAGTCTTATGTGCTATTTCTATAGAAATAGGCATTTGTTTTTCATTCCCAGCAGTTGATAAATTTCTTACGTTTGGGATTGGCGTTTTTGTTGTAGTAATAATTTATTTACTGGCTTGTATAGTAGATTATCTGCAAAAAATTGCTAAAAAATAAAAATTTACAAAAGTTTTCAAAAACCGTCTCAATATTGAGGCGGTTTCTTTTTATCAATTTGTGTGTTATAATAGTCTCATAATTTAATAGTTACCCCTAAGCGCAAGCGGTGGGGATGTTTGCGTATTTGAGCTATTTTTAAAATAATTTTATGAATAAAAAACAAACAACAGAAGGAGTAATAAGAGTTAAAGGAGCAAGAACTCACAATCTGAAAAATATCAGTGTGGAAATGCCACGCGGTAAAATGATCGCCTTTACTGGACTTTCAGGTTCCGGCAAGAGTTCTTTGGCTTTCGATACTATATTTGCGGAAGGGCAGAGACGTTATGTGGAATCTTTGTCTTCTTATGCGCGTCAGTTTTTGAAACAGATGGCCAAGCCAGATGTGGATGAGATCGAAGGTTTGAGTCCAGCAATTTCCATCGATCAAAAATCTCGTTCCAATAATCCTCGTTCGACAGTGGCGACTATCACAGAAATATACGATTATCTGCGTGTTCTTTATGCGCGCGTCGGTCGCCCGTACTGTCTGATTTGCGGAGATGAAATTAAAAAACTTTCTAATGAAGAAATAATCAGATTCGTAATGGAAAAGATTTCTAAACTTTCTAGTCCAAAGAAAAAAGTGATGGGTGTGGAATTCGACGATACTCCAATCCAAATATTTGCTCCGGTGGTACGAGGAAGAAAAGGTGAGTACTATCAGCTTCTTTATGATTTACTCGGTAAAGGTTATGCGAAAGTGCGCGTAGACGGTGTGATGAAGAACTTGCGTGAACGCGTAGAACTCTCCAAAACTAAAAAACACGATATAGATGTATTAGTAGATGAATTTTCTGCGCACGAATTTGCAGTGAAAGATATGAAAGACATCGAGCTTCGTTTAGCTGAGTCTGTCGAACGAGCGCTTCTTGAGTCTGACGGTTTGGTAAAAGTAGTCATTAATAAAGAAGAGTCGCTTTTGTCTGCGAAATTTTCTTGCCCGAAAGACGGCTTTTCATTTCCAGAAATAGAACCTCGTCTATTTTCTTTCAACTCTCCGCACGGAGCATGTCCGACTTGTCATGGTCTCGGCACGAAACATATGTTTGGAGATGATGCTTGTGATGAATGTCAGGGTAAAAGATTGCGTCCGGAAGCACTGCATGTGTACCTAGGTCACGGAGGAGAAAATAAAAATGGCATTAGTATCGTCGACTTCACTGCACTTTCCATCGAAGACGCGGTCGAATATTTTAATAAACTAAAATTGACTCCTCAGGAAAAAGAAATTTCTGCGGTACTTTTGCGCGAGATCGAGTCTCGCCTGGAATTTTTGATGAACGTCGGTTTGGAATATTTATCTCTCGATCGGAGGGCGAATACACTCTCGGGTGGAGAAGCGCAAAGAATTCGTCTCGCGTCTCAGCTCGGGTCTCGACTTGTCGGTGCACTTTATGTGTTAGATGAGCCGACGATTGGTCTTCATCAGCGCGACAATGAAAAACTCATCAAGACTCTTACCAACCTCCGAGATTTAGGAAATACGATTATTGTCGTCGAACACGATGAGGATACGATTTACTCTTCCGACTATATTGTGGACATCGGTCCGAAGGCGGGAGTGCATGGAGGAGAAATTATTGTTGCCGACTATTTAGACAAATTACTCACCGCTCCGAAGAATACTTCGAAGTCTCGCACACTCGCATATTTGCGTGGAGAAGAAAAAATTCCCATTCCAGAAAAAAGGAGAGAAGGAGAGAAGGGGAGTTTGAAAGTTGTCGGTGGAAAAATTTTCAGTATAAAAAATTTGAATGCAGAAATTCCTCTCGGACGATTGGTCTCGATCACCGGAGTTTCTGGTTCCGGGAAATCTTCCTTCATGTACGAGATACTCCACAAAAATTTACAAGCGAAGTTCGAAAGAAAATACCGCAGTGCGCAAATTTTTAATTGCGCATCTTTTTCCGGTTCCGAATATTTACAGAGAGTCGTGCTCATCGACCAGTCACCGATCGGAAGAACTCCTCGCTCAAACATCGCGACATACACCGGAGCGTTCGTGCATGTTCGTGATCTTTTTTCGGCGACCGAAGAGTCTCGTTTTCGTGGTTGGGGTCAGAGCAGATTTTCTTTCAATGTGAAAGGCGGACGATGCGAAGCTTGTGAAGGAAATGGAGAGATAGCAGTCGAGATGCATTTCTTGCCGACAGTGTATGTGACATGCGATGTGTGTAATGGAAAAAGATTTGATAAAGAAACTTTGAAAGTAAAATATAAAAAGAAAAATATTTTTGAAGTTTTAGAAATGACAGTCGAAGAAGGTTTTACTTTTTTTGAAGACATACCTGCGATTTATGACAGACTAAAAACTTTGATGGATGTCGGACTCGGTTATGTGAAACTCGGACAAAGTGCGACGACACTTTCTGGCGGTGAAGCGCAACGTGTAAAAATTTCTAGTGAACTTTTCAGACCATACTTAGAAAAAACAATTTATCTTTTAGACGAGCCGACAGTCGGATTACATTATGATGATGTTCAGAATTTAATAAATGTTTTAGACAAGCTCGTGAACAAAGGAAACAGTGTTGTTGTCATCGAACACAATATGGATCTCATAAAATGCAGTGACTATATATTGGACTTTGGACCTGAAGGGGGAGACAAAGGTGGTACGTTAGTAGCGAAGGGAACTCCGGAAGAAGTCGCCAATCATCCTAAGTCTTTTACGGGTAAGTATCTTAAGAAAGTCTTGAGAAAATAAGCTTTTAACAAATAAAAGTCCCACTTCTGGTGGGGTTTTTATTTCTGGTTGCATGTATGAGTTCATTTAATTTTAATACTTATCCACAGTATAGTTATGTATTCTATTTACACTATATATACAGATTGATACAATATATGCACATACGTAGTTGTATGTTGTTTAGAAAGTTTTCGCGGAGTTGTTGCCCGGAAACAAAGTTAATTTTGGTTTTAAAAACCAATTTATTTTTTGTTTTCTGTTTGTTCGTTATTATTTATTAGTGTTTATTATTAGTCGATTTGTTTTTATTAATAATTAGAGCTTTAATAATAAAAATTAAAGCCTAGCAAATTGCGCCGCGTTTCAATGGATAACGTTGCATGATTTAACAAAATCATATGTTTAAAAAAATATTTGTTTCTTCTTTTATTATCGTCGCATTAACTGTCGGCGCTTTTGGCATTTCACATAGTGTCGCTGCCGCTCAGACTTCTTTGTGGCAAGTTGCTCAGCAACAAGTCGGAGCAGGAGCATCATCCGATGCACTTGTTTCAGCTACAAAAAATCTTGCTACTAAGCACGATATAAAGATCCCAGAATGGAGTTGGAATCTTTCTGGAAAATTTGATGTTCGAAAATTATCTTTGTCATTTTTGAAATCAATTGCATCTCTCGCTTCTTTTGGTAAATCAAATGTTGCGCAAGTAGTTCCCACTACTCCTACTTATACTTACCAATATAGTTTTGGAAGTGCTGGCCTTGGTAATGGACAACTTCGTTATACTCAGAATCTTACCTCTGATTCAGACGGTAATATTTATGTTGCCGATGCTTACTACAATCGTCCACGTATTCAAAAATTTGATCAAAACGGAACCTTTCTATTAGGTTGGGGAGGTTACGGTACAGGTGACACTCAATTTGTTGACATAAGCAGTTTAACTTTCTTTAAAGGACAAATTTATGTTTCTGAAGTAAATGTTGATGATATAAAAGTTTTTGATACTTCAGGAAATTTTGTTAGAAAAATAGCATTGAGTGTTTCTGGAGAAAGACAATATTTTGTGGCTAAGATAGCATTAGATTCAAGAGGTAACATTTATGTTCTTAGTAACAATACTACAAACGTTGTATATAAATTTACAAATTCTGGTACTTATGTTTCTTCTTTCCCTGTTGAGAATCCAAACTCTGCAAATGCCTTACAAGGCATCACAGTTGATTCCAATAATAATATTTATGTAACTGGATACAACTTTATTCGAGAATTTGATTTAAATGGTACTCTTGTAAAATCTTTTAATGTCAGTAGTTTATTCGGTTTTTATGGTATAACCGTTGATCTTTCTGGTTACGCTTTTGTTGGTGATAATAGTTACCAACAAGTGGATGAATTTGACCCATCTGGAAATTATTTAGCAAGCTTTAAGAATCCAAGTGGTGCTGCAATTTATGGTGTGACTCGAATAGGTAATGGTAATATTTATGCTGCTGATTTTCCTAGTCAAGTAGATGTATTTATACCTTCTACTCCTTCTACAATTCCACCAATTATAACAATTAATGATCCACTTTATCCTACTGTTGTGAGTACTGGTCAGCAAATGGTTTTTGCTACTGCATTTACAAACGCAAGTGGTGCTGATATGGGAACTTGTTCATTTATATCAGGAGATGGAAGTATGGTTCCTACATATATTGCTAAAGACAATAATCAGAATGATGTATTAGCTGCAAATTATACATATCTAAAAGATGGAACATTTTCAGCTTTATTTGAGTGTGTTTCTCCTCTCGCTGGTACTATTAGTAATACGCCTACTTCTATTATAGCTAGCACTTTAGACACAACTCCTCCAACAGTTGCTTCTACAAGTCCAACAGATTTATCTACAAATGTTTCTATTAATACAACCATTGAAGCAACCTTTAGTGAAGCGATAGATTGGAAAACTGCCAATAGCCAAAATGTTGTTCTTCTTGATCCGAACGGTAATCAAGTTGAAGCAACCCTTTCTTCTAATAGTTCTATAGTAGGTGTTCTTTCTCCATCAGTACCACTAAATTACAACACAACTTATACAGTGATAATTAAAAGAAATTTTAAAGATTTGGTTACAGGTGGCGTAGTAGCTGGTTTAACTGATCTAGCTGGAAATGAGATATCTGCTGATTTTGTTTGGTCATTTACCACTGAAGCTAATCCAGTATCTGTAACAATTGGCGCAGTTCTTCCTACGGATACCACAGTCAATACAGCAACAGTATTTACTGCTAGTGTTACAAATCCAACTGGCGTTGATTTAGGATCTTGTTATTTCTATGTAGGAATAAAATCTGTAGGTAATATACCTGCAACCTATGATGTGAAAGCTGGACAAGTCAGTGCAACTTATACTTATGATACAGCTGGAGTTTATAATACCCAATTCTCTTGCAACGGTAGTCTTATAAGTGTTTCTGGTATTCCAACAGATGTAACTGTGACTAGTACTGTTCCTTCACCTTGTTCTATAACAATGGACAAAGCAAACCCAGATTTCGCTACATCATTAGGAACCATTTCTTTCGGTGGAGACGTTCTTGTTTCTTCCAACCCTAATTTATTATTCTCTTCAGATAACGGTGTTAAAAATGCTTGGAATAGTAAATATGATTTAAACTTGAATTCACCTACAGTCTACATGTTTGACAAAGCAACAGGAGCGACTCTTCAGTTGACCAATGCCGCTTACGACGCAAAAACTCCTAGCTTTACATTCGACAAGCCAGCAGTAAATGTATTACTCTCAAAAGCAGCAGGTACTATGTCATACAAGTTTGATAATGGTGGAACAATCACCTTCGATGGTGGCGCCCTTGTTACATTTGCCGGACTAGAAGCATCTTTCGATGGTGGAACAACTTGGGTAACTTCTTACAAGACTGATCCTTATCCAAAAACATTCATTGTAAGAGATCCAAAAACACTAACAACTACAGACATCACAAACGTATTACTTGATTCAAAAGCAGGAGCATTCTCTTTCTCAATAGCTCCAGTTTGTGTTGTTCCTCCTCCACCTTGTTCAACAACTACAACTCTTAACAAAGCAAACCCAGATTTCGCTACATCATTAGGAACCATTTCTTTCGGTGGAGACGTTCTTGTTTCTTCCAACCCTAATTTAGTAATGTCTGTAGACAATTCTCTTTGGGAAGGAAAACTTGATTTAAACCTTGTAGCCAAAACAAATATTGTTTATCTATGGGACAAACAAACAGGAGCTACTCTTCAGTTGACCAATGCCGCTTACGACGCAAAAACTCCTAGCTTCTCATTTGATAAACTACCTACAACAACTGTAGTTGAGTTATCAAAAATGAATACTACTTACACAGCATCAAATGGCGTAGTATTAACTTTTGATCCAAGTACATTCTCTTTAACTATCTTAAATGGATTAATGTCTGTAGATAATACAAAATTTGTAACCAGTCTAGGTAAAGCTGAATTATTAAAGTTCTCTACTTTGTATGTACAAGGTAAGTCAGGAGTAGTTACACCAGTAACTATGAAAGCTGATTCAAATCTAGGAATAATAGACTTTACATTTACTACAGCAGATACTTGTGGAGTTTCTGATACAGTTGCACCAGTTACAACACTTACAAATGTTCCTGCAGTTGTAGACGGACAAAATGGTTGGTTTATAACTTCACCGGTTGTCGGCACACTTACTTGTGCTGATCTTCCAGCAGACAAAACTTCTTCCGGTTGTAACCAGACATTCTACACTCTTGATAAAGACAGTGAAGTTTCAGGAGTCGCTCCAATAGATTTCAAAATGTACGACGGTATTCATTCTGTCTCTTATTACTCAAATGATAAAGCTGGAAATACAGAAGTTGCTCAAAGTGCTTCTTTCTACATAGATTCAGTTGCTCCTTCAACCAATGTTACTTTGATTGACAAGGACGCAGATAAGTTTATCGAAGCTGTTCAGGTTGATGCAAAAGACGAAACTTCAGGTGTTGCTTATATGAATTATGTAGTCAGCCTAGGTGGAGTTGATGTTTACAAATCTGATCTTATAAAAGGATCATCCATAGCTATAGATCTTTCTCTTTGGACTAAAGCAGGTAAATCAATAACCATTACTTATTTCGCAACAGACAATGCTGGTAATACATCTAAAGATCAAGCTGTTGTTGCAAATTACGATATTTGTCCAGGAGTAGCAGGTCAATATCAAGGTTGTGGTAATAAGAATCATGTTATATCAATCGTTCATAATGTTAATAAAATTGCAAAATATGATGACAACGATGAATATAAGGGTGATCGAGCAAATTGCGGAATTACTACAGGTAAAGATGGAAAGAAATCAGTTACCGCAGAATGCGACAAAAATGTTTCAGGTGTAGTTGTTAAAGCCTTCCCATTTACTGTTGCTCAGAATATATTAAAGCCGATTAATGGTTGGGACGAAAATAATGATGGACAGCCTCGCCAGACATCTCTTGCTGCTCTCTATGCTTCAGGAGCTGAATCAAACTCATGTACTACTATTTCAGGTTCATGTGACATGGGTCTTCCAGTAGGAAAAGGTGTAGGTCAATTTACTAAATTCATTGATGTTGCTTTGTATACAGTTAAAGATCCATCTTCTGGTAAGAAGATTGATCTTTATCAATCAAAGGTAAAGAATTTCATGGGTAAAGACCACGAGGATAATAAATCTGTTAGAGAAAGAGATGATAATCACAAGAGTTACTATAATTGTGACTCAAGTAGTAAATATCCTAACTTCAGTTCTGATGACTTAAGTAGAGAAAAAGTTTGTCAACAAGAAATTAATGACATGCATGGTACAAACGATGATAGTACAAACATAAATACTATCGTTACTAAGACTTTCCGTTTCTTGAATCTTGTAAGTAAGGATTCAAATGGTAAAGAAAAAGATGAACCTTCTACAGCTGGTATTAAGAAAAATTCAGGATCAGAACTAGATGTTATTTATCCAGAATATACTATTTGGGACGGTACAACAGCTCTTTATCCTTTCATTATGACTTCAGATTCTGATTGGACTACAGACGTATGTCTCCAAGTTCCAACAGGATATCAGATCTCGGCTGTTTATGATCAGGAAGGAAATATTATCTCAACTGATCAATGTCAACAGACATTTATCTCTGGTGAAACTAAGACAGTTCTATTTTCAGTTAGCGATGTTGGTTCACCTGAACCTGATTTCACATTTTCTCTTCAAACCAAGCACCAAGAAGTTCAAACAGGAGGTGGAACAGCACTTCAGCAAACTAACCAGACTCTTAGTGTAGGTGGTATCAGACAAGCAACTAAGGATGTTGTAGACACTCAGATAGCTCAAGCTATTGCTCCTGTAATCGCTCAGATTAATGCTGACAAGCAGGCTCAATTAGCTCAAGCTGTTCAAGTTCTAGCACCAGCTGTTAGTCCAGTTGTTATTGCTCAAGCTCCTACACCAATCAGCCAGGTTCAAGCAATAAACTTCTCTAATAATTTGAAATTAGGAAAGAAGGGAACTGATGTTAAGGCTCTTCAAGAATACCTTAACAATCACGGCTTTGAAGTTTCCAAGTCAGGTGCAGGTTCAAATGGTATGGAATCTGAATACTTTGGAGGAAAAACAAAAGCTGCAGTCGTTAAATTCCAAAAGGCCAACAAGCTTCCAGCTACTGGCTTCGTAGGAACAATGACTCGCTCGCTATTGAATAGATAATTATCCTTCTAGGATTCTTATTGCAAAAACACTCCGACTTTCGTCGGAGTGTTTTTGTTTTAATTTTATGTTAATATTAAAACTATTATGCCAGAAAAATTAGCCAAAAGGTTTATCGCAATATCTTTGATTTTAGTCGCAGTTTCTTTAGCTGTTGGTGTATATTTTGTTAAGCAAACATTTGATAATATTTTTAACAACATTAATACCGAAGTGGGACAGTCGGCTCGAGCAGTTGCATTTGAGCAACAGAGTTGGGTACAGCGCAATCATCAATTAGCAGATGTTCTTTCAGTCCTTCCAGAAGTAGTTGGTAATGATATGACAAAATGTTCAAAAGTATTATCGGATATTTTAAAGGCTTATCCGCAATATACAAATTTTGGAGTTGTAGACCTCAATGGTAATGTCATATGTTCTGGATTGCCTTACACTTCAAAAATAAACTTTAGTAATGAATCGTGGTTTAAAAATGCAATTTCAAATAACAATTTTTCTATAGGTGATTTTCAAATTGGGCCAATTTCCAAGAAACCGATAATTATTTTTGGTCATCCTATTTATGACAGTTCGTTGACTAGCGGAGGAAAAATAAAAAGAGTGATATCAATCGGACTTGATTTGAATTGGATTCATGATTTGCTTTCAAATATTGATATGAAACAAGGCGAAGTAGCTTTTGTGATAGATCGTAATGGCATTATATTAGCTGGTTTTCCAGATCAATATAATAGTGTTGGTAAGAACTTTACGGGAGGAGCATTTTTAGATCAAGTTATAAACAATGGCGCACATACTTTTAATATTATAGGCAGTGACGGTGTTCGTCGTATTTATGCTTCTACTCCTTTATCTGGAGAGGGAGAAAATGATTTATATTTTATATTTGGTGTTCCTGTAACTAGTATCATTACTCAGACGACTAAGGTTTCTATTCCGTTTATAATTATTTTTATGATTGGAATCTTTATTTTACGCGATGTTTTTCATCACCATCGAAAAGAAGCCATAATAAAAGAAGAAACAAAGGAAGAACCTAAAGAAGAACCTAAAGAAGAGAAACTAAGTTAATATATTTTTTAAATGCAAACTCAAGAGTTAAAAAAATATAAAATTCCGGATAAGCCTGGAGTATATTTTTTCCTTAAAAATAAGGATATTTTTTATATTGGCAAAGCGACATCTTTAAAAGATAGAATAAAAAGTTATTTTAGTAATGATTTGTTTAATATGCGCGGACCTTTATTGGTGGATATGATAACCAAAGCGACAAGTATTAAATGGGTTGAAACTGATTCTGTTTTGGAAGCTCTGATTCTTGAGGCAAATTTTATCAAGAAACATCAACCGATTTACAATACCAAAGAAAAGAGTGATAAGAGTTTCAATTATGTTTGTATTACAAGGGACACCTTACCTAAGGTAATTGTTGTTCGAGGAAAAGATTTAAATAAAAAACAAAAGAATTTTGGAGCCTTCGCCCTCGGAGGCATAAGGCAGGGAACCCACGACTCTGAAAATTCTTTTGTTTTTTACGATAAAGTTTTCGGCCCATATCCCAATGGTTCACAATTAAAAGAAGCACTAAAAATAGTGCGTCGCATTTTTCCATTTTTAGATGAAAAGAGTAAAAATAATTATGAATTTTATAGACAATTAAAACTTGTTCCTGATGAGGGTAACTATAAGAAAAACATAAAAAATATAAAGTTATTTTTTGAAGGTAAAAAGAATAAAATCTTAAAAAATTTGGAAAAAGAAATGAGGGATTGTGCAAAAAGACATGAGTTTGAGAAAGCAGGGGAAATAAAAAAACAAATTTTTGCATTAAAACATATTCAAGATATTTCTTTAATTAAAGAAGATAAGATTACTAAAGAATTTTCTAAAGAAAATTTTCGCATTGAAGCTTATGACATAGCGCATATGAGCGGGGAAAATATGGTTGGCGTGATGGTGGTCATTGAAGATGGGGAAGTGAATAAAAAAGAATACCGGAAGTTTAAGATAAAAAATTACTCAAGTTCCAATGACGTTGGTGCATTAAAAGAAGTATTAGAGCGCAGGTTTGCTCATACAGAATGGATATACCCTAAACTAATGGTGATAGACGGAGGTAAGGCTCAGTTGAATATCGTTAAAAAATTCCAAAATGAAGTTGGTTTAGCAATACCAGTTGTGTCTGTGGTGAAAGACGAAAGACATAGGCCTAAAGCTATTTTAGGTGTTTCATCTGGTATCTCAGAGTCTTTGATACTTTTAGCTAATTCTGAAGCTCATAGATTTGCAATTTCGTATCATAGGAAATTACGTGGGAAGATTATATAATATTATATATGTCTCAAGATATTACTAATAAAATAAGAGTTGGAGTGTTGAGGGGTGGTGTGGATTCATGCTATAAAAAATCTTTAACAGAAGGCGGAAACGTTATAGCTCACATTCTTGAAAATTTATCGGATAAATATAAACCCGTTGATATTTTAATTGACACAAATGGTATCTGGCATGTGAATGGTGTCCCAATCGAACCAGAAGGAATTGCGGGCAAAGTTGATGTTATTTGGAACACGTTACATCCTAATTTATCTAAAGTTTTTAAAGATTTATCTATTCCTATAGTTGGTGTAAATTATTTAAATTTTTTATCACCAGATAATCGAGTTATGTTAGAAAAACACATGAAAGAAATTAATGTAAAAATGCCCAGGCATTTGATTCTTCCTTTATACAAAGAAGACATTGATGGAACAAAAGAAAAATATGCGACACAAAAAGCAAAAGATGTTTTTGAAAAGTTTTCTTCACCTTGGATAGTAAGGCCTTTAGTCTCTGATGTTAGTATGGGTGTTCATATAGCAAACACTTTTCCAGAATTAGTTAATGCTATAATGGATGGTATAAAACATAATCATGGAATTGTGGTTGAAGAATTAATAATTGGAAAGTTTGCTTCGGTGCATACACTCGCTGGTTTTAGAAATAAAGATATATATTCTTTTCCAATTATTGAAAAGTTTTCTTCATTGGAAAAAGAAAAACTTATATTTATTGCACAAAAAATATATGAACATATTGATACTAATGATTATTTGAAGACAGATTTAATTTTACATCCAACTAAAGGAATTTATCTTTCAGATATTTCATCTTACCCTAGTTTAAGTGAAGATTCTCATTTGAATCAGTCTTGTGAATCTGTGGGTGCCAAAACTCATCATGCACTAGCTTCTATACTAGAAGCTAGTTTTAGCGAGTAAAATATAGCTTTAATAATTAGAATATTTAACTAGCTGTTCTTTGTTTTTGTGATATAATTTTAAACGTAGAATTGTTTTTATCTGTGGCGGGTTATCGCACTCACATAGGCACATATGTTGGAGGTTAGCCATAACCCGCCTCAAATGAAAGCAATTTTTAAAAAAACTACATTAAAGTAAAACTTAATGTAGTTTTTTTATTTTTTATCAAATATATGTTTGATGAAAAAGTTTTTATGATTTTTTATAAAAAATAAAATTATAGAGTTATCCACAGTTTTTGTTTTAAAAATGTTGTCTTATGGTTTGATATGCGCGATAATTAAATTAGTTCTCCGCAATAATTATTTTGAAAATGTTTTTTACTAAATATTTTTGAGGTCGTGATTATTGCAAACCAAATTAAAAATTTAATTTTCGCGAAATCTGTTTTTACAGATACAGCGACAAATAATATGGCAGCAAAAAAGAAAGCAAAGAAAGTG
The DNA here is from genome assembly GCA_023267435.1 of Candidatus Nomurabacteria bacterium. Classification (GTDB taxonomy): domain Bacteria; phylum Patescibacteriota; class Minisyncoccia; order Phycocordibacterales; family UBA9973; genus UBA9973. The sequence goes on from JAHFNH010000004.1 coordinate 14,040, forward strand.
GCAAAGAAGGCCGCAAAGAAATCAGCAAAAAAGAGAGCTTAATACTCTTTTAAAAAATCTCTCGATGAAAATCGGGGGATTTTTTTATTGTGCATCTTCGGCACATCCGCCGTCGAGGCGGATTTATAATTAATGAAAATTATGTTATTATAGGGGTTATGACATTATTCAGCAAAATTTTCGGGGATACGAGCTCAAAGTTCATAAAAGATGCTCAAAATATAGTGGAAAAAGTAAATGCCTGGGAGGCTGAAATTTCAAAGTTGCAGGATTTAGATTTTCCAAAAAAAACGCAAGAGTTTAAAGACAGACTCTTAAAAGATGAAACTTTAGATGATATTTTACCGGAAGCTTTTGCTTTAGTTCGTGAAGCAGGAAAGAGGTGTTTAAACGAGAGACATTATGATGTTCAGCTTGTTGGAGGCTTGGTTTTACATAAAGGAAAGATTTCTGAGATGAAAACAGGTGAAGGTAAAACTTTAGTTGCAACTTTGCCAGCATATCTAAATGCATTAACGGGTCTTGGTGTGCATATTGTTACAGTCAATGATTATCTTTCACGCAGAGATGCGGTTTTGATGGGTCAAGTATATAATTTTCTCGGTCTTTCTGTTGGCGTTATAAATTCTCAAAATGTTTCTTATTTATATGACGCTAGTCATATTGAAGAAGACAAGGAACGTGACATTATTGGAGAATTTAAAATTTTTTATGATTTCTTAAAACCATGTTCACGACAGCAAGCTTATGCTGCAGACATTACCTACGGGACAAATCATGAATATGGCTTCGATTATTTAAGAGATAATTTAGCGACATCAATAAATGATCTTGTTCAAAGAGAACACAATTTTGCAATCGTTGACGAAGTGGACTCTATTTTAATAGATGAAGCTCGTACTCCGCTTATTATTTCTTCTGCTTCCGGAGATTCTGAAGATTTTTATGTTAGATTTTATGAAATTGCCAAACAGCTCAAAAGAGATGTTGATTATAATGTAGATGAAAAATTAAAGGCGATAACTTTGACTGACGAAGGTATAACTAAAGCAGAAAATTTGCTCGGTATTGAAAATATTTATACCGAAAAGGGTATTAAATATGTGCATCATCTAGAGACTGCGGTAAAAGCTCAGGCTATTTTTGAACGTGATAAGGATTATGTTGTGAAAGAAGGTGAAGTGATTATAGTTGACCCTTTTACTGGACGTCTTCAACCAGGCAGGCGCTGGTCTGAAGGAATTCACCAGGCTATTGAGGCGAAAGAAGGCGTAAAAATTGAAAAGGAAACACGTTCGTCTGGATCTATAACTTTCCAAAACTATTTCAGATTTTATAAAAAGTTATCAGGTATGACTGGTACAGCTTTGACTTCCGCGGAAGAATTTTTGAAAGTTTACGGTTTAGATGTAGTGGTGGTCCCAACTAATCGACCTGTTGTCCGTGCTGATCATTCAGATCTTATTTTCCAGACAGAAAAGGGAAAATTCCAAGCTATTGCTAAAAAAGTAAAAGAGTTAAATAGTAAAGGTCAGCCAGTTCTTATTGGTACTATTTCCATTGAAAAGAATGAACTTTTGTCTGTTTACTTAAAACAGGAAGGCGTGCCCCATACAATTTTAAATGCAAAAAATCACGAGAGAGAAGGTGAAATTATTGCTCAAGCTGGAAAAAGAGGCGCAGTGACTATTGCTACAAACATGGCTGGTCGCGGAATCGACATAAAACTAGGTGGTAATCCAATGATTAAAGAAGAATGTGAAATTGTTAAAGATGCCGGTGGTCTTTTTGTTCTCGGTACTGAAAGACATGAAGCTCGAAGAATAGACAATCAGTTGAGAGGACGTGCAGGTCGTCAGGGAGATCCTGGTGAAACCCAGTTTTATGTTTCTCTTGAAGATGATTTGATGCGTATTTTCGGTTCTGAAAGAATAAAAACAATGATGGGACGTTTTGGTATTCCAGAAGAGCAGCCTATAGAGAATCGTTTTATCAATAGAACCTTAGAAGGCGCACAAGCTAAAATCGAAGGTTTTCACTTTGATTCTCGTAAAAGTACTCTTGAATATGATGATGTTCTTAATCATCAAAGAGAATCTATTTACGAGAGAAGGAGAAAAATGATTCACGCAGACAAGATGGAGATTGAGAATTTACTTCAAAAACTCACAGAAGAAAGAGAAGGTTCAGAAAAAACAATAAAAGATAAAAGGGAAAAATTAGGAGACGAGGCTTTCCTTGAGACAGTACGAAGAATTGCATTGTATAGTACAGACGCGCTTTGGATGGAGCATTTGGAAGCGATGGATTATTTACGTTCATCTGTGAACTTAAGAGCTTACGGTCAGCGTGAACCTATTGTTGAGTATAAAAAAGAAGGGCTTAAAATGTTCAAGGAAATGGAAGAGGTCTTTGAAGATCAAGTTCTTTCATTAATTGAAACTATTACAGAGCCAGCTAAGCCTGAGAGTGCAGAACCTAAAGAAGTTCTAATCACAAGCCATAATGAACCTTCTGAATTTTCTGATACTGAAGCAGGCAGAAATGATCCATGCCCTTGTGGAAGCGGTAAAAAATTCAAGAAGTGTCACGGGCAGTAAAATATGAGAGGATTGATAAAAAATCTTAAAATAAAAAGACGGGCGATCTCAACTCTAGCGGCGTTGCATTTTTATGGTAATCCATCAGCTAAATTAAAAATAGTCGGAGTGACAGGTACGAATGGTAAGACGACGACAGCGACACTTTTATATAAAATTGCTACTAGTTTAGGATATAAAGCAGGACTTATTGGAACAGTAGAAAATATTTTGGTAGATGAAATTAGGCCATCGACACATACGACACCTGGGCCTATTCAACTCAACAAACTTCTTTCAGAAATGGCAGACAGGAGATGCGAGTACGTTTTTATGGAAGTGTCTTCACATGCCATAGATCAAAAGCGCATTGCGGGAGTAAATTTTGTCGGAGGTATTTTTACAAATCTTACTCATGATCATTTGGATTATCATAAGAGTTTCGAAAATTATTTTTTAGCTAAGAAGAAGTTTTTTGAGCATCTTCCTAAAGATTCTTTTGCTCTTTCAAATATGGACGATGAACACGGTAAGGCGATGATTGAAAGTATTTCAGCTAGAAGATTTTTCTATGGATTTAATGGAGGCGAAGATTTTCATGGAGAAATTAATAAATTAGATTCTAAGGGATTAGAACTTATTTTTAATGAGGAAAAAATTAAGGTAAAACTTTTAGGTAAATTTAATGCCTATAATTTACTTTCAGTTTGGAGCACTGCAAAACTTTTAGGTTTTGATATGGAAAAGGTTAAAACAATTTTGGAAGATATTGATCCTCCAAGAGGTAGGTTTGATCATTTTATGTCTCCAAATGGTGTTTTAGTTGTTGTTGATTATGCTCACACTCCGGATGCATTAGAGAAGATACTTTTAGCGGTATTGGAATTAAAAATAGAAAAGGGCAGGATTATTTCGGTGTTTGGTTGCGGGGGAGATCGAGATCCTTTAAAACGAAGGATTATGGGAAAAATCGGAGTGACACTTTCTGACATAGCTATTTTTACATCGGACAATCCAAGGAGTGAAGATCCTGAAAAAATTCTTATTGAAATGAAAACTGATTTGTCTATTGCTGATTCAAAAAAAGTAAAAAAGATTTCAAACCGTCGTGAAGCAATTCTTGAAGCAGTTCATTTAGCAAAGGAAGGGGATATAATTTTATGCGCCGGCAAGGGTCATGAAGATTATCAGGAAATAAAAGGAGTGAAGCATCATTTTAATGATTTAGAAGAACTTAAAAATGCCTTTAAATAATTACAAGAAAATCTTTAAGAATAAAAAAATAACAGTCATGGGATTGGGTATTTTAGGGCGGGGTCTTGGATATACTAAATTCTTGGCAGAATGCGGAGCGGATTTGATTGTGACGGACTTGAAAACAAAAAAACAATTAATAACTTCAGTGAAAGCTCTTTCTAAGTTTAAAAATATAAAATTTATCTTAGGTGAGCATAGACTGGAAGATTTTAGAGATAGAGATATGATTATCAAGGCAGCCGGTGTACCATTTGATTCTATTTATATAAATGAAGCTAGAAAAAACAATATTCCAATTGAGATGGATGTTTCTCTTTTTGCTAAAACTGCACCGAAAGTAATGATTGTCGGCGTGACTGGCACGAGAGGGAAGTCAATGACGACAACTTTGATTTATGAAATTCTTAAAAAGAATGAAAAGTTCTTGAAAAGAAATGTTTTTATAGGAGGTAATCTTCGTGGTGTAGCTACATTGCCTTTATTAAAAAAGGTTAAAGCTGGCGATATTATAGTTTGTGAACTTGATTCATGGCAATTGCAGGGTTTTGGCGAAGCAAAAATTTCTCCGCATATTTCTGTCTTTACTACTTTTATGCCGGATCATATGAATTACTATAAAAATAGTATGAAAAAGTATTTTGATGATAAAGCAAATGTTTTTAAATATCAGAAAAAAGAAGATACTTTAATTGTGCGTCCTGATATGAAGAAATTAATTCCGAAAGGTATTAAATCAAAATTAATAGTAGTAAACAAAAAAGATGTTTTAGGTTGGAAATTTAACGTGCCGGGGGAGCATCATCGAGAAAATTTGGCGTGTGCTGTGGCTGTGGCTAAAAATTTAGGAATTCCAGAAGTTAAAATTATCAAAGCTGTTGCTGATTTTAAAGATTTAGAAGGCCGCCTCCAGCTTTTGAAAGTGTATAAGGGTGTAAAAATATATAATGATAATAATGCCACGACTCCCGAAGCGACTATTGCTGGAATTGAGGCATTAAAAAACGACAAGAAAAATATTGTTTTAATTTGTGGCGGAGCAGATAAAAAGCTTGATTTAACCAACTTTGTGAAAGTAGTAAATAAATACTGTAAGGCTGTGATACTAATACCTGGCACTGGAACAGATGTTTTATTAAATAACTATAAACTAAAAGTACCCAATGAAGTTGGTAAAGATTTAAAAGATATAATAAAAAAGTCTTTAGGTCTTGCCTCAAGAGGAGATATTATTCTTTTCTCTCCAGCTTTTGCTTCATTTGGAATGTTTAATAATGAATACGAAAGAAATGATTTGTTTATGAAGATAGTTAAAAAGTTAAAGTAATATGCAACTAGATTTATCAAAAATTAAAAATGTTCACTTTATTGGTATCGGTGGTATCGGTATTTCGGCTATTGCTCGAATGATGCTTCATGATGATAAAAATGTTACAGGTCAAGATATGCAAGAAGGTGAGGTTGTTAGAGAGCTTCGTAAAATAGGTGTTGATGTTATCATAGGCCAGTCATATGAAAATATCCCAAAAGATGTAGATTTGATTGTTTATACTATTGCAATAGATAATTACGACCCCGAACTAGCTGAAAAAATAAAAAACCAAGATAAGATTCCCGTCAGGTCATATCCACAAATGCTTGGAGAAATAACTAAAAATAAATATACTATCGCAATTTGTGGAACTCATGGAAAAACGACAACTACTGGAATGATTGCAAAAGTCTTATGTGATGCAAATAAAAAACCAACAGTAATTATTGGAAGCTTGTTAGCTGGAAAGACTAATTTTATTTCGGGTGAAGGTGATTTATTTGTCGTAGAAGCTTGCGAATACCGCAGATCATTTTTAAATATTAATCCAAAGATTTTAGTTGTTACAAATATTGATGAGGATCATTTAGACTATTACAAAGACATAGAAGATATTAAAGATGCATTTCGTGAGATGGCGATGAAAGTCCCAATTGATGGGTTTGTTGTCTGTAACCCAAATGATCCGAATATTACTGATGTACTAAAAAATATAAATGCTCAAGTAATAAACTATCACGATTTTTTTGATGATCATTTGAAATTAAAAATTCCTGGTATCCACAATAGAAAAGATGCAGCCGCAGCTCAGGCGGTGGCAAATATTTTAGAAATTTCAAAAGAAGACTCACAAAAATCTGTGGCTCAGTTTCCTGGGACTTGGAGGAGATTTGAACATAAAGGGGAGATTAAAGAGAGGGCGCAAGTTTACGATGATTATGCTCATCATCCAACAGAGATATCTGCGACCTTGGAGGGCTTTCGCGAACTTTATCCTAAAGAAGCCGGCTGGAATATAACCGTAATTTTTCAACCGCATCTTTTTAGTCGCACAAAGCTATTATTGAATGAATTTGCTCAGAGTTTTGTCTTGGCTGACAACATTCTTTTGTTGCCGATTTACTATGCTCGAGAGGAAGATGATGGCACTATTTCGTCAAAAATACTTTCCTATGAGATTAATAAATTTCAGAACAATCAAAACTCTCAAGCCTTTAATAGTTTTGAAGAGGCTGAAAAAGCTTTAAAACAAAGGGTCTTTACAGATAAAGATATTATTGTGACGATGGGAGCAGGGGAAGCTTTTAAGATTGGTGATGATTTGCTCAAATCTCAGTAAAACCTTGCATTTTAAGCTGAATATGACCATATTTAAGCCTTATTTGTCAAGGAGTATAGTGTAAAATACCCTTATTTTACAAGCTACTTTTCATTTGACAGATGACAAAAATGTTGTTTAACTATTGACTTTTGAACCCGGACATGCTAGTATGTACGAGTATCCTTATTGAAGTCTAAAAAGACTTATCAATAAGTGATCTTCAGTCACAGCTGAATACAGATATATGGTTGGCGGAGCAAAATCGCCTTACTATGCAAAATAAAAAATTAATACGGTTTGTGGAGGCGGTTATTCTTATGCCTATGATGTCAGTATCAATGTCTTCTGGAAATGTTCCAAAAGGACCAGTGATTACTGAAACTCCCCAGGTTGTATTATCACAACAAATGAATAAAGGTTTTAATGGTCTTTTAGCTTTTAACCAAGCTGAAGATCAAAAAGCCGACAAAACTCTTGAAGCTCAAGCGAAAGCCATTGATGCATATTTCAAGGCTCATGATATGCCTTTAGAAGGCACAGGTATGAAAATGGCTGTTGAGGCTCAAAAGAACAATATTGATTGGCGTCTTTTGCCAGCTATTGCCGCTCGTGAGTCAACTGGTGGCAAGCATGCTTGTAAGAAAGTAGCTCATAGTTTTATGGGTTGGGGTTCTTGTAAGATTAGCTTTAAATCAGACGAAGAGGCGATTGAAATCGTGGCAAATAATTTAGGAGGTAATAATCCAAACACTGATCAGCATTATGCTGGTAAAACCACAAAAGAAATTCTCCGTAAGTATAATTCCGTAATACCAAAATATGTCACTCAGGTTATAACCATAATGGATGAAATAGGTGATGAAACAATTAATGTAGACCAAAAAGCCCAGGCGTAGCCGCTCGGGCTTTTTGTTTTTTAGTGTATACTTAAGATATTAAAATTTAACTGTAATTAATTATTAATTTAAAAAACAATATGAAAAACAATAAAGGTTTTACGATGGTTGCGATAGCTCTGATTATGTTAGCTGTTTTTGTTGTGGGTGGCAGTGTTATTTATTTGATTACAAAAGGTTCAACACCTTCTTCACAAAATACAAACACATCAGTAAATAATTCTCCACAAGTGAACCAGAACAGTGTTACAAATACAAATACACCTGTTCAAAATAATCCAGTTTCTAACAATCCAGCACCGACTGTCATAGGTAGTAATGCAGATATAAGTAAACCTAAAACAGACTGTTTACCAACAACTACTCCTTCAATAACAGTTCTTTATCCAAATGGTGGAGAGGCATTTACTGTTAATCAAAAGATCATAATCAAGTGGTCGAGTTGTAATGTAAATAATGTAAATATTGCTTTACTAAGTGGAGGAAAAGATTTTGGAAATTTAACAATGACACCCATTTCTGCATCACCAGGTTCATTCCAATGGATGGCTTCGAATCCTGCTCAGGCTTTTACTCAATCAGGTACTAATAACTATCAGATTGGTATTACAAGTCAGTCACCTAATGTTCTGGTAAAAAGTAATACATTTACAATTCAACCTCAAGTTCAAACACAACCAATCACATTAATACAACCATTAGATCAAGTTGTGTGGACTGGCGGAAATCAATACGATATAAGCTGGATTGCAGGTACAGGAAATGTAGCATTATCTGCTTGCAGTACAAACTATACAAATACAGGATATTCTCCTCAGCAATGCGTGCCTATCGTAAGCAACCTATCTTCTAGTGGTAGTTATAATTACAGTCTTCCTTCCAGTACCAGTTCGAATTCCGGTTTTGTAGAAATAAAAGCGACAGATTCAACAAGCACTTATGATAGTCATATTGTGAAAGTAAATAACTCTTCAATATTACCTTTAATAGGTGAGTAATAATTAATTTTTATGAAAAAATATTCAAAAGGATTTAGTAGTATTACGCTCATTGTTTTAATTGTACTGGTAGTAGGTTTTTATTATTTTTCAACAATAAAAACGAATACAAATACGAACCAAGTAAATAAAAATATTGTTACAAATAATTCTGTAAATAGTGCAGACAGTAATGCAGAAATAAATAAACCTAAAACAGGTTGTTTATCTTCAACAACTCCCTGGATTAAGATTTTGTCCCCAAACGGTGGAGAGATATATTCTGTTGGTCAGCAGATTACAGTAACCTGGACGAGTTGTAATATACCTTCGAATTCTCTAATTTCATTTCGTCTTTATTTTAACAATAGTAGTACTATACTTGAAAATTCACTCACAGGTCCTGGTCCTGGAAATGCTGTAAATAATGGAATAAAAAATATTATTATTCCTAATATTACAAATAACCCAACACATGGTTTAAACATTATGTGGTCTGGATGGAGTTTAGGCGGGTCTTATTTTAAAATTAAAGCATTTGTAGTTGCACCTATTTCTGTTAATGGTACTATTGTTGGCACTCCTACTTCTTCTGGAATAGAGGATTTATCTGATAATACGTTTACAATAAATCCTTAATTAATTTATCTAGATTGTCTTTTTAATAGGTGAGTAAGATTATAAGTGTGTTATTACTAAATAAGTTATTAATAGTTAATAAAAAAATTTTAAATGAAAAACAATAAAGGTTTTATAGGTATGGGTTTGATATTAGCAATTATTGCTGTATTAATTATCGGTGGCTGTGCGTATTACGTAGGAAAGAATTCGAATACTACTTCTAAAAATACAAATGTAAATAATTCTCAACAGGAAAATCAAAATACTGTTACAAATACTCCTGTGCAAAATAATTCAACATCTGTTGTTGTGGGTGGTGCACAAATTAATACTAGCACTTCTTCATCACAGCCATGTGCGAAAGGTGATACACCTTGGATAAAAGTTATTTCTCCAAATGGTGGGGAAACATTTACTGCTGGTCAACAAATTACTGTAAAGTGGACGAGTTGTAATGTAACACCACCAGTTAGTCTTATGCTTGTTAAACACGATTCATCTGTAGCATATACACAAAGTGAAGGACAAAGTGATTATGCAGGGTTTACTCTTGGTGGTTTTAATTCTAACACTGGAACACCAGATGATGGTATTCAACAAATAACATTACCTAGTAGTTTAAATACTAATTTAACATTAGGTCAGCATTATTTTATTATAGTTGCTGGTCAAGACAATCCATCTTTCGGACCAGGATTTAGTCCAAGAGATTTGTCGGACAATTTATTTACAATAAATAATTCAATAAAGGATGAACCGAAGATAAAACCATTTGGAGGAGTTTCTGCTCTTGCACCAGTGGTTATTTATAAGCCAAAGAACAATAATTATGCTAATTTGGTTTGGGTTAATTTAGATTCTAGTAAAACACAAATAACATCTTTTCCTGGTCCAGGTGATGTAAGAAGTCCAGTCTCTTTACATGGTGGTTATTTTGTTAAGAGTTTTGGTGGAAAGGATTCAGTTCCTTTAAATTTAATAATTTCAACATATGCCACGTATACTTCCACTTTATCTCTTGCACAGATGTTTAATTTAATTTTGGATATGAATCCAATACTTGAATTATATGATTGTACAAATAGTTACCACCAAGATTTTATTGCAGAGGATGTTAAGGCTTCTAATTTAAATACCTATATTGATAACAATCAACTATCTGTTAAGTGTGTACAATATTAACTAATCAAATTAAAAAACCACCCGTATGGGTGGTTTTTTAATTTGATTAGTATTTAGATTATTCTAAATACATCAATGTCATTTTGTGATCTTTTGGTTCGAACAATGTGATCTGGAAGTTGTAGGTCTTACCAAGTTCCAATTTTTCACGAAGTTTTGCTTCAGATCCAAAGGTTGAGTTGTGGACAAGTCCAGCTACTCCTTCTTTGATTGAAACTAATGCACCGTGCTTGTTGTATTTAATAACTACGCCTTTGATGATATCGCCCTTCTTTAATTTGTCTTCGTACTCTTTCCATGGGTTTTCTTTTAGAGCTTTGATAGAAAGGGAAATCTTACCATCTTTTATTTCAATAACCTTAGCACGAACAGGATCGCCAACTTTGAATAGGGTACGAGGATCTTCTACGAGACCCCAATCAAGTTCAGAGATGTGTACGAGACCTTCTAGACCATCTTCAAGTTTCAAGAATACTCCGAAGTCGACAAGACCTGCGACTGTACAATCTAGATCATCACCAACATTGTATTTACTTAGGATTTCTTTTTTTTCTTCAGGATTGTTGTCTTTTTCAGAGAAGATTAGTTTACCTTCTTTTGGAAGAGTAGAAATAATCATAACTGAAATTTTCTGGCCAATGAGTTTCTTTAATTCTTTTAATATTTTATCTTTATCAGAATCTAGAACGCGAGGGTAGTGATCTGCTTTAAGCTGGGAAGCTGGTAGGAATCCTTGGATACCTTGCCATTCCAAAATAAGTCCGCCTTTGTTTGCATCCTTGATTTCCAAATCCATGACAGTCTTAGCCTTGATTGCTTTCTCGGCTTCGCTCCATGTGAGGGCTTGTTTAGCTTCCTTTAGAGAAAGTTCTACATAACCGTCTTCGTTTTCTATGTCAACAACTTTTGCTTTGATAATATCACCAAGATTTATTTTCTTGATTATATCTTTTGCGTTGATAAATTCTCGTCCGTAAATAATACCTGTTCTGAAAGGTGACAAATCAACAAAGACTGATGATTTTTGGATAAGAATGACAGGACCTTCCACAAGAGAATCGACTTCCAATTTACTGGAACTTCGATCGACGATAGATTTTAAAACTGGGTTTTCTATTACTTCTACGATTGCTTCTTCTTTTTTCATATTATTTGCAACTTAATAAAAAAATCCGCCAATAAAGCGGATATTAGGCTTAGGTTCTCTAAGATCGAAATCTTTGGAGGGTTACCCTAAATCCATGCTTTTAATAAATATTTAAGTTGTACCAACATACTACTACAAAACCATAAAAATGCAACCTTTACCTTGTCTATTTTGCATCCCACCCGCCTCACCCCTGACCCCTCTCCAAAATAAGATTTTAGAGAGGGGAGAAATACAACCTCTTGACGTGCAGAGAGAGAGAGTATTATGAGGGTATTATTATTTTAAATAAAAAATATATATGGAAAATGCACCTGTTTCTTTAGAACAAAAAAGAAAAGATATTATCAATAATGCCAAGGGTCTGTTCGCGACTGCTCTCGATGAACTTGGGTCTACGTATGGGACACCGATGAAAGGTATGGAAGATGACCAAAAGAATATGATAGAAATGCGTTTGAAAAATTTGGAATCTCTCATAAAAATGATAAACGAAAAACTAAAAGAGGTTTCTTGATCTAATTAAAATTTTTTAAGAGGTATATTTTTTAATTTTCTCCAATGATTTATCTAAGTCTTTTTCTATTTCTGAATTCCAAAATCGGATGACTTGGATATTCTTTGATTTTAAATATTCCGTGCGTGCTTTATCGTACTCTTTATTTTCTTTATGAATAGAGCCGTCTAATTCAATGGCGAGTTTTATTTTTGGTGCATAAAAATCAAGAATGAATTTCTCTATTGGGTGTTGCCTGCGAAATTTTACTCTGAGTTTATTGTTTCGTAGTTCTTTCCAAAGAATTTTTTCTGCTTCTGTTTCTTCTTTTCTGAGATAACGAGCTTTTGTTATTGATTGTAATTTTGGCATAAGATAATTATACCTCACCCTGTCTGCTTCGCATCCACCCTCCCCATTTTTTTAAAAAAATGGGGAGGGGAAAGGGGTGGGGTGCATTTGTTTTCCTGTCTGGTTTTGTTATAATATATCAACGATGATAATCACATATTTCGGCAAGCAATTTTTTAAGATAACCCAGGGCGAGATGGTTTTAGCCTTTAATCCTGTTAGCAAGAATTCCAAGTCTGGCATTTCAGCTCACTTCGGTGCAGATATAGCATTAATTACGACTAATCATCCCGACTACAACGGCATAGACCAACTTTCTCACGGAGAGAGGGAACCTTTTGCTATTAAAGGTCCAGGAGATTATGAAGTAAAAGAAATTTTTGTTAAAGGTGTTATGTCTGAGACAACATTGTCTGGTAAAAATTATATCAACACTATTTATGCGCTTTCAGTTGATAATATAAATATCGCTTTTTTAGGAGCGTTATCAAATGCAGAAATTTCAAAAGAAGCGCGTGAAGCAGTCGGCGAGCCGGATATTCTTTTTGTGCCAGTCGGTGGAAATGGTTTGCTTGATACAAAACAATCCGCAAAACTCGCTTTGTCTTTCGAACCAAAAATGATTATACCGATGGATTATGATAGTGCATCGCTTAAAGCTTTCTTAAAAGAAATTGGAGAAGAAAAAGCTGAAGCAGTAGACAAGCTCACACTTAAGAGAAAAGATTTAGAAGGCAAGGAAGGGGATGTTGTAGTTTTAAAATATGATTAATTATACTAAAACAAAAGTTAAAAAAGCAGTCCATCATTTGAGACGTCAGCCAGAAGAAACTAGAAGGCACATTTCTCATGTCATTACAGCCATAGCAGCTGTTATCATGATAATTTTGTGGACCTATTCTTTAGGCAGGAGTTTGAGTAATCCTGAAAAAAAGGTTCAAATAAAAAATGATTTGCAGCCGTTTTCAGTTTTGAAAGATAATTTAGTTGGTGGGTATAATAGTATTTCAGTACCAAGTGGTAATGTGGTAAGATAATTTTTATGGCAAAGAAACCTGTAGCACCAGTTGAAGAAACACCTCGCACAGACGGAATCCTTCCAGTCAATATTGTGACAGAAATGAAAGAATCGTATTTGGCATATGCCATGTCGGTTATCACTGCGCGTGCCTTGCCAGATGTCAGAGACGGATTGAAGCCAGTGCATAGAAGAATTCTTTTCGCTATGAATGAAATGGGCTTGACTTCTTCTTCACGTTTCAGAAAATCTGCAGCAGTAGTGGGAGATGTGTTGGGAAAATATCATCCTCATGGAGACGTCGCTGTGTATGATTCGATGGTGAATATGGCGCAAGAATTTTCTTATCGTTATCCTTTGATTTTAGGACAAGGAAATTTCGGTTCGATAGATGGCGATAACGCCGCGGCGATGCGTTATACCGAAGCCAAGATGTCAAAGATTTCCTCTGAACTTCTACGAGATTTAGAAAAAGAAACCGTTGATTTTAGACCAAACTACGACCAGACTCGCAAAGAACCCATTGTGCTTCCTTCAGCTGTTCCAGCGCTTCTTTTGAACGGTACATTGGGTATTGCTGTCGGTATGGCGACAAATATCCCTTCACATAATTTAGCGGAGGTAATAGACGCCACAACTCATTTAATCGATAACGAAGATGCAACCACCGAAGATTTAATGCAATTTGTGAAAGGTCCCGATTTCCCAACAGGCGGAATAGCTTATGGATACAAGGATATGCTTCATGCGTACTCGACAGGGCGCGGAGGGGTTGTTTGTCGTGGAGAAGCAGAAATCATAGAGCAAAAAGGCGGATTATTCCAAATAATAATTACGTCAATTCCTTTCCGTGTTAATAAAGCCAATTTAATAATGGCTATTGCTGAATTGGTTCAAGAAAAGAAACTGGAAGGCATAAAGGGTTTGCGAGATGAATCTACGAGAGATATTAGAGTTGTGATTGATTTGAAGTCTGGCGCGCACCCTGAAAAAGTTTTAAATTATATTTATAAAAATACCCAGCTTGAATCAAATTTCAATTTTAATATCGTGGCCTTGGTAGATGGCGTGCCTCAGACACTCTCACTCAAATCAATTCTTTCTGAATTTATTTCACACAGAAAGGAGGTTGTAAAAAGGAGATTACAATACGATTTACGCAGAGCAGAAGAGCGTGAGCATATTTTGCTTGGCTTGAAAAAGGCGCTCGATAAGATAGATAAAGTTATCAGTATTATTCGTGCATCCAAAGATGCAGGGCTTGCAAAACTTAATTTAATAAAAGAATTTAAATTCTCTGATTTACAAGCGACTGCAATTCTTGAAATGAAGTTGCAGAAATTGGCAGGCCTTGAGAGGAAAGCAGTTGAGAATGAATTGGCAGAAAAGCAGAAATTCATAAAAGAAGTAAAAGAACTTTTAGCAAATGCAAAGAAGATGTTGAAAGTTATTTCAGATGAATTAAAAGAAATTCGCGATAAATATGCCGATGAAAGAAGAACCAAGATAGTGAAAGGCGGAATAAAAGAAATTTCCGACGAAGATTTAATTCCAGAAAAAGAAACAATGCTGGTGTTTACTGCGGGCGGTTATGTAAAACGCACAGATCCTTCTGAATACCGCTCACAAAAAAGAGGCGGTGTTGGAGTTGTTGATCTTGAAACAAAAGAAGAAGATTTTGTGACGATGTTGGTCAGTGGTTCTACTCATAGTGATTTATTATTTTTTACCAATTTAGGTAAAGCTTATCAGATAAAAATGTATGACATTCCAGAAGGTCGCCGTGCGACAAAAGGCAAGTCGATTATGAATTTCCTTTCACTTTCAGGCGATGAAAAAGTGACTTCTATTTTGCCAATGCCAAAGGAACTTAAAAAATCCCCAATCTCATTGATGTTGGTTACAAAAAATGGAACAGCTAAAAAAATGTCTGGAGAGAGTTTTAAAGATGTACGCCGAAGCGGAATTATTTCTATTCGCTTGGATAAGGGCGATGAGCTTTCAACTGCTCTTTCTGTAGATAAAGGTGATGAAGTTATGATTGCGACTGAAAATGGACAATCTATCAGATTTAAAGAATCAGATATTCGTGAAATGGGACGCACAGCCGGAGGTGTCAGAGGAATAAATCTTGGAAAAGGTGATACTGTTATCGGTGTGGATGTTGTTAAAAAAGAAAACAAAGCTGGAGCATTTTTGACAATGAGTGCAAACGGCTTGGGTAAGAAAACAAAACTTTCTGAATACAAAGTCCAGAAGCGCGGAGGTTCTGGTATTAAGACAGCGAAAGTTACTCCTAAAACAGGAAAGTTAATCGTTTCCAAAGTTCTAACAGGCGAGGAGGAAGAAATCATCGCTATGTCCAAAAAAGGACAAGTCATCAGAACAGCTCTAAAAGATATTCCATCTCTCGGCCGTCAGACACAAGGTGTTACCATAATGCGTCTACGCGGTGGCGATGGTATTGCATCTATCGCTTGTGTTTAAAAAGCTTTTTTAGTGTTATTATATAAATATGTTTGCCGATCCGGAAAAAATTTTAAAGCAAATTGGTATTCAGGATAATATGATTGTCGCGGACTTGGGCGCTGGTTCAGGCTTTTATTCTATTTTGGCTGCGCAAATGGCGTCAAACGGAAAAGTCTACGCTGTTGAAATACAGAAAGATTTTTTGACGACAATTAAAAATAAAGCAAACGATGCGCATTTGAATAATTTGGAAACTATTTGGGGAGATGTTGAGCAAGTTGGAGGTACAAAATTAAAAGATGAAATTATAGATAGAGTAATCGCTTCAAATGTTTTATTTCAAATCGTAAATAAACAGAAATTTATAGATGAAGCTTTTAGAATTTTAAAACCGGAAGGGAAGATACTTCTGATTGATTGGACAGATGCAATGGAAGTTTTGAGACCAAAAAAAGAGGTTATTATAAACAAAGAACAAGCCCGTGAAATGTTTGAGAAAAAAGGTTTTGTTTATGAGCGGGATATTGATGCTGGAATGCACCATTATGGTATGATATTAAAGAAGGTTGTAAATGCGTAGATAATATATGAAAGGAAATTTTCAAATAATACTTTTAATAGTTTTTGTTGCCGCAGCTGTTTTAGGACTTTTGGTGTTTTCAGGAGCGATACCACTTGGTAAAAATAGCAACACAGCCGGTGGGCAGGGCACTGTCGTTTTATGGGGCACTGTTGGTCAGCAATTTATATCCAAACCCCTCGATATTCTAAATCGTGCCAATCCAAGCTTTGTTGTGAAATATGTTCAAAAAGATCCAGCGACATTTGATCAGGATTTACTCGAAGCTTTGGCTTCAGGCAACGGTCCTGATTTATTTTTCTTGCCTGATAATTTAGCATTTCATTATAGTAATAGAATATCTGTCATACCATACGCCAGTTTTTCTTTGGCATCTTTTAAGAATTATTTTGCCGGAGCGGGCGAGGTTTTTTTAACCTCAAAAGGCATTCTTGCTTTTCCTATGTTTATTGATCCGATGGTTATGTATTACAACCGAAGCATTTTAGATTCAAACAACATAGTCAATCCTCCTGCATCTTGGGATGAATTACAAAATATGGCTCAAACTTTAACTCAAAAAGATCAGGGTAAAAAAATCATCCAGAGCGCGGTTGCTATGGGACAATTTTCAAATATAACTCATGCTAAAGACATTATCTCCACTCTTTTCATGCAAGCTGGTAATCCTATAACAACTGAAAAAAACGGTTTGTTTTCTTCGGCTTTGAAAGATACAGCTGATTTAGGTCCCGTTCTTAAGTTCTACACAGATTTTTCCGATCCATTGAATCCTGTTTATTCTTGGAATAAATCTTTACCTCCATCCATAAATGTTTTTAGTTCTGGAGATCTGGCTTTTTATTTCGGCTATGCGAGCGAGTTACCATCTTTGATAAATCGCAATCCAAATGAAAACTTCTTGGCTGCACCTATGCCTCAATTAAAAAATTCAAATACAAAAATCACATCTGCCAGAGTCACCGGTATCGCTATTTCATCTTTTTCAAAAAATCCGACAGCTGCTTTCACTGTGATGGGTCTTATCGCGACAGGAGATTTTGCTAAAGATCTCGCTAATGCACTTTCTACCGTACCAGCGAGACGCGATCTTTTAGCAACGAAACCAACCGATGCTTATTTCCCGATTTTTTATTCCTCCGCTCTTTTTGCTAAAAGTTGGATCGATCCATCTCCGTCAGATACTGATGATATTTTTAGAGGAATGGTTGATAAAGTTCTTTCCAACGATATGTCACCTAGCAATGTAGTCAGCGACGCATCTGCTAAATTAGGACTTTTATTAGCTAGATAAAATTGTGCCAAACATGATTTTGGTAAATCAAATGAAAAATTTAAAGAAAAAAATATTATTAATAAGCACACTTTCAATATTATTTTTTTCTTTTTTGTTTACTAATTATGCTTTTGCAAATGTTGCACTTACTAAAACATTTTCTGGATCAACCAAGGTTACAATAAAAGCAACAGGTCTTTTTTCTGGTGGAGATTACAGTTTGGCTGTTCATAGTTCTTCTGCTTCAACTCCCGCATACAATAAAACTTTACAGCTTAAAGCAGACAGCGCTGGCATGGTTCAAGGGGATTTTATCGACTTAGCTCCAAATGGTAGCTACTCAGCTTTCGTTATGATATATGACTCTACCAGCAGTAATGTTCAACCAGCGCTCGCTACGATTGATTTCACAGCACCAATAGCCGGTTCGGGTTCTGTTGTCATCACCACTTCATCTATAACGCAAACCTCTGCCATATTTAGGGTTTCAGGTCTTATTCCTCACAATCAATATACGATAGGGGTTTATAATACCGATTCATCTACGCCTGCATATAACCAGCAAGTACATTTTACCGGAGCTAGCAATGACAGAATAATTTCTATTCCAAATTTAACTCCTGATGGTCACTATACGGCTTACATAACTCCTTTTGATAATACCAGTAATGTGCAACCCAGAATTGCTACGGTTGATTTCGCGACGCTCACAAGCAATATCACCGCTCCGAAAATTACTGCGAGTGTTTCAGAAATAACTTCAACCAGTGCAAAGATTACCGTAAACATAGAACAATTTGATCCATCTTTATTTCCAATCAGACTCGGTTTGGCTTCCGGCAAGACCGGCGGAACAGTTTCTGTTAGATCTTTTAATACAGAAAATTTAATTCCTACTGACATTCCTCATAGCGTGGATATCACTTTAACTTTAGATCCAGGTTCTGATTATTCATTTAGAATTATAAAATTAGGTAGCAATGCTCCTTACACAGATATTCAGACTTTCTCAACTCCAGCCACAGTCGTTACTACTCCGCCAAACAATACTCCACCAGACAATACCACTACGACAAATACTTACACTCCTCCGGCTATTTATGAACCAGTTGGCGGTCTAGTGCCATGCGGTACTGCTCGCTATAAAGCAGGAGACGTCGCTCCTAATGGAAAGGTAATTCCAAAAGATAGGCCTACAAATGATCAAGCACTTTTAGATACTTATGCATATTTAGGACAAGTAAAAAATCCTTGTGATTTTAATTATGCTCTTACTTTGATAAATAATGTTGTTAAGTTTATTCTTTTCGGTTTAGCCATACCTCTTGCTGCGATTATGTTCATGTATGCCGGATTTGAAATGGTGACAGCTGGCGGAAGCGAGGAAAAGGCAGGGAAGGCAAGGAGAATATTCACCAACGCTGTCATAGGTTTAGCACTCGCAGCTGCTGCATGGCTTATCGTAGAGTTAATATTAACAACACTCGGGTACGACGGGTCTTGGATTGGATTTTAAATGATGTATAATATAGGAATGAATAAAAAACTTTCGAAATTAATGCTTTTGGCTGTTGTGTTTTTAATGCCAGTTATTTCTTTTGCCGATGTCATAGGTGGTGCACCTGCTGATCTTTCAGGTAAAATAGTGAATCCTATAAGCTCTAGCACTTTAAATGATTTTATACAACTAATACTTAAAGGTGCCATAAAAATCGGCATACCGATCATAGCATTAGCCATCATTTACTGTGGTTTTCTTTTTGTGAAAGCTCGTGGTAATCCGGGAGAAATAGAAGTGGCTAAAAAATCTTTGACTTATACTATTATCGGAGCAGCGATACTTCTAGGCGCATGGGCTATCGCTCAGCTCGTGGCTAATACAATTTTAGCACTTTAATTTTTATTAATTTTAAACACTATTTAAATACATGAAAAATTTTAAAAAATTTATTTACTCACTTTTAATATTATCTATTTTTATTTTACCAGCAATTTCTTTGGCTCAATATACAGGTGGTCCAGGTGGTGGCAGTGCTTCTTCAAATGTAGTCAGTTCTTCTTGTTCCTTTCCAGCCAGTCCCACATTTGGAACTTTTGTAGATTTTATTACTTGCAATATTAATAAATCAATTCTTCCTCTTTTGTTTACTTTAGCTTTTGCAGCTTTTGTCTGGGGAATAGTGCAGTATGTCATTCTAGGTGCTGAAGAAGAGGCGAAAAGGGAAAAAGGCAGGCAGTTTATGATTTGGGGTATTATCGCTTTGGCCGTGATGATCTCAGTTTGGGGTATTGTTAATATATTCACTAATACTTTCGGTATAAAAAACACCAGTGTTCCCATTATTCCACAGCTTCCGACGCACTAGTGTTTGTTTCCAAGGGTTTTATGTTATAATTAAGTCACCTATAAATATTTAGGAAATTATTATTAACAGGTCGTTTTTCCGCCTCTACGGCGGATCGCCGATGAGGCGATATTATTAATTAGGTTTTATAAAATTATATGAAAAAGAAATTCGCTTCATTAGTCGGTTTAGGTCTAGTTATGTCAGCTCCATTATTAGCTTTCGCTCAAAGTCAGCTTCAAACTACTTGTAGTAATGCGACAGGAACAATCCAGGGAATAATTTGCGATATCAGTAAAATTCTAAATACTGTTATCCCAGTTATCATCGTCTTGGGTGTTGTTTATTTCGTTTGGGGTGTTGTTACTTATGTTATCTCCAGTGAAGAGGAAGCAAAAGCAGCTGGTAAAAACAGAATGATTTGGGGAATCATCGGTCTTGTTGTTATTGTATCAATGTGGGGCTTGGTAAATATTGTTGTTAATACTTTCGGATTACAGAGTTCTTCCATCCAAGTAAACGTCCCTTGTATTACCGGCACACCTGGCTGTTAATCTTATGAATTTTTTATTTACCAATGTCGCTTATGCAGCCAATGCAGCGAGTGGTGAAAGTTTGGATAAGTTCATTCAGAATGTAAACAAGCTCATCATCAATCCGCTCATCATGTTGTTGTTCGCTTTGGCTCTAGTTTATTTTGTTTATGGACTTGTTCAGTTTATTGCAAATGCTGAAAACGAAGAGGAAAGATCAACAGGCAAGAAGCATATGATTTGGGGGGTGATTGGTTTGACTATCATGCTGGGAGTTTGGACTCTTATAGCAATCATTACGAATACTTTAGGTATATCTTCATCAGATATAAATCCTCAAACAGGTACGGTAGATCTAAAGAATTATACTCCACCTCCAGGAAGCGGATTGTTAAATTTTTAATTAGAAAATAAAAAGACCATTCACAATGTGTGAATGGTCTTTTTGCATCGGGCAATGCGATTATACGCCCTCTTTGATCTCTACAACTTTGAATACTTTAGCCCAAACACTCGGTTTGTTTTCATTGTTGGAAGTTATGACAGCATTTCCAGAAAGATAATTCGGAGGAACGTTAATTTCTCCTTTTCCTGAATATGCTACCGGATCTCTTATTCCCTGTAGTTTTACATTAATAGGTTCTCCATCTGTTTGGATGTGGAACGCGTATTCAATATCAACTGTAAGGGGAGTCCATCCTTCCTGCATAAGTACCAGAGCTGTCGGAACTTTTTCTGTCTTTTTTGTACTGTTATCAGCCTTGTTGCCGCTTTGAGATAAGTCTTTCATAAACTCTTTCATTTCTTTTGAAAGCTCATCTTTTTTTGCAGCGCTAGTGCTGGATGGGTATGAAAAATTTAAAAAAATAATTGCTACCATCGCACTTACAGCAAGTTTCCATGACTCTTTAAAGGCAAACAAAACAATGACAACGATAACATTTGTGATCCAGAATAATTCCGCAGGGTTGTTCCACGCTTCCCAAATTCTTGGGAATTGTGTATATATGAGCCGTAGGCTTAATACATATATAGCAAACGCTGCGATTCTTTTAACTAAATTACCTTGTTCCACTTTTCCGTTAAAAAAATCAATTACTCCAAAGTAAATCTTTAGTATTAAAGAACTTAAAAGCATGAAAGCTGTTATGTCGAATATAACCGCATTCATAGCGCTAAAAACATGTAATCCTTCTTCCTTTCCTTTGAATGATTCTGAAATTACAGGATAGGAATCAGCTGCTATAAATAACCAGATGTGCCAATTAAAGATGATTGATTCAGCAAGTTCTTTTAGCTTTTCTGCGCTACTCATCGCTCCCTTTATTCTTTTAAGGAAGTTGATGAATTTTTCAAACAATTTTTTCATTTTCGTGTCCTCCTTTTAGGTTTAGTTTTTTTACCATCAACACTTGTTGTGGCCATTACTTTAACATCAGATGATGCTCCTCCTCCATAGCTTAGTAATTCAGTATCCTTTACTTGTTCCAGTTTCATAAACTCTGCAAGTTGAGGATTATTTTTCATTACTTTACCCATTGAGTTAAAATAAGCTCCATCTGCATCTGCATCAATTAAACGAGCTTCTCTTCTTTTTTCAGCTGTTTTAACCAAAGCAGAACCTTCATTCTCTGCTATAAGTTTGGCAACTTGAGATTTCTCCACCTCTGCATTTGCGGGGCTCTTAACCATTTCATAGAATTTAAGCTCTACAAGATGAACTTTGATACCGAGCGCTTTTTCTGTAACAGCATCCACAGCTTCTATGATTGTTGTAGCAAGCTTAGAATTTTGGTCAAGCTTTCCCATATTTTGAAAAGTTTCCCAATCTTGATCGTTTGCAAAATCTTCAAAAGCTGTTTCTACGGCAGTTGAGGCTTGAGTAAAAATGATTCCCTGAGGGGGAACTTTAAAGATAACTTTAATAATGTTCATTACTTGAAATGTAACAATTAGAACAGCATTAATTTTAATAGTACCTTCATCTTTACCATCAACATTTTTACTAGCACCTTTTTTGCTTCTTGTGGCAGTTTTTTTAGCAGGTTTTGATTTCATTGCTTTCATTTCTACATCTGTAATTTCTACAGCGTGGGCATAAAAGCGGCTAAAAGAAGTACAATCTTCTTTTTCTTCCAATTTTATGAAAGATTTTGCTTCAGGTGTTCTGTTTTCTACAAACTCACACCAAGAACGTTTGAAATGCATAATGCTAAAAATAGGACTTAAACCGATGTCAGTTATTCCAAGAAAGTTGAATAAACGACCTAATTTTTGTTTTTCACCAGGTTTCCAATCACCATGTTCGTCATAATGACCATCTTCTGAGTTAAATAATATTTTTACAACATTTTCTCCTTTTACGACAACTTTCCCAGTTTCTGGTGCAAGTTGTGTATAGTTCCAGTCTCTTTTTGCCCAAGCTTTTAAAACTTGTATAATAATAACAACTACTGTCATTATTCCAAAAAGAATGCTAAATGTAATAATGTGCGTTTCCATTGTTTGTTTCTCCTTTTTATTTTAGGTTAGTTTATTATTTTTAGTTATGTTCAGCTAAATGCTCAAAATGAATTGAGCTACTTGGCTGAACATAACTATTTTTCTAACCAGTTTTCAAATAACTTATTACGCTTAAAGTATATCATAAACAAACAAAAAAGTCAAGCCTTTCGGCTCGACTTTTTTGTTATATTTTATAGCTTTTTAAGCGTGTTTTGGATGCAGTTCTTGTTTGGGTTTTTCTTGGGCGAAAGCCTTTCGAGCCAATATTACTATCAAGAGAATTAGGGCCAAAAGCAGTAACCATTGAGTCAAAGTTGTAGGCATTAAACCATTTGCTCCGAAGAGTGCGCCTGCAGCAAGACTGTTGCCGGTATTAGTTGATTTAGTTGGTGTACTTTTAGTGGTTGCAGCTGGAGGTGTTTTCTTTGGAGTTGTAGTTGTTGCAGTAGTAGTTGGTTTGTTTAAATGAAACAAAGCTGCGTTTGACATTCCGCCTCCTGGTTGAGGGCTTAATACAGTTACTGAGTAAGCACCTACACCCGCCATATCTGATGTGGTAAGAGTCATGGTAAGAGTGTTTGAATTTATAAAAGTTGTAGCTCTTTCTGCACTATTCCATCTAGCCATAGATCCAGGTACAAAGTTTGCTCCAGTGATCACTACGGTTACAGGATTACTTGTTGTATTTGCAGAATTTGGACTGATTGAATAGATAACTGGAGTAGGGTTGCTGTAAGTTGGTGTTGGGTTTGTAACAGGAGGATAGGAAGGATTTGGATTGGTAGGATTAGATGGTGCTGAAGTTCCACTACCTGCAGAATAGAAGCCTGCATTAGCATGCATAGGCAAGACAAACATAACACTGAAAATAGAAACAGCCAGTATCCCCAAGGCGTTTAATATTAAGTTGTTATTTGTTTTAGTTTTCATACAGAAAGTATATCATATATAAATACAAAAGTCAAGCCTTACGATAACCTATTTTGTGCCGGGAGGGAGACTCGAACTCCCAAGGGTTGCCCCACTAGTTCCTAAGACTAGCGCGTATACCAATTCCGCCATCCCGGCAATGTATTAAACTCTAACATTAAAACAGTGCTTACGCACTCCGTCTCGCACAAGGATATTGTGGTCACAAGTATTTTTCTACTGAAAAATCTCGCGAAGCCTATCGTATTAATAGGCACCTGTAGACGGCCCGCTCTCGGCACCGTCGTGCCTGCGGCTCGCACAAAGCATCCCATGCTTTGTGCGCCCACCAGGGATCGAACCTGGGACATTCTCCTTAAGAGGGAGCTACTCTACCAGCTGAGTTATGGGCGCATGAAATATTCAGTTATCGGCGTATAAAAACAAAACTTAAACACCGGTGCCCGGAGTGGGGGTCGAACCCACATCCCTTGCGAGACACGATTTTAAGTCGTGCGCGTATACCAATTCCGCCATCCGGGCAATTTTTAAATTATAATTCAAAACTATTCTTTTCTCAAATTACAATTGAGGCCTGGGGCGGAATTGAACCGCCGCATAGAGATTTTGCAGATCTCTGCCTTACCACTTGGCTACCAGGCCTAATATTATATTTATACTAACCAACTCATCTTACTTTTCTCTCAGCAATTCGTCAATTTTTTGTCTGTTCTTTTCTCCGCGATCTATCTCAATATCAATAAAAGGAATTGTCTTTACTTCCATATTCTTTTTTAAATAATCTCGCAAGTCTGCTCTTTTGCGTTTTGCGAAGTCTAATGCATCGTGTTCTTTTGATTCTGGCAGGACTGTGATAAATATAGTTGCGCGTTTCATATCAGGAGAGGTATTACAAGAGGTGACGGTGATGAGTGAAGTTCTATTATTTTCACGTGCTAAAAATTGAGCTGCGAGCTCTTTGACATATTGCGCTATTTTTTCATTTCTTGGAATCATATTATTTTTGTGTGATTGAGAACGATTCAAGAATATCACCGGATACTATTTCGATCTTTGATTCGATCATAGTACCGAATTCAGATCCTTCTTCGACTTTGCTTGTTTTCTGTTTACTCTTTTCAAGATTTACTATTTTACCTTTGCCTATTTCGAATTCTCGGCGAATTATTTTTACAGTTTCACCCAGAGAGATGCTTCCTTCGGTGACTTTTCCGCCGACAACTTGTCTTTCTTTTGTACGACTGAACGCTTTGATTATTTTTGCTCGTCCGGTCGTTTCAACTGTTTCCACTCTTGGGCGTCTTTTTTCCATTTCTTCTGCAAGCCACTCGGTCATTTTATAAATAATATCAAAGAAAAGAACCGGTATGTTTTGTTTTAACGCTAGGTCATTTGCACCTTTGTCAGCTTTGACATTGAAACCGATTACGATAATGTCTGAACTTCCTTGAGATGATTTTATATCAGATTCATTGATAGGCCCGACACCTTTTTGAATTATTTTGAATTCTGCACCATCACTTTTGATTTTACCTATTTCTTTTTCAATCGCTTCAATGGATCCCATGACGTCTGCACGTAAAATTATCGGAATGATTTTTTTATCGCTTACTTCTCTTTTTTCAGTTTTTGTTATTTTTCCAGTTAGTATGTCTTTTGCATATTCTTCCGCATCACTTTTCTTTTCAAAAGATTTAAACATTGCTCCAACTTTGGGAACTTTATTAAAACCAACGAGTCGGACAGGGGAGGAAAATGTAGCATCGTTAACCATCTTACCTAAAAAGTTTTCCATGATGCGGGTAGAACACAAAGCATCTTCCACTGCCACAGTCATTCCTTTTTTGAGTTTTCCATCCTTGATTACTAAAGTTGCTTGAACTCCACGTTTTGAATCCAAATTTGCTTCTATCACATAACCACTTGCTCCTTCTTCAGTGTTTGCTGTGAAATTTTCCATCTCAGCAAGTAAAAGAATAAGAGTTAAAAGATTATCTACACCAGTGCCTACTTTGGCAGATATTTCTGCGACAGGTGTTTTACCTCCATAACCCTCAATATATATTTCATTTTCTGCGAGCTCCATTTTTGTTTTTTCAATATTGGCTGCTGGTCTGTCGATTTTATTAATAGCAACGATAAATGGAATCTTGCTTTCCAGAATTGTTTTGTAAGCTTCCACTGTTTGTGGTTTTACTCCGTCTTCAGCTGAGACGACTAAGATAGCAATATCAGCAGCTTCTGCTCCGCGTTCGCGCATTTTGGAAAAAGCTTCGTGACCGGGAGTATCTAGGAATGTTATTTTTTTATCTTTGCCGTGCTCATCTTTATGAACAACTTCATAAGCGGAAATATGCTGGGTAATTCCTCCAGCTTCACGGTCTACTATATTTGTCTTTCGAATATAATCCAACAATGTAGATTTACCGTGGTCGATATGACCCATAACCACCACGATTGGCGGACGCTCTGTTATATTTGTTTTTTCTTTTGAATCTTTCATTTGATTTATTTTATAGCCTAGCTACGAATTTACTAATTCGAATCACGCTAGGCGTGAACTTCTGCTCTTTTAAGAGTTTCTTTTTCTTCCGCCGTTAATTCATATTCTGATTTTCCTTTTTTAACAGGCTTGGCGAATACACTCATGCGTTCACGGGAATATAAACTTGAAATAACCACACCATCGCCTTCTTCGTTTAATAATCCAATTGCAAAACTTTGATTACTGCCTTGGTCAGGGAATGGATTGAAGCGCACAGTCTCAAGTCCGCGAATACTTTTCTTGAGTTTTGAATTTATTAAGACTAACTCTTTCTCGTGTTCTTCTTTTGATTTTTTTAACTTAGCAATGTCACTCTCTAGAGCAATAATAGTATCTTCCAAATCTTTAGCCTTTTTGCCGATAAAAAATCTTTTCAAGCGTTTTTCGGTTTTAATAACCCAAATAACGCCGACAATGATGGCGATCCCAGTTAAAACAAAAAAAGCCAAGAAAATAATATTGTCGAGCTTTATATTCATGCCTTTTCAATATATACTATTTTTATGGTTAAATCAAACAAAATATATATGGATTACGCCAGTGGCGCTTGTTCAGATCCAGCCAACCCGGGGGCTATCCATGAATTTGGAGTAAAAGCAAAGAAAAGATTGAATGAAGCAAGAGAAGAAATTGCTGGAATTTTAGGCGCGCATTCTGATGAAATAATTTTTACCTCTGGAGCAACTGAAAGTAACAATTTGGTGATTTTAGGTGTTTTGAAAAAGTATCTTCAAAATTTTTCCCATTTGCCACACATTGTAACTACCAACATAGAACACGCATCCGTATTGGAAGTTTGTAAATATTTAGAGAAAACAAAACAAGCAGAGATAACTTTTGTGCCAGTTGAATCAAACGGAATAGTTTCTCCAGAAAAAATAAAAAAAGCGTTGAAAAAAAATACTATTTTAGTTTCTGTGATGTATGCGAATAATGAAATTGGCACAATCCAACCAATACGAGAAATTGCAAAAGAAATTAGGCACTTTAGGAAAACGAAAAATTCAGCAGAATTTTCTCGGGTCCTCGGAAGGGGGTCAGCCAGACCACTCGAAAATTCTCTGAATTTCTCGTTTCCCATTTTTCATACTGATGCTACTCAGGCGATAAATTATTTGCCGATCAATGTCGAGAAGCTCGGTGTTGATTTGTTATCCTTCAATGGATTAAAAATTTACGGACCGAGCGGTGTTGGAGTTTTGTATGAAAAAAGGAATACGCCCATCAGTAGTATTATGTTTGGTGGTGATCAAGAAAGAGGATTGAGACCCGGAACAGAAAATATTAATGGAATTATTGCTTTGGCTAAAGCTTTGAAAATTACTGAACAAATAAAAGATAAAGAAGTAAAACGCTTAACCAAGCTTCGAGATTATTTTACTAAAAAATTATTAAAATTTAATTTTGTTGTTAATGGTAGTTTGGAAAATAGATTACCCAATAATATAAATATCACTATTCCAAAAACCCCGAGTGATCTTTTAGTAATAGAACTTTCAGCAAAGGGAATTATGGCTTCTGTAAAAAGCGCTTGTAAGTCTGGCGATGAAAAATCTTCTCATGTCATACAAGCTATTCGTGAAGCGAAAACAGGGAAGTCTTTGTTGGATAAAGAAGTAGACGGATCTATTAGATTTTCTCTGGGCAGACAGACGACTAAGGCTGATATTGATTACACAGTTAAAGCTTTGTCTCAAATTTTGACTAAACTAAAAAAATGGTACTAAAGTACTGCGATTTCTACAATCCTTGAGGGATTAAGAAATCGGGAGTATAATTAAAACTATGGACATTCAAGATTTAAATAAAACACAACTAATACTATTAGCTTTACTTTTAAGTTTCGTTACTTCGATCGCGACAGGTATAACGACTGTGACTTTAATGCAACAAGCTCCAGCATCCGTGACTGTGCCTATTAATAGAATTATCAGACAAACAGTTGAAAAGATTGTGCCAGCAGAAATAGGAAAGCCAGCAGTGCAGACAATAGTCATAAAAGAAGAAGATTTAGTGGTGGATGCAATTGCAAAAAATCAATCCGCTATTTTTTCAATAATCAAAGAGACGACCGATGGGTCTGGTCTTGTTACTGAAGTTTCTGCCGGTAGAGGATTTGTTATTTCAACTGACGGTATGATTGTAGCCGATGCGGCATTGGTGCCGGATAAGGAGGTCTATTACGTAAGCAATGATTCAGGAAAATTTAAAGCAGATTTTGTTTCTGCTAAAGATGGATTTTCATTTTTAAAAATAGGCGCACCGTTGGATGAAAAAAATAAAGTGTCGTTTGCAGTGCCAACTTTCGGTGATATTAAAAATATGAAAATAGGACAAAAAGTGATAACACTAGGGAGTTCGATATCTTCATTTATTTATGACGGATCGAAAGATCTTAAATTGAATGTTACAAAATCAAATGCAGGAGGCATGATACTCGACCTTGATGGAGATGTTCTTGGCATTGCTTTGTCTGGTGAGACTGCATCCTTTGCTTCAATTTCTACTATTACTGATGCGTTAAAAACAGCAACGATAGTAACACCAGTATCAACAGGCGCAGCGGCAGCGATAGAGGCTCCAAAAGTACAGTAGCTTGACATTTAGTCTGTTTATTTTATTATCTAGTATCTAAAAACATATGCCACCATTAACCAGATTTACAACTAAAGCTAAAGATGCGATAAAAAAAGCTCACGAGCTGGCTATTGAACGCGGGCAAAATCACGTTTCTTCAATGCATTTACTAGCGGCACTCTTATTACAAGAAGAAAGCATGGTGAATTCTATTTTAGATAAAATGGAAATAGATACTATGCTTTTGACTGATTCCGTATTAGAAGCGATTGAATCACCTGAAGCACAGACAACGATGTCTGCTTCGTATCAGATTTATCTCAATCCTGACTTGGCTCAGTCTATCGAGCATTCAGTGAAAATGGCGGAATCTTTAAAAGATGAATTTGTTTCAACTGAGCATCTTTTTATTGCTATGCTCGATGTGCCCAGCGAGGCGCGCGAGACTTTAGCGAGATTTAGAATTCATAAAGATTTAGTGATGAAGATTTTGGAAGAACTTCGCAGTCAAAATATTACCGACACGACAGAGACAAAAAAGTTTCGTTTACTTTCGAAATATACTCGCAATTTAACCAAACTTGCGAAAGAAGATAAGCTTGATCCAGTCATTGGGCGTGATAATGAAATTATGCGCATAATGCAGATTTTATCTCGACGAACAAAAAACAATCCTATCTTGATAGGCGAAGCGGGGACTGGTAAGACTGCTGTCGTAGAAGGACTAGCGCAGAGAATTGCTAAGAATGACGTTTCTGAATCTTTGAAAGAAAAAGAACTTGTTTCTCTTGACTTAGGTTCACTCATTGCCGGTACAAAATATCGCGGAGAATTTGAAGAAAGATTGAAGGGTATTATGAAAGAAATAGAAAGGGCTGATGGAAAAATAATTCTTTTTATTGATGAGATACACACCATCGTCGGTGCTGGAGGTGCAGAAGGAACGATGGATGCTTCAAATATGTTAAAGCCCGCACTGGCTCGTGGAGAATTGCGTGCTATTGGAGCGACGACCTTAAAAGAATATCAGAAACATATTGAAAAAGATCCAGCCTTGGCTCGTCGTTTTCAGCCTGTTTATATAGATGAACCTTCGTTGGAAGATACGATTGCTATTTTGCGCGGACTGAAAGAAAAATATGAACTTTTTCATGGTGTGCGCATTACTGATGACGCGATACTTTCAGCTGTTAATTTGAGCACTCGATATATTACAAATAGATTCTTGCCGGATAAAGCTGTCGATTTGATCGATGAAGCTTCTTCTTCATTGAAAATAGCTCTTGAAAATAAGCCTCCAGTTTTAGAAGAAGCTCATAGAAAAATAATGCGTTTGGAAATTGAAAAAGAAGCATTAAAAAAGGAAAGTGAAGAAAATAAAGATGCTAAAATTAGAGTGAAAGATATCGATAAAGAAATAGGAAATTTGCGTGAGAAAACAAAAGAGCTTGAATTAAAATGGCAGAATGAAAAAAATATTGTTATTGAAATACGTTCTATTAAAAAAGAACTTGAAACTTTACGTTTAGAAGCGGAGAGTGCTGAAATGCGCGCGGATCTTTCTCGTGCGGCAGAAATACGTTATGGCAAAATTCCTAGTTTGAAAAAAGATCTTGAAACAAAACTTACTCGTTTAAAAAAATTACAGAAGTCTCGCAGAATATTA
This sequence comes from Candidatus Nomurabacteria bacterium, assembly GCA_023267435.1. Taxonomy (GTDB): domain Bacteria; phylum Patescibacteriota; class Minisyncoccia; order Phycocordibacterales; family UBA9973; genus UBA9973. The sequence goes on from JAHFNH010000004.1 coordinate 44,620, forward strand.
AAAGAAGAAATTAACGCTGAGGATATTGCAGAAGTTGTCGCACGTTGGACGGGTATACCACTTGCGAAAATGCTAGAAGAAGAACGCGCGAAGTTGGAAAAAATGGAAGAAGAATTGCGAAAGCGTGTCATTGGACAAGATGAAGCTATCAAGCGCGTGGCAGATGTTATACGCCGTTCACGAGCTGGAATTTCTGATCCAAATCGTCCGATCGGTTCCTTCATTTTCTTGGGTCCGACGGGTGTCGGGAAAACAGAGCTTACCAAAGCTTTGGCACAATTTATGTTTAATGATGATAAGGCTCTTATCCGAGTGGATATGTCAGAATATATGGAACGTCATTCTATTTCAAAACTTATTGGTTCTCCACCAGGATATGTCGGTTATGATGAATCTGGTCAATTAACAGAATCAGTCAGACATCGTCCTTATGCGGTGATACTTTTTGATGAAGTTGAAAAAGCGCATCCGGAAGTTTTCAATATGCTTTTGCAAGTTCTTGATGAAGGCAGATTGACCGATGGAAAGGGTAGAGTGGTTAATTTCAAAAATACAATTATCATTCTTACATCAAACATCGGTTCTCAATTTATCGATAAGATGGAGTCTATTGGATTTTCCAATAATTCAGATAAGCAAAATTACAGCAATATGAAAGAAAAAGTAATGGAAACATTAAAGGACCATTTTCGTCCGGAGTTTTTGAATCGTCTGGATGAAACTATTGTCTTCGATGTTTTGCCTGAAGAAGCAATCAGAGAAATTGTGAACTTAAGAATTAAAGTTGTGAAAGAGCGCTTAGCTTCTAAAGATATCGGATTGGAGATTTCAAATGAAGCTCTCGATTATCTGGCAAAGGAAGGATACAATCCGCATTACGGTGCAAGACCATTAAATCGTCTGATTCAAAATAAAATTCTAAATCCTGTAGCCTCATATATTCTTTCTAGTGGAGCAAAGAAAGGTGATGTTGTTCATGTTTCGGTAAAAGCGAGAGAGCTTTTGATTGAAACTAAAAAAGGGAAAAGCTCGTCCCGCCCTGGCGGGGTAAAAAGTTCTGTGCGAGTTCGGGCTAGTTCTGGAGCTAGGTCATAAATTTTTACAGTAAAAAAGATGCAAAAATAATAATTTTATGCTATTTTATAGTCTATGGAAGGTGATCAGTAAATAAATAAAAACTAATGCGTCGGTGGTGGAGTGGTCTATCACAACAGACTGTAAATCTGTCGGCTTCGGCCTTCGAAGGTTCGAATCCTTCCCGACGCACAATTGACAAATAAACTTAATAATGCTATTATTTTAATGTAATAATAGTTCTTTGATATTTGTTTTTATTGGTTTCCAGAGTAGGTTTATACCTTTTATGGTAACTAATAAAAACTATTCATATGAAGAAAATTATATGTTTGTTAATTCTTTGTTTTAATTTTTTATGTGGCCAGTCACAAATTTATGTGACAAAAACAAAAACTTCATCAAATAATAATGGTGATAATTTACATAAAATAGCAAATGAATTTTCTAAAGAAGTCGGGAATAAATTAAAAGAATTATATCCCGCTAAGATAAATAATATTTCAGTCAAACTCAAAGTAGTTAATGGAATGTTGAGTCTAACTTACATAGCACAAATAATAAAGTGCAATAAACAGGAAGCTCAATATTATTTTGATCACCGAGGAGCATTAAGTGCAAGCAATAAAAAATTAAATGCCCTTAATAATGCAAAAAGTCGTGTTGAACAACAAAAAACAGAGGTTGTTTTTGAGTTTAAAAAATTTTATAACAACGTGACTGTTGTTTCTCAAAATATTGATCAAATAGAATATTCAGGTATGTTTTGGGTAATAAATGAATTATTTATAGCAAGTAGTAAATAAAACAATAATTTTAAAATCACAAATCATGGGAAAGAAAAATAAAAATTTTCTAAAGGAAATACAAAAAGACCCTGAGCTTTTAGGAATCTATGAAGCCAGAGTAAATGAAAAAGGATCAGTAGAAAAATCATTCAAACAGGAAATGAATGATTCTATTAAGCCGACGGATTGGATGAGAGTGAGTAAGTTTGAGTTTGAATTTAACAATTCCGGTTTTACAGGAAAATGCAGATCAGCAATGTGACAAAATTATTATAAAAGAGCGACGTAATATTATGTCGCTCTTTTTTATATACTAACGTTTTTTTTCTAGTCTATGTTATTATGTTTTAGTGAAAAAGTTTTTAATTATAATTTTATTGCTGATAGCCGTCTTAATAATAGGATTTCCAGCTCATACTGTTGAAACACTTAAGACGACAGAAGGTTTTCCAGATTATCTTAAAGGTTTACCGAAAGAGCTTTCTGTACAAGAAATTCCATCTAATGAAAAAGTATCAAGTCATTCTATAAGAGTGCCTATTTTGGTTTATCATAGTATTAGGCCAGAACGTCCGACTGATACCGATTTTATTAAAAGTTTTAATACCGAGCCTCAATCTTTTGAAAAACAAATGCAATATTTAAAAGATAATGGCTACTCAGTTGTTTCTTTAAACGATCTTTACGACGCTTTGACTGCCGGTAAAAAATTACCAGAAAAATCAGTTATTCTAAATTTTGATGATGGTTGGCAAGATCAATACGACAACGCTTTTCCTATTTTGAAAAAATTTAATTATACTGCCACATTTTTTATTTTTTCTAGTGCGCCTGAACATAAATATTTTATGACTTGGGATGAAATAAAAGAGCTGGATGCTGCTGGTATGACGATAGGCAGTCATACATTGAATCATCCATATCTTGAAAAAATAACCGACGAAAAAGAATTAGAAAAACAGATTTTTTATGGTAAAAAATCTTTAGAAAAGCATATCGGCAAAACTGCTGATTTATTCGCTTATCCTTTCGGTGAATATAATGATCAAATAATAAGTGTGGTAAAAAGTGCCGGTTTTAAAATGGCCAGAAGTATTCACAATGGCAGATATCATAGTTTAGAGGATCTTTATACTATCAAGGCCATTATTACCAATAGCGATTACAATAGATTTGTAAGAGAATTGGAAAAAGTTACTAAATCGTAAATATATAGCATATAATATAACTATGAATTGGCTTCGGCATATTTTTCTAAAAATCAAAGAAGGAGGAGATGAAACAAATTCTTCTAAAAAAGAGTTTTTGGATAAATTGTTGGAATTTGCAAAAAATGATTCTAATTTTGCATTAGATAGATTGGATTCTCGAGTAAATGGATTAAACGATGAAGAAGTAAAAAAAAGAATAAAAACTTTTGGCTTCAATGATTTAAATGGTGAGAAAAAAACAAACCATCTTTTAAGATTATTAATAATTTTAAAAAATCCGTTAAATTTACTTTTGTCTATTTTAGCGATAGTTTCTTTGTTTGTCGGTGATGTTAAAGCAGCTATCATTGTGGTGGTGATGGTATTACTCAGCGTAGTTTTGAATTTTTATCAAGAAACAAAAGCTGAAATAGCTGCGGATAAATTAAAATCAATCATTCATGCGAAAGCTACCGTTATAAGAAATGGAATTAAAAATGAAGTTCTTTTAAGAGATGTTGTTCCGGGAGATATTGTGTCTCTATATTCTGGAACGATTATACCGGGTGATGTAAAAATACTTTCTTCAAAAGATTTATTTATAAACCAAGCGATGCTGACTGGTGAATCAATGCCGGTAGAAAAACATGTTCTCGATGCTGATTTAGAAAATAAAAGTATAATAGAATTTAATAATTTGTGTTTCTTGGGAACCAGTGTCGAGAGCGGTATGGCGATGGCCCTTGTTTTAAGCACTGGAAAAAATACTTATCTAGGCAGTATTGCTTCTGATATTAATAAAAACGATCATGTTTCTGATTTTAATAAAGAACTGCAGCAATTTGTAATTTTGATTTTGAAGTTTATGGCCGTGATGGTGCCGGCAGTATTTTTATTGAACGGAATTTTTAAAGGGAATTGGTTTGAAGCATTTTTGTTCGCATTGGCTGTGGCTGTCGGCATGGCTCCAGAAATGATTCCGACGATTGTAGCTGTGAATTTATCAAAAGGAGCTTTAGCTTTGGCAAAAAATAAAGTAATTGTAAAACATTTGGAAGCGATAGAAAATCTAGGTGTGATGGACGTATTGTGTACAGACAAGACTGGTACCTTAACAGAAGGGAAGATTGTTTTGGAAAAACACTTGGATATTAATGGTAAAGAAAGCACTGAAGCATTACATTACGCTTTTTTAAATAGTTATTTTCAGACGGGTCTTTATGACATTATTGATGACGCTATTTTGAAACACGAAGAAATAAAAGAAAAATCAGAAATATCAAATTATAAAAAAATAGATGAAATTCCTTTTGATTATGACAGGAGAAAAATGTCAGTAATAGTATCAAATAACGTGGATAAGCATTTATTTGTTTGTAAGGGAGCTGTGGAGGAAATTTTCAATTCTTGTACAAGTGTCTTGGTTGATAATAAAAAAGTTACCTTGAGTAATTTCAGTGAAGATAAAAAAATACTAATAGAAAAAGAATTAAACAAAGAAGGTTTTCGAGTTATTGCTGTCGCTTATAAGGAAGTTGATAAGAATAAAAAAGTTTTTACAGTTGATGATGAAGAGGGTCTGACTTTTGTCGGATTTTTAGCTTTTTTTGATCCTCCGAAACAAAGTGTCACTGAAACGATAGAAGATTTGAAAGAATTAGGTGTGACGGTAAAAATTTTAACAGGGGACAATGAGATAGTTACCAATAAGATATGTGAGGAAGTCGGTATGCATGTTGACAGAATTCTTTTAGGCAAAGATATAGAACATATGACTGATGAGGAACTGGCAAAAGAAGTAGAACTAGTGTCAATTTTTGCAAAACTTTCTCCTTATGATAAAGAAAGAATTATAAAAACTTTGCGTAAGAATAATCATATTGTCGGTTTCTTAGGAGACGGTATCAACGATTCTCTTTCTTTGATTGCGGCGGATGTCGGTATATCTGTCGACACTGCGGCAGATATTGCCAAAGAATCTTCCGACATGATTTTGCTCGAAAAAAGCTTATTGGTTCTAAAAGATGGAATAAAAGAAGGAAGAAGAATTTTCGACAATATAATCAAATATATAAAGATGGCGGCTAGTTCGAATTTTGGAAATATGTTTAGTGTTGTCGGTGGTAGTATTTTCTTACCATTTTTGCCTATGTTGCCGGTGCAAATTTTGACCAATAATATGCTTTATGATTTTTCTCAGATGACCATACCGACGGATAATGTAGATGAGGAAAGATTGTTGAAACCTAAAAAATGGGATTTTAAAAATATCAAAAGATTTATTTTATTCTTTGGTCCGATAAGTTCCTTGTTTGATTATGCTACATTTTTCGTAATGCTTTATGTATTTCATGCTTGGGGTAATCCAGAACTTTTCCATACTGGTTGGTTCGTAGAATCGCTTCTTACTCAGACTTTGATCGTGCATATTATCAGAACGAGCAAGATCCCATTTTTCCAAAGTATGGCGAGCTGGCCACTCGTTGTCTCGACTTTGTGTGTGATTGGAGTTGGAATTTATCTACCATTTTCACCATTTGCGGGAGCATTTAAAATGGTCGCATTACCGCCATTGTATTTCTGTTTGTTGTTTATCGGTCTTGTTTTGTATTTCTTAATAACTCAATTCCTAAAAATGTGGTTTATTAAAAAATACGAGTGGATATAAGCCGGTTTATTTTTCTAATGATGATGTTCATAATGTTCTAAATTTTCTTTTTCTTTTTCCAACATTGAATTATTTTCCGATTTTTTTATTTTAACTAATATAAAAGTCGCTAAAAGTGTTGTGATTGGAACGGCAAGTACTAATCCTATGCTTCCAATTAGTATTCTTATTATCTCTGTAGCAAAGATTTCTCTATTCATAGTCATTAATATATTAATTGGCGGAGTTGAAAAGAAAAGAAGAAGTGGTAATGAAGCACCTACATATGCAATAGCCAATGTATTCACTAAAGCCCCAATATGTTCTCGTCCCATCCTCATTGCTCTTTTGAAGATTATTTTTCTTGGAATATGGGGAGCAATATGATGAAGTTCTTCTACTGAAATTGCCTGTCCAATAGCCACATCATATAAAACACCCAAAAGACCAATCATTATTCCACCAATTAATACTCCAACTAAATTAATATTTCCATGAGTATTTAAATTTAAATAAACCGCCTCTTCGCTTGCAAAACCACTAAATTCTGACATATGCACAGCTGAGTAAGCCATAATTCCAGTAAAAATAACTGTAATAATCATTCCAATAACGGCAGAAGAAGTTGTCTTGTTAAATCCATGTGTTACATACGATCCTAAAATTATAATAAAAGAAGAAACAGCAATACTTATTAATACCGGCGAATAACCATGAAGAATGCCTGGTAAAAGAACATACATAATCAATACAAAACTTCCTGCTAAACTGATAAGCCCACGGATTCCCTGTATGCCACCAATCAATAAAACTAGAACAACAAACAATATAGCAAAAAAATAAATTACTGGCAGACGATAAGTATCTTCTACGTTGTAATAGGTTTCACCCGTATCTGCTGATACGGTATAGTTTAAATAAAAAATATCACCCTTTTTAAGCTGAGTAAAGTCATTATTAAATGTTGCTGTTTCTCCTTCTTTTTCTCCTTCTAAAATTTGTGCTGTAATTATTTGACTAGTACTCGGTACATCTAATACAGGTATATTTTCTGTACCTTTAGCTTGTACTTCTAAAACTTTAGCTTTGACTATGTCAGTTTTGTCTGGGACTATTTCTGAAGCTTTTACTTGGTAAGGAACAAGTAAGGAGTATAAAAAGATGGAAAAAAGTATTAATGAAAATATTTTTAATTTTGTCATTATAAATTTATAACATATTTAATATACTAATACTAGTTGCAAATCATTTGCATTTATGATAAATTTTATTCATGAGAAATTTATTAAAAGGTAAGGGATATAAGGCTACGCCAGCAAGGATTGAAATACTTGATATTTTAAACAAAAGTAAGAAGCCACTTAATGCAGAATTGGTGTACCAAAAAATAAAAAATAAAAATATCAACAAAACAACTGTGTATCGAACCCTCTCTTCTCTTTCAGAATCTGAAATTTTGAAAATAGTTGATTTACATAAAGATTCTGTATTTTTTGAACTGCAAAACAAGCACCATCATCATATAATTTGCACCGACTGTGATTTGGTGGAAGACATAGAAAACATAGAGGTGGAAAAAGTATTATCAAAAATTAAAATAAGCTCGTCGAAATTTAAAAACATTAAAGAACATTCATTGGAATTTTTTGGAATTTGCAAAGAGTGTTCGTAAGATTAAAAAGTATGAATATTAATAAAAAATATATTATTGTTGGGGTTTTAATTGTTCTAGTTATTTTTATTTTAGCTTTTTCGTTGCGCGGGCAAAAACAAATATCAAATCAATCTGGTAAGTTACAAGTTGTTACGAGTTTTTATCCTTTGTATTTTTTCTCTTCAGTAATTGGCGGAGATAAGGCAGATGTTAAAAACATTACACCCTCTGGCACTGAACCTCATGATTATGAACCTACTTCCGGTGATATTGCTAACATAGAAAATAGTAAACTTCTTATATTACAAGGTACCGGTCTTGAAGCGTGGGGAGACAATATAAAAAAAAATATTAATCCGAATCATACAACCGTTGTTGTTGCAGGACAGGAATTTATGAATCTCTCTATTTTAGAGAATGGTGTAACTATCACCGACCCGCATGTGTGGCTCTCTCCGCCACTCGCAGAAAAAATGGCAGATAAGATACTTGCTGGATTTATAGCTGTTGATCCTTTAAATGCGACTTATTATACAATTAATGAAACAAAACTAAAGACAGATTTGTCTGCGCTTGATTCTGAGTATAAACAGGGACTAGCAACCTGCGCTTCAAAAGATATTATTACTTCTCATGCCGCCTTTGGGTATCTAGCGACAACTTACGGGCTTAATCAAGTATCAATTGCCGGACTTTCTCCCGATGCCGAGCCGTCACCGAAACAATTGGTAGATATTGTAAATTTTGCTAAACTTAATAATGTTAAGTATATATTTTTCGAGAGTCTGGTCAGTCCGAAATTATCAGAGACAATAGCCAATGAAATAGGCGCGCAGACGAGTGTATTGAATCCAATTGAAGGTTTGACTACAAATGAATTAGCACAAGGCAAAGATTATTTTTCTGAAATGGAAAATAATTTATTAAACTTAGAAACAGCTTTACAATGCAAAAAGTAGATCATACAAAAAATATTATCGAAGTTAATGATATTTCATTTTCTTACAATAAAGAAAAGGTTTTAAAAAACATTACGCTGGGCATACACCAAGGCGACTATCTTTGTCTTGTCGGTCCGAACGGAGCAGGGAAGACAACATTATTGAAAATAATGCTTGGGCTTCTTTCTAGTGAAACTGGATCGGTTAAATTATTTAATCAAGATATAAAAGATTTCAAAGATTGGCAGAGGATAGGTTATGTTCCGCAAAAAGCTACGAGTTTCGATATCAATTTTCCAGCGACAGTGAAAGAGGTAGTACTAATGGGCAGATATGCGCACGCGGGACTTTTTCATAGAATGACGGAAAAAGATTTAGAATTGGTTAAAAAATCTTTAGAACAAGTTGAAATGTGGGAATATCGAGACAGGCTTATCGGAGATCTTTCCGGTGGACAGCAACAGCGCGTATTTATAGCACGAGCGCTTGTCACGGAGCCAGAAATTATTTTTCTAGATGAGCCGACAGCTGGTGTTGATGAAAAAACTCAAAATGAATTTTATGCGCTTCTGAAAAAATTAAATCAGGAATTTTCTTTGACGCTTGTTTTGATATCGCATGACATAGAAAGAATTACTAAAGAGGTGATGCACATAGCTTGCATCGATAAGACTTTGGTTTGTCATACCTCACCGGAAGAATATTTAAAAGATAGTCATTCACTAGATATATCCGGTCAGCCAGTAAAAATTATTACTTCACATCATCACAATTAATATATGTTAGAAAATCTTTTACAATATGGTTTTGTGGTCAGGGGATTGGAAGCTGGTATTATCGTGGCTATTATTGCTCCACTTATTGGTATTTTTCTAGTGCTTAGACGCTACTCACTCATTGCTGATACTCTCGCTCATGTATCACTCGCAGGTATTGCTGTTGGATTACTCTTTGGTTGGAACCCAGCAGTGACTGCATTGGGTTCGACCCTTTTGGCTTCATTCGGTATAGAAAGACTTAGAAATTCTAAAAAAGTATATGGCGAATCTGCCTTGGCTTTATTTCTTTCCGGTAGTTTAGCTTTAGCTATCGTTTTGCTCAGTCTCTCTCATGGTTTGAATGCAAATCTTTTTAATTATTTATTTGGTAGTATTGTGACAGTAACTTCAAATGATGTATTATCTATTGCGTTGGTAGCTATTCTGGTAGTTGTAACTTTATTTAGTTTTTATAAAGAGCTTGTCTATGTTTCTTTTGACGAAGAAGCTGCGAAGGTGAGTGGTATTCCTGTTCGTTTTATAAATACAGTTCTTATTTTCTTAACTGCCCTCACTGTTTCTCTGGCAATACCGATCGTTGGAGTTCTACTTATTGCTGCATTGATAGTCGTTCCAGTGGTCACCGCGCTTCAGTTGAAAAAAAGTTTTATTAAAACAATTTTCTGGGCGGAAATAATTTCTATTTTTTCAGTTATTTCAGGAATTATAATTTCTTTTTATCTCAACCTTGCTACAGGTGGAACAATAGTTCTCCTAATGCTTTCAATTTTCTCTATTGTTTTTTTCCTAAAGCGTAATAATTAGCTATTGACTTTTTAGATAAAACGTTATAAACTGTTGAATAGTAATTGTTATTTGAAATTAGTGATTTTAATTTATATTTGTTTGAGTTATTTTGTATTTCTCTATGTTGGAATTCAAGATAATTCAAATAAATAGTAATAATCTAAAAATCACAAAAAATGAAAAAGCCTATTTCACATCAAGCTAAATTTGGTATAACCTTATTGCTTGCAGTTATCATCTTCTCTACATCTTGTGAGAAAAGACGCCCAACAACAATTTATGACAATCGATATCAGAATGCTAATGTAATAATTAATGATACATCAAGAAGTAGAATTGACACTTCTTCAGATGGAAATATTACAGTTTATGATAATACAAGACAAAACGCTAATGTTATTATTAATCAACCGCAGGTAAATAATATTGATATTGATTCTAATGGAAAGATTGTAACACGGCGAAAATAAAAAATAAGTTTTTTAAAAACCTTACTTAATATTAAAAGTAAGGTTTTTTTATTTGCTGTTTTATAAAAAGTATGCTATTATGGATCTATTCGAATGAAGCCCTTGGGCTTTTTTTGTTTATCGCCTCAACGGCGATCCGTCGAAGAGGCGGAATTATTATTTTAAAAGAAATATACAAAAATGGAAATCAGAAATATCGCAATCATAGCTCACGTGGACCACGGCAAGACGACCTTGACCGACGCTTTAATGAAGCAAAATGGAGGACTTCAAGATGAAGGAATATCAATGGACTCAAACGCCCTAGAAAAAGAGCGCGGTATTACTATTTATTCAAAAAATACTTCGATCAATTACAAGGGAACAAAGATAAATATCGTTGATACGCCAGGGCACGCTGATTTCGGTTCTGAAGTTGAACGCGTTTTAAGAGCGATTGATTCTGTGCTTCTTTTAGTTGACGCTGTTGAAGGACCTATGCCTCAAACTAGATTCGTTTTGAAGAAATCTTTAGAGTTAGGTTTGAAGCCAATCGTTGTTATCAATAAAATTGATAAGCCAGCTGCTGATCCGCATAGAGTTCATGATGAAGTCTTGGAATTATTTTTCGAGCTTGGTGCTAATGAAGATCAGGCAAATTTCGAAACAGTCTATGCTATCGGGCGCCAAGGTCTAGCGAAGAAAAAACTTACAGATGAATCTTCTGACCTTTCTCCTTTGTTAGATGTAATTTTAGAAAAAGTTCCGCCGGCTTCCGTCAACGAAGAAGGAAAAATGTCTGCGCAGGTTTTCAATCTTGGTTATGACAACTTCTTAGGCAGAATGGCTGTCGCTAGAATTTACTCTGGAAAAATGACACAAGGAAGCCAGCTTTTTATAAAAGGTGAGAATGGTACAAGAACAGGAAAGATAACGAAACTTTTCACTTTTGAAGGAATAAACAGAAAAGATGTTTCAGAAGCGACGTCAGGTGATATCGTGCTTCTTGCCGGTATTCCAGATATTTATATCGGTGAGACAATTTGCGGAGATGAGAGCGTTGAACCATTACCGCATATCGCGATCGATGAACCAACTATTTCGTTGAATTTTTTAGTGAACGATTCTCCGTTTGCCGGTAAAGAAGGAAAATTTGTCACCTCCAGACAAATCAAAGAAAGATTAGAAAAAGAACTTGAAATAAACGTCGGACTTAAAGTTGATTTTTCTCCCGACCAAGGAGAGGCGAAGTTCGGTCCAAGCTTCTTTAAGATTTATGGAAGAGGCGAACTTCACATTGCAATACTTTTGGAAAATATGCGCCGAGAAGGATTTGAAATGCAGGTCTCTCAACCAGAAGTAATTATTAAAGAAGAAAACGGACAAAAGACGGAACCTTATGAAGAATTAGTTATTGATGTTCCGATGGAATCTTCTGGAGGAGTTATTGAAAAAATCGGCAAGCGCCGAGGTATCATGAAAGACATGACAGAGAAGGAAGGCATAGCTAGAATTGTTTTTGATATACCGACACGCGGACTTCTGGGTTATCGCGGAGAATTTACTGTCGATACGAAAGGTGAGGGCATAATGTCTTCACGAGTTATCGGTTTTAAGGAGTATGCGGGAGAAATAAAGAAACGCGAATACGGTTCCATGACTTCCATGGTTTCCGGCAAGGCGGTGGCTTTTGCACTTGCAAATTTACAGGAACGTGGTATTATGTATATTGAACACGGAACGGAGGTTTACGAAGGTATGGTTATCGGAAATGTTCTTAAAGGAGAAGATATGGCTGTGAACCCCACAAAAGGCAAGCAGCTTACCAATATGCGAGCTTCGGGAACTGATGAAGCCTTATTTTTAAAGCCTGCTTTCATTTTAACCATTGAAAGAGGTCTTGAGGTTATGAATGCCGATGAGTACCTAGAAATCACTCCAAAGTCAGTCAGACTCCGAAAAAAGTACTTAACAGAGCTGGATCGCATCAAAGCCGGACGAGGAGGCAAGAATTAACACAATTATGTCAATAGTAAGTTTGACATCGAATTAAAAGAGTGTAATATATATAGTATAAAAAGAAATAAAGTTTTATTAAAAATCATTATAAATTATTTTATCAAAAATTATGTCAACAATATCATTTAAACCAAAACAAGTTACCAAAAAAATCACATCACATCTTCAAGACCGCGCCAGCGATGTCATCATGAATCGTTTTGGTTTAACTTCCGAAGCTGAAAGAAAAACTTTGGAAGAGATAGGCAAGAAATACGGCATCACTCGAGAACGTGTCAGACAGATAGAAGACGCAGCTTTATCTTCGATCAAAAAATCTGATTCTTATAAAGCTGAACAAGCGATTTTTGATGAAATAAAACAATTGATAAATTCTTTAGGTTCAATCGTAGCAGAACACGAATTTTTGCCTAGCATCTCAAAAGACAAAGCTACTCAGAACCATATACATTTTTATTTGGTTTTAGGAGATGCTTTCAAGAAACACCGCGAAGACGATCATTTTCAGACACGATGGAGTGTTGATGATGAAATGGCAACCAAAGTCCATGATTCTTTGAAAAAACTTTACTCAAGTTTGAGTGATGTTGATCTTGTTCCTGAAAGTGAAATGATTAAAAGATTTTTTGATCAAATGAAAGATGTTTCTGATCAATACAGAGATGAAGAAGTTGCTCGAAGATGGCTTGCTATTTCTAAAAATATTTCTAAAAATCCTCTTGGTGAATGGGGTAAATCTACATCACCAAACGTTCACACGCGCGGAGTCAAAGATTACGCATTCTTAGTTATGAGAAAACACGGTTCTCCTATGCATTTCCGAGAAGTAGCTGATTCCATTTCTAAAACTTTCGGCAGAAAGACACATTATGCGACTTGTCACAATGAACTTATTAAAGATCCTAGATTCGTTTTGGTTGGACGCGGAATGTATGCTCTAGCTGAATGGGGTTATAAGACAGGCATTGCACGTGAAGTTATTCGCGATATTCTAAAAAGAGAAGGACCGCTTTCTAAAGAAGATGTGGTAGATCGAGTGATGAAAGAAAGATATTTCAAGAAAAATACTATTTTGGTAAATCTTCAGAATCCAAAATATTTCAAGAAGAATAAAAACGGACTTTATACTTTAGCTTAATTGATCATGAAAGATAATAGGGGTATCGCTCATATTATTATAATAATAGTTGGTATCCTGGTTATCTTGGTGCTTTTTGGTTTTTTCTCTGTAAAGCGCGGATCAGGTTCTGGTCCCAGCTCTTTGCAAGCTGGACAATAATAATCTGTCCCCAATTTATTTTGATTTACTTCTATTTTGTATTAAAATATAACCAATGATTAATTCATTGGGTTTTTTTGTTTCTTATGTTTTTTCGGCAGTTTGGCCTGTCCTTGGATTGGCGTTTCTTGGCTATCTTGCTTGGCTTTTTTGGCATCATTATGTAGAACACGATTTTATTTCTGGAATTGATTGGGTCTTGCTTGAAATAGTTCCTCCACGAGATGTGTTAAGGTCTCCCAAGGCAATGGAACTTTTTTTCACTAACGGTCTTTACCATTTGAGCAATAAGGGGTTTGTTGAAAAATATTGGCTTGGAGCAGTTCAGTTGTGGTTCTCGCTTGAGATAGTTTCAATTGGCGGACAAGTTCATTTTTATATTAGAACACCTTCTCGTTTGAAAGGATTGATTGAAACGCAGTTGTACGCGCAATATCCTCAAGCACAAGTAAAATTAGCCGAGGATTATACTTTAGCTGTAAATAATATTTCCCCTGAAAGCGGATGGGATCTTTGGGGCTGTGAATTTACTTTGGCAAAACCTGATGCGTATCCGATAAAAACTTATGTTGATTTCGGTTTAGATAAAGATCCAAAAGAAGAATATAAAGTTGATCCTATTTCTCCGGTAATAGAACTTTTTGGTTCTATCGAAAAAGGTGAACAAGTATGGATGCAGATAGTCATAGCGCCTTCACAGAAAAAATATCATACTCACGGCACATGGTTTGGACATCATGGATGGGTGGAAGAATCAGAGCATATGATGAAGGAGCTGACAGAAAAATATACAAAGAGTAAAGAAGCAGGTGAGGATGGTTTTGCTCAAATGTTACCAAAGTGGGTAAGTCCAGTTTTGGAAGGTATGAATACTAAAAGTACTAAAGCTGGATTTGATACTGGTATCAGAGTTTGTTATGTGGCAAAAAAAGAAAATTTTCAAAACAACAGCAAGCGTAATCTACGTTTGATTTTTCGACAATATGATATATCGACTCTCAATAGTTTCAAGCGTGTGAATACGACGAGCTTCAGTCATTTTTGGCAGTTTTCTCCATCTGCGCTTTTTAAATTGAAAGAAAGAATGCTTTTAGAATACAGAGAAAGAGCTTTTCTTTATCCTCCGCTTATTCATCATATTCCTATTCCGTTTCCTGTTTCATTATTTTTTCCAAAATATAATCATTCCAATATTAGCGTTCTAAACACAGAAGAGCTGGCTACGATTTTCCATTTCCCAGGTCAGATATTGAAAGTACCTACCCTCGAACGTATCGAGTCCAAAGAAGCTGCTCCTCCAACTAATTTGCCTATGTAGTTTATGGAAACTTCTCCAACAAATAATCCAGTTATTTTTCCCGATAATAATTTTAACCAAGATAACTTTTTAAAGAAGGCGATCTTTTATGTTTTTGGAATAATTTTTGTTTTAATTTGTTTTTATTTTTTATTTTTCAGTGCACCTGGTAATTTTCCAGCAGGTCAAATATTAAACATCGAACAGGGAGCAAGCTTGAGACATATCTCCAAAGATTTTCAAGCAAAGCATATTATTACTTCCAGAATAGCTTTTGAAACCTTTGTTATTTTTTATGGAGGTGAAAAACATATAGTGCCCGGAGATTATCTTTTTGAAAATAAAACTTCTGTTTTTGAAGTGGCTCGAAGAATTTCATACGGAGATCATCATTTATTGCCGAATAAAGTTACAATTCCGGAAGGATTTAATGTTTCGGATATTAGTAATGCTATGTCTTTGAAATTGCCAAGTTTCAATAAAGATAAATTCTTGTCAGAGGCAAAACCTAAAGAAGGTTATCTTTTTCCAGACACTTATTTTTTCTTCTCCACAGCAAATGAAGGAGATGTTTTAAAAGCGATGAGTGATAATTTTGATAAAAAAATAAAACCTATTTTGCCTGAAATTAATTCTTCCGGCAAGTCTGAAAAAGATATTATTACCATGGCATCAATCATTGAACGTGAAGCGAAAGGTGATGCGGACAGAGGAGTTATATCTGGTATTCTTTGGAATAGGTTGAGTAAAGACATGCCACTTCAGGTGGATGCTGCACCGGAGACTTACAAGACAAAAGGATTACCAAGTAGTCCGATTTCAAACCCAGGACTTGAAGCGATAAAGGCTGCAATTCATCCAGAAAATTCACCTTATCTTTTTTATCTACATGACAAAAATGGTATTATTCATTATGCAGTTAATTTCACTGAGCATAAGAAAAATATTGCAAAATATCTCAAATAGATATCATGAAAAAACACAACTTATCTTTTATTGATATAGAAACCACTGGGCTCAATTTAGTTGAAAATGAGATTATTGAAATTGGTTGTGTTATTGTGGATACTTCTTTAAATATAGTCGAAGAGTTTGAGTTAAAAATAAAACCACTACATATTAAAACTGCTGATCCTGTATCTCTTAAAATAACTCACTATGATCCAAAAAATTGGGAAGAGGCTATTACCCTGAATGAAGCTATAAAAATTTTAGCTGATAAAACAGAGAACACTACATTGGTTGGACATAATATTTCTTTCGACGCTTCTTTTTTAGAAAAAGCTTTTTGTGATACTGGAATTAAAAAGAAATTTTTCCATTATCATTTGCTTGATACTGTTTCGATTGCTTTTACTAAGTTGCATGACAAAAGTGATATTGAGAAACTTACTCTTCATGAATTATGTGAATATTTCAATATAAAAAATGAACATGAACACACCGCGCTTTCAGATGCTCGTGCAGACTTCGAGCTTTACAAAAAGCTGATGAACTTGTAAAATCGAAACATCTTGATAAAGCAAAAGAAAACTATATTTGTCGGTATGTCGGGTGGGGTGGATTCTTCTGTTTCCGCTGCTATTTTAAAAGACCAAGGATATGATGTCGTTGGGGTTTTTATTCGTACCTGGCATCCTGATTTTTTGGTTTGTAATGAAGAAGACGAACGCCGCGACGCTATGCGCGTCGCGGCGCATTTAGATATTCCATTTCTGACTTTCGATCTTGCAGATGTATATAAAAAAGAAGTGGCTGATTATATGATTTCTGAATATAAGGCAGGACGCACTCCAAACCCAGATGTGATGTGTAATAAAGAAGTGAAGTTTGGCGCTTTTCTAAAAAAGGCACTAGAGATGGGTGCGGATTATGTGGCGACAGGGCATTATGCGCAGGTTTCATTAAATAAAAATTTAAAAGATTTTGGAGCCTTCGCCCTTGGAGAATTAAAGAGAGGGGGCTCTAAAAATCTTTCAAATTTTTCTTTAATTAAAGGCAAAGACCCTTCCAAAGATCAATGTTATTTTTTGTGGACATTAAAACAAGAACAACTAAAACATATTTTATTTCCAGTGGGACATTTAAATAAAACAGCTGTGAGAAAACTGGCGAAGAAATATAAATTACCAGTAGCAGAAAAGAAAGATAGTCAGGGTATATGTTTCTTGGGTGATATTGATTTGAAAGATTTTTTGAAACACTATATTAAAGAAAAAAGAGGGAAAATTTTGCTAGAAAATGGTGAAGAAATTGGATTCCATGACGGTGCGGTTTTCCATACTCTCGGTGAACGTCATGGTTTTACAATTACCAAAAAAGGTCCGAATGATAGTGCGTATTATATTGTCGGAAAAGACGTAAAGAAAAATATTTTAGTTGTTTCGCAGAACCCCTCCCAACCCTCCCCTTATCAAGGGGAGGGCGAGGGTGGGGTAATTAAAAAATTAGATAATGTGAATTTTATTTCAGGTATTCCAAATGAAAATAAAAATTATACAGCGCAGATAAGATATCACGGAGAATTTTTAGATTGTAAAATTAAAATTACTGGAAAAACAACCGTTGAAGTAATTTTTGAAAAACCAGTATTAGTAGCGGGAGGTCAATCGGTAGTCTTTTATGATAAAGATATTTGTCTTGGCGGGGGAGTAATTATTTAGAAATGAAGCATACGGAGGAAAATCCTCCGTATGTTGAGCTTGCTTTTTGAACTTTTTATGGTATACTTTTTGTAGATAGCAATATTGCTATTTGATAATTAAAAAAAGGAGGACAAACCATGAAAAATGGAACCGATTCCCAAAAGCCGAGCCTGTCAGACAGAATACAGCAACTCGGATCACTTGCTGGATTTATCGTAGATTTTCTAGCAACAATTTTATCCTATGAACAAGTCAAATATTGGCTTGAACATAAAACAGAATTAAAGAAAAATCTTATAGAAGCTTTTAAAATTGTAGATGAGTATGCTGATACCCGCGAAGAATGGCAAGAATTTTACAAAATAAAATTTGGTTGGGATGTAGATTTTAGTCGAGTAATTATTCCAACAATGCCAATAGAAGGCAAATGGAGATTACTTATTCTTCCGAGAAGAATGGGACTCGATCTTGCTTTTGAAGCTTGCACAAAACTTTTTAAAACATGTAGGTATAATGATAACTTGGATGGTGCAGTTACAGAAAATATTCGCACAACTAGTGACCATTATGCAGTGTGGGTACGAGATGAAATAGAACCCGATAAAGAATTTTTAGGAAAATCCACTCGTCAAGCGGATCCTGATATGAAAATCGGTGTTACTCTACTAGAAAGAATTATTTTTGAAATTAAGTATTTTACCGAAACAGGTAAGCATCTTGATGTAAAAGGATTAACTTTTTGTAGCGGTTCTCGGCCTTCCGTGGGTCTTGTGCCGTGCGCGGATTGGTACGGTGACAAGTTCAGGGTGGACTGGAGCGGCCTAGACAATTCTGATTCGGGCTACGGTATCCGTTCAGCAGTTGCTCTTTAGTTTTTTAACTTTTAATATTAGAACCGTTTGCAAAATTTGCAGGCGGTTTTTTCTTTTTGCATTCATTTTTGGCTTAAAGTATAATGGTTCTATGTCTCAATATTTAATGCAAAATAGTGATTTAATTTTAAGGTTAGTGGTGGCTGTAGTGCTCGGTATGGTTATCGGAGCAGAAAGGCTTTTAGTGCACAAAGAAGCTGGAATGAAGACTCACGCGCTTGTTTCTATGGGTGCAGCGGTTTTTATGTTGGTCTCTGAAGCAATGGTAGTTAAATATATTAATCTTCCCGGTATGAATCCAGTAATGATGCCTTCACAGATTATCGTCGGTATCGGTTTTCTTGGTGCTGGTTTAATTATTTTACAAGGCAATAGACTTATGGGCCTTACGACAGCTGGAGGGCTTTGGGTTACAGCTGGCATAGGTATGGCGGCAGGTTTCGGACTTTATAGTCTCGCAATTATTTCAACTATTTTGGTACTCTTTATTTTTATTGCTATGAATATTTTAGAGAAGCCACTCAGAAAAATTTCAGACGGTATGGAAAATCATTCTGATTAGATAATCATCTTTTAAATGGAATCAAAAAAGTTTTTGGATTATCTAAATAAAAAGTATTTTAATCTTCATAAAAATTACGAAGAACTTTTTTGGATTTCTTATATGGGTGATCATTCTGTCGACAATAAAAAAGATGAAGCTCAAAAATTGCGCGATGAATTTAGGTCAGATCCAATACTTCTCGATAAGGTAAATATTTTTTTACGAAAAGACAATAATAAAGACAAGAAGCGCCTTTTGGCTTGGAAAATGTTTTTTGAAAGACACCAGACTCCGATAGAGCTCTTGAGTTTGAAAAATAAAATTATCAAATTAGAATCCGAAATAATGCGCAAAAGGGCTGCAAGAAAGGAAGGATATATCGAACCAAAAACAAAAAAATTCGTTAATGCATCCGAGAATGAAATGAGAATGATTAAGAGCACTCATTCGAACGAAGATGTTCGCAAGGCCGCCTTTTATGCGATGGAGAACCTTGCTGTAACGTCTCTAAAAGAATATGTTCAATTGGTGGCATTGTTAAATCAATATGCCAAGAAAATGGGTTTTGAAGATTTTTATGCTTATAAGATAAACATAGAAGAAGGTTTAACTAAAAAAGAACTTTTTAAAATATTTGATGAGATTTTTGAAAAAACAAAATATGCCTATAAAGATATCAGAAAAATGGAAAAAAAAATACAAGGCTTGAGAAAGCCGTGGAATTTCAGTTATATGCTTTCGGGTGATTTTACTAAAGAAGAAGATCCATATTTCCAATTTGAAGATGCGCTTATGAGATGGGGTCAATCTTTTTCAGCTTTAAATATAAAATATAGGGGCGGGGAATTGAAACTTGATTTACTCGACCGCAAGGGAAAATGGAGTAATGGTTTTTGTCATTGGCCGAGGATAGTTTATTACGAAAATAATAAGAGATTTCCCGGTGCTTCGAATTTTACTTGCAACGTTGTTTTTGGGCAAGTCGGTTCTGGTGCTCAAGGAATACACACTCTTTTCCATGAGGGCGGACATGCAGCACATCTTTTGAATTCTACTGAAACAGAATCATGTTTAAATCAGGAATATCCTCCAATGTCGACAGCTTGGGCTGAAACTCAAAGTATGTTTCTAGATACGCTTTTTTCAAGTATTGAATGGAAAACAAGATATGCTAAAAACAAAAATGGAGATCTTTATCCTTTTAGTTTATTTGAACGCAAAGCGAAAAAACTTTATCCTCTTTGGCCTCTCTCTATGAGAAGTATAATGTATGTCATGAATTTTGAGAAAGAAATTTATGAAGCGAAAAATTTAACTGAAGATAAAGTGAAGCTCATTTCTAAAAAGATTTATAAAAAATATATGGATTTTACCGAAGACTCGCTTTCTATTCTCAATGTTCCGCATATTTATTCTTGGGAAAGTATTTGTTCTTATCATTCGTACGGTTTAGCTGAAATTTCTTTGTCACAATGGAGGGATTATTTTTATAAAAAATACGGATATATTGTAGATAATCCTAATGTGGGAAAAGAAATGACTAAAGTTTGGAAATTCGCGGCTTCAAAAAGTTATAAAGAAACAGTGAAGATTGCCACAGGGGAAAATCTTTCCGCGAAAAGTTATATAAATAATGTTACGATGAGTTTATCTGCTTCTTTGTTAGATGCAAAGAAAAAAATGAAAAGAATGCAGAAAATTCCTATATACAAAAATAAGGTTGATCTTGATGCAAAGATAAGTCTTTGGTATGGTAAGAAGAAGATTTGCTCTAATTCAAAGAGCTTTGAAGATATGGCTGATAAATATAAAATATGGCTTTTAAAAAATAAAAAGAATTTAAATAAATAATATGCAATCTAACGAAATCAGATCAAGATTTTTAAAATTTTTTGAGCATAGGGGACATAAAATAATTCCTTCGGCTTCACTTGTACCCGAGAATGATCCTTCAGTGCTTTTTAATACTGCGGGAATGCAACCTCTTGTGCCGTACCTACTCGGACAAGAACACCCAATGGGTAAAAGAATTGTCGATGTGCAGAAATGCGTACGTACTGGAGACTTGGAAGATATCGGAGATAATCGCCATTTTTCTTTTTTTGAAATGATGGGTAATTGGTCTCTTGGTGATTATTTTAAAGAGGACACTATTAAATGGAGTTATGAGTTTTTAACTTCTAAAGAAGAAGGTCTTGGTCTCGATCCGAAACGTTTATATTTCACAATTTTTGAAGGTGACGAAAACGCTCCTTTTGATCAAGAAGCAAAAGATTTATGGATGAGTTTAGGTGTTCCAGAACATCGTATTTATGCATTGCCTGCCGAAGACAATTGGTGGAGTCCGGGTGACAATGGTCCATGCGGTCCTTGCAGTGAAATGTTTTATGATATGACTGGAGATGTTGGAGACCTTACTCTCGAAGGTTTTATTGAAGCCAATAAAAAAGAAGATATTATTGAAATCTGGAATGATGTTTTCATGGAGTATGAAAAAGAAAACGGAAAAGTTATCGGTAAATTAAAACAGAAAAATGTAGACACTGGTGCCGGTCTAGAACGTATCACCGCTGTGATGCAAGGCAAAAAAACTGCTTATGAAACTGATTTACTTTCTGGCGTCATGAATAGTATTAAAGAAAAAGCTGGAGAAAAATACAATGAAAGATCTGCCAGAATAATAACTGATCACTCACGCAGTGCAATGTTTTTAATTTCAGATGGAGTTATTCCTGCAAACAAAGATCAAGGTTATGTACTAAGACGTTTAATTCGTCGTGCAGTTATGCAGGCGCACAATCTCGGAATTTCATTGAAAGATCATTTTGTTTCCAATACAATGTTGGCTTTCGTTGATATATATAAAGACAACTATCCTGAAATCACAAACTCAAATATTTTTAAAATAATATCAGATGAAGAGGATAAATTTGCTACCACTCTCGAACATGGATTAAAAGAATTCGAAAAAGGAGTTGATCCATTTATTCTTGCGACGACTTATGGTTTTCCGATTGAGCTGACGTTGGAACTTGCTCAAGAAAAAGGAATAAAGATTGATGTAGAAGATTTTAGTAAAAAGATGACAGAACATCAAAAGCTTTCTCAGACATCGTCTGCAGGAATGTTTAAGGGTGGATTAGCAAATCACAACGAAAAGACTATCAGACTTCACACCGCGCATCATATGCTCTTGGCAGCGTTGCAAGAAGTTGTAAGTCCAGATATTAAACAAAAGGGCAGTAACATTACTGAAGAACGCCTTCGTATTGATTTCACTTGTGATCATAAACTGACCGATGAAGAAAAGAAAAAAGTAGAAGATTTAGTAAATGAAAAAATAAAAGCTGGGTTAAATGTCGTTCGTCGTGAAATGCCTTTCATTGAAGCAGAAAAAATTGGTGCACAGATGGAATTCGGAGCAAAGTATCCAGAAGTTGTGAGTGTATATTTTATAGAAGATGAAAAAGGAAGTCCATTCTCAAAAGAATTCTGTGGAGGTCCACATGTTTCAAATACTTCCGAATTAGGTCATTTCAAAATTCTTAAAGAAGAAGCAGTTTCCGCTGGAGTTCGCAGAATCAAAGCTATACTTGAATAGTTTTGTGCTATAATTTTATTATGAGTATTTTTTCTAAACCAAAAGAAAAAAGGGAATTAACTATCGTTTTTGATATTGGTTCATCTTCTGTCGGTGGAGAAATTTTTTATGCAGAAAAGTCTGGTATTCCGAAAATAATTTATTCTATTCGTGAACCGATACTTCTTGAACAAGAAGTTGATTTTGATAGGTTGTTATCTTCAACAGTAAAAGCGCTTGAAACTGTCGCAAATAAAATTTATATGATGAAGCTTGGTGCGCTAAAGAAAACTTTTTGCGTTCTTTCATCGTTGTGGTACACATCTCAAATCAGAACTATTTGCCTGGAAAAAAATATACCTTTTACTTTCACTTTGAAACTAGCTGATAGTCTTATTCAAAAGGAAATTTCAATATTTACAGAAGAATACTCAGGGAAAAACCCAGATACCGACATTAGGCCAATTGAACTTAAAAATATAAAAACAATGATGAATGGTTATGCAGTGCTGTATCCTTTAGGACAAACGACCAAAGAACTCGAAATGACTATTTTTGTTTCAATGGTTCATGGACAAGTGCTTGAAAAGTTTGAACAGACAATCGGCAGGTATTTTAATCCAACTAATATTAAATTTTCGTCATTTGCCATGGCATCTTTTTCTGTTGCTCGCGATATTTTTGCGCATCAGAAAAATTTTATTTTAGTTGATGTCGGTGGAGAGGTTACAGATATTTCACTGGTGAAGAATGACGCATTGTGCGAATCTATTTCTTTTCCGATGGGAAGAAATTTTATAATACGAAAAGTCGCTTCTATTTTGAAATGTTCTATGGATGAAGCTAGATCCATTGTTTCTCTACATGAATCCGGAAATGCCAGCGAGTCTGTCGAAAGAAAGATCAAGCCGATTATGAATAAATTTAAAATAGAATGGGTTGAGAATTTTCAAGAAGCTTTGAATGATTTTACAGGCAATGTTTCTATTTATGGAACGATTCTCATGACTGCAGAAAAAGATTTAGCAGATTTTTTCTCTGAAGCAGTTCGAACCGGTAAATTTAGTGACAACAATTCGACTGAATCAAAATTAAAAGTTGTAGCATTGAACACAAAAACTCTCCATGGTTTTGCAGTTTTAGAGAAAAACACAGTTCGTGATTCAGCTCTTATTATTGAATCTATTTACATTAACAGTTTTCTTCGCTAAAATATAAATATGCCAAAAAAATCTCTTCAAGATGTTATAAAAATAAAAAGAATAAATAAAGATGTTGTTTCAAAAAAAACAGAAACAAAACTTGAAACAATTGAGCACAAAAAATCTCATATCATTTATCCTTCAGATATAGAAGAGAAAGAAGTAAAAAATAACAATGGGCCTAGATATGCATTATGGTTTGTGGCATTGATTTCTGTAGTCTTTCTTCTTTTTGCATTATCATTTTTCTTTTCTAAGGCAAAAGTTACAGTGATTCCTAAAACAAAAGATCTGACATTGAGTGAAAATCTCTCAGCTATTAAAGATTCAAATACCAGTGATCTTTCTTTTGATTTGATAGCTATTTCTGGAGAGGAAACAAAGACGGTTTCGGGTGGGGAAATGAAAGACGTTGCTGTGAACGCAAAAGGAACGGTTGTGATTTATAACGCTTTTAGTTCTCAATCTCAACCTCTTAATATTGATACTCGCTTAGAAGGATCAAATGGAAAACTCTATAAGACAGATGCGAAAACTACCGTTCCAGGCATGGCAAAAAATGGCACTCCAGGATCTGTAGAAGTTGGTATTTACGCTGCGGAAGCAGGCGAAGATTATAATAGCGCTCCGTTGGATTTTAAAATTTTCGGATTCAAAGGTACTCCGAAATATTCCAAGGTTTATGCTCGTTCAAAAACAAAAATAACTGGCGGACTCAAAGGCAAGTTCAGTCAAGTTTCTGATGCTGATAAAAATACCGCCACAGGTGATTTGAAAAATGTTCTTCAAGAAAAATTATTTAAAAAAGCCACAGACCAGATTCCTAGCGGATTCATTTTATTTAAAGATGCAGTTTTCCTAAATGTTGAAGATGAGTCTGTCGACTATGCAACTGTACCCGGACAAGCATCACTCAGTGTGAAAGGAACTCTTTATGGATTCTTATTTGATGAGAAAAAATTAACAAATAAGATTGTATCGACGAATGTTGATAGTTATGACGGTAGTGAAGTATATATTCCTAAAATTAGAGATTTATCGTTTACTCTTGCTAATAAGGAAAATATTTCATTTGGAGACGTAAAAAATATAAACTTCACCTTGTCAGGTAATGCGAAAGTTGTATGGAAGGTAGATGATCAGAAGCTAGTAGAAGATCTTTTGGGTGGTAATAAAAAAGATTTCAATAATGTGCTTTCTAAATATACAAACATAGCATCAGCAGATTTAGTCTTGCGTC
Organism: Candidatus Nomurabacteria bacterium; assembly: GCA_023267435.1. Classification (GTDB taxonomy): domain Bacteria; phylum Patescibacteriota; class Minisyncoccia; order Phycocordibacterales; family UBA9973; genus UBA9973. The sequence continues at coordinate 69,606 of JAHFNH010000004.1, forward strand.
CAGCTTGGAAAAGTTCCTTGCCTACCAAGAAGGAAGATATAAAAATTTTAGTGAGTTATCCTCAATAATATTTTGACTTTATTATTTAGTTTTGTTAAAATGAACCGACATCCAAATGAGTGATCAAAAAAACGAAAAAATATTGACAGCGAGAGGAGTTGTCACTGAAGCATTACCGAGCACTTTGTTTCGCGTAATGATGGAGGATGAAAAAGAAATACTGGCATATTTATCCGGTAAGATGCGTATGAATCGCATAAAGGTTTTGATAGGAGATCAGGTTGAAGTTGTACTTGATCCTTATGGTGGAAAAGGTAGAATCGTTAAAAGGTTGTAATTTTTTTTATAATAGTGTATCATAGTAATTACTGTTTTTAAGAACGATAAAGGTTATTAAAAATAAGGGTTTTTCCCTTGTTTTTGTCTTAATTTCGAAATTTATGAAAATCAGAGCATCAGTTAAAAAAATTTGTGATAATTGTAAAATGGTCAAGCGCCAGAGGCATTTGAGAGTTATTTGCGTTAACCCTAAGCATAAGCAAAAACAATAAAATTTATGAGAATTCTTGGAATCACAATACCAAATGAAAAGAGATTAGAAATTGGCTTAACAGTTCTTTATGGAATTGGTATTCCAGCTGCTCGTAAGATTTTGGATAAAGTTGGTATTGATCATGGAAAAAAAGCTAAAGATCTTACTCCAGATGAAGAAAACAAGATTCGTGCGATAGTTGAAGGGATGACTATAGAAGGAAATCTAAAACGTGAAATTTCTGCAAATATAAAAAGACTAAAAGATATCAAGACCCACAGAGGCATCAGACACATGAAGAGATTGCCAGTCAGAGGACAACGAACAAAGACCAATTCTAGAACCGTTCGAGGTAATGTTCGAAAGACTATGGCATCAGGAAAGAGAAAGGAAAGTAAGACATAAAATATTTAATTAAAATGGCTAAGACAAAAACAACAACTGAAGAAGAGGAAGTAAAACCTGAAGGTGAAGCGAAAGCTGCTCCTGTTAAGACAGCGAAGAAGAAAGTAACTTCCGGTATTTTACATGTTGATGCTACCTTCAATAATACTAAAGTTCTTTTCTCAGATAAATTAGGTAATATCTTATTTTGGTCAAGCGCCGGTGCGCTCGGCTTCAGAGGAGCAAAAAAGGGAACACCTTTTGCAGCTTCCAAGGTTGGAGATATTATCGGTGATAAAGCAGCGACACTCGGAGTAAAAGATGCAGATGTGGTTGTCAGAGGAGTGGGTTCTGGACGCGAACCAGCGATCAGAGCATTCATGGCTCACAACATAGAAATATTTTCAATCAAAGATGCGACACCAGTACCTCATAATGGTCCTAAAGCAAAGAAACCTAGAAGAGTATAATATTTTATAAATTACGAAATTAGAAATTAAAAATGATTACCAAACCAAAATTTAAAATTTGCAGAAGATTAGGACCAGGAGTTTATGACAAATGTCAGACTTCTAAATTTACGCCTTCTTCAAAATTTGCCGGTCCTGGAGCACGCCGCCCAAAGGCTCCTTCTGAATATGGAGCACAACTTATTGAAAAGCAGAAAATTCGTTTTTCTTATGGAATCACTGAACGTCAGCTTTCAAACTATGTTAAAAAAGCTACTCATATCAAAGGTGCTGGTACAGCAGAAAAATTTTACGAAGGACTTGAAACTCGTCTTGATAACGTAATTTACAGAATGGGCCTTGCTTCTTCTCGAAGAGCTTCAAGACAAATGGTTTCTCATGGACATTTTATTGTGAATGATCATAAAGTTACTATTCCTTCTTATGAAATGAAACCTGGAGATATTGTGAAAATCCGCGAAGGATCTAAAGGAAAGAAAATTTTTGAAGGTATGGCCGATAAGCTTAAAGATTATAATCCTCCAGTATGGGTATCATTTGATGCCGCAAAGATGGAAGGAAAAGTTTTAGAAAAGCCAAAGAATACAGAAACCTTCCTTGACCTAAACGCTGTTCTCGAATTCTACAGTCGTTAATTTGTTTTAATTCGTTTTATTATTATTAAATTTTAAAAATAACTTTTTTATAAAAACATGCCTGAATATAAAATAATTATGCCATCTAAGCCTCGCGTTGTTTTGGAAGAGGGAAACAAAGGAGTATTTGAAATAGACGGTTTATATCCCGGGTACGGACACACCCTAGGCAACAGTCTCCGAAGAATTATACTTTCTTCTTTGCCAGGCGCTAGCATCACATCGATAAAAATCGATGGCGTTTCGCATGAGTTTTCAACAATGGATGGAATCAAAGAAGATGTGATTGTAATGATTTTAAATCTTAAGAAGACTCGTTTCAAAATGGCATCTGACGAGCCTCAGACAGTTACTCTTTCAATCAAGGGACCAAAAGAAGTTACAGCAGCAGACATAAAGACTGGTGGTCAGGTTGAAATTTTAAATCCAGAACTTCACATTGCAGAAGTTACAGGCAAAGTTAATTTGAATATTGAAATGAAAGTGGAAAAAGGCTTAGGCTTTATTCCAAAGGAAGTTTTACAAAAGGAAAAAGTTGACGTCGGCACTATTGCCGTTGATGCTATTTTTACTCCTATCCGCAGAGTTGCCTATGAAGTTGAAAATATGCGCGTTGGTGACAGAACAAACCATAACCGTTTAAGAATATCTATTGAAACAGATGGCACATTATCTGCACGCGAAGTTCTTTCACAATCTATTGAAATCATGATCAATCAGCTTAAAGCCATCATTGATTTCAAAGAACCTGAAGAAGAAGTAAAAATAGAAAAGAAAGCTTCAAAAGCTGAAGAAAAAGAAGAAGATGAAGACGACAAAAAGGGAGATGATTTTACTGATGTATTAAAGACTCGCACAGACACACTTGATCTTTCCACTAGAACTTTGAATGCTCTTACTGCTGCAAACATTCGCACACTTGGAGGTCTTGCTCGAAAGAAAAGAGAAGACTTGCTTGAAGTAGAAGGAATCGGCGAGAAGGGTATTACTGAGATTAAAAAAGTGCTCGGAAAATACGGGCTTAATTTGAAAGAATAATTTAAAAATTTATGAGACACGGTAATTCAAAAAGAAAATTTGGAAGAGAAAAGAATCAGAGAAACGCATTGGTTAATTCCTTGGCGCTCAATTTGATAGTGCGTGAAAAAATAAAAACAACCGAACCAAAAGCAAAAGAATTGCGACCTTTCATGGAGAAGCTTGTTACAAAAGCAAAATCAAATACTCTTGCATCACGCAGATTAGTTATTTCCAAGCTTTCAAACAGAAGTAAAGAAGTTAAGAAATTGTTTGAAGTGATTGCACCGAAGTATGCTGATAGAAAAGGTGGTTACGTTAGAGTTTTGAAATTGGGAGTAAGAAAGTCAGACGGTGCCAAGATGGCACAAATAGAATTTGTATAATTTTTAAAAATGATTTAGTATGGAAAAACACATGAAAACAATTGACGCATCAGGAAGAACACTAGGCAGAGTTGCATCAGAAGCAGCTATGTCTTTAATGGGCAAGACCAAAGCAACCTTTGAAAGGAATGTTTATTCAGGTTTTCCAGTAAAGATCACTAACGCTTCGAAACTTCGCATTACTGCCAAGAAATTAGCTGAAATTTATCACACCAAGTATTCCGGATATCCAGGCGGTCTACGTATCACAAAAGGTACTGAGACAGCTGAGAAAAAGGGATTGAAAGAATTGATTCGCCTTGCAACATACCAAATGCTTCCTGGAAATAAGATCCGAAGAGAGATGATGAAAAATTTAACTATTGAAGATTAATTAAAATAAAATGGCAAAAACATTAACAAAAGATATATATATTGAAGGAGTAGGAAGAAGAAAAACTTCCACAGCTAGAGTTCGTATTTTTGAAGCTACTAAAGCATCTTTCGTAGTGAATGGAAAAGACTCAAAGGAATACTTCCAGACTGAAGATCAGAGACGTCTTATCCAAGATCCTATGGTTAAAGGCAAGCCCGGATCAAAGTATGCCGTCGAGGCGAAAGTTAACGGTGGAGGAATTCATTCTCAAGCTGAAGCTGTCCGTCACGGTCTATCCCGAGCCCTTGTTGATTCTGATTTAGAACTACGTGGAAAGCTGAAAACTCTTGGTTACTTGAAACGAGATCCTCGAGCGAAAGAAAGAAGAAAATTCGGTCTCAAGAAAGCCCGCAAAGCCCCACAGTGGAGTAAACGTTAATCCTCAAAAAATCCCTCTCACGAGGGATTTTTTATTTTTATATTAAAAAAATTTATGTTAATATTCATTTTATGAACGAAGAAGAAATAAAAACAGAACCTATCGAAGTCGAGCCCGAAGAGGAGATTGTTGAATTTGAATTCAATGATGATGGGGAAGAAGATTTAAAGAAAACTTTAAAGAAATTTCGAGCTGATATAAAAGAGCTTAAAAAACAAAAGGAAGAATATTTGACTGGCTGGCAGAAAGAGCGAGCGGACTTCGTAAACTACCGAAAAGAAGAAGAAGAAAGAAACAGAAATTTTAGAAATGTTATACAAGAGAGAATTTTAGAAAATTTCCTATCTGTAATGGATAGTTTTGATATGGCTTTCGCCAATAAAGAAGCTTGGGAGAAAGTAGATACAAACTGGAGAACCGGCGTGGAATATATTTACGCCCAAATGAATAATATTTTTGAAGAGTATGGTATAAAATCTCTCGGACAAGTAGGGGAGAAGTTTAATCCAGAATTCCATCAATCAGTCGAACATATCGAAACTTCTGATCAATCAAAAGACGACACCGTCGCCCAAGTATTACAAAAAGGATATCAAACAAAAGAAAAAGTTCTTCGTCCAGCGCGAGTAAATGTTTTTGGATTTAAATAAAATAAAAAATCTCACATCACTGTGAGATTTTTTATTTTCCGAAAGATTCGAATAAAAACTTTTTAGTTTCTTCGTCTACGTACTGCGTGACGATTATTATCATCTCAGTAGTGAGTCCTAAATCTTTTTTAATATTTTCAAAAAGGTGTTCATAAGGGTAAGGGGAGATCCAAGCAGAATTTTTCAAACATACGAAACCGGCTTTTTTTAATAAATAACGAAGTGATTCACGTTCGTTTTTTCTGGTCTCTGGCAAGTCCAGTAAAATAATTCTCCAAAATCCATCCCAAGAAGTATCGACAAGGGTAGTTTCATTCTCGAGTTTTAGACTATGCATTTTCTTTTTACCTTCTTTTGTCAGGCGGGCGTAATCATTCTGACCGGAGGAAAGATGTTCTATGAGACCTGCTTCACGAAGGCCTTTTAAAGAGCGTGTGATGGCATATGCGGAACTTTGAGAGCTGTCATTAGTATTGAACTGATTGGCTAAATCAGGCAGGGAAATAGCCGTTTTTTCGCCTAAAATCTTGATTATTTTCTTTGAATAGTCTGGTTTTCTTGACATACCTATATCCTATAATATATATTCACTTTTGACAAGTATTTCGCGACCACGAAAAACTTGCAAAAAATTTAAATATGATTATAATATAAATACTCATGAATGAACAAATATTTTTTGCGATTAAAACAGGTGTAATAAGTGGTATTTTAACAGGAGTAGTTCTGTGGAGTATGCGTCAGTTTATTTTAAAGGTAATTTTGCCTTATCTTGAACAGTATTTTTATACTGGTACATTACTTGATGGTACATGGAATGCAATCGCAAAATATAGATCATCTTCTTATTCTTCTCATGAAAATTCCACTTCAGTTGTAACATATGAACAAGAAAGGAATTTAATTTTAAATTTACGCCAGAACGGAACTAAAATAAGTGGAACTTTTTATGCCAAATCTGAGACAAAAAAAATTAAGTCAGGTATCGAAAAAATAGAAAATGAGTATTCAAATCAGTATAAAATTGAGGGGATTATAACCAACAACTACCTTATTCTTAATTACAAGGCCTTATCTAGAAATAGAACAGGTTTAGGTTCATTTGTATTGCAGATAACCCATGGTGGAACCAAATTAAAAGGCGGTATTTCTTTTATAGGAGAAGGAGGAGAGTCTATTGAAACACTTAATCGTATTGAATTTATAAGATCAATCTAATATAGATACAATTTAATCGGTAATAAAAATATGGAAA
>JAHFNH010000001.1 GCA_023267435.1 Candidatus Nomurabacteria bacterium
TTTACTTGATAGGGTTTCCCCATTCGGAAATCTCCGGATCAAAGGTAGCTAAGCACCTCCCCGAAGCTTATCGCAGCAACGCCACGTCCTTCATCGCCTCTTAAAGTCAAGGCATCCACCATACGCCCTTAATTTCCTGTTAAGAAATTTAAAAATCACATTTAACCAAATAATCTCTACAAAATTATTTGGAAACCCCGCCATACTGGCCGGGGCAAACAAAAAACAAAACAACTTTCTTTAACATGTTAAAATTCTTGACCGCTCAAGCAATTTGAAACAAAGAAAGTTTCTCCTGTCTCCAACATAAAAGACCCAAACACACAGGCTGCGTGCCGGACTACATCCTTGCGGATTAGTCCTATAATCATTGGAACAGGAATTAAATTTTCAAAGATTCTATCCTTTCTATCAAATAAAAAAACCGCCTTTGGGGCAGCCTTAGCAGAGTTAAAAGAAAATCTGTTAGGGACGCCTTTTTAAACTGTTTTTTGTTATATTCATACCGATGAAACCTATACTATACTAAACGAAAAAGGATGTCAAATTTCCCTCCTAAAAGGAGTTGTTTATAACCTGGGGATAAGGATTACCAGTTTCTTACATTCTTGGATTTAAAGCAAAACACGAAAGAAGCTCTGGTGTTTGAGTCCAACCACATTGACCATTCATTTGTCGTTTACATTCGGATTTTTTATAACATGCAATATGTTTTTCTTGTTCAGGAGTAGGAGGCATAGTAACACAGGTAGGCGGTAAATAAAGAGTTGGGTCAACACAATCATTGTTGTAACACCCAGCAATAACACAATTGTCTGTCAATGTAGGTTTTATATTATTATCTGAAACAGGATCTCCTTCATTCTTTAAATTTTTATAATGATAAACTGATTGTTTATTAACATCATAACCATCTAAAATTAGATTTTTATTAGAATCTGATTTTTTTATTGCATAATACACACCACCCACTGCAATAATGGACAGTATTAATATTAAAATTGTTGAACTAAAACCTTTATTTGTTTTCATAATTATTGAAAGACTAATGGAAATTCTAAAGTGTCAGCTGTACCGCCGGAAGGGTTTTCTTCAGTAAAGACAACTTTCATTGGCAAGCCTGATGCGAAACCTGGACCGGAATTATTGAAATCTACTGATACGGTAAATGGTATAGGACCGTTCGTCATCCAATTGGTAACTTTAATAATTTTGGGAGAATTAATCATACCCCACACTCCCCCATCTTTATGCCAAAGCTGAGCTGTTCCTGCTTGGCCTTCAAACATTCCCCATGAACAACCATTAGCCCCAGAATTGGTATTGTCGATAACTCCAGAAAAATTAACGGGAACATTGGAATGAATAACGGAATTAGGTTGTGGAGAATTTATTGTAAGACCGCAATGACTCACACCTGTTTTAGGAGCGGTGTTCACATTATTTGTTTGAGTATTTACGGGTGTAGTCGAAGTGGCATTGGGAACAACATTTGTATTCGTTTCTACATTTTCATCGGTACTAGGTATGTTTACACTATAATTTTGGGAAGGAGAAGTAGGGTTTGTATTTCCCTTCTTGCCGGCAAGATAAGCAAAACCGCCCGTTAAAACTATTAACACCACGATTAAAACAATAGCTAAAACAGAACCTTTGTTTGTTTTCATATGCATGTATTATACCTCTCTTGTATAAAATATGACAAGTAAAATAAAAGCAAAAGAAAAGAGCCCCCGACCTAGGTCGGGGGCTCTTTTTATAAAGTCTTTAAATTAAGAAATTATTCTCTGTGAGCGATATCATCTCCAATCTTGGAAAGGAATCTTCCTGCTGCATCTTTACCACCCAAGCCGAAGGCAAGAGCGCCAGCGACAGCAAGCATTCCGATAATACCAGCGAAAAGGATTTGCATGTAAGCTGGAGCAACTCCAAGCTGTCCAAGCGCGATTATGAAAGAGAAAATCCATACAGCATATTTTGCAACAGTAGCAAGCATATTTGCTGAACGAAGATTCATTGCTTTTGATCCAGCAGAAACCGCTCGAGAAATAGCTTCAGCTAATACTGTAGCGATTATCAAGATGAATGCTGCAACGATAACTCTAGGCAAGAATCCAAGAACTTCGTCTTTCAAGAAAGATGAAACGAAATCCATACCAACTAAGTTAAGAGAAGGTAGAAGGAAAACGATAACAACAAACCACTTTACGATTTGTCCGATAAAGTATCCGGAATTCAAATTCATTCCAGCTTTCTTTAATAATTCATCTGCACCGATAGACTGGAAAAGCTTGTCAATCTTCAAAGCACTGATAACGTGTTCAAATGCTTTCGCGACCAAATTACCTAAAACCCAACCGATTATAAAAAATACGATAGCCAAGATAAGTCTTGGTGCAAACTGAACGAAACCCCACCATAAATCTTGAAGGGATGCATTAAAAACATCGCCCCATGTAACCCAAATATTATTCATAATATTATAATAATTAATTAATAAAAAACTTTCTTAAGTTCGACCTTATAAAGTTCTATTCCTATATTGTATCAACAATTAGTTCTTTTTTAAAGCCTGTGTGGATAACTCTTTAGTCTGCACAACTACTTCATGGGGGAAGTCAAGAATGTCCCGAACGAGCTTATCATACATGCTCAATCTATAAGAGAACTCTTTAGTATCAAAAATAGCATAGACAAGTTCTGCTCCGATTTCAGCTTCGAGCTTGCGGATCCCCTCTTCTATCTTGCCTTTTTTCATCTTATCGCCGACAAGCAACAAATCCACTCGACTGTCCTTGTCCTTTATAAACACACCAGAAACAAGTAGAAGCTTTATTTTACCGGCTTTTCTAAAGGACTCGGCAATAGCTTCTTTGTTTAAAGTATCAGAACCCACTAAAAGACCTTCAAATTCGTGAGCATATTTGAAAGAAGAATTAAAAGACCAATCCAAAGATCTCTTTTTTATAAAACCTGCAGAAAGAAGAGTACTTAATTCCTTACGGACAACACTGGCATTTACTCGGCTTCGAGTTACGATATCTTTGTTTTTAAATCCCTTGCTTTTGTTCAATAAAAAAAGCCTCATGATTTTCACTCTGGCCGGATTGCCCAATATTTTTCCTAAGATTTCCATAGGTTGAATTATAACGTTTCTTTAATAAAAAACAAGCTAAAAACAAAAAGCCCCCGACCTAGGCCGGGGGCTTTTTGTTTTAAATTATTTCAATTCAATTTTACCTCCTGCTTCTTCGATCTTTTTCTTTAGATCTTCAGCTTCAGCTTTTTTCATTCCATCTTTCAATGTAGCTGGAGCACCATCAACTAAATCTTTAGCCTCTTTAAGACCAAGACCTAGAGCTTCTTTCACAACTTTCATAACAGCAATTTTTTGTTCACCAGCGGCTGCTAGAACAACTGTAAATGAATCCTTCTCTTCGGCTGCAGGACCAGCTGCAGGACCAGCGACAGCGACAGCTGCGGCAGATACTCCGAACTTTTCTTCTATTGCCTTTACAAGGTCATTCAGTTCTAGAACTGATGCACTTTCAAGGTCTTTCATAAATGAATCAAATTTTGACATAATATTTTTTAAATTAATACTTATAATTACTTCTTCTTAGCGACTTCGTTGACTGCTAAAGCTAAACGCTGCATAGGAGATTGGAGCAAAAAAGCAATCTTTGAAAGCAATACTTCTCTTCCAGGGATTGTTGCTATTTCCATCATTGCGGCGCTATCTACGAACTTTCCTTCAAAGATTCCACCTAGAATACTCAATGTTCCTTTGTGTGTTTTCTGGAAATTGTATATCTCGCGAGCTGGAGCTATTTGATCCGCTGCGTAAGCCATAGCGACTTCTCCAGGAAGTTCAGGTAAACTGCCTGTAGCCTTCCCTTCTAAAGCACGCTTCAACAAGGTTTTTCTGGATACTTTGTAGGAAACTCCTTCATTTCTAAGGTCTCGGCGTAGAGAAGTTTCCTCCCCGGCATGCAGACCATGGAAATTCACGAAAACAACAGACTCAGAACCTGTGACTGCCTTTTCGATATCCTTTATCATCTCTTCCTTTTTTGATTTTAATAACATAATTGGTTTCTGCCTCTTCGGCAGATCGCCGTTGAGGCGATTTAATTTGTAAACAAAAAAACGGCTTTCGCCGCAAGTAATTTTTCGCCTCTTCGGCGAATATCGACCCACTAAATAGGACTTATTGTTTGCCTACTTTCTTTGCGGTATGGTTAATATAACATAACACTTTTAAAGATGCAATATAAGATATTCTACTTACTATTCACCGGAGTGACAGTATTTACTGTATTTGTTTGATCACCGCCATTAAAATAACTTGCCAAGAAAACTCCGATAAGCCCAATGACTATCATCCCAGCGAAGATAAATAAAATTTTTAGAAAATGTTTCATTGCCATACCTGTATTATAGCACAAAAACCACCTTTAAAGGTGGTTTTTGTGCGTAATTTTAAGATTATTCTTGAACCAAAACAGTTGCTACGTTTTGAGATTTATCACAATCTACAAGAAGAGTTTTTGATTTTAGATAAATATCAGGAAGTACAACAATCTTAAATCCATATGGTTTTATAGTGAAAGTATATCCAACTTTTACAGTGCGAGTGTTTGGAGATCGATTGTCGATCATGATACCGGTATTATCTTTATAAGTTGCTGTATTTGGATGCGCCTGACACGATTTATCAAGTTGTATTCTTCGATCCGCATATTTTACCAAAGCATTGGCGTATGAGATGGACGCTGCTCCAGCCCCAGTGGTTTGATCAACATCTTGAACTGATACAGGCTCAGTGGTAGTTGTAGTAGTAGTAGTAGTTTCAGTAGATGGTATTGTCACTGGACTAACCACTTTTTTGTTAAAAATAAAAAAGAGAATACCAACAACAACTATTACACCTATAACCCAAAACCACATTTTAGATTTATCTTTTTCCATACATTTATTTTTTAAACTAATAATTTTAAAATATTGTACTTCATAAGCTGATGGACGAAAAAAACTTATGAAATATAATATTTAATAGCATATTAATTATACTCTTGTCTAAAATAAATAACTACCCCAACGCAAAAACCACTCTCTTCAGAGTGGTTTTTTGTGCTAATTTTTAAGCGAAAACTTTGTTTTCCAACTTCTCTATTCTTTTATCTTGATGCATCACTGTATCGGCAAGATCCGTAGTATCATTTTTTATTTCTTTAATAGAATCTTCTGTATCGTTCCTGAAACTCTTAAAGTCCATTCGCATATCATGAATTTCAGATTTAACATTACTTAAATCTTCTTTAGTTGCTAAATTCTTCAAGTCTTCTTTAGTTGCCATATTCTCTAAAATATAAGCTGTAGTCTTAGCTACAATTTCTAAGGATTCTTGTATTTTTTTGATCTCCTTTTCCATTTCTCAATTATACTAAATACCTTTTAAAGTGCAAATAGAAACGCAAAAACCCCGTCGCATTAAAGCGATCGGGGTTTTTGGGGTTGTTTAAGTCAACCAAACTCTCGATTTATCCGTATCAAGAAACGCTAGTATCCTATCAACAATCAATTAAAGACCGATTGTGAATGGACTTGTTGGGAAGTTGTAGATCAATGTTCCGGTTAGAGCAGTACTACCGCCAAAACCGTTTGTTGAAGTATCATCCCAGATGAAATCTGTTGAAGGTGCAAGAATTGAACCTGATACTGTTAGAGTACCTGTACCATTTGTATGGCCAGCAAGAGTACCCTTCAAAGTAAAGGTCTTTGTAGTACCAGCTGTAATTGTGTAACCATCGTAATCTGAAGTACTTGCTGTACCAAAGTTACATGTTACGACAAGAGAAATTGGAGTACATGTTGCAGTTCCAATAGTAACACCACTCTCATCAACGAGAGAAGCGCCTGTAACAGATGTTGGGTTTGTTGAGAAACCACTACCAGCAACAGTAAATATTATTCTATCTAGTTTAATATTACCTTTTGCATCAGCAGCTACTGTTACTTGACCAATTGAACCACTACCAGAAGTATTCAATCCTGCCTGTCTAGCAGACACGATAGAAACTGCAGGTCGTGAACCAACCATAGTCATAGTAGGAGCAACAACACCAAGAGTAGAAGGAAGAACTGAATCAAGGTCAGTATTTCCAGTTGCTACTGTTGAACCAGCAGCGTAACCGCCAACTGATCTTGTACATACAACAACAAATGTTTGTGCATTTGTAGCTGTAATACCTGTTGCTGTGATTGTTCTACCATCTGTATGTACAGCAGTAAAGCTTGTAGCAGCAGGAGCAGAAGTAACTGTCCAACCTGCCTCGCCAGATGTGTATGCCCATGTTGTTGTAGCAGAAGTGTAAGTAAACAATGGTGAAGCTGTTGCAGAACCAGTAGAAAATGCAGTTAATACAGCTGTTCCAGGAGTTGAAGTTGAACCTGTGTAGGCAACCGCATAACTATCCTGTGCTGTGTTACGAACATCACCAGTTGTAACTGTGCCACTTGAATCAGTATCAAAGTAGACAGTACCATTGGCTGTACCAGATATAGTCTTGATTGTTGTAGTTGTTCCAGAAACATACTTCATGTATGTCAAAGAAAGAGTAGAAGTAGTACCTGGGGTAATACCGCTAGTACCAACTGGAGCATATGAAGAGTATACACTGATTGTAAGACCAGAACCACCGTTTGGAACGGCTAGGTTTAGACCTTGTAACCATGCAATACCAGCAAATACTGGAGCTGAAACGTTACCAATTTTAACACTTGTTATCTGGTTTCCTGTACCACTAACTCCGAACTTAAGTTCGTTGATTGTAGCAGAACCGTTTGTTGAAACGAATGTGTAATCAGCCTTTGTAGCATCAGTAGCACCTGTACCGGTACTTAGTGGATCACCAGCTGGTACGTATTGAGCAGCTGTTGAAGAAGCAGAAACAAGTACTGGACTTGCAACTGTACCTGTACCTAATGAAATTTTCTGACCGACTACAGCGGCAACTGAAATTGAAGTATTACTTGATGAACCCAATGCAGAAGCTGCAAGAGTTACACCAAAGATAGAACCTGTTGTTGAACTTGTGTCAGCAAAGATATCTACAGTCTTTGATGCTCCTGGAGCAAGAGTAAAGTCTACAGAGAAAACGTTTGAACCTTGAGGTTGAACTGGTACTGAACCAGAACCTGTAGTTTCTGAAGTTTTCAATCCGGAGAAGTTAGTCAAAGCTGGAACTGAGCTACTTGTCATAGCAGTATCAGCACTGGTAATAGCTGCGTCAGAGTTGGAGTCATAAACCATACCAACAGTAAGACTTGTAACGCGAACTGATTCAGATGAACTCTGGTTCTGAAGAACGAAAGAGCCGATCTTTGTGTTTGCGCTATTTGGACTCAATGTTGTGTTTGCATAACCAACATTCTTAGCGGCTGCTAGAAGACCTGTCTGAATGGAAAGAGTATTTCCTGTCTGGGCAGCTGTTGTGATAGAAGCATGAGATGTAAATCCTTCAGCTGTACCAGTTCCTAGGTTTGCAGATACTGTACCTGATGTGTAAGCAACACCTGAAGTAGCAGTAGAATCGTTAGCACCAGATGAAGCTGGACTTGTTAACAAGTCTGCACGAACTTCAAGAGTACTGTCTATTCCTGCAGGGATGATCATCTGAGAACCAAGACTGAATGTCAAAGCTCCAGAACCCCATGATTGTTGGGAACCAACTTGTGAACCGTTAAAGTAAAGGGTTACATTTTGTAAACCGTTACCAGTTGCAAATTGTGTGTGTGTTGGACCTGCTGTTGTAACGTTACATGGAGCAGTATTGTAAGTACTACCTGATGTACAAGCGTTTACAAGAACAGGAGTTACAGTGATGGATGTAACTTTTACATCTTCACCGTAGCCATGAACTTTAAACTTAGCAATGTTTGTATTTGAAGAACCACCAGTAATATTTGTCATTGAACTGAATGCAGGATCAATTACGATTGTAGCTGAACCTTGTCCAATTGAAATTTTACCAGCTGTACTTGGGATTGAACCAGCGCCTGTTGCTGTGATAGCAACATTAACTCCAACCTGAGAGTCGAAGACCATCAAGTCTGAAGCTTGCTGAAGAGCAACTGTAAGATCGTAGTTTGAACCCTTTACAACATCTCCACGCACTTCAATAGTATGTGAACCTGTTGTAAGAGTTACTGGAGCAGCTGACATGTCAAATGTCAAGTAATTTGAACCATTTGTCATGGTTGTAGTTGCATTTGAACCTGTCTTGACTCCGTCTATATAAAGGGAAACGTTTGCAAGTGCGTCAGCTGGAGCTGATCCTGTGACACGGAAGTTTGCAGCTTTAAGTTGCATTGTTCGTGTGTTAACTTGCACTGCTTGACGCCATACTGCGTATGACATTGTTCCAGCATTAACAGTAGCAGCGGCTACGCTGTTTGCTGCATTAACTGAAACTGAAGCAAGTGATGTACCAGTCGCAACAAACATATTGTTACCTACTAGGTTAACTGTACTTGCAGTTGTACCTGCAGTAAAGCCAACTAAGCTGACAATAATATTGTAAGAAGAAGTACTTGAATATACATCTGCCTTTACAGAAAGGGTCTTTGAACCACTGATTGCAAGGTTAAGATTGTTGATAACAATCAAACCTGCTGTGTTGAAAGAATATCCATCTGTCAAACGAGTCATACCATCATATAGGTAGACGTTTGTAAGTGTGTTCTGATCATATACACCAGTTCTCTGTAATGTTACAGAGTTAAGTGTTCCTGTACCAGTGAAAGTAAAGTGTGCAAGATCAGCTGTTGCTTGACCTGCGACGATAGTTCCACTAGCTGGATTATCAGAAGCCAATGCTACTGATAGAGGACCAGATGTTGTAGTTGTAGTTGTAGTACCAGTCGCACATGATACTCCTGTTGTAGGACTGTATCCTACAGCTGAAGTACATCCGTCTGGTAAGTTAGTTGTTGTAACTGTTCCAGTCGCACATGATGCACCTGTTGTTGTACTGAATCCTGTAGCTGAAGTACATCCCGCTGGGAATGTAGAAGCTACTGGAGCGGAAACAGCAAGAGCAGCTCGTGACATAGGTCCGAAGACTCCGTCAGCTGTAAGCTGATTAGCTGTTTGGAAAGATTTAACAGCGGCTAAAGTTTTTGAACCGAATGAGGTATTTTCCATACCTGCTGATCCAACACCTGAAGTTGAGACTGTGAAACCTTTCTCGTTAAGATTCTGTTGAAGATACTTAACTTGAATATCCTTCATACCTTTTTTCAAAGTTTTAGTGATAGAACCGTCTGCTGCAAAAGCTGAACCAGCTATTGCGAACAAAACTACCATCGCGAAAACTCCTAGAAGGAATTTTGATTTTAGTAATTTACTCATAAATATTTCTAATATACTCGCTGAACTGAACCAATCTTAAATTAAAAATTTAAGAAAAATTTCAGAGGCGAATTGTGTGCCATTAATAAGTTTCGACAAAACTAATGCACACATTTTTTCTATCACTATTCCCGCTCGTCAATAATTAATAATTGGTTAATAATGGGACGAACTAAAAATAGTGGACAGATTTGAACTAGAACATTTAGCCTCATCGGCTAACTGTTTTTGTCAAAGAAAACGCAAACAATTAATAATGCACATACCAGCTGATACGTACAAAATCTTTTATTAAGTTTTCAATGACCTTGTCTTTTCATTTAGGATTTTTTCGACGAAATCATAAACGAAAACAATAAACGTTACGAATACAAAACAGGCCCTAAAGCACGGTTTTGTAGACGTAATAACATTATAATATAATCACTGTTAATACAGCAATATATTTTAATGTGGATAACCCGCTTTTTCAGCAGTAAATGGGGTTTTCACCCCAAAATATCCATTCGCACATATTCGCATATTTTGGACCAAAAAGCAACCAGTTTTTCCTCCCCCTTATCAAGGGGGAGGCTGGGAGAGGGTTCTTAAATTCACCTCACCCCAACCCTCTCCTTATCAAGGAGAGGGAGTCCTATAGAAAATATTTACTCCATCGCTTCTCCCCTGTTTTCTTTAGAACATTGTCCTTTACCATGGAGACTAATTCTCTCTGTAATGTTTTCTCTCCGCAAGAAGTGAGTACGCCTTTTGCTTTAGATTTTATGTCTGATATTGTAGCTCCACCAGATGATGGATGAGTATCTTTATTTTCTTTTATTATCTTTAATATTTCTTCTCTTCTTTTTTTCTTTAAGACATCAAAATCATTCTCTCCTATCGGACGTACTATTTTATTTTTTAACGGACTTGAAACTCTATCGGACACTTGAACTCTGCTTAATGCTTTGAGTAAAGTGCTGCCTTTTTGAACGCCAATATTGTTCATTTTATTTTTTACACTAAACACTTCTTTGGGGGTGTTTAGTGATTCAACTCCGCTGAATTTAGTCTCGTCTTTTGCGGGTGAAAGAACTGGAGATGTATCTTTAAAAAGCTCCGAAAGAGATAATCCTTGTTCGTGATTTTCTTGTAGTGATTGCTTTAATTGTGTAAACTCTTTTTTGAGAATATTGCAGTTCATTTCAGAGATCATTCCGACAGCTGAAGCAATGTCCAAGAAAGATAAAATTTCGATAATTTTGCCAGTTGTTTTTTTAAACGTTTCGGAATGTATAGATGCTGTGCAAGTGTCCGATATTATTTCAGAACCCAAACTTCTTAATTTATTTCTAAGCGGCTCTTCTTTATCCATAATGTCCGTTACCATATAAAGAGCTGTTATAAGCTTATTTGTTTTATTATAAGAGAGAGAATGAGAAGTCTGTCCGTCCGATATAGAGGTGTCCGTTTCATATTGGGCAGACATATTGGAGGTGACCTTTAGGTTTTTATTTTCTTCTAACATGTCGTCTATTATATATAACGGACAGTTAAAAGCAAGTGGAAATTTATTCCTCTCCTTGCAGAGAAGGGGTGCCCCTTAGAGCGTGGTGGTGATTTTATTAAATTTAAATTACCTCAAGATTTTTTTTATGATAAAATGTAATTTATATGGCGAAAAATCAAAAAAATTCCAACAACAAAAATATCAAAGAGAAACCATCCACATCAACCAAAAACTCTGGTGAAACAAGAAAACTAAAAACAGAAACGAAGCACGGCATACTAGCTGTCGTATTTTTTGTTTTAGCTCTTTTTCTTTTCATGTCTGCGTTCGGCATGGCAGGAGTCGCGGGTAATTTTTTCTATGAAGTTTTTTACTATCTTCTCGGCTTAGGTTATGGAATTCTACCTATCCTTTTTATTTTACTCGGATCATCTTTTATTAAATCAGAAAGACCAGATATCGGATTGACTCGCACGATAAGCGGTTTCCTATTTTTACTCTCGAGCCTTGGCATGATCGACATCGCTTCCACCTCTCACGCAGGAGGAGTTTTGGGAGAAATCTCTGCTTCACCACTCGTCTACCTTTTCGATCCGTACGCTAGCATTCTGATACTCGGAGCAATCTTACTAATTTCTATTTTAATAATGTTCGATGCCAAGCCAGTACTCTTGCCATACATAAAATATATTTTGAGTATGTTCAGGAGAAAAAAACAAAATAAAGAAATAGAAAATACAGAAGAGGAAGTTGAAGCAATTGAGGAAGAAGTAAAACCTGATGACGAAAAAGAAGAGGAGGAAAAAACACCAATCATAGAGAAAGTAAAAAACAGTCTGGGTGTCGGAAAAAAAGCAAAGAAAGAAGACGAGGAAGAAGACTTACCTATAACCAAAAGAAAAGGCGGATTGATTTCAACTTACGTCCCTCCCCCACTTTCTCTCTTGGAAGAAGACAAAGGCAAACCTAATACCGGAGACATCAAAGCAAATGCAAATATCATAAAACGCACACTCGCAAACTTCGGCATCGAAGTCGAAATGGACGAGATCACTGTCGGTCCGACGGTCACTCGCTATGCATTGAAACCAGCCGAAGGAGTGAAGCTCTCACGTATCGTCGGTTTGCAAAGTGACTTGGCTCTAGCACTCGCTGCACACCCTATCAGAATCGAAGCTCCGATCCCAGGCAAATCACTCGTCGGTATCGAAATACCAAACAAAGTAAAATCAACTGTCGGTCTCGCAACACTCTTGGCTGATGAAAAATTCCAGAATTCTCCAAAGCCATTAACTATCGCCCTAGGTCGCGGAATCTCCGGCAAGGCGACATTTGGAAACTTGGCAAAGATGCCTCACGCACTTATCGCAGGAACTACGGGCTCCGGAAAATCTGTCACCATTCACTCGGTCATCACTTCCCTGCTCTATAGAAATGGACCGGATGATATGAAGCTCATACTCATAGATCCAAAACGTGTCGAGCTTACCTTATACAACAAAATTCCGCACTTACTGACTCCTGTGATAACTGATGCTAAAAAAGCTATCTTGGCATTGAAGTGGGCAGGAAAAGAAATGGATCGTCGTTACAATATATTGGAAGAAGAATCGGTCAGAGATATTGAGTCATATCACAATACTATTTACAGTAAAAATCCAAAGAAAACTAAAACAAATGATCTCGGTGAAGAAACAGAGGTTGATGCAGACCGAATGCCATACATCGTCATTATCATCGATGAATTGGCAGATATCATGACCGCCTACCCTCGAGAACTCGAGTCAGCTATCGTCCACTTGGCACAAATGTCTCGTGCTGTCGGTATACACTTGATTCTTTCTACTCAACGTCCGGAAGTCAGCGTTATTACTGGTTTGATTAAAGCCAACGTTCCAGCTCGCGTCGCGTTGAAAGTTTCTTCTCAAATTGATTCACGAACAATTCTCGATGCCGGTGGAGCGGAAAAACTCCTAGGCGCCGGAGACATGCTCTACTCTTCTGGTGAAGCTCAGCCAGAACGATTACAATCAGCCTTTATCTCAGAAGGTGAAGTTAAAAAAGTTGTAAAATACTTAGTAGATGCTTATCGAGATGAGATTATGGACGAGATTTCCCTTGCTGGAGGTTCTATTTCAGCTGATAAAAGTATATTTGAAAGTTCTTTGGAAAACGATGGAGACAGTGATGATGAAATGTATGAAGATGCACGTGCTTGTGTTATCGAAGCAGGTAAAGCATCAACATCATATTTGCAAAGAAAATTGAAACTAGGCTATGCTCGTGCGGCTCGTTTGATGGATATGTTGGAAGATCGCGGAGTGATCGGCCCCGGCGATGGTGCTAAACCAAGAGAAGTCTTAGAAAGAATAGGACATGACGAAAATGGAGAGAATATAATTTAATGAATCAAGACGCTAAAAAAATATTAAAAATTTCTCTGACTTCGATTTTATTCATTTTTATTATTGTTTACGCATTTTTCATATCGAAAGACTTGATCTTTGGAGTAAAAATAAAGAATGTAAACATAAAGGACGGCGCAAAAATGACAGATAGCGTCTTGGAAATAAAAGGAAATGCTAAAAATGCAATAAATCTAACCTTAAATGGACGAGAAATCTCAATAGACCAACAAGGAAATTTTGACGAGACAATAGTCTTGCTTCCGGGTTATAATGTGATAGATATAAAAGCACGAGATAAATTTGGTCATAGAGATGAAAAAAATTTTCGCCTCATCGGCGAATTCGCCGGAGAGGCGAAATAAATTATTAGTAATTAATTAAAAAAAATGCAAAAAAAAGCAAAAAAAAGTGAGGAGAAAAAAGAGAGCAATATGGCGCTTGATGACACACTAAAAGCAATTCAAGCGAAGTTTGGAGAAGGATCGATCATAAAAATGGGAGACACTCCAAAAGTCGGCATCAATGTCATACCAACAGGTTCTTTGGGTCTAGATATGGCTCTCGGAGTCGGCGGTATTCCCCGCGGAAGAATCATTGAGATTTTCGGACCAGAATCCAGCGGTAAAACAACTCTTGCTTCACACATCGTTGCCGAAGCTCAAAAAATGGGTGGTATTTGCGCATATATCGACGCTGAGCATGCTATGGATCCTGAATATACAAAGAAGCTCGGAGTAAAAATAAATGATCTTTTAGTTTCTCAACCAGACACAGGTGAGCAAGCACTTGAAATTGTTGAGAGTTTGGTTCGTTCCGGTAAAATTGACGTCATTGTTGTCGACTCTGTCGCTGCACTTACCCCAAAAGACGAAATCGAAGGAGATATGGGCGCATACCATGTCGGTAAGCAAGCTAGACTTATGTCTCAGGCGCTCCGCAAGCTCACAGCTATCGTTTCCAAGTCAAAAACAGTAGTTATCTTCATAAACCAAATTAGAATGCAGATAGGCGTGATGTTCGGTAATCCAGAGACTACCCCAGGAGGAAAAGCATTGAAATTCTATACTTCCATCCGACTCGATATTCGTAAAATCGCACAGATTAAAAAAGGAGAAGATGTGGTCGGAAGTCGGACACGCGTGAAAGTAGTAAAAAATAAAGTTGCCGCTCCTTTCAAACAAACAGAATTTGATATTATTTATAATGAAGGAATTTCCAAAGAAGGAGAAATTATTGCTCTAGGTGAGAGATTTAAAATCGTAGAAAAAACCGGTAATTCATATTTCTACCTGCCAAGTCGCGCTTCAAAGGACACTGCGCGACATGATTCTGCAGAATCAGAAGCCAAGGAAAAAGTAAAATTAGGCGTAGGTTATGACAATACTCGCACATTCTTGAAAGAAAATACAAAAATTGCAGAGCAAATCTTGAAAGAAATAAGAAAAAAATTCGCTGAAGAAATATAATTGATTTTATAAAATAATCTGATAATATAACCGTATGGCAACATTAGAATATAGTGAAATAAGAGAAAGGAAAATAATTCTTCACGCAGATGAACCTTGTGAAGTCGTAGAGAGTCATGTGGCTCGCACACAGCAACGCAAGCCTCAAAATCAGGTAAAGTTGAAAAGTTTAATTTCAGGAAAGGTATTCCCTGCTACTTTTCACGTGTCTGACAAAGCAGATGAAGCAGACATTGAAAAGAGAGATGTAAAATTCCTTTATCAAAACAAAGGTGAATATTGGTTCTGTAATCCAGAAGATCCAGCCAACAGATTTAAACTCGATGCTGCTCTTATAGGTGACTCTGGAAAATTCTTAAAAGAAAATGGACTTGTCACAGCTCTTGTTTGGGATAATGACGGAGAAGAAAGAACTATTAAAATAAGTCTGCCAATCAAAATGGAATTCAAAGTGAAAGAAGCCCCTCCAGCTGTCCGCGGAGATACTTCTAAGGGCGGCATCAAAGTTATCATCCTAGAAAACGGCACGAAACTAAATGCTCCGATGTTTATCACTGAAAATGACACTATTAGAGTAAATACTGAAACTGGAGAATATGTCGAGCGAGTGTAGACGAGCGAGATGTCAGATACAGCAGTATCTGACGCAGAGCTAATTTAGACCCTCGAGATGCCGTATGTAGCAACATCCGGCGCAGAGCGATTGTAAATAAAAAGAAAAGCCTCAGACACATTTGTGTCTGAGGCTTTTTGATCAGATTAGATTTTTTACAATATAATCAAATAATGCAAACAAGTTCTGGAAACGTCTTACTCGATAATCTTTATCGAAAGATGTATCAGTTTCTGACACATAAAGCACATAGTAATTTGAAGAAAGAGCACTGACAACATCTGTTCGAGTATTCACTACCACAAAAATAATTCTTAATAACTCTTTTATTTTTTCAGTATCATTAACATTCTTATTAAGATAATGACGTGCTTTTTTAAAAACACTGCAATAAGGTTTAGAATCCTTACAATCTTTTGAAGAAAAGATATTATCATCATTCCCTAAAAAAGTCAGTAATGGTTTATGTAAATCTTTAGTTCGTGAATGAGCTTTTTCAAAGCATTTTTTTACCCAAAATACGGGAGAGTCAGAAACAATCGCAATATTTATATCCCTTTCATATAAATTGTAAGCAAATTCATACGCTCCAGGATTACATTTCACCACTAGTGAGTGGCATTTAGTTTGTATATCTACAAGAATTCCATCCTTGAAGATAAAAGAATTTTTTGCCATATCAGTAGGTTTTTATTATTTTTACAAAGTTTAATTACATTCTACAATAAAAATTGTAAATAGCAAGAAACAAAAAGTCCCCGATTGATTATCAATCGGGGACTTTGAATTTTTTTCTTAGAACTTAAAAGTAACAACACAAACCAAAACGACCACCAAAAGTATGCGGTTGCTTTATGTTTGACTCAAGAATAAAACTTAAACCGGGTAAACGATTTATCGGAAACACTTCAATCCCTATTGGGATAATGCCACCATATATATCGTAATTTTTCTGTCCCGAGTTATAAGACGTTGTTCCATATTCAACTGAAATACCAGAATACACTTTTATAGCTCCAGCACTTTTCCAGGCGTACATAAATTTCAACTCATCAATTTTACTGTAAACAAATAATTCTGAAGATTTCGGAAAAGGAATTTTAAAATTGTCTTCAATTTTCATTCTTCCCTTTTTACCAAAACAATATGTTAAACCAATTTCCTCTTTAAGTGGAAAACAAACTACACCCAATCTCCTATTAATAGGACTATCAGTTGAGTCCTGGCTTTTTGCGGGTATGACAGAAATTACTGCCAAAATGATTGTGAAAAAAATATTTTTCATATTTTCTACGGTTTATAGCCTGTCTTAGCAAGCATGGTTTATATTCAATTTTCAATGTATATTTACAGTAAAAGTATACACTATTAAAGCTAAAAAGTCAATAGTAGTAAAAGTACAAAAAACCTCTATTAAATAGAGGTTTTTTGATTTTAAATATTAATTATTGCCAAGAAATCACAACTCCACCATTACTTCCTTTTCCACCAGCGCCGCCATAAGTATTAGCTGTATCTTTTCTTTTTCCGCTTCCGCCTCCGCCACCACCGCCTCCGCCGCCGCCACAAGTACCTCCGCCGCCATTACTACCATTATTTTTATCAGCACCACCATTACCACCATCTCCGCCCTTACCATTACAAGCTACAATACCTGGACCCCAGGCATAAGCTGTAGAAAATGTACTTCCAGTACCACCTCCTGGTGTACCTCCACCACCTCCTGGATTAGGACTTATTCCACTTCCTCCTGCACCACCGCCGCCAATATCAGATCCTCCATTTCCTCCACTGCCCCAACCATTACCCCAAGAAGGAATTGTGCCTGGACTTTGGTTTATTTGATAACTTAAAAAGTTATCATGTGAAGCATTGCCACCACTTTTACCAGTGTCTGTAGCACCCGGAGCAGAAATTAATACAGTTGAACCAAGAGAAACAGAACTATTACCTCCAGGTGCACCATCACCACCACCATGACTATCATTATTACCCGCACTTCCACCACCGCCTCCTGATCCAATTGCGACATTCAATATAGTTCCAAATTGAAGATTATTGGTACCACCAACATTGAAATCCTGTATTTGATATTTACCAAAACTACCACCGCCTCCGCCAGCACCTCCGTAATTAAAAGTATCAGAAAATCCACCACCGCCTCCGCCAGCACCTCCGCCCCAAGTTTCAACAGTTAATTTTTTAACACCTAATGGAATTTTAAAAACACCACTTGTAGAAAAAGAACTGGAACCAGGCGTAATATGAAATAGATTTAAATAAGAACGATAATAAACAATAACCTTTCCGTTACTTCCATTTCCACCGTGACCACCAATACCCTTAAATACTTCTGTATTCCCAACCCAACTAATATGTGATTCACCAGAATCAAGACCACCACCGCCTCCGCCAGCACCTCCGCCACCGCAAGTACCATCACTTCCATTAAAACCATTAACCTCATGAGTACCACCATTTCCGCCTTTACCACCACCCTTACCACTACAATATAATAAAATGCCAGGTCCATATGTATAATTACCAACTGAAAAAATACCTCCAGTACCACCTATACCACCCACAGACTCGGAATGACCCTGGCCTCCATTTCCAGAAACATTAATGAATGAACCGCCACCGCCACCAGCACCTCCTCCAGCGCCATAATTAAAATTTACACCATAAACACTATCTGAACCAGTTCCACCAGGTCCAACACCACAAGAGGTACCGCCAGAAGTACTTCCATTATACAAAAAATCTTCCCCGCCAGTGCCACCACAGGCATGACTAGCACTAACTAATTTTAGATTGCCAAATTTAATAAAACTTTCAACACCATTGTTTGCTCGATAAGCTAAACTATCTCCATCAGTTCCAACATGTCCAGAACCACCGCCACCAACTTGAACACTTAAAGTTGCACCTGGTGTTACATTGACTCCAGTTTGATATTTATAATCTCCAGCTGCACCGCCACCGCCGCCGGAACCACTATGCGCATGATGGCTATCAGAGCCACCTTGGCTACCACCGCCGCCGCCGCCGGAACCACTCCACATTTCTACATCAATTTTATTTACATCAGTTGGTACTGGAAAAACACTAGAACAAGATCCATCGGTAATATTACAATCATAAGTAAAAGAATTTCGTTGAGCAGGAGTGGTGTAAAAAGTTGCAACATTTCCAGCAAAATCTACTCCGGTATAAGCAAGAGAGTATGCAGCACCACTGACGAGTGGAGCTGGTGCTGGAGAAGCACAACCATTCACAGTATCAGTCACATCAATCTGATGACCACCAAATTTTTTAGCATTACCTACCAGATTACAAGTACGAGTTGATATTGGATCAGTTTCGCCGTCAGTTCTTGTTGTGATTACAACGGTACCACTAGCAATAGCTTCACTAAGAGTATATTTAACCAGACTAGGAGCCAACATTAAAGGCGCACTAGAAAATACTGGTGGAGTGATATCAACTGTCACAAGTCTAGGAACAGATAATGCTGATGAAACTCCTGAAGTACTAACTGCTTTCGCTGTAAAAATATGTAATCCTTCAGCTAAAACAACCGGTAGATTCCACTTATCAAGACTATCGGTAATACCAGAAACAAAAGGGGTAAGGCTTGTCACGATAGGCACAGTAATTGTTTTTGAATTTGTACCAGTATTATTTGAACAAGTTAGAGTGTAATCTCTAGTTTGATCGGTTGAAATAGAAGTAAGCAAACCTGGAACAATAATATTACTATGATCATCAGCACTTGGACCAACAACAGGGACTGGACCATTCCAATCATTTGTTTGAGGTGATGAAGAAGCAGTACACTGAACAGCTCCTGTCGTATCCCAATCAAGTTCAGAAGGACAGCTTCTATAAATGGGACCGAGATCAAAAAAAGAAAAATTTATAGTAGGTGGTTCTGTGGGTTCATTAAAGGATTTATTAGTTGGTGAAGTAGAACCACCTTTTTGAGCAACAGTAGAATATTTTGGACTTACAGCACTTAAACCAAAAGAACCAACAGATTGCAGAGTATAAGAATAAGTGGAACCAGCTTTTAACCCAACAACATTAATAGATGTTCCTGTAACTCCTGAATAAGATTTAAATAAACTACCTGTACTATCGTACACATTAATTTTATAACCTGTAGCTTTAGAAACAGGAGTCCAATTTAATGTAACAGATCCAACATAAGATCTAGATGCACTAAGCGTAGTTACATGTTTTTGAGTTAAAGATCTAAAACTATTAATTGAATTAGGATCAGCACAAGGAGTATATCCGTCAAATATGGTAGCTGCACTTCCAGCACCCACCCCCCCAGTACCAAAGAGATTTATATGTGTTTTGTTTGTAAAATTATTTACAGGTGGAATGGTATTAATAAAATATTTCGTTGTCGGCGCCGCTATAAACCCTGTAATAGTGGAAGGATTTGCTGCAGCAAAAGTAGAATTAATAATAGTTAAAAAGACAAAACTAACAATAAACGCAAACGAAAATATTTTTTTCATAATATAAATTATACCACGATATAACAAAAAATCCTCTGCCAATGGCGGAGGATTTTTATTGTTAAAAACTTATTATTTAGCTACAAAAGGAAGCAATCCCATGAAACGAGCACGTTTAACGGCCATTGTCAGAGCGCGTTGATTCTTGGAAGTAACACCTGTGCGCTTGTGGCTCATTATTTTGCCGTTGGGATTTAGAAATTTCTTTAAGATTTCAATATCTTTATAGTCTATGTATTTTATATTGTTTGATGAAAAGTAATCTTGTTTCATATGTGATTTAGCTTATACCAAGTATGATTTTGTTAAATCAAATCATTTCTTGGGCAATTATTGGTAATTAAAATGGAATGTCTTCAGGGTTTATATCTTCTTCTGGATATTCAATAGTATCGATCTCTTCTGGTCCAGGTCCGGCTGGGGCTTTAGAAGCTTCAGCGTTATTTGATCCTCCACTTGGAGCACCACCTCTTGGTCCAAATTGTGTTCTGTCAGCGACGATTTCAGTACGATATTTTTTTGTACCATCCTTATCATCCCAACTTCTTGTCTGCATTCTTCCTTCAACCAGCATGGAACTTCCCTTTTTCATATACTGCGCGACTGTCTCTGCTTGGCGTCCGAAGACTACGACATTGTGATAATCAGCTGATTCTTGTTTAGCACCATTCTTGTCTTTCCAAACACGATTGGTAGCAAGTGAAAATGAACAAACTTTGATACCTGAAGGAAGCGATCTTAATTCTGGATCGCGAGTAAGATTTCCTATTACAATTGCTTTGTTTAAATACATAATATTTTTTAAATTAAACTGTAACTAAAGCGTCGATTTCTTTATCTATCTCTTCTTTGTTAATTGGCTGTTCAGTTTCATTTTCTCCTTCCTTCTTGGCTGAAAATGTCTTGCGTCGAGTTATGTCTCCACGAACAAATCTCTTTGCAGCAACGGTATTTTCTTTTACTGTTTTCAAGATCAAAGATCGAACAATGTTTGTATCAAGCTCAATTTTTTTCTTAAGATCTAATACTTTTTCAGGATCCATTGAAAACTTAATCCAGCCGAAATATCCAGTATCAAATTTATGTCTGATGTTCTGAACAACTTTCACCATAGTATAAGCAAGAGGAATCATTCTAGGCATTTCGTCTGAGACGATTTCACCGCCTAAAGAATTAACAAGCTCTTTTAAATTGCTATAAATAGCAGATATGTTTTCTTCAGGAATAGTAGACATCAAAATATAGCCAACTTCGTATATTCTGGCATCTGTTCCCTCATTTTCAGCTTTATTTTCCATTTCTTTCATGACCTCCATACTATCAAAAACAATTTAAAAAGTAAACCCCACCAGACTAAAGTCCGAAAATTCGCTTAGTATTTGCCATAATAACCTCTTCAACTTTTTCGACTGGTAAGTTTTTTATTTCAGCTATTTTTTTATAAACTTCTTCCACCATCCAAGGCTCGCAAGTCTTGCCTCGGTATGGCACAGGCGCAGCAAAAGGCGCATCCGTCTCGCACATGATCGATTCCAAAGGTATAAATTTAATAACCTCATCGTAATCAGTTGTGAAAGTTATCGGCCCATCGAATGACATTGTAAAACCAAGATCTAGTGCGCGCCTCGCTATATTTATGTCACCGACGAAGAAATGAAAATTGCCAGACAATACTCCTTTGTAATTTTCTAAAATAGTTAGAGAATCTTCATAGGCATCTTGAGTTCCCTTCGAAGGACGCGCATGAATCATCAGTGGTTTTTTAGAATACAAGGCAAGTTCTATGTGACGCATAAAAAGTTCTTTTTGTTTTTGTTTAATCTCTTCCCTACTATCACGAAAATAATCGAGCCCACATTCTCCAATACACACAACTTCTTTATTTTCAGATAATTTTTTATATTTTTCTATATCAAAAATTTCTTTGTCATTATCCGTCGGATGAAGACCCACTCCTGCCCAAATAAAATCACGTTGATTAGCAATCTCTATCGCCTTTAGGGATGTTTCATAATCAACTCCGATGACAATAGTACCCACGCCTTTTTCCATCATTTTATAAATGATTTTTTCCTTATCTTCTTCGAGCGTCAACAATCCCAAATGCGAGTGTATGTCTATGTATTTTAAGTTCATATTATTTAGATTTTATTATTTTTTTCTTCACAGAATCAACGAACAACCTAAAAGCAGGACGGTTCTCTTTATCGTAAATAATTTTAACCCCAAGAATATGCCCTTTTGAGCAGGATAAATCTTTTTTTGAAACAGATACCTTTGGTTTAAAAATCCGGTCAAAATACATTCTTCTTAAATTCCCTGGTCCATCTTTTTGATAATCACAAATATGTTCATTGCATTTTGCACAACAAACACTAAGCATTCGAGAATACCCTCCTCTTGTTTTTTTAAATTTATCATTTTTAAAAATATTTTTTGACATTTTTATTGTGTTTTTAATTCACTTAATATCTTAAGCAACACTCCATCCATATTAGTATTTATCTCTGCGTTTGTAAAACGCAAAACTTTTATATCTAAGCCTTCGAAGTATTCACTTCTTATTTTATCGTACTCCATATTCTCTTTTTCAAAATGCTGTGAACCGTCAATTTCAATCACTATCTTTTTTAAAGGACAATAAAAGTCTGTAATATATCCACCAATACTATGTTGTCGACGAAATTTTACACCAAGTTGGGAATTTTTTAATTTATTCCATAATAAAATTTCTTGCGGAGTAGCATTATTTATTAATTCTTTTCGTCGATAAAATAACTTTTTTATATTATGTATAGTATCCATTGCATTTTTGCACCCCCTCCTTAATAAAGGAGGGGGCTGGGGATGGTAATTCTGAATTTAATAAAATCACCACCCCGCCCTTTGGGCACCCCTCCTCCACAAGGAGGGGAAAATTCTAATCCTTCCTCAGGAATAAAGGAGTTTCTGGCATTTTGTTTGCAAAGATTGATTCTTGAATTTTTTTCGCAGTTTCAGGCAAGAATGATTCGAGTAATTTTGAAACATGTAAAAGTTCTAAGACTAATTCTTTTATCATCTCTATTCCTTTTTCTTTGTCTTCTTTGATAACTTTAAACGGCTGTTCTTTTTGAATCTTCTCATCCATACCTGAAACAAAAACCCAAATATGATCCATTGCTAATTTTAAATTAAAGTCTGCGATAGCATCTTCAAAAACTTTACTTGGTTTTATTTTAAAATCTTCAAAAATAACTGGACTAGTTAGATTTGTCTCTGCTAATTTCATAATGCGGGAAGTTAAATTTCCAATACCATTCGCCAGTCCAGCATTATATGTTTCCTTGAAACGCTCCATGGTAAATGGACTATCTTCAAAAGAAGAGACTTCACGCAATAAGAAATAACGGAGTGCGTCTGTGCCATATTCGTCGACAACATCTTTGGGATTAACAACATTACCTAAACTTTTAGACATTTTTAATCCACCTTCGGCTGTTACAAAACCATTGATAATTATTTGGTGAGAATTAGGCAATTCTGCCGCCATCAGCATCGCTTGCCACATCGCAGACTGGAAACGCAAATTGTCTTTACCACAATATTGCGTCGGTGTTCCATTAACCCAATATTTTTCAAAATTTTCTTTATTCTCCGGCCAGCCTAGAGTAGAAATATAATTTACCAAAGCATCAAACCAAACATACATAACATGATCAGGGTCGTTGGGTACTTCTATTCCCCAAGACATTTTTGCTTTCAAGCGTGAAATAGAAAAATCTTGCAATCCCCTTTCGACGAAAGCTTTTATTTCATTGAAACGAAAATCTGGAACGACAAAATTCGGATGAGATATATAAAATTCCATCAACTTATCGGCAAAGGCGCTGTATTTGAAAAAGTAATTTTCTTCGTGAATTATTTCAAGAGGTTTTCCTGGATGCAATGGACACTCGCCATTTACTAGCTCAGAATCGCTTTTTGTCTCTTCACAACCGACGCAATATTTCGATTCATAATCTTTTTTATAAATAAATCCATTATCATAAACACGTTTCCAAAATTCCTGTGCAGCTTTTATGTGATGCTCGTCTGTTGTCCTGACAAAATGAATATCTTCATCCATTCCAAAAATTCTTACTGATTCTTTAAAATGCAAAAAACTTTCATCTACGAATTCTTTAGTGGTCTTCCCTAGAGATTTAGCTTTTTCGTAGATTTTCATACCATGTTCGTCTGTACCAGTATTAAAAAACACATCGAAACCTTCGAGTTTTTTAAAACGAGCGACAACATCAGCACGCACGAATTCAAGCGCATGGCCCATATGAAGATCGGCATTTACGTAAGGTAGAGTCGTTGTTATGTAAAAACTATTTTGCTTCATTGCCTGTTCGAGCGAAGATTTTATCTTTCTCAATATCATTTACAAATTCCATTAAAGAAACAGCCGTCGGAATAGCTAGAATTAATCCCCAGAAACCAGCCAACTCATAGCCAATCAATATTGCCAGAATAACAACCAAAGGAGAAAGTCCCACCACTTTTTTAACAATAAGAGGATAAAGCAAATAAATTTCAAACTGGTGAATTATAAGATATGCTCCCAAGACCATCAAAGAACTGGAAACTCCGCCGGAAAGATAAGCGAAGGAAATTGCCGGCACCATGGCAACGATCAAACCATAAGGAACAAGTTCCATAACTCCCGTCAGAATGGCTAAAAGCAGAGCATATTGAATTCCCAAGAGAGAAAGAACTAAATATGTCAGTACAGCAATCAGAACTCCTAGAAGCATCTGACCTTTAACCCATAATGCAATTTTATGATGTGCGCGATTCCATAAATCTACAGCGTAATCTTCGTGCTTTTGCGGTATCACAATGCGCAAAAAACTCTCGATACCCTTTTCTTGAATAGAAAGATAAAAAGAAATAACAATAATCATGCCGACATTGAAGAAACTTCCGAAAGCTGAAGAAAGTGTTTGAAAGAAACCGCCGGAAAGATTTGAAATGAAAGCTCTGGAAGTATCAAGTAGTGTCGAAAGAGAAAAATTATTGGAAAGATTTGCCACGATATCCCTGGCTCCAGAGAAAGCGTTATTTTGGAAATAATTCAAGAAACCAGAATCTGGAATGTAGGCAGAAAGGAAAGTTGAAAAATTATAAATTTCGGTAATGAGTAGTGGAGTGAATAAATAAAAGAGCGTAGCTAAAAATAATATTGAAAAGAAATAAATCAACACCACTCCAAAAACTCGCCCAATACCTATCCTCTTCATTTTACCAGCAGCTGATCCGGCAAATGACGCGATGACGATCGAAGTAAGAATGATCAGCACCAAATCACGCAAAAAGTAAATTAGAAAAAAACCTAAACCAACTAAAACTGCACGGATCATCGTGTCAGTCGATATTGAAATCGATGTTATTTTATTTTTTTCATTCATAACAATATAATAACACAGAAGAAAAAACTTTAAAACTTGAGAATTTTAGAAAATTTAGCCTTTTCTTTAAAAGGACCAATCAAAGCCAAATTTAATATTTCGTTCTTAAAAATTTTATTCGCCAAGTCTTTAATCTGAATAGCTGTAACTTTCCTGATTTCGTTAGCTTTTTCTTCTGCTAAATGAATTTCCCTCTTTAAGAGCTCTTGTCCGCCGTAAAAGTTCGCAATATCGTCACTAGACTCTAAAGAAAGCTTCATATTACCGATCAAACATTCTTTTACTTTACCGAGTTCATCTTCAGAAACTAAATCATTTTTCAATTTTCGGCATTCTTCTAAAACAGCTTCGATAACTTCATTGATTCTTTTATTGTCTACCCCAGCGGAAACTTGAAAAACTCCGTGATCAGTATAAACATCATTATATGCACGAACGTAATATCCGACACCCATTTCTTCACGTAATTTCTGAAAAAGCCTGGAACTCATTCCCCCACCCAGCACGCCTCCTAAGACAGAAAGCACTGGATTCTTTTTGTTAAATAAATCGAAAGAGCGCACACCTAAAACAAAATGTGTTTGATCTGTTTTTTTAAATTTCACTAAGACTTCCGGCTTCTTTTGAGCTTCTTTCACTTTTAATTTTTTAGATTTCTTTCCGCGTGGAATATTTCCGAAAACTTTTTCAACTTCTTTCATCACATCTTTTTCGGTCACCTGTCCTGCGACTACCAATAATGTCGCTTCCGGTAAATAATGTGCTTTTTTGTAATTCACAAAATCATCACGCTTCATTTTCAAAATATTTTTCTTTTCTCCCGCAATATTCCAACCCGCTGGTTGGTTACCATAAAGTAATTCCATAAATAAATCCTGCACGTGCCTGTTGGGCATATCTTCGTACATATTTATTTCTTCGATAATCACACCTTTTTCTTTTTGCATTTCTGCTTCAGGAAAAGTAGAATTCAAATAAATATCAGAAACTACGTCAAAAATCTGCTTGAAGTGACGTGCGTCAGACTTCGCATAATAACCTGTATATTCTTGGCCAGTAAAAGCGTTGTATTGAGAACCGAGTGCATCTAATTCCTTGGAAATATCAATCGCCTTGGGTCTTTTCACTGTTCCCTTGAAACACATATGTTCTAAGAAATGCGAAATACCATTTATCTTTTTTGTTTCGTATTTTGAACCAGCTTCCACTAATACCAAAACCGTAGCCGTAGGATTATCCTTCATCGGCACAATAATAACTCTGAGTCCGTTATGTAAAACTTTTTTTGTGAATTTCATAAAATAATCTTAACACATA
Organism: Candidatus Nomurabacteria bacterium; assembly: GCA_023267435.1. Lineage (GTDB taxonomy): Bacteria > Patescibacteriota > Minisyncoccia > Phycocordibacterales > UBA9973 > UBA9973. The sequence goes on from JAHFNH010000001.1 coordinate 26,676, forward strand.
TTAACACCCCACCCCAACCCTCCCCTTGGCTAATGGGAGGGAGAGTCTAATTCACTACTAATTTTCTGTAATACTCCATCTATATTTGCATTTACTTCATTGTTCCAAAAACGAAGAGTTTTTATTTCCAACCCAAGAAGATAGTTATCTCTTTCTTGATCGTACTCTTTATTATCTAAATGTTGAGAACCATCTAGTTCAACTGCTATTTTCTTATCAGGACAATAAAAATCTAAAATATATGGACCAATAGAATGTTGGCGTTTAAATTTAAAACCGAGTTGATTTCTTCTTAACCTAGCCCAAAGTAGTACTTCTTGTGGAGTTTGATTTTTCCTCAATTCAATCCGGCGTTCTTTTAAAATTGGATGATTATGAGTAATAGTCATTTTAACTTTGTATTGTATTCCTCCTCCCCTTCGCCAAGGGGAGGATTGAGGTGGGGTGCTAACTATTTCTTCTTAGCCTTTACAATAAAAAATCCAGGATATTTACCACCATTTATCTGCTCAGCCGCAGGGTCCCATACTTCTTTATAATCTATCATTTCAAATTTACTGAAGAAATCTAAATTAAAGTATTCATTCATCGTATGAGTAGGCTCCTTTAATTCAACAGTGCCCTCTAAAATCAAACAATCAACAATGACTTGTTTGAAATAGTCACTAGCGAGTTTTTTTCTTTCAATAAATTGTCTAAATGGATGAGTTACAAGATAAACAAGTAAACCACCAGGTTTCAAAACGCGAAACATTTCATTAAAAATTTGTTTCATGTCTGGAGATGTCATGATTGCATATTTTGTAAAAACAGCATCAAATGAATTATTTTCAAATGGAATATTTTCGGCAAAACCTTGAATAAATTCAACAGATGGATACTTTGTTTTTGCTATGTCGATAAGCGACTGTGACGCATCTAAACCAACAACAGTTGCTCCAATAGTTCTATAATATTCTGCGTCAATGCCATCACCGCATGCCAAATCTAACACTTTTTGGTTAGTTAAATCAGTTCCGGTCATACTTCTCATTTCAAACCTGTTTATTTGATTTTTCTCCTCTTGGTTTACTGAAAAATCTTGAGCGAATTCATCATATTGTGTACGTATATCATTCATATAATTTTTATACTAATCTATTTTTAATATAATCTTTTAGAGCTTCTACTTTTACTCTCTCTTGAGCACCTGTATCACGATCACGAACCGTTACTTCATTATCTGTTAAGGTTTCAAAATCAACTACAATACAAAATGGAGTACCTATCTCGTCTTGTCGGCGGTAACGCTTTCCAATGTTTCCATTGTCGTCCCATGCGACACGTCCAAACTCTGCTTTCAGTGGTGCGAAAACTTTTGTATTGGCATATTCCACAAGCTCTGGTTTATTTTTCAGTAATGGAGATACTGCACAAATAACCGGTGCCATGGAAGGCTTGAATTTCAAATATGAACGCACTTCCCCGTCCTTTTCATCTTCTGCATAAGCAGAAGTAAGTAAAGCTAGAACTGCGCGATCCAGACCGAAAGATGGTTCGATAACATGAGGAATTATTTTCTTGGAATTTTCTTCGTCTATATAATCCAGCTTGTGAGTTTTCAAATCAAAATCAGAACGATAAGCCAGACCAAAAAGTTCTTTCTGTCCGAAAGGATATTCAAATTCGAAATCAACTGTACGAGAAGAATAATGCGCTCTATCTTCAGCTGCGATTTCAATATCATGAACTTTAGTCATGTCTATACCGATTTCTTCTATCCATTCAAACATTTCATCTTTGAAAAATTCAAAATATCTTTCCCAATCTTCGGGGCGTACGAAATATTCTATTTCCATCTGCTCGAATTCTCTCTGGCGGAAAATAAAATCACGCGGAGTGATTTCGTTTCTGAAAGCCTTACCGATCTGAGCCATACCGAAAGGAAGCTTTGGGTGAAAAGCATCTACAGTATTTTTGAAATTTACGAATACACCTTGAGCTGTCTCAGGACGAAGATAAGAGATAGAAGAAGAATCTTCTGAAGCACCCACCTTGGTCTGAAACATCATATTGAACTGTCTGGCTTCACTTAACTTACCTCCACAATCTGCACACTTAACCTTATCTTCTATTTGATCTGCACGAAATCTTTTGTGACATTTATCGCACTCCACCATCGGATCTGCAAAATGTTCTGCGTGACCTGTCGCCTGCCAGACTTCCTGACGCATTAATATTGCCGCATCAATACCGTACATATCTCTGCGAGAATCCACAAATTTTTTCCACCAAGAAGCTTTTACATTATTTTTTAAAGCCAAACCGAAGTGTCCCCAGTCCCAAGTACCAGCGAGTCCCCCATATATTTCCGAACCAGGAAAAATAAAACCTCGTCTCTTACAAAGTGAAACTATCTTTTCCATTAATTCAGATCCTTCTTTCTTTTCGTTTTCTTTAGACATATTTTAAAAATTATTTATTAAAAAATTACTGCGTTACCCTCTCCGAGCCAGCTGGGAAAGATGGATCGCTTGAAAGTCGAGTATTAAGAGAAGCCTTATTGACTCTCACATCCACATTAGCAAAATCATCGTGTCCGGTCAAAACTGCATCATTAATAATCGTCGGTGTCGTGTTCACTTGTGAAAGTGATGGTAGAAATGCAATCTGGAAAGAAACTTCTCTGTCGGTGCTGGTAATGCCGGTACCTTTTGGAATCCCGCCGACATTCCAAACAATTTCCTTGGAAGAAGGATTGTAAGTCAAATCTTCAGTCGAAGGAGAAATTGGTCCGACAAATTTTACCCACGGAGGAAGCGATGAAGTAACTTGTGCTTTGGAAGCGTTATTAGATGTATTAGAAAGAGCCCAGACTACTGTGTAAGTCGTTTCTTGTTCCACTTTCGGAGGCAATGGTCCAGTGTTTGCGAATGCGCCGGAATAATATAAAGCTTTTGTGGAAAGGCCGACATCGGAAATAACTCTAATAATTTTAGATTCTGAATTTGTTAGCTCCTGCAAAGCATTACCTTCGAGGGGCTGTTTGCCACTAATGGAAACATCAATATTCACAGTCGGATCAGTAACCATACCACCACTGCCTGAAAATAGAGGCAAGGAAGCAAGAGAAAATGAGACAGTTCCAGAATCACTTGGATTAATCTCGGCAAAAGTATTGTCAGAATTTTTATCCCAAATAATAGAATTCAGAGAAGAATTATAAAATCCATGTTGGCTGTCGATCGTATTTCGATTTACCGCATTGCCGGAAATTTTCGCGGTGATTACTAGGTCGTTTATTTTTGTCGGCAAATTATTTATCCAATGTATTTCTCCCTGGATCGGAGTTTTAGAATCTGTCGCATATTCCCTCTGGTAAACGCCATTCACATAAAGCTGCGCCGCGATAAATGGTTTTTTAATCGTAATAGTTTGAGCTAAAGAATTGAAAACAACTCCGATCATCGTCTTGTCTTTTTCACTCTGTGATCCGCTCAAAATATGAAAAGTTTTATCTTCTCCGTCAAACACATCCACCATTTTACCGGTTATTGAAATATTGCTCTGTGCGCCAGGAGCCAGATCACCCAAGCTCCAGACATTATTGCCGAGCGATGGCGCCGGCTTGGATGTCTCAAACTGGAAACCTACTGGGTAGTCAATCTTGAGCATCATATTGGAAGCTATTTTAGTGGCATTCAATGTCGCCTTCACATTCAAAGTAACTTCTTGATTTGGACTTGCCTCCGTCGGAGCATCGACAGAAAGATTGATCGGAGCAGAACTGATAGTGACTTGAAAATCTGTTGCTTTTACGAAAATAGCATTGGACCCTTCCACTCGATATTCCAAAGAAATTTTTACCGGCTGGATGCTATTCTGTTCTCCAAAAAGAGTTATTTTTACATTTTCCATATGCACAGTGCCGGCTGGAATAGTTCCTAAAGATACACGAACATGATCTGTATCACCTGTTACACCGCTGGTACTCTTGGGATATTCCACAACCAGATCCGCCAATTCAAGAGCCGCATTATTTTTATTTGTAATTTCAACTTGAAGAGGAAGCTCTTCCCCGCCAGCCGTAAAAGTATTGCCCAATACAGCAATATCAATATTGTTATTAGAAACAGTATTGCCTCCATTAAAGTAAGTAAAAAAAGCAAAGCCTAAAGCCAAAACAAAAAAACCTATCGAAAAAATAAAAAATTTCTTAAACATTGATGTTTTCATATAAAATTTTTCCATAGAATCAGATTCGCCCACTGCCTCCTTTTTCCAAGAATCCGGAATATCTTTTTTCTGCCGATACATAAAACCATCGTGACGATCTATTCTGGACTGAAAACTCTTGCTGAAAAGTTTCGTTTTTAAATCTTCTAATCTATTTAGTTTTTCTTTGTCATTTAAAGCCATTACGAAATTATATCACACTTTTAAAGGTGTGTTTCCTTTAGTGCTTTATTTATTTCGGATAAAATATGAGTTCGATTTTTGGAAACTTCAAACATCAACTCGTCTTCAAACGGAGATTTGACCAGAGTTTTTAAATCTTCGCCTCCGCCGATATAACCCAAATTATCCAGAATGCGCAAAACAATCACCATCTCAATATTGCGCAATTCTTCCATTGTCTCAGTTTTTTCTAAAATAAAAAATCCTTTCAATAAATCTGCGAACAATTCCGGGTTGGAATCTTCCCCTGCCAGTAAGCGTTTTAGCAGTTTAGAAATCTTTTCCATTATTTCTAAAGTCTCCGGTCTTTTCGATAGACTTTCAAGCTCGTTTGTTTTAGATGCACTCGTGATGCGCCAAAAATCTTTTCCACGCACGAAATCAACTTTCACATAAGAAAAATCTTGCAGGACAAAACGAAGCTTCGAAGATATTTTTCGAACTCCCTGCGCTGAAGCATGGATCATTCCCAAGTCACGAGTAAAAACAGAATAATATTTCCCCGCTTCTCCGAAATTCCTACTCCCTAAAATTATTCCTTCTGTATGATAAATGTGGTGCATTAAAATTATTTATTTTGAAATATCTTCTAGAGCATGAATATCAAAAGCAACTTCTTCATATGGATGTACTTTTTTCATTGCTTCTATAACTTTAGATAAAATTTCTCTTGAAACAACAACTTCTATTCTTTCTTCTATCACTTCCTCAAGTTTGCCAACTTCACCTATTGCTGGATTTGCTCCTTCTACGGGTAAAAATCTCCCTATTCCTTTAGAAGAGAAACTACAAAAATTATAATTTCCAATTACACCCGCTCCAGCTTCACCCATTGCCTGCCTAACTTTTTCAGTATGATTTTCCGGAACAAATACTACCAGTTTTACATTTTTTGATTGCATACCTTTTATTTTAACACACTATTTATAGCACTTTCTAAATCTATAGGATTATCAATAATTAAAGCTGGATTGCCTTTTTCTAAAGTTTCTTTTTCGTGTAATCCCCAAGTTACAGCAATTGATTTTATTTTACATTCGTTCGCTTCTAATATATCACCTAAGGTATCTGTAATAAAAACACAATCATTCGAAGAAATAGAATGATCATTAAGTAGTTTATTTAATTTCACAACTTTACTGACATGAAAATCAAAACCTAAAATTTCATCAAAGTATTTATCTATCCCTTCCCTTTTTAAATGATCAGTAATGGCTAAGGTGTATCCAGAGGTAACAATAGATAGAGAATTATCTTTTGCTAATTTGATAACCAACTCTTTTAGAATCGGAGGTATATTTATATCGCATATTTTTTCGCCATAAAGAGTGTGGAAATCTGGATGAGGAGAAAATTTCTTATTTTTTATTCCAGAACGCAAAGCTGTATAAAAATTACCATGGGACATTTCTTTAAAATCCTGCCAGGAATGATCTGGATTGTTTGCCTTGTTAAGTTCGTAACACATTAAAAGTGTATCAATTAATACCCCATCAAAATCAAAAATAACAAGTTTTTTCATTTTATTTTTGAATCTTTATCTTAAAGGCAAGTACGTCAACTTTTATTTCTTCGCCTTCATTAGTTACAAATTCTATTTTTGAAGCAAGGACTGTCTTTTTAAGATCAACTTCAAATTTTTCTATGAGTTTCTTTCCTTCTTCACTCGTTTCAATTGAAAGAGAAATCACATCCGATGGAGTAAGCCCAGACTTTTTGCGCATATCCTGCACACCACGTACGAATTCACGATAATCCCCCTCTTCTTTTAATTCTGGAGTGATATTTATATCGAGAGATACTTCTGTTTCTAAACCACTATTCTCAACTATTTCTTTCACATTCAATTCGTCTTTAATAACTTCAGAATATGGGGCACCGAGCTTATATTCTTTCACTTCAATTTTTGCCAACGGCTGACGCACTTTCATTCCTGCTTTCTGACGTGCTTCCAGTCCGAGTGAAACAACCTTTCGGATTTCCGCCATATTTGCAATAACATCGAAATTTATTTCATTCGCAACTGGCCAATGAGACAAATGCACAGATTCTTCATCATGCTCATTTTTTAATTTCAACCAGATATCATCTGCTGAAAATGGTGCAAATGGCGCCATTAATTTCGCAATATTTTTTAATACAAAATACAAAGTTTGTTTCGCATCGGCATCCCCTTCTTTTATTCTGTCTCTAGATCTTCGAACATACCAAGTCGAAAGGTCATCAATAAAATCTTTTATTGCACGGACAGATTCTAGAAGTTTATAATTATCCATTTTTTCAGTCACAAGTGTAGTCAATTCATCCAAGCGTGCCAAAATCCATTGATCGAGAATATTGCCAGATTTTAAGTCTTTCACATCTTGTTCCAAATAAGTATCTCGGTAAAGCTCATAAAAAGCTAAAACATTATAAAGCAAACCAAAAACCTGACGATGAGTTTCATTCACAGTTCTTTCGTCAAAATTCTTTGATTCGCCTGGCTGATTTACTGAATACATCCAAAGACGCAAAGTATCCACGCCATATTTATCCATCGCAGTCCAAGGATCAACGACGTTACCGATAGACTTCGACATTTTTTTTCCTTCCTTATCTAAAATATGTCCTAGACAAATAACATTCTTGTAAGGTGTTCCTCTTCCCATAAGCACTCCCACTGCGAGCAAAGTATAAAACCATCCGCGAGTCTGGTCAATCGCTTCAGAAATAAAGTCCGCCGGATAACCTGCCCCTTCTACCCATTCTTTATTTTCAAATGGATAATGGTCCTGAGCGAAAGGCATCGCACCAGAATCAAACCAAACATCCATCACTTCTTTTACTCTCTTCATTTCTCCTCCGCAAACTTGCCCCGCCTTGGCGTGGGTGCAAACAAGTTTTACATCATCAATAAATGGTCGGTGTAAATCAAGCTCGTAGTTTTCATTGTGTGGAAGCGGTACGAAACTAAGTTCCCGCACTTCAGCATTAGTAAAATGTTTAAAGCTTCCAAAAACTCCTTTTTCAATTTCTTCCGAATGACGGAAAGATCCACCGGTCATACTAATAGATTCATCTCCAGAATATCCACACGCTCCGGCAAAAAGCATCCATAATGGTGAGCCATGACTCAGTATTAAAATATTTTTATTTTTATACTTTTCTTCGAGTTCATAAACAAAACTCATCATTCTATTTTTTACATCAAGCAATGATTCACCTTTATGTTTTGCAGAGAAAAATCTTTCATTAGCATCTTTAAATATATTTTTGTATTCATTCCAATTCTTTCCTTCAAAATCTCCTGCGTCTATTTCTGACAATCTTTTATCAAAAATTATTTGTTCATCTTTATAACCCAATTTGTCTTTCAATATTTCTATAGTTTCGCGAGTACGCATGAAAGGTGAAACGAAAACTAAATCAATTTTTTCATCTTTCAATGATTCTACAGCTTGAAGTGCTTGCGCTTTACCTTGTTCCGTTAAATGATCTATATCTTCTACTCGTGAACAAACAACTCCGTGCAAATTATCTTTCACATTGCTCTCAGACTGTCCATGTCGCATGACAAAATATTTGTTACCAGATTTTATTACTTTTTGTTTTAAATCATCAATACTACCGACAATATGTCGATCGGTACATAAATCACACACCCAAATAGGCAAAGGTGTTCCCCAGTATCGCTCGCGAGATATCGCCCAATCTTTCACCTCACGAAGCCATTCTCCGAATCTGCCTTCTCTGATATAAGCCGGTTCCCAATTTATTTTTTCATTCTCTTTCATTAAATCTTCTCGAAGAGAGGACATGTTGATATACCAAGAATCTCGTGCGAAATAAATCAATGGGGTTTGACAGCGCCAACAATGCGGATAATTGTGTTCGTATTTTTCTTTTTTCAAAAGCAGTCCACGGTGTGCCAAATCTTTGATTATTTCTACAGCTGTTTCTTCGTCTTTTACAAACTTACCTGCGAGAAAACCGGCAAATTTCAAAAAATTACCGTCTTCTCCGACCAGGTGGAATTTTGGCAAACCAATTTTGGTACCCAATTCAAAATCATCTGCTCCATACATCACTGCTGTATGTACTACTCCTGTACCATCCACGGTCGTCACAAAATCGGCTGGATAAATTTTAAATGCATTACCCAACTTTTCTTTTTCCGCGCCAGAAATATTATCTTTCAAAAATGGATAAAGGGGTTCGTACTCCAAACCGAGTAAATCTTTGCCTTTCATTTTTGAAACTATTTCATATTCCCCCACCAGCACATCTAAACGCGCTTCCGCTAAAATTAGAAATTCTTCTCCTTGCTTTACTTTCACGTAATTAATATCTTCCCCTACTGCTAAACCAACGTTACCCGGTAAAGTCCAAGGAGTTGTCGTCCAAGCTAAGACAAAAGTATTTTCTTCTCCGATTATTTTAAATTTCACAAAAACAGATAATTCTTTTATATCTTTATAACCTTGCGCCAATTCATGCGAAGAAAGAGCTGTTCCGCAACGAGGACACCAAGGCAAAACTTTGTAATCCTTGTATAAAAGTTTTTTATCATCGACTGTTTTAACAACATTCCAAACTGACTCCATAAAATGTTTATCATAAGTAACATATGGATTCTCTTTATCGATCCAGTATCCTGTACGGTCAGTAAATTGTTCCCACACATCTATGTGCTTCCAAACACTTTCTTTACACTTCTTATTAAATGCTTCTATGCCGTAAACTTCAATTTCTTTTTTAGATTTTAAGCCAAGTTCCTTTTCAACTTTTAACTCAACAGGCAAACCGTGAGTGTCCCATCCTCCTTTGCGTCGCACATGATAACCACGCATTGTTTTATATCGAGGCAAAGCATCTTTAAAACACCTTGGTTCAAGATGGTGAATACCGGGCATACCGTTCGCAGTTGGCGGGCCATCATAAAAAACGAACTCACCGCTCGGTGCTGGTTTTTTTAAAGATTTATTAAAAATATCTTTTTCTTTCCAAAATTCTAAAACTCGCTCTTCACGGAGCGCAGACTCACTTTTATTACTTATTTCTTTGTTTTCAGCCATAGTTAGCTGATTTTAGCATAAAATATCCTAGATTTCATCCCACCTTTAAAAAATTAAAATAAAAAAAATGCGCTGGATTTTTCAACCCAACGCACTCATTACTAACCAACTAAACTTAAACATTTTGTTTCCATTTTTTACGCAAATCCCGTGCACGAACAGTGATGCCTTTTTTAGGACGTACTACATTCTGATAATACTCTGTTCTGTTTTTAAGAGCATCGAAATGCTGCCTTAAACGGTCGGGAATTTTTCCCAAATAAAAAGGTATGGTGACTTTTTTATTTATCGGTGAAACCCAAACAGTTTCAACATCAGTTTGCTTAATGTTAAAAAGTAAATTGGTACCTTCAATAAATGGACGATCTTCCAACCTATTTATCAAAAAAGCAACTTCATTAACAATGTTTTTAATGAACGAATTCATATTTGTACGATAGAATTTTCGTATGTAAACTCTTTCAGTAATACCTTTGTTTATTACCACCCAGCCACATCCACCGATTGAGGTGAAACCACCATTCAATCCTAAATTTGGATTGAATGAAGTATGCACTCTTATACAATAGTCTTGAAACCATTTTTGATAGCTGAGCTGATCCTTTGTTTGTTTTATTCTTGCAACATCAGGCGGTTTACGATCAAACCTTTTAGCTTCTTTAGTTAAAATTTGTTCTGTTATTAATTCAAGACCCAGTTTTAACAGATCCCGATTTAAAACAATAAATCTGCGATGATTCATTCCTTCCGGTTCCAGACATTGCTGGGATTTTAGTTTTCCTTTTTTCATTTTCTATATTATTTTTTGAGGTTCATATCTTAAATCTTTATACCAAAAAACACTCTCTTTGTCAAAGGGTGTTTTTAAATAATATTTTTACTATTCGGAAAGACTTTTCTTGTAAAAAAGAAAGCCCTTCCAAAAGGAAGGGCTTTTAATTTTAATTACAGTAAATTATTTTAATAATTACCGTCTCTGCAACTACTCTCAGAAAGTTCAATACTTAGGAAATAACAAGTTAATTCGTTTCCTTTCTTGCGAATTGAATACGTAAGTTTCTTTTTTAACGTATTAATCGTTTCTTCTACATAGACTTTACAATGATGTGATTTTGACAACTGGGCAAGAAATTTATCAATAACTTCTCTATCTGTTTGTCCTACAAATGACTTTAATTTTCCATACATGTCATCTTTGTTTTCAAAGAACTTCAAATTACCAGAGTGTCGAGCATTCAACACATAACTTGTTTGATTTGTTGAAAGACAAAGAAAATTATAGTCAAACACTTTTGTTTTCCAGCCATCACTAAATCCAGTGTCACCATTGTGTTTAAAAAGCCCTTGTATCCTCTGTAATGTTTTAAGAGGACTCAAATTGTCTGTCAGAGTTACTGACTCTGACTTTTTCGTTGATGAAAATGATACAGACATACTGTTTTCGTTTTTAATTGTTTATATACAAATTTTATTTTCTACTCTATCCTACCGTAAGATTCTCAACTTGTCAATATAATTAAGTAATATCTATTTACATTCTCTCCGGAGCTTGGATACCTAAAAGATGCAAACCATTTTTTATTATGATTTGTGTTGCGCGAGCTATAGCTAAACGATGTTCTGAAACTTCCTTATTTTTTTCATCAATTATTTGATTGTCACCGTAAAAAGAATTAAAACCATGAGCAACTTCAATAACATAAGTCACAATATATTGCGGAGCGTATTCTGTAATTGCACGCTCGACTATTTCAGGAAAACGATATAACATTTTTTCAATATCCAAAATATCTTGAGCATGATAGTTTGGAGACATTCCTAATCCTGACCCTTTTTCAATCAAGCTTTGAATACGGGCATGGGTGTATTGTAAGTATGGGCCAGAATCCCCTTCAAAAGACAAAGATGTATCTGGATCAAAATTAATATTCTGACCTGGCTTCGTGCGAAGAATTGTAAACTTTATTGCACCAATAGCTACAGCTTCAGCATTTTCACGTATATCAGCTACACGATCTTTTGTTCTTTCAGAAACTTCACCTAAAACAAGATCAATCATCTCAGTCGCAAGGGGCACGCCACCTAATCGAGACGACATCTTTTGTCCCTTGTAACTCATACGTCCATGAGGGACATGAATACTGTTTTTTACCCACTCAGGATTTATTTTTTCTGCAGCATCGAGCACAATATTGAAATGTGGAATTTGTTCGGTGTCAGTAATAAAAATAGAAATATTCGGATTCACACGCTCGAATTTTAATTTCAATAATCCTAAATCTTTAGCTTCATAAGTCGGATTACCTTGGCTATTTATAAAGACAGCTGTGTTTAAATTCTTTTTAGCTTCATCTGGAATATAAACAACAGCACCTTCGCTCTCAGTGAAAACTGCTGGAGTATTTTTCCCTACAATTTCCTTCCCTGCTATACCCGCCTCACTCTCGTATATATATGAATCAAAATGAGAACCAAGTCTCTTTGTAATTGATTCAAAGTATTCAATATTGAATTTCTTACATACTTCATAAACCTTCAATTCTGGAGAACCTTTGCCAACATATAGATTATCCGCAATTTCTTTCACGCGTTCATGAATTGATTCATCATCTGTAAATCTTTTTGTACCTTCCACATAAGCGTCACCTAATACTGCAATATCATTCGGGGTAAAATCTGCACCGTATTTTTCCAAAATAATAAAAACTGCTTTGGCTACACCGAGAGAAATATCTGAAGGAAAAGACATTGTTTTCACTTCTGCACCGGAGAACTTCATAATTTGGACCATTGATTCCCCTATTGTATTGTTCATCATATGCCCAATATGAAAAGGCTTGAATAAATTTGGAGAAGAATGTTCCACTAAAACTTTTTTTCCTTTTAGTGATTCTACTTTCCCAAAATTATCTTTTGTATTTAAAATTTCTTTAGTTGAATCTGCAAAAAATTCCGGTGCTAAATAAAAATTTATAAATCCCGCACCCGCAACATCAATTTTATTTATTTTACTGTCAAGGTTCAACCTTGACAGTTGGTCAACAATTTTCTGAGCCAATTCTTTCGGATTGGTTTTTTCTCTTTTAGAGAGAACCATAGCAACATTTGTGGAATAATCCCCCATCTTCAAATCTGCTGGATGTTCCACAGTAAAATCAACCTCTTCTATATTGAGATTTTTTAACGCTTCTATAATTAAATTTTTTATTTTATATTCCATTACTTTTTTCCTGTTGATCCAAACCTCCCTTCTCCACGAACCGATTCACTCAATATATCAGTTTCCTCTAATTCTGCAATGATTACAGGATAAATTATCAGCTGGCTAACTTTATCTCCTACTTCAACAGTATAAGGTTTATCTGATAAATTTACTAAATGAGTATTGTATTCTCCACGATAACCAGCATCGTAAACCCCTCCCATAGTATGAAGTCCCAATTTTGAAATACTACCTTTGTCTTTAACAATACCCGCATAACCTTCTTCAAATTCCGTTGCAAATCCGTGCCAAAATATATGGTGTCCCATTGAGGGAATAGTCACAGCTTCCATTGAAAACAAATCCATCCCCACATCTCCTGGATGGGCATAGCTTGGTAACTTTACATTTTCTTTTAATTTTTTAATTTTTAATTGCATGAATTATTTCTTAATTACTTTTTTAACTTCTAAATAAACATCTTTATGAATATCTTCTCTAGTGCGCATATTATTGCCTTTTACACAAGATATTTTTACAAAATTATTTAATTCTTTAATAAGTTTCAAGGCGCTCTTACGAGAATTTTCCAAGAAAACAGGATCATTCTCGTGAACATCACCCTTACGTCTTAAATATTGGCGAACATTTTTTGCATCACGTTCTATCATTAACTTTTGAGTAATTTTTATCGGAACTTCTAAATAAAGAACAATGTCTGGACGTGGAATACCAAAAACTTTATATTCCATATCATCAAGCCAACGTAAAAAATCTTTTCTTTTTTTTGCGTCTGTTATTTTTCCACCTTGATGTATTTGATTAGCTGAAACATAACGATTTGCAATTACAACATTTCCTGATTTAAGCCATTTAGAAATCTGCTCGGAGGACTCCCATCTATCGGCGGCATACAAAACTGAAGCTATTTTAGGGTGAACTTTAACAAAGTTAAAATATTGTTCTCGTAAACAATGACCAATAAATTGACCGAAGAAGTTTTTGTAATACTCTGGAAAATCAACAGTTTTAACTTTAAAACCTTCCTTCACAAGACGCGCTCTCAAGAGTTCAACCTGTGTTGCCTTTCCGCTTCCATCTGTACCATCTATTACTATTAGTTTTCCTTTTTTCATATTATTTTTTAGCTCTTAAAATCTTATCCATTTTTTGTGCAATTTTAATCATGTCTTTTTCTTTTTTACCACGAGTGGTTTCTGCGCAAGTGCCAAGTCGAATACCAGAAGGATCCATCACACTGCGTGTATCTCCTGGAATAGTGTTCATATTTACAATAATCCCTGCTTTTTCAAGCTTAATACTTGCCTCCTTACCGGAAACACCAGATCCATTCATAAAGGTATCCATAAGTATTAGGTGTGAATCTGTGCCACCAGAAATAATATGCCATCCTAATATTTTTAATTCGTTCGCTAGTGTCTTAGCATTCTTTACTACTTGCTTCGCATATTTTTTGAAATCAGGTTTCATTGCTTCGCCTAACGCAATAGCAACACCTGCAATATTGTTTTCATGTGGTCCACCAAAAAGTCCTGGGATAACCATCTTGTCTAATTTTTTATCAAACTCTCGTGCATCTTTTTTTACAAAAAGAATTGCTTGTCTTGGTCCACGCAGAGACTTGTGAGTGGTAGTCATCACACTATCTGCATAAGGAAACGGTGTTGGATAAACTCCTCCAGCCACGAGTCCTGCAAAGTGTGACATGTCGACATGTAGTAACGCTCCCTTCCGTCCGTCAGGGTAAACCACAGCATCGGCAATTTCTCTAAACTTTTTAAAATCAACAACTCTAGGGTATGCGGTAAAACCAGCTACGATAATATCTGGCTTTTCTTGAACTGCAAGATTTTTTAATTTATCGTAATCAATAACTTCAGTCGCACCATCGAGTTCAAATTGAATTGGTTTCCAAAGTTTACCAGTCATAGATAATGGGTGTCCGTGTGTAAGGTGTCCACCAGAAGTTAATTTCATTCCCATTATTTTTCCACCGATTGGAACCAGGGCAGAATACAAAGCAAAGTTTGCTGGAGAACCGGAAAGAAGCTGAACATTTGCATGCCATTCTGTGTCTTTTAATTTAAAAAGTTTTAAAGCTCGTTCAATGCAAAGAGTTTCTACTTTGTCGATAATCTGATTGCCACCATAGTATCTCCTGCCTGGATAACCTTCGGCATATTTATTTGTAAGTTCCGAACCGAGCGCTTGTAAAACATCTTTTGAAACGTAGTTCTCAGATGCGATTAAGTTAGTAACACTCTTCTGCCTTTTGGCTTCTAGTTTGATAAGCTTCTCAATTTGTTTATCTTTCATTCCCCAATTTTACCACCAAAACCAGCCTTATCAAAACCCGAAATTAAGCTTGTCACCATTGGATTTTACAACAATAGTGCCAAGCAAGTCCGTCCTAAAAATCTTGGCACCTATCTGCTTTAATATATCTAAAGTTTCTGGATGTGGATGACCGTAAGTATTACCTTTGCCATCTGAGATGAGTGCGTATGTTGGCGAAACGGCTTGCACGAATTCTAAAGAACTAGAACCACGAGAACCATGATGCCCGACTTTCAAAATATCACTCTGTAATTCGCTTGAAGAAAAATCTCCTAATATTATTTTTTCGGTTAATTTTGTCGCATCGCCTGTCAGCATTACCGAAGTCTTGCCATAAGATAATCGTGCCACTACTGAGCCATCGTTCGTCTTCCAACTCGACACATCACGATCAGGAAATAAAATATCGAGCACTGCTCCCTCGCCCAGATCGAGACGCATTCCTTTTTTTACTAAAAGATTTGGGATATTTTTATTTTGTATTTGTGTTTCTAAATCTTTAAAAGTTTTTGAATTGCTCACTGTACCGGAACTAAAAACTTCACCCACTTGATAATTTTTCAAGACATCTAAAAACCCTCCAATATGATCTGCATCAGGATTTGTAATAATTACCGCATCTATTTTTTTATCAAAAGGATTCATCACACGAGAAAGTGGACTGAGTATTTTTCGAGCTGGGCCACCGTCCACCAAGATTTGCGTGCCAGTCGGTGACTCTATAAAAAGTGCATCCCCTTGTCCAACATCCAGCATCGCAAAAGTCAGCTGACGATGTTCGTTTTGCCAAATAAGCTGAAAGATAAAAATATTCACTAAAATAAGAGCTAAAACACACAAAGGTAAGTAATATTTTTTGTTATTCTCCATCGTGCTATAATTTTAACATATCAATTAATAAATTCGTGGTGACACGAAACAGAAAAATTATGAAAAAATTTGAAGAAATGAAATTCAATATTGGAGAATTAAAAGGAATATCGGCCAAGAATGTCGAAGAGCATTTGAAGCTTTATGCTGGTTATGTAAAAAACACAAATGGAGTTATCGAAAAAATAAGCTACTTGAGTGAAGGAATGTTTAAAAATGGAGAAGACAACGCTTATCTAATAGCTGAACTCTTCCGTCGTTTTTCTTTCGAATACAATGGTATGAGAAACCACGAAGTGTATTTCAATTCCCTATCTGGTGGAGCAAAAGCATTGAATCCTGAAAGTGAACTAGCAAAAAAAATAAACGAAGACTGCATGTCTCTAGAGATATTTCTTATGGGATTTAAGAACTTAGCACTGACTCGTGGTGTCGGCTGGGCAGTACTTTGGTATGATAAAAAGGACAATAGACTCCTTGCTTCATGGGTAGATGAACAACATCTTGGTCAATTAAATGGTTGTGAAATGATTTTAGCTATCGATATGTGGGAACATGCTTTCGTGTATGACTACCCCACTTCTGAAAAGAAAAAGTATGTAGAAGCATTTTTTGAGAATCTAAACTGGGAAAATGTTGAAAACAATTTCATAAAAGCCAAGTAAGAAAAGTATTTTAGAAAAAACCATAATATAAAAGTTTTCGCCTGCGGGTACTGGCTGCGTCTTACCCGCCAGAAAATTTTTGATATTATGGTTTTTTAGTTTCTGTAAAAAATTCTTTTATATTATCACCAAAAATAAAGTAAATAAAATATAAATAAATACCAATAGTTAAAACCAAAGGAAAATTTGGTATAGTAAATGCTGCGAAATTTAAGTGTGAAAGGAAACCAATCATAAACAATTCATAGTGTAAAAATAAATATGAAACATATCCAAACGGAATAGAAAGTACTGGTAAAATAAGACCAACAAAGCCAGTGATAAAACCGAGCATCATAGTAAATGGTATAAAAGGAAGAATTAAAACATTTGCTGGCAGAGCTACGAGCGACAGATTACCCATCTTGTAAAGAATAAAAGGAAAGACAAAAATATACGCTGCGCAAGTCACGGTAATAATATCCCGCAAACCGAAACGATCTGTAATCCATTGAAAATGTTTCTCTATTTTAGGCGCTAGGAATATCACTGCTACAGTCGCAATAAATGAAAGTTGGAAAGATACATCAAAGACCAAAAGAAAAGGATTGATTAAAACCATTAAAACACCCGCCATGATAAGGGCGCGCGCGACATCATAGTTTCTCCCTGTCGCGCGCGCTACAAGTGCTAGGGTTGCCATTATCCCCGCTCGCAAAGCCGTCGAGCTTCCACCAGTCATCAACACGAATAAAAGAATAGAAAATATACCCACACCGATACCTAAATTTCTAGGCAGAAAACCAAAGAGTTTCATAATCCATTCAGCAACAATAGTCACATTATAACCAGACAAAGCTACGATATGTATCGTGCCAGTATCTACGAAACTCTGTCGGAGTGCCTGATCAAAAGAAGACTTCTCCCCTAGTATCAATCCACCCATCAATAAATTCTCCGGGTCCGGTATTGCATAAGATAATTTTTCTAAAAACTTTTCTTTAACTGCAAATAGTGTGCTTTTTATTTTACTGCCATTCCCAGATGAGACCACTTCTATTTTCGGGTATTTAACTACAAATAAAATACCGTCTTTGCGCAGATAATTTATATAATCAAATTCCTTGCCTTGGTCAGTCACAAAGTTTTCTGGTTTTTCTAAGACTCCGGAGAAATTTATCTCATCACCGTATTTAAAACTATCATCCAGCCCAGTCGATAATAAAACATCTGTCTTCTCTCCTCTAGACGCAACTTCGACGGTCAAGCTCTGACTATTTTCTTTTTGAGTAACTTCGTCTATTATCAATCCACTTAGAGAAACTTTTTGACCGACACTACTTGCCAAAATCGCTTCTGATTTTAAAGAAGCTTGATCAGCCATATGGAATCTAATAATTCCAAATGAAAAAACTAAAATAAAAATTGAAGCCAATATCCCCCACTTACTCTTTGAGATAAAAAAGTGAAATAAAAAAATAGCCAAAGAAATGACTATAAGCAAAACAGCACTATAAAAATTTATCGAAATAAGAGAACGGAGAAAAACTCCGAAAGTAAAACCAAAACAAATAGTTAGAAAAACCCTCTTCTGCATTTAAATATTATAGCAAATAAAAAAGCCTCTCAATAAAAGAGAAGCTTTTTGTGTTTTTAATACTTTTTATTAACCACCCATATGATTAACTATTTTTTTAACTGCATAACTTATAACAACAGCATCTTTATTATCAAAACCTCTCTTTCTTGAAAGTACTGTAATATCTAAACAATAGCCCTGTGAAACTTTTTCTGAGAGAAGCATCTTAATTAACAAATTTTTTGTATAAGCACAATAAATATTGTACCCACCGCCAATTTTCAGTTTAAGAAGTTTTTCTGAATAAACAGTTGTGGTGTCACTGTTATTTCCTATTTCCAACACAACACTGGTAACCAGTGATACTGGGTAAACAGTCGTTATCGATGTAGTATCCCAAACATCACCTGATCCATTTCCATTTACTATTTGGGTAGATGGAGTTATTTCATTATTACAACTTAAAAAAGTTACAATAATAAATATAATTAAAATTATGGCTAATTTTTTCATTTGTCTATTTATTTAATTGTTAGTAATTTATTTATTAAGTTCTCTCAATCCCCTTAAAGAAACTAAGAGAACTCAATAAAAGCTGACAACTAAATAAAATATCAAAGAGCCGTAACTAGTAAGAGTATAGCATATTTAATTAGAAAGTCAAGGGGTTAAAAAGCTTTACTAAATAATCCTTAAATAACAAAAAATCTCCCAACTTGGGAGATTTTTTAGTAAAAATTTTATTGACTCTTTCTTGATTTTCCAGTCTTTCGGCGGGAAACGATGAAGACGTTTGAGTATTTCTTTGGAGTTCTTGTCTTTCTTCCTCCAGTAACTTTACCCCACATAGTCTTTGGTCTCTTTGTACCGCGACCTTGTCTTCCTTCTCCTCCTCCGTATGGGTGATCCACAGGGTTCATGGCTGTACCTCTGACTGTAGGACGGATACCTTTCCAGCGACTTCGTCCTGCTTTACCGTAGTTTTCTAAGTGGTGTTCATCGTTTGAAACAGAACCGATAGATGCCCAACATTCTTCTTTAACTTTTCTAATTTCAGAAGATGGCATCTTTAAGTTGGTGTAACCGTCGGCGTTCGCAACAACTTGAGCAAATACTCCGGCTGATCTTGAAATCTTCGCACCACCTTTTGTTTTTATTTCAACATTGTAAACGAATGTTCCAACTGGAATATTTTTCAAAGGCAATCTGTTTCCTGTGGCAAGTTCTGCTTTTTCGGAAACGATAAATGAATCACCTACTTTAACAGACTTTGGAAGAACAACATATCTCTTCTCTCCGTCTTTATAGACAGCGATACCGATAAAAGCTGATCTGTTTGGATCGTATTCTACAGAAGTTATTTTTGCAGGAATATCTTTCTTGTCGTATAAGAAATCAACATCTCTGAATAAACGCTTATGTCCGGCGCCCTTATGACGAGTGGTGATGCGTCCCTGGCTGTTTCTACCGACAGATCGGCGAAAACCGTGAGTTAAAGATTTTGTTGGTTCAGATTTAGTCAAAACGCCACGGTAAGTAACGTTGGACATCATTCTTCTGGATTTGGTTGTAGGTTTGTATGTTTTCATGGTTTATTAAATAAGTTCTATCTTATCACCCTTTTTCAAATAAACAATAGCTTTCTTACCTCCTTGTTTTACACCAGCCTTTCCTTTGGACATGATTTGTTTAGCTGGAATATTTACTATGTTTACTTTTACTGGCTTAACTTTGTAAAGGGAAAAAATGGCTTTCTTGATTTCGGTCTTATTGGCAGATGCTGTAACATCAAAAGTGTAAACATTTTGCTCGAAGGCAAGTGATGCTTTTTCAGTAACTCTTGGTTTTTTAATTAATTTCATTGTCATATAATTTAAAAATTATCCGCGTGATTCCAAGAATTTAACACTCTCTTCTGGATTTTCTATTAAAAGGTATTGGTGATTTAATACGTCAAATGGATTTAAGTTTTTAACGAAGACTATTTCAAGCTGAGGTAAATTTCTGAAACTCTTTTCTGTTTTTTCACTGCGTCCAAATAAAGCTGTTAAAACTTTTGGCTTCTTGGAAGTTGCCAAAGTCTTAATACCAGAACCTTTTGCTAAGTTCTTCATTACATCTACAGCATCCTTTGTTTTAATACCTGAAGTTGCAAGAGAATCAACAAAAATTATTTCTCCATCTTTAAATTTTCTGGAAAGCACTGAGAAAAGGGCTTGAGCACGCATACTCTTTGTAATCTTTCTCTTGTAGTTCTTGTCTGAAAGTGGACCGTGTGTGACACCTCCACCAACCCAGATAGGAGAACGAGAAGATCCATGACGAGCACGTCCTGTTCCTTTTTGTTTCCAAGGCTTCTTTCCTCCTCCACTCACCTCTCCGCGATCTTTCGTGTCAGCTGTACCAGCACGCTTGTTTGAGCGCATACTTTGAACAACTTGGTGAACCAAGTCAGAACGCCATTTCGCAGCGAAAACTTTCTCAGGAAGAGTTATCTTTCCGTCAGCTGTGCCTTTTTGGTTGTATATTTTTGCTTCCATATAAATTATTATCTTGAAACTATTTCAATTAATGTTCCACGCTTTCCTGGTATTGCACCCTTGATAAGCATTGTATTGTTATCTTGATCAACATACACAACTTTTAAGTTCTTGTAGGTTATACGATCAGATCCCATTCTGCCTGCCATTCTCATTCCTTTTGGAACGTGTGTACGTAGACCTCCTCCGATTGATCCTGGCTCTCTTTCAGAATGTTTCTGACCGTGTGAACGAGGACCTCCGTGGAAACCGTGACGCTTCACAACTCCTTGGAAACCTTTACCTTTTGAAACTCCTGAAACTTGTAGTTTGTCTCCTGGGGCAAAAGCTGAAACATTAATAACATCACCTTCTTTAGCATTATTTGTATCAGTAGGTTTTAATCTGAATTCTTTCAAAGTTCTGTAAAGAACTCCTTTCATCTGACCTAAGCGAGGCTTATTTACGCGATGTGCTTTCTGAGTACCGAAACCAACCTGAACAGCATTATAACCATCCTTGGCTTTCTCGAAAACTCGAGTTACAGTCACAGGGCCGGCTGAAATAATCGTCACTGGGATGACTGTTCCGTCTTCGGAGAAATACTCCGTCATATTTTCTTTTGTTCCAAGAATAAATTTCATAAATTTTAAATTACTTCTATAACATCTTCACATCAATATCAACTCCGGAAGGAAGTGATAAGTTTGTAAGAGCTTCGATTGTTTTTGCTCCGGGGTTCAATATATCGATCACTCTTTTGTGCACTCTCATTTCAAATTGTTCTCGTGTGTTTTTGTAAACGAAAGATGCACGGTTCACTGTATATTTCTTTATTTCAGTTGGAAGAGGTACTGGTCCGACAATAGTCGCATCATAACGCATAGCGGTATCCATGATCTGTTTTACTGACGCATCCAAGATCTTGCTCTCGTAAGCACGAACTCTGATGCGAAGTATTACCTTGCCGTCTTCTTTCTTTTCTTTAGCTTTAGGAGCTGCTTTCACAGCTTTTGCCTTTACTGTCTTTGTTGTGACAGTCTTTGCAGCCTTAGGTTTTTTTATTTTTGTTTCTGCTGTTGGCATGAACTAATCCTGTTTTAATTAAGCAATAATTTTTGTAACAACTCCGGCGCCGACAGTCTTGCCTCCTTCACGGATAGCAAATCTCTGTGACTCTTCGAGTGCGACCGGGGTAACCAATTTAACTGTAAGTTTTACTGTATCTCCAGGCATAACCATTTCTGTTCCTTCTTCCAAAGTAACATCTCCTGTTACGTCTGTTGTACGGATGTAGAATTGAGGCTTATAACCTTTGAAGAAAGGAGTGTGACGTCCGCCTTCTTCTTTCTTCAAAACGTATATTTCACAAGTGAAATTGTCATGAGGAGTAACTGTTCCTGGTTTTGAAAGAACCTGTCCGCGTGTAATATCTTCCTTTTTCAGACCGCGTAGAAGAATACCAGCATTGTCTCCAGCCATACCTTCTTGCAAGTTCTTGTTGAACATTTCAATACCGGTAACTGTTGACTTCATAGTTGGTCTAATACCGACGATTTCGATATCTTCACCAACTTTGATAATACCTCTTTCGATTTTACCAGTAACAACTGTTCCACGGCCTTCGATTGAGAAGATATCTTCTACAGGCATAAGGAAAGGTTTTGCTGTATCTCTTTCAGGAACTGGGATGTATGTATCAAGAGCGTTTGTAAGTTCAAGAATTTTTTGTGCCCAAGGATCATCAATAGATGTAGCTTCAAGACCCTTAAGAGCTGATCCACGAATAACTGGAGCGTTTGCACCATCAAAGCCTTGCTTTGTTAGAAGTTCACGGATTTCTTCTTCAACCATGTCGATCATATCTTTATCATCAACCATATCGCACTTGTTTAAGAAAACAATAATCTTTGGAACACCAACTTGTTTTGCAAGCAAAACGTGTTCGCGTGTCTGAGGCATAGCACCGTCAGTAGCGGCAACCACAAGGATAGCACCGTCCATTTGAGCGGCACCAGTAATCATGTTCTTGATATAGTCGGCGTGTCCTGGAGCATCGATGTGCGCGTAGTGACGTGCATCAGTCGCATACTCGTTGTGAGAAATGTTAATGGTGATTCCACGAGCCTTTTCTTCTGGGGCGTTGTCGATCTGACTAACATCACGAAGACGCACTGTTTTACCAGCTAAGTTAAGGACGTTTAATATTGCCGCGGTTAAAGTAGTCTTACCGTGGTCAACGTGACCGATAGTACCTACGTTTACGTGTGGCTTATCTCTTTTAAATTCTTCTGCTGCCATATAATTTTGTTTATTACTAATTAAGACTTAACATACGAGAACCAGTTGCTAAGGCCTAACTACTAAATTAAATTAAACTAATAATTCAGCCTCTATGGCTGATTCGCCGATGAGGCGAAAATTAAATTGTTTATATCACAATCAGCAATATAAAAACTGCCAAAAGTGCAGTTACGTCTCATACTATCAAATTCAAAAATAAAGTCAAATCTGGAAAATATACAATAAAAAATCCCCAATCGTTATGATACGATTAGGGACATTTTAATAATACTTAGTAAAAGAAACCTGAATTCCTTTTGGATTTGCTTATCAAAGTACCGGGCAAATCTGGCTTCCAGAAATTTTTCACGCGAAGCGGTATCTCTTTATCTTTCAACTCTTTGAGAGTTTTCGGATGAACAAGACCATAAGCAGTACCATTCGGCTCAATCATTTCCTGAAAATGATCATAAGAAAGAGTTTTGAAAAACTTTGCATCCTTTCCAGCTTTTTTAGGATTTTCAAGTCCCACACCCGGAACGTCTTTCCATAAAACAACTTCTGTGACTTCTTCTGCTTTTAATATTCCTGAATCAACAAGCAAAGAAGCGATGAGAGCTGCACTGTAATCACTTCCCTCACGGCCAAGAGTCGTATAACCTTCAAAATAAAATTCTGGTTTTCTGTCTAAGCGAGCACCTGCAATAAATCCTTGAGTTATAACTGGTATTTCTTTTCTTAAACAATAAATCAAACCGCAATCAAAGAGAGTTTTCATAGATTCTTCCTTAGAGACAATGGCGTTACCAAAATCTAAATTGGTCCTGATAAAATTTTTAGCCGGTATGAGTTTGTTTGAATAATCATTATCAGCCAGAAAAGCGCTAACTATCCGAGATGAAATGATTTCACCTTGAGCCATAAGCTGATCACGAACCATTTCAAAAGAATTACATTTATTGATTCCCACAAATGATTCAGTCAGATATTTCATAATCTCCTCAAATTTAAATGGAACATCTGGTCTTTTTTTGAAAAGTTCCTTAATTATTGGTTCATTATATTTTCTAACCAATTCAAGAGACTGCTCAAAAAGATCTGTGCGATTTTCAATAATACCGCGTGCAACATTTTCAAGTGCATTTGTTGTTTTACCTATTGCTGAAACGACAACAATATTTGGTTTTTCTTTTTTTACAATTTTTCCGCATTGCCGAAGAGAAGGAACATCTTTCAAGGAAGCTCCTCCAAATTTATGAATTTTTATTTCTAACATAGCTTGTTGTTTAAAGGGTTAGTATTCTGTTTTCTTAGATCTATTTTTTCTTAACCTTACTTAAAATTTACAAACTTGTCAAACAATAACTTGCTTTTAAGGCACCTGAATAGTAAGGTAAAGAAAGAAAACAACTAGAAATCCGGTGTGTTCCGGTAAAAATAAATAGCACTTTGAAAATGAAACAACAATTAGCAGAATTCAAGGACATTGTGCCTATGATTCATCTCTTTTCAGGAATACTGAAAGGAACCAATATTCTCTTTGATTTTGGTAATTCGCTCAAACTTTTGAAATATGAGGGAAATTCTCTCGAGGTGATGGAACCGAATACTTTCTCATACAGCAGACATGTTACCTTAATGACTTTTCCAAAAAGTTTTTTTGATAACAAAAAAACAAATGAGGAAAAATCTTTGCCAGCCAAACAAGAAAAAAACTTATTAAAGAAACTTCAAGCGAATATTTTAGGAACTCATATGCTTGATTTTAATTTGGATGAAGAATTTGGCATCTGGCTTCCTTCGTCATATGGCAAGGATCTATTTTTGACTATTGCAGGAAAATATAAAGACGGCGTAGAAAAAATGGATAACCTTCCCATAATCACAATAGATCCAAGCCTTGTCGAAAAAAGATTGAAAGAAGTGACTCGTCCGGATTATTATGAAAATGTCATAGTTCCCTTTTTGGAAAATAAAAGTACAAAATTTAAAATACCTAAAGAGGAACAACCTTGGCATAATAAATTTTTTCAGACAAAGAAAGATTATGTCAGGCGAAGAATAACTGAATTGCCGAATGAATTAAAACATGGAGATTTTTTGTATGTCGGGTGTAAAGAAGAAGTATTTCTTCAGGGCTTTGTGGAAATGAACAATGAATATACGAATCGAAAAGATAACTGGTATTGCGGTGTAAGCACAAAACCAATTCTTTATTTTTCTAATAATTATTTAGAGTTTATTTCTAAACATGATGCCGAAATGCCAAAGCATGAAGGTGAAGGTTCTGTAAATGTCGCGAATTATCGCACCTATGACATACCAGAGATGGGAGGTAAACGTTTTATCTTCCCACAAATAGGCAGAAACACTGATTGCAAAAATGGATTGTTTACAGGATATCCTGAATTAATTACAGGAAATCTGGACGAAGCCTTGAAACATTTTGCCAAAACGGATTTTGCTGAATTTTCTGATGTGGTAGAAAGGTATGCGAAAAATATGTCGTTCATACATCCATCATTGGAATATGTAAAAAATGGAAGCAGGTATTTTTGCTAAACACAAAAAAGCAAATCGCCCTCGAGTAAACTCGAGGGCGATTTTTTATTTTTAATAAATTTTTATTTTATTTTCTTGCTGCGATGATTGTGTCTGCTACGTTTTGAGGCACAATATCGTATCTCAAGAATTCCATTGTGAATGACGCACGTCCTTCTGTCATAGATCTCAAGCCGGTCATGTAACCGAACATTTCAGAAAGAGGAACGACAGCTTTGATGACTTTACTCATACCACGCTCTTCCATACCTTCGATAAGTCCGCGCTTGGATGAAAGGTTTCCTGTGACGTCTCCCATGAATTTATCTGGAGTCACAACTTCAACTTTCATCATCGGCTCAAGGATAACTGGGTTAGCTCTTCGGCAAGCATCTTGCACAGCCATCGAAGCGGCGATTTTGAAAGCCATTTCGTTGGAGTCCACTTCGTGGTAAGAACCGTCCCAAAGTTCGACGGAAACATTTACCATTTTAAATCCTGCCAAGATACCGCGATCCAAACCTTCTTTAAATCCTTTTTCACAGGCAGGAATATATTCTTGTGGAATAACTCCTCCTTTGATTGTGTTGATGAATTCGAAACCAGGCGCTCTCTTTGTGTTCTTTGGTAGATCTTCCACTTCTTCTTTGGTCATAGCAACCATAGGCTTTACTTTGATCTTTACGTGACCGTAGTTTCCACGTCCTCCGGATTGCTTGATGTATTTACCTTCAGCGTCAGCATTACCATTGATTGTCTCACGGTAGGCTACTTGAGGCTTACCAACATTGGCTTCCACCGTAAACTCTCTTTTCATACGATCAACAATAATTTCCAAGTGCAATTCTCCCATTCCAGCAATAATAGTCTCTCCTGTTTCTTGGTCGGTGGTCACACGGAAAGTAGGATCTTCTTGAGCCAAACGATTCAAAGCCATACCCATTTTTTCTTGGTCCGCTTTTGTCTTTGGTTCAATTCTTAGAGAGATAACTGGTTCTGGGAAAACGATACGGTTCAACTCGATTGGATTTGCTTCATCACAAAGAGTATCAGAAGTGATAGTGTCTTTCAATCCGACAGCCGCTGCGATTTCTCCAGCATAAACTTTCTTTACTTCTTCACGATCATTCGCATGCATACGCAAGATACGTCCGATTCTTTCTTTATTTCTGGTACGAGGATTATAAACATAACTTCCGGCTTCAAGAGAACCTGAGTAAACACGGAAGAAAATAATTTGTCCGACGAATGGATCTGTCGCAACTTTGAAAGCCAAAGCTGAGAAAGGTTCTGTATCAGAAGCGTGACGAACTGCGGGTTCATCATTGTCTGGATTGATACCAGGGATAGGAGGAATATCTGTCGGAGCTGGAAGATAATCAACCACAGCATCGAGCACAAGCTGAACACCTTTGTTTTTTAACGCAGAACCTGCGAAGACTGGGAAAACATTGTTGGCAATAACTGCCTTGCGAAGTGTCTTCTTAAGGACATCCATACTAGGCTTCATTCCTTCAAGATATTCAGACATAAGGACATCGTCTTGTTCAACAATCTTCTCAACTAATTCTGCGTGATATTTTTCTGCATCCGCTTTGTATTCTTCAGGAATGTCCTTTTCGATAACTTTGTTTCCCATGTCACCTTCGAAGTAATAAGCCTTCATACGTAGAAGATCCACGACACCTTCATGCTTTTCTTCTAGTCCAATAGGAATCTGCATACGAACAGCTTTCTTTGTAAGTCTGTCTAAAATAGTTGCATAGGAGTGTTCAAAAGATGCACCAGTTCTGTCTAATTTGTTAATGAAACAAATACGAGGAACATTGGCTTCATCGGCATAGCGCCAGTTTGTTTCGGACTGAGGTTCTACTCCGGCCACGCCGTCGAAGACCACAACTGCACCGTCGAGCACGCGGAGAGAACGCTTCACTTCCACAGTGAAGTCGATGTGCCCAGGAGTATCAATAATATTGAAACGATGTTTCTTTGTTTTATCTGTCAGAGCGTAAGTAGGTGTCCAAAAACAAGTAACAGCGGCAGAAGTAATAGTGATACCTCTCTCTCTTTCTTGTTCCATCCAGTCTGTGGTGGTTTCCCCTTCGTGCACTTCACCTATTTTGTGTGATACGCCTGTATAAAAAAGCACGCGTTCAGTGGTGGTAGTCTTACCAGCATCGATGTGTGCAATAATTCCAAAATTTCTTACTTTTTCTAACGGATAATCTCTTTCCATATATATTGATTGTTAATAAATGATTGATAATATCGCCTCATCGGCGATCCGCCGTAGAGGCGGAAAAATAAAAAAGGCATAGGCCTTCGTTACGAACAATATACGACATTTGCCCCAAATTTGCAAACCTCGTCGTAAACTTACGACAGGGTAAATAAAAAAACCTCAACATATGTAAATGCAAAGGTTTTTAATAATACGATTCATTTCTTGAGTCCTTAAATAATTTAACAAAATAATCCTTGTTATCAGTAAAAGTATTATCTTCGTAACCCATTCCCGTTTCTACAAAAAAAGATTCTAAAATAACAAAATAATCTTCTGCCATAGAACCACCGAAGTTTTCAATATAATACTTACAATATCTCAAGAAAATACCTTCTACGTGATTATCACCTGGAATCAATCTAAATTTTTCCATGTCCTTAAATTTAAGTTTATAAATATCTATTTAATCTTAAATTACCATTTAAGGATAATTAGTCAATGCTAAACAAAAAAGCGCCCTTACGATAATCTGTAAGGACACTTCGCTTTAAAACCATGGCGTAGGTTTATCAGCATAAATTTAATACTCGTATTCATAAAAAGAAAGGAAAATGAAAATTAACATAAATACTCCAATTAAACTTAAACCTGAAAGGATACTATTTTTAAAACAAAGAAAAATTCCTGCAATAAGTACAGAATACATAAATATCGCAATAATCTTTACCTTTGTTTGTCTTTCCAAATTCTTAATTTTTAAGAAAGGAAAAAGTAATATTTTAGATATTTTCATTGTCTTAAGTTTTTAGTAATGTAAATTGTGATCTGTATGATTCAAAAACTTCATAGGATTTCAAATAATCCAAGAAATAATTTATCATTTTAATTCTGTGATTTAATCTTTTGTAAGCTTTCAATTTTAGCGCGGAACGACAGTATGAAAGTTCTTGCTGAAGATAATTTTCAAATTTCTCAATTAAATCTTTACGCTTTTTAATTTCGGGACGTATTCCATTATAAAACAAAAAAGAATGCGCTAAATCAAATTTTATTTTTGAAATTCTTAATTCCATCTCACAAGAAAAGTAAGCGACTTTTAGTTGAAAATTGGTACTACTTCTTGCAGAATATTCATCAATACCAAATGGGTCGAAATGAAAACCTGTTTTTGATTTGGTTTCATTCACAATACATTCCGTTTGTCTGTTTATTTTTTGTTTTCGTGTTTTTTTAAGATCTTCAATACACTGTTTTACATCTTTAATTGTATTCTCTATTTCTTCCATTTTTGCAATTGTTTCCGGCAAATAAAATTCATTCTTATTGATTTCAATAAAATCGATTAATTTACCTTTTTCTATTTCTGCAAGAATAAGTAAATCGATAAGCTTTTTAGATCTAAAAAAATACTCTAGTAAAAAGAGTAAGATATAAACGAACACTATAAATGCAGTAATTTTTATAACTAAATAAAATATTTCCATTTTTCTTTGATTTTCAAGGAACGACTGGTTTGACTCCGTTCAAAATCACATTACCATTTTTAGACTTTTAGTCAAATAAAAAAGAGCTGAATATTTATCAGCTCTTTTACTCTTAGTGTACATCAAAAAATGATTCCTTTATTTTAGTAACAACACATTTACTTTTTCCTTCACCACAATCTTGTCCTGAATATGTACCGAACCAAATACCACCTTCTTTTTTATCAAAAACATACTCAATCACAGGACGACCAGTATAAGGCATTCCTTTAATTAAGTATTGTTTAGTAAAACTTAATTCGCTATCACTTAATCTAAAGTTAGTAATTTTTGATTCACCCCATTTATCGTTCATACTGCCACAAAAACCTTTTTCATTATCTTTTGATGAACCAACGATTCCATGAAACATTGCAAATATCATTGCATCTTTAATCGTTGCAACGATTCCGATACTTTGGTCATATGCTGTACCAAAAATTTTACCTTGCTGAAAAATAATTCCTTGCAAGGCATAGAGATTTCTTTCCATATTGTTTTTTGTTTTAAAAGAAGTTAATACTATATATTTACCCTCACACTACCACTTTATGAAATTTAATCAATGCTAAATAAAAAAACGCCCTTACGATAACCTGTAAGGACGCTTCGCTTAAAACCATGGACTGATTTTATAGCATAAAAATTTATTATTACTACAACAAAGCTCCAAGTAATTCAACTTTTTTCTTTGGATTTAATCTTCCAACCGATTGACTGCCTTTTTGTATTTTTTCAAATACAGATTCGTTTGATTTCTTGTCACTAAAAATCTTCCATTCTTCCGGCAAATAAAGACTTTTTATTGAAAAATTATTTTTATGAAGTTGAACAATTCGTTCCTTGCCTATTTTAGGAATTAGAATTTCTTGAGTCTTACCGTTAAACAGCCTAAGGAAACTAATCAGGTGCTCATCCTTTAGGATGCCTATATGTTCTGCAATACAATTAAATACATCTTCATTAAAAGTATAATCCTTACAATACTCATCCTGAAAAATATTTTCTAATCCGTCACCTTCAAAAAGAGACTTCTGATACAACCAAAGTATTTTCTTTAAATACTCATTCGAGACTAAATTAAGTGCCGGAAAAAATACTCTTGGATGAACTGAAGAAAATAGATGCATGGCCTCAAAAGGAAATTCCTTTTCTTTTTTGTATAAAAAAATATCCTTTTCTCTTGCCGAAGCCGGAGCTTTGACATTTAAACAGCTACCAAATAAAAAGTTGATAATTTCTAATACCCGTTTCGGGGAAGCTACAGAAAAGTAACGCGATAAGTTATAACCATGACCATAATGATTTTGATCATTTTTCCATCTACCCCAAGCACCACCTATATCAACAGAATTTTTTGCAGCGATTCTGATTAAAAGATGCGGTGGTAAAATATCAAGTAATTCTTTTTTGATTCCTTCTCCAAGATCGAAATTAATACTCCATATACTAGAAAAATCGACAGTATCAGCATCGTATTTTACAAATTCCAGAAATTTTTCCGGTGTAAGCTTATTTAACACTTTAAGATAACGCTCACTATCAAGATCCATAAGCTCTTGATGTAATGTTTTAATTGGGAGCTTTAACACAGAACCAATGAGTTCATTGATTACCTGTTCTTTCTTTGTTTGTTTTTTCATATCTATATTTAGTTTTAAAAGAAGTTTATATTTCGTTTATTTACCTTCACACTACCATTTTAAAATACTTTGTCAAAGTTACTTCAAACAAATAAAAAAGCCCTCACAATTTGTGAGGACTTAAAACAACTTTTGCTTTTTTATTTTAATGTATCATTTAATGTTTGAGAAAAATTAAATGAAACAACCATCTTCCCATCTTCAACCTCCACCTCCGAAAATACACTGGAAGAAAAATCAACCTTAAATTTTCCTTTGACTTCTTCCCAATTATCAGTGTTTAATATCTTCCAATAAGCATCTTCACTTGAGTTGTGTTTAACCGAACAAGCAAGATATTTATCTGTACATTTTACACTCATAATAATTTCACCTTTTTCAGACAAAGAAAGGTATGATTTCGTTTCAAGATTATAGACGAAAAAATGACGATTAAAATCCGATCCGTATCTAAGTACTACATACTTTGGAGCGACAAAAAAGAAAACATTGGTTTCTTTTGCGGATCCTTCTTTTTGGAGTTTCACAGGAAGTGGAATAGTTAAAAAAGAATTTTCTGCAATAAAGTAAACCATCTTGTCAGGAGCACGGTATCCATGATCAGGAGAAAGGAAAAGTACTTTTTCCCCGTTAAATATTTCTGTCTTTTCACATTTTTTAAAGAACCCTACACCATTCGCCTCTAGGATATGGTTTGGCACAAAACGATCCTCGTTAAATAAGTAGGTTGCATAATGGTCATGTGAGCTTCCTTCTACTGAAAGCTGAATAAAATCTTCAGTAAGTGAAAAAATCTTTCCTTCATAAAAATCAAAGGAATTTTTACACTTTAACCATTTACCTTCTCCGCGAAGATAAACACAGAAAATATCCTTAACGGTAGTGCATTGCACAATTTTTTCAAAAACTTTTATTTCTTTAAATCCCTGAGGACTGCCATAAGGACCTTCAATAATAGGTTTTGATTCTTCAATCGAAAAATAAAGCAATTCATTAGAATCTTTAAATAAAAGAATTCCTTGTTCCTCTTTTGAGAAAGCCAAGGTTAATACAGTTGTTGTTTCCATTTTTATTTAGTTTTAAAAGAAGTTTATATTCCGTTTATTTATCTTCACACTACCACTTTCAGATATTTAGTCAACAAAAACAAAATCCACCGATGAGGCGGATTAGAGTTTGTATTTTTAGTATTACCAAGCGAAGTGAGCGAAGGCTTTGTTGGCTTCTGCCATTTTGTGTGTGTCTTCTCTCTTCTTGATGGCAGCACCTTCGTTCTTTGAAGCTGCGATTAATTCATCAGCAAGTTTCAAATGCATTGGCTGGCCTTTTTTGGAACGAGCAGCGTCACGAATCCATCTCATAGCTAATGCAAGACGACGTTCAGGGCGAACTTCACGAGGAACCTGATAGTTTGCGCCTCCGATTCTCTTTGAACGAACTTCAGTCAATGGACCAGCGTTCTTCATTGCAAGATCGAAAATTTCCAAAGGATTAGGATTGCCTGTCTTTTCTTTTATAACATCAAAAGCTTTGTACATAACTTTTCTAGCAGTCTCTTTCTTTCCAGACCACATGGTGTAGTTAATAAACTTCTCAAGCTTTTGAGAGTTATAAACGAAATCAGGTCCTACGATATTTCTATTTTTTACTTTTCTTCGCATTTTAAAATTTTTTAATTTATTATTTTATAACTTCCTATTTCTTTCCGTCTTTCTTAGGTCTCTTGTTTCCGTACAGGGAACGTCCTTGTCTTCTCTTCTCAACTCCTTGAGTATCGAGAACACCGCGAACAATGTGATATCTTACTCCGATCAAGTCTTTCACACGTCCTCCGCGCAACATAACCACTGAGTGTTCTTGTAGATTGTGTCCTTCTCCTGGAATATAAGCTGTGACTTCCATACCATTAGTCAAACGTACGCGAGCAATCTTTCGGAGCGCTGAGTTAGGCTTCTTTGGAGTAGTGGTAGTAACTTTCGTGCAAACTCCTCTTTTGAAAGGAGCTGGGAAATATACCGGCTTGTTTTTTAAGACATTGAATCCGCGAGCCAAGGCAACCGTCTTGGATTTTCGGCGAGTTATGATTCTACTTTTTTTAACTAATTGATTTATTGTTGGCATATTGTTGATTTTAAAAGAATAAAGTGAACATAGTCGCTCCATTCCTT
Source organism: Candidatus Nomurabacteria bacterium (assembly GCA_023267435.1). Classification (GTDB taxonomy): domain Bacteria; phylum Patescibacteriota; class Minisyncoccia; order Phycocordibacterales; family UBA9973; genus UBA9973. Next base: position 59,721 of record JAHFNH010000001.1, read on the forward strand.
AGTTTTCTAAATCTACTACAAGCTTTGAAAAATTGCAAATTTCTTATATGTTAAATACTCTGTTTAATACTCCATGAATGATTTTGAAGTAATTTGATGTGTAAACGACGGAGTATGACGCATCATCATTTTTCTTCTCAATTTTCACATAATATGTGCCGTTTGGAACAAGCATGTAATATCTTCCCATTTCATCGGTCACCTTGTGTGCGATTTCCACATTGGTATCGACAGAAAATACGCGAATGAAGGCAAATGACAACGGGGATCCATCTTTATCAAAGAGGCGTCCTTTGGCTTTCAATTTGAAGCTTGTTCTGCGCAAGATAAACATAGCGACATACAAGCCGAGCACAACCATATTGTATTTTTCAGGAGAAATGATGAACGCACCGATAGCCACAGTAAATCCGAAACCGAAGAAGAAGTTCGAAACACGAGCGATCATCAATTCTTTCTTGGAATAGAACTGGAAGAGTTTCTTTTTATTCTTAGCAAATTCATTCCAATCAAAACCGATAGGATCCAACGGAATATTTTTCACAATCACTTCCCCTTCAGTGATGTTCATATAATCTCCGAAATAAAGATCCTGATAAAATTCATCACGGAAATGTTTTGAAAGAACATCGGATGGGAAAAGATAGTTTGTCTTTCTTGGCACGACTTTATAAACTCCCGGCTTGACCAAGAATCCATATCGTCCATCGATATCAGTAATAGAAGAATCAACTTCCACGCCTTCAAGGTTGCGCAGAGAAACATAAACCGGATCGAGTGGCTGCTTGGTAATGCTGTCGTAGACAGTTCCCCATTTGTTTACTCTCTTTCTCAATCCAAAAGCCGTCAAGAACAGAGACCAGAGACGGAAAGGAATAAGTATTAATTCTGGGAAAGCTAATGGGTTCAAGAAGAGCGCTGTCGCCAAGGAAAGTATCGAACCGACGATCACCGAGATAGTAGCTGCGATCTTAAGTCCGAGATTTAAATTTTGCACAAGTGCTGGCGGGAAGAAATTAAGAACTGGAGGTGGCAATAAACTCTGATTACATCCGGGTGCATTTGGATTTGTAGCACAATCAATCTGAGTGCTTAAAACTTGTATACAGCCTGGAAGGTTTGGGTTGGTCGTACAGTTTACAGTGATACAACTCGGATCAGTTGGATTAGTCTCACAAAAAGGTTTCATGACACAAAGCGGGTCATTTATAGAATAGTGTATATCAAAAGGACAAAGAGCTATAGGATTACAGATAGGATTATTTGAATTGTATGTTGGCAATCCTTGAGTACACTGACAAACAGCTGTGGTTGGATCAGTCGTACAAGAATCATTACTCTCATCGTTTAATGATTGATCGTACACTCCGTTCGTCCAACAGCCCGGATCGTTTCGATCAACCAAGCCGTCACCGTTATTTCCATTTGAACCGTTGTCTGCTCCACCTGGAGGTGGTGGAGGAATATCTACTCCGTTGGAACCGTTGTCTATGCCGTCATTACATTGAGTCGCTGTAGCTGCACAAGGTAAGTTGCCGACATTCACAGTAATATCTTTTTCATTAGTTACAAGTCCGATTGAACCAGTAGCTTTAGCTTTAATAGAAATGGTTTGGTCTGCACTACAAGATACTGTCTGGTACCAGGGTATTTCATAATTTCCAGTCGTTGCGTTATAAGTTCCTGAAACCCAAGCTCCATTATCAACTGAAAATTCCACAGTATCGGCTGTGCCTGATGTTACTTTGGCTTGTATTGTTAAATTAGCTAATGGCACAGGTGGAACATCGGGAGGAGTGTAGATAGCATCAGCTGATACGAAACTGTCACTATCATGTAGATTAACAAAATCAACAACCAAGTTATTGGTTACTGGAATACACTCACTAGGATTTAAAGGATTCACCATATAACCCACAGGTGGTGCATTTGTAAATGGACTGCCTTGCATACCCTGGGCTGTTAAATTAGGACATAGATCAACTGGAGTAGGAGAAAGAACGGGACCACCACCACTAACAACAGTAGGACGCCAGCTAGTTTTAACACACTGTCCGGCTACTTTTCCAGGAGCAGAACAATCAAATTTTATCCAACCGTCATTTTGACTCCAAACATTACCATTGAATTCGCCTGTAGTCGTATCGATCGAAACACCGCCATTCGTCGGAGCAAAATTTATCCAACCAGCATTTTGACTCCAAGCATAGCCAGACAAAATTCCGTTTATAGTGTTAGACACACCGCCATTAGTTGGATTTAAATTTATCCAACCGACAACATCTCCCCAAGCATATCCGGTAATACTAGAATCTGTTATTTGAACATTACAATTGGTACAGTTAAAATTTATTGTTCCGTTATTGGTATCTATAAATTTTGCAGTGTTATAAGTGGCATCAATGCTGCCATTATTAGCCTGCACATGAAAAGCGAAAAGAGTAAAAACCAAAATTGGTATTAAAAAATATGTTTTTCGCAAAAATTTATTCATAGTTTTAATTGATATCATTTTTATTTAAAAGTTTATCGTTCGCTCATTATATCACAAATAATACTAAATGGGAAGACCTGTAATAATATGGTACAAAAAGGCCATGACTGGGAATAAATAATTGGAGAGAAAAACAACAAAGATAATTAGAAAAACTAGGGAGTATTGTTCCAAAGCTCTAACTATAAAATAAAAAGATTCAGGTAAAATTTCAAAAAGTATTTTCGAACCATCGAGAGGTGGTATCGGCACAAGATTGAAGATCGCCAATGCTAAGTTTATCACAACTATCGAAGAAATAATAAAATTAAATCCGGCTGGAACATTAAAACCAACAGAGAAACGTAGTATGAGACCGAATAAAATCGCAATACAAATATTTGCGATTATGCCGGCACTGGCGACTGCTATCGTTCCCCATTTTCTATCTGTTAGATTATCAGGATTGTATGGCACAGGCTTCGCCCAACCTACAACAAACCCAGATGAAAAATATAAAACTGCTGGCAAGATGATAGATCCGAATAAATCTAAATGTTTTAGAGGATTTAGAGTAAGACGACCGGCATTTCGCGCTGTTCTGTCACCAAAATATTCCGCCATAAAGCCATGTGAAATCTCGTGAATCACTACTGACATGATAAGTATAGCTACATAAAAAACGGCATCGGTTGCTTGCATATTTGTATAACTAATGATACCATAAAAAAACTATGGCGAAAATATGTGCAATAACTAAAAAGGGTTCAATTATCGGAGGCGGATACTCAAATCGTACTCGTGCCACCAAATTCAACCCAACAGGCAAGAAAAGAAAGTACCCAAATCTTCAAAAGAAGAAAGTCTTTGTGCCTGAATTAAATAAATCTGTTATCATCGAAGTTTCCACTAAAGGAATGCGTACAATGAAGAAAAACGGTGTCTACCCTACATTACTAAAAGCAGGACTCGTAAAAGCAAGATAAATTATAAATCAAAAATAGCCCGCGACCTAGGTCGCGGGCTATTTTATTGTGAAATCTTGTTATATTTTTTCTGCATGAAGGGGTCCCGCCCAGTACTCTGGATGGGCGTAGTGCGAAAAAATATGACAAGATGAAACTAATTTAGAACGGAACGAAAGTCAAAGCTGTTCCCTTTTTGCCAGCACGGCCGGTTCGACCGATACGGTGCACATAAGTATCATAAGTCTGAGGGATATCGTAGTTGATGACATGAGTTACATCCGGAATATCCAGACCTCTCGCTGCGACATCTGTCGCAATAAGAATAGTTATGAAATCTTTTTTGAATAAATCTAAAGTGCGGATTCGTTCACGACTTCTTTTGTCGCCATGAATAGCTCCGACCTTGAATCCTAAATGAGTAAGCTCTTTTGTTAGAGTATCCACACTGTGTTTCATTTCACGGAAAATCAACACCTTGTCTGTTCCCTCTTGTTTTAAAACTTCATGCAATCTGTCGAGTCTTTCTTCTTTTGTTTTAGTACGGATAACATCTTGTTCGATATTTTTAGCTGTCTCACCAGAGACAACAGAAATAAATACAGGATCTTTCAAAAACTCAGTTGTAAGTTTTTTAATTTCAGGAGAAAGTGTCGCTGAAAAGAAAAGAGTTTGTCTTTCCTTTGGAGCTTTCGCAAGAATAAAAGTCATATCATCTTTGAATCCCATATCCAGCATTCTGTCGGCCTCATCGAGAACCACAGCGTGACATGCTGAAAGATCTACAACCTTTCGGTCGATAAGATCACGGATTCTGCCGGGAGTACCGATAATGAACGAAACTCCTCTGCGAATTTCTGAAATCTGACGCATGATTGGAAGACCTCCGACGCAAGCGACAGAAAAAATTCCTAAACCAAAAGCCATATCTTTAAAGTCAGCATCGATCTGCATTGCGAGCTCTCGTGTGGGAGCCATAATCAAAACGGTTTCTTTGACACCTGATTTTTTCTTTTTAGAAATATTTTCAATAAGAGGCAACAAGAATGCTGCGGTCTTACCGGTACCAGTGTTTGCCATTCCAAAAACATCCTTCCCTTCCATAACAGTCGGAATAGATTGATCTTGAATTGGACGAGGATTAGCAAATCCTTTTTTAGCAATATTTTTGTGAAGTTGTTCGTTGAAAGGAAAATCAGCAAAAGTATGTTTGGCAACATAAGGTTTCTCTTCTACGTGCTGAGCTTTTTTCACGAAACGTGAATAATCTATACGCTCAGAAAAACCTCTTTTTTTACTTCCTCCTGATCGGTGTCCACCTCCTTTTCTAAAAGGACGAGAACCACTGTTAAATTTACCGCCACCAAAAGATGGACGAGCGGAACCTCCGAAACTAGGTCTAGCACTATGAGATGAACTTCCTCCGCTTGTGCGAGCTGATCCAAAACTAGGCTTACTAGAAAAGCTACGTGGAGCTGAACTAGCCGGTCTAGCACCGAAAGTCTTTTTGGCTCCCACCACAAAGTGAGAACCTCCTGCAGGTTTGGCAGATCTAGAGAAACTAGAAGTGTGACCAGCAGGTTTCCCGCCCCCGAATTGGCGGACAGGCTTCGCGCCGAAGCGTGAAGTAGGGCGTGCACCAGCCGAAGCCGGACGCGCGAAACTGCGTTTGTTAATCATATATTTTTTTGTGTCATGGATTTCAATCTCCAGACACAAAAGTCATAGATGATTTCCACAATCGTCAGTCTCGTTATTAATAGAGGGCTCGTTGGCCCAAGTGAGATTGATAAGTTAAGAATAGCATTTATATAAAACATTGTCAAATATAAAAAATAAAAGGGCCTTTGTGTTATACACAAAGGCCCTAAAACTTTACCCTTAAAAGAATTATTTATCTTTTTCTTCTAAATAAACATTTCTTATTCCTGATTTTATCATCGCATCCCAACAGGGTTTACAACACCACCAATGACCCCATAAATATAAATCACACCCAGAAACATTGATTTTAGATTTCTTAGCTTTAGCCATAGCAAAACTTTCAGCGTGGTATTTATGTGAAGCACATCCTGGACAAAGCCAATACTTCTCTCCAGATGGGATTCTAAAAAATTTCCTGATACACCATCTTGGATGAGTTTCCAAAAGAAATTTATTTTTAATTGCTGATTGATTGGCTGCACTAACCACAACATTGCCATTATTATCAACCACAACAGCTCCTGTTGAAGTTTTTTTGTCTGTGGATTGTGTTTGAGCTACTTCTTTTGCGATGAGCATGTATTTATTATCTGCTGGAACATGTAAAATAGTTCTACCTTCAGGTAGGTAAGGATATTTAATGTTTTTTTCTGTATTTTGCATAACGTTCTAATTTTTGTATACTTTATCACATGACAACCTTCGACGCAATTTATCAAAATTTAATAAAAAAAATAGTAGAAGAAGGTATGGAAGAACTAAACAAGAGAACTGGCCATAAAACAAAAACTTTAGTCGGTCTTACTTTTCAAATTGATCTAGAAAAAGAAGGATTCCCTATCTTAACTCTCAGAAAAAACCCAATCAAATCCCCTATTGCTGAACAAATCTGGTTTATTACAGGTGAGAGAAATACAGAATTTTTAAGAAAATATACAAAAATGTGGGACGAATTTATTGAAGAAGATGGAACAATTACTTCTGCTTATGGATATCGTTGGCGACATCATTTTGTAAGAGACCAACTTGGAAAATTAATTGAACTCTTACAAAATGATCCCAGTTCACGACATGGAGTCGTGGTAACTTGGGACCCAAAGGATGATGGTTACGGAGGGACACCAAAGAAAAATATTCCTTGTCCTTTTACTTTTACAGTAAATATTGTTGGAGAACGACTACATCTTCACAATATAATTCGTTCAAACGACATGATGCTTGGCTGTCCATTTGATACTTTTGGATTTAGTTTATTACTATGTACTCTTGCCCAAAAATTGGGCGTAAAACCTGGAATTTATACTCATACAATTTCAAACGCGCATATTTATGATACACACTATGCTGGTGCAGAAGAGTTAATAAAAAGAACAAATACTCATGAAAATATCTTCCCAGTATTACCTTTAAATATTTACGATAGAGCAGAAAAAAAAGATGACACTCTAGTAGATGAAATCTACCAATCTTTTGCTCCATTTTTCAAACCAGGAGAATCAATATCTGGACTTGATATAATTAAATAATTTATGATTATTTCTCTCATCGCGGCTATTGGTAAAAATAATGAACTCGGCAAAAATAATACTTTGCTTTGGCATTTACCAGCCGATATGAAACATTTTAAAGAAATTACATCTCTGCACACAGTCATCATGGGACGCAAAACTTTTGAAAGTATAGGTAAACCACTTCCCAATCGCCGAAATATCGTAATAACTCGTGATAAAAATTATCAAGCTGATGGTGTCGAAATTACACATTCATTTGAAGAAGCTTTGAGTTTGGTAAAAAATAAAGATGAGGAAGTTTTTATTGTTGGGGGTGCAGAAATATATAAGCAAGCATTAGAATTTGCCAATAAACTTTATATCACCCATATTGAAGCAAAAGATAAAAATGCTGATGTATTTTTCCCAGAAATTATCCCGATAGTCTTTGGTGAAGTTTCTCGCGAAGAACACGCGCCTGACGAAAAAAACCTACTACCATATTCATTCGTAAAATACGAAAGAATATTTTAAATAAAAAAAATCCCCCGAAAGATTCGAGGGAAATTAATAAAATACTTACATAAAAGTTACTAACGATCTTCGTACAGATGTGGATTCTTATGCTTAATAAGAGCAAAGATTGCACTTTGTAAATACGTGCTGGTTCGATCAACCAAATCTGCTGTAAGAAACCCAATGATACTGCCTTGTTGTTTCGAATTTGAAACACCAAACAATTCATCAACCGCAGGACCAAGCTCCATACCTTTTCTGATATTATCAGCAATGGATGTCGGTATTTCAAACGAAGCCGCTTTAGCACGTCCGACAACTCCGTCTTTTGATGCAATCACAATGTGACTGGTCTCAAACATATGGACAACATTATCAATAATGCCACTCTCTTGTGAAACCCAAAAATCTGCATCTGGATATTTTTCTTTACAATCATCAATTCGATTAAGAGCTCCACGAAGCGTCTCCTCATCGCTCTTTGGCTGATCGGAAACGTTTGACAAGGCACGGTAACTAACAAACTCAAATTTTTCATCTGGAAAAACTTGTTCAAAGGCTTGCTGTGCCACTTTTATTTTTACTGGGTTCTGAGAACCGACGATAACTTTTTTCATTTTTTACGTTTTTTGTTAAGGAAACCTATCTTATATTATTCTTGAAATAATGACAGGACAAACTATTTCTGTAACCACTATATAAGATATTTCTTAAAAGTCAACAAAGTAAGTAATATTTACTATTCAGTATCTTTCTACACCTCCCTTTTTCATAACTTAAATATACTCTGAAATAATTAAAAATGAAAGGGAAGTAGTTTTTAAAAAGCATTGCGCAGGCTGACGAGCCGAGTATAGCAAATTTTCAGCAGAAAATTATGTGCGGTTTTTAAAAGCTACTTCGCTGGAATATTAACTTAAAAAACAAAGAGCCCCCGACTTGGTCGGGGGCTCTTTTAAAGTTTAATTATTTTGTAACTTCGATACCGGCAGATCGGGCGGAACCTTCCACAATGCGAATAGCTCCTTCCATATCTTTAGCATTCAAGTCGGTCATTTTCTTTTCAGCGATTTCTTGAGCTTGAGCTTTGGTAATTTTTCCAGCTTTTGTGGTTTTGTTTTTACCAGAACCTTTCTCTACTCCGGCTGCTTTAAAGATAAGACCTGAAACTGGGGGGGTTTTGATAAAGAAATCGTAAGTACGATCTTCGTAAACATGAACCACAACTCCAACCTTGTCTCCTGCCATCTTTTGAGTCGCAGCATTAAACTTGGTAACAAAATCACCTATGTTAATACCAGCCTGTCCCAATGCGGGTCCTAAAGGAGGCGCTGGGGTAGCTTTTGCGGCCTGAATTTGTAGTTTTATTTTTTTGGTTATTTTCTTTGCCATATAATTTACTAGATTAGCTTAAATCTTCTTAACTTGCAAGAAGTCGAGTTCGACTGGGGTCTCTCTTCCGAACATTGAAACAAGTACCTTTACCTTTCCGCGTTCCTGGTCGGTAGAGTTTACTTTGCCTTCAAGGTCTTTAAACGGACCATCGGATATCAAAACTGTCTCTCCGATAGCAAGATCAATGTTATGTTTCGCAGTACCTGTATCCATTTTCTTAAATAAATAATCAACTTCATCTTGTTTGAGAGGCACTGGGTTAACTCCTGCTCCGACGAATCCTGTAACGCGAGGAGTATTTCGGACAACATACCAAGAATCATCTGTTACGATCATATCAACCAAGACATAACCTGGGTAGATCTTTTCTTCTACTTCTGTTCTCTTTCCTGCTTTTATTTTTATTTTCTTTTCTGATGGAACAATGACGTTAAAAATTTTGTCGTGCATTCCTAGGGAATCGATACGCTGTTTCAAATTGCGAAGAACCGCATTTTCATATCCGGCATAAGTATGGATCGCATACCAATTTCTAGCTCCTTGTGTTTCTTGTTTTGCCATAAATTTAGAAAGAAATTATTTTTACCAAACCGCTTGAGAAAAGGAAGTCAAAAATACCTAAAAAGTAGGCTAATACTACGGACAATAAGAGGACAATCAAAGTATAAAAAAGAGTCTGGCTTCTGGTTGGCCAATTAACATGCTTCAACTCTGTTTTTGTTTCCTTTAAATATTCAGTGAATTTTGACATATGATTTTGCAAATCACGTCGCGTAAGTCCTTTTGATGCGACGCTATTCCTTTTTATTTTTAAAAAAGCCCCCTTTCAAGGGCTTTTTTAATATTACTCTTTTCAGTCTAAATAGTCAAATTATCTTATTTCATAAGTGATTGAAACATCAGAACTGATTTTGTTCTCACCTTTTGGAATTTCTGCCGGAGCTGGAGCTACAGCGCTCTCAGCCATCATGCCAGCCTTGGCATACATCATCGGTATCGGGCTATTGTTGGACTCACTGAAAGAAGTTATTTTACCCAAACGAATACCTAAGTCTTTAGCTAAACTTTGTGCTTTTAGTTTTGCATCGTCTATCGCTATTTTTCTAGCTTCAACTTTCAAACCATCTTCATTGTCTATCGCAAAATTTGGTCCATTTAAATTAGAAACGCCAAGCGCCCCGATACCTTGGATTATTTTGCCAGCATCATCTGTGTTTCTTATTTTAACGGTAATACTCTCACTGGCTGTGTATCCGACAATGACATTGTTGCCAGTTGGTGGAGGACAGTTTACTTGAGCACAAGGTATTTGCTTTCCATATCTGTATTCGTATTTCGGATAGAAAGATGAATTGGTTGTTTTAATATCTTTGTCAGCAATATTATTTGATCTCAAAAAAGAAAGAGAATCTTTCTCGATCTGTGCTACGCCATCTTGCGCTTCTTTGACAGTCTTCGCGTCTTTTGAAATTGTAAAATCAATATTGGCAATATCTGGCACAGCAGAAACTTCTCCATGACCAGAGAAAGTTATAATATCTTTAGGTTGATCGTTATATCTGCCAAAAGACCTATTTTCAAAACATGCTTGGACAACGAAAGCGACTAAAAAAGCAATTAAAGCAATTTTCAAACCGCGATATAATTTTACTTTTTTTTCTGGTGATAATTCCATATTTTAATTCCCGCCGTAGCGAAATAAATTATTTTTTAATTCCAATAAGTTCGACAGTGAAAGTTAATTTTGCATTTGGAGGAATTACTCCGCCAGCACCAGCTGCACCATAAGCGTATTCAGGATTAATTTCCAATTTTCTCTGCTCGCCTGTTTTCATTCCATCTACTCCAATATCCCAGCCCTTAATAACTTGTCCTGCACCGAGTGTGAAAATAAATGGTTGAACATGGTTAAACTTTGGATCAATATTTGAATCAAAAGCAGTGCCATCTTCAAGTGTTCCTGTGTAATTCATAGCGACAGTATCGCCAGCTTTCGCTGCATCGCCTGTGCCTTCTCTTAAGACTGTAATTTTTACTCCATCAACTTGCTGTGTGTTATCCATATTTGTATTTGTATTTGTATTTTGCTCTTGTCCAACTTGTGGAGCTGGCTCAGGAGTGTTCTTTTTATTAATAGTAATGTAAACCAAAACTGCAATCACAACCGCAAAGATTATGATTGAAACCATCATACTTGTTTTTTTGTCTTTTAACATAAATTAAAAAATAATTAACTTTTAATAACCTCAATTATACACCTAGTCAGCATATAAACAAATTAGATGAGATTTACCTCTGGTGTCAGCTTTAAACCGAATTTTTGTTCAACCGATTCAATGATTTTATCAGCTAAATCTAAAATTTCTTCGCCTTTCGCTCCGCCATAATTCACTAAAACAAGCGCTTGTTTATCATGTACGCCGACATTGCCGAGTCTTTTTCCTTTCCAACCAGACTGTTCAATGAGCCAGCCAGTTGGGATTTTTATCAATTCTCCTTCTGCCTCACCGGCAGACGAGTCTTTAAACACTGGCATGTCTGAGTATATTTCCAGTAAGCTCTGTGCTTTTTCTTTATCGACATAAACATTCTTAAAAAAACTTCCAGCATTACCTAAAATTTTTGGGTCAGGTAGTTTGCTTTTGCGAATTGCTGAGACGGCATCGCTGACATCTTTGGAACTTTTTATTTCGATATTGTTTTCTTTTAAATAACTCTCGAGTGCTTTGTAGTCTGCATTCAATTTTGGAATTTTGCTCAATTTCAAAGTTATTGCAGTAATAAAATATTTACCTTTTAATTTATTTTTAAAAACACTTTCCCTGTAACCGAACTCACATTCTTCTTTTGTAAAAACTTTTTTCTCACCAGACCCTATTTCAATAGCTTCTAAACTTTCTAAAACATCTTTCAACTCCACTCCGTATGCTCCCATATTTTGTATCGGTGCTGCGCCAGCCGTGCCAGGAATCAACGACATATTTTCAATACCCCAAAATCCGTGATTTACAGAAAACAAAACCACATCATGCCAGACTTCCCCACCCATAGCTTTAATCAAAACTGTTTCTGAATTTTCATCCTGAACTTGCTGAAGGACAATTCCTTTTAATTTATCTAAAACAACCAAACCATTAAAATCTTTGGTAAAAAGAACATTACTGCCGGCACCTAAAATAAATCTTTCATTTTCCTTAAATTCCGGAGACAAAAAAAGTTCCTGCAAATCCGCTTCACTAGTAACCTCGACAAAAAGCTTCGCTTTAGCCCTTATTCCAAAAGTATTTAAATTAGTTAAATCATAATCCCGTAAAATTTCCATATATTAAAACTATACTCCTTAATGAGTAATGTGCGCAAATATTAAAATTATTCGATTAATCCAAGCTTTTCTAGTCTCGCCGAGATTGCCCCCCTTTTTCTGCCGAATTCTTTTGCTAAGTCTTTAATTGGTGTTTTCTTTTCAAAAAGTTCAAACAATTTTTCATCTTCTTCTGTTGTCCAAGATTTGTATGCGTTGGGTGATTCTGCAGAATCACGTCGCGCAGTGTCCTTTGAAGCGCGACGCTTTTTTGTGTTTATAGTTCCACTATTTTTTCTAGATTCTTTTACTATCTTACCACCCGAAGCAGTAACAAAATTACTGTGCATTTTTAAAAGTTTGTCTTTAGAAATTTCAGCAAAAAGTTTTTCCGCATCTTTTGATTGTTCATGAAACATCGCATCCTTCTCCAGAATTTCTGGATGCACCTGAAAAGCTCTAGCATTAAACCCGATAATATGAAGTCCGGAAAGTCTACGTACGCGAGATAATGCGACATAACCTTGTCCATACTCAAACACATCCGACAAATCCATAATTGCCGAATCCATACTCATCCCCTGACTTTTATGAACAGTAATAGCCCAAGCGAGGCGAAGCGGTATCTGAATTATCTTCGCTTTTATTTTTCCATTTTCTTCGACACTCCATTCCATCGGCTCGACGATAATTCTTTTTCCATTTCGAGTTTGAACAATAGGACTTCTGGAACCTTTTTGAAATTCTACGACAGTGCCGAGAGTTCCATTTACAAATCCTTCTTTTGGATTATTTTTAGTGAACATAACTTCCGCGCCAATTTTCAAATATAAATTTTCTGGTGACAAGCATCCTTTTTTCAAAATAGCGACAAGTGCATCTGGTCCGACTGAATCCATAATAAATTCTTCTGTATCACTTTCTATTTTTGAAAGGGTTACGGTGTTTACCGAATCCACATCGACATTGTGCGAATAAAGTTTCGGTGCTTTTTCTGGCAGATTTGCTCTGTCCACTTTTCGTTCTTCTAACTGTTCAAAATGTTCTTGATCAAAAGTGTTACTGCGAATAGCCGAAAGAATAGAAAGAAAGACTTCATCGTCTTGTCGGTATTGTTCAGTCAGATAACAAACTATCGGCCGAGCCTTCTCCCAGGCAGGACAATCACAAGCAAAAATGGGTTCTGGTCCATCGTCCATCAGAGATGCTTGAAGTTTTTGTTCTGTTTCTCTTTTTATAATCGGTGGCAACTGAAAAAAATCCCCAACGAATATTACTTGGAGCCCGCCAAATGCTTCGTGAGTATTGTTCACTTCTCGACAAACTGCATCCACCATCGAAAGTGTCGTCGATGAAAGCATTGAGATCTCATCGATCACAAGAACTTTCGCACGACGAATTCTTTTTGAAACATATTCATTGCTGGCAATTTTATCTAAGTCGTATTTATCTAATTTATTTTTTATTCCGATTCCACTCCAAGAATGTATTGTCATACCGCCGATATGCGTCGCTGCGATACCAGTCGAAGCAGTAATAGCGACTTCCACATCGGAGTCGCGCAAATAATTTACATATTCATTAATAGTATGAGTTTTACCGGCACCAGGTTCGCCTGTGAGAAATACATTTGCTCCTGTCTTTAAAATATCTAGAGCTTCTTTTTGAGTCATTGGGCGCCCGGAGGGAGTTGAACCCTCGATACCGGTTCCACAAACCGGAGTTTTACCGTTAAACTACGGGCACCATGTGTATATCTCCTACTTCTAAGAGACGCTGACCATTATGGCAGAACAAGGCCAATTTTTCAACTTTAGAATTTTATTCTAGTGTTGTGCACGAGGGGAGATTTGAACTCCCATGCCCTTGCGAGCGCTACCACCTCAAGGTAGTGCGTCTACCAGTTTCGCCACCCGTGCATTTCTAGACTCTAACAAAAAAATCCACTTTTGTGAAATGGATTTTTTGTTTAAATATTTTATTCGATGACTCCGGCGGCTTTGTCTTCTTCTTCAGTTTTACTGTCTGCATCTAGAGTGACTGAACGCATTTTTCTTCGAACATCCTTCACCGCCTTAGTTCGGATGTAATAAAGTTTTGATCTGCGGGCTCGAGCTTTTTTAACAACTTCAATCTTATCAACCATCGGAGAATAAATCGGAAAGATTCTTTCTACGCCGACACCTGATGCAACCTTTCTAACTGTAAATGTTGCTCCAGCTTCTGCACCGTGCTTTCTTGCAAGTACGATTCCTTCAAAAGCCTGTAAGCGGAATTTTCCTGTTTCGCCTTTCTTAGCGGCTTTTTCTTCAGGAATTTTGGACCAAACACGAACTGTATCACCAGCATTGAAATCAAGCTTCTTTCGCGCTTCGATATCGACTGGACTAAATTTGATTTTTGTTACTGCCATAATTCATACAATCTAACACAAACACTTTGTTTTTGCAATTATTTCGGTTTGAAAGCATTTTTAGGCCTAAAATAAAAAAATACCCCCTAATAATATAGGAGGTATTCAATCTTTTTGACAAATTAAGTAATATTACAAATAGCACCAAAGCTATGAAAACCACTATGACGAACGACATGATCAAGCTTCCTCTTTGGACCATCTGAGGAAAGAATTGGCACACGAAACTCCTGATGCATATCTTTAAAAACTGAACCCAAAGAAATAATGTTAGTATGTTTTTGAAGTTCCGGATCTTTTATTCCCAAAGCCAAAAGTTCTTCGATTGTGATTGGACGACAATCACCTCTCTTCATCCTGATCATTACTTCGGTGAATGGAATTAATTTACTAAAAGTAAAAACTTCAATGATCGAAATTCGTTTGGTTTTATTTACTATTGGAAAATTATTCTCATTAATTTCACTATTAATTAAATCATAACCTCCCAAACGAATAAGTTGTTCTATGGTTTTAGTACCATCAATTTCTACTTCAAAAGAGTGGTGACCTGTTTCAGGATGTCCCATCTCAACTGTTCCAGGAATTCTAATCCCTGGATGTCTATTACTAATTTCTGTCATAACTTTATGATTTATTTGTTTAAAGAACTATTTGAGCCAATCAAACCACTGTGTGGTATCCAAGGCGGCTTTACCTTTGGGATATAATTTATAAATCTTTTGAGATAAAAAGTCAACAATATTTACACTGAAAACTTTTTAAAATCTTCTGGAAGGGGTGCTTCTATTTTTATTTTTTTACCTTCTAAATTTTCAAATTCAATAGACTTGGCATGCAAGGCTAAACGAGAAATGCCTAGAGGGCAAGGTTTGCCCGGATCATAAAGTGAATCACAGGCAACAGGGTGATTTAAATATTTCATATGCACGCGGATCTGATGCGTGCGTCCAGTCTTGGGACGTACTTCCAAATAACTAAATTTATTTCCATTTTTATCTTCAAATTTTTTCAGGACAGTATATTCAGTAATAGCTTCACGTAGTTCTCCTCGCGCACCTCGTCCAGCCAAACGACGACGAAAATCACTAGGGCTTCGTCCGATTGGTTTATTGATCACTCCTTTATCTTCTTTAAAGAATCCAGAAACGATAGCGTGATAAGTTTTCTTTATTTCCCTGTCTTGGAATTGTTTTTTTAAAAATTCATGAGCTTTTTGATTTTTCACCAAAAGTAAAACACCGGAAGTATCTTTGTCTAAACGATGCACTATGCCAGGACGTTTTATTTCACTCTCTTCAGAAACAATCGGTTCACCGACATTTTCCATTTCCGGATAATTTTCCAAAATCCAATGGGTCAAATCTTTTTCCTTGCTCTTTCCATCCGCATGCACCGAAATACCCGACGGTTTGTCTATGGCTAAAATATTTTTATCTTCGTAGAGAACTTTGGGTAAAAGTTTACTGTTTTTGTTTGTTGATATTTTTTGTAACATCTAATATTTTCACATGAACAGCATCAGAGAAAAACGCCTTTTCGTTTTCAAAAGTAAATACATTTTTCTCTTCACCCGCCTTGCGCACAAGTCCAAGTATTTCAGAATGCATGTCAAAAAGACGCGAAGCTAGACGTTGTTCTAAATTAAAATCTTCTTTTTTTGTTTCATCCGTAGCTTCGTTTGTCATGTGTCTATAATATACAGACTTTTTAGAATAACGATCTTTAAATGCTGAAAGTTGAGCTTCTGCTTGAATGAGTAATTTATCCTGAATAGGATTATTTTCTAAAACATTGAAATTTTTCTGAGCAATTTCTTTAATCAAAACATTAATAGACTCGTTGTCACAACCTAAAATAACTTTCGGAAGCAAAAGTCCATTTTTTTCTCGAATATCATCATAGACATATTTTAATTTAGGAATATTATTGTTGTCTAAATCTTTTTTCAAAGCGTGAATTTTTGTATTAATTCCCTCTATGTCTGAGGTAAATGTGGCATCAAATTCAAGTCCCAACAATTTATATTGAGTAACAAAATCTAGTGTATTAAATTTTACTCCGCCATCAATAAAATTAAGTTCATCGTCAATATCTGATGCCAAGAAAGATTCTGCTTCTTTGCCAAAATATTCAAATTTAGATATACCGACAACAATGAGACGTTCTAGGAAGTCTGCTTTGAGTTTCGTTATTTTTTGCTCAAGTGTCGCCTCTCCGTATTTTTTTCTTTTATTGGCTAAAAGCTCATACTCTTGATCAATTTCCTGTTTTGAATATCCTGGCTCTTTAGATGTAAAATCATACGGATTTAAACGTGTAAATTTATATTCATTTTCAAGATTTTTTAAAGCAGTAGAAACAAGCTCGAATTCCTTTTCAAGCTTTACTTTCACATTTTCGAAACTTATGGGTAGGTCTTCGTTCATATAGACCAATAATACATCTTTATTTAGAAAAATCAAAAACTTGAAAAATAAAGATTTTAGCGTATACTTGAAATTGTATTTCATACGCGGTTAGCTGTTTTGGTAGGTATCAAAAGTAGCCAACTAAAAGCATATTGTAAATATATAGTTAAAAAAAATAATGCGCGGTTAGCTCAGTTGGTAGAGCAACCCGTTTACACCGGGAAGGTCGTAGGTTCGAGTCCTACACCGCGCACAAAACGAGTATTTAACAAAAGCACCCTACGGTGCTTTTGTTTGTTTTGTGCGAGCCGGAGTCATGTTTTTTCAGCAGAAAAAATAGACGAGGTGGGGTCGCGAAATTTCCGAGCGACGGCGAGGAAATATTTGTGATCACAAAACAACCTTAGAAAAATTATTCCTGACCACAAAATATCTTATCCACTAGTATTTGTGCGTGTTTTATTGTTATAATAAAAAATATGGAAAAAAAGGTTCACATTCTTCTCGTTGACGATGATGAGATCATACGCAGATTTTTCGGCTCTAAACTCGCTGCTGCGGGCTATGAAGTGATATATGGAGAAGATGGCAATGAAGGACGCGAAATGGCGCGACGTTTTCAGCCCGACCTTGTCTTGATGGATATCAACATGCCAGTGATGGATGGCATCAAAGCTTCCAGTATGATGAAAGACGAAAAAGAAACTTCTAACATTCCGATTATTTTCCTTAGCAACGAGGACTTATCAATTGAAGAAGAGAAAGTAATAAAAGAGCTGGGTGTGTCAGGATGCATCCAAAAAGGAGTTGAACCTGAAGAACTTATCGATTATGTTAAAAAAGCTCTCGCGAACCTTGCTGAAAAATAATTTTGAAAATAGATTTTAATTTGCTAGTATGATGCCATGCCCTCGTAGTTCAATGGATAGAACAAGGCTCTTCTAAGGCCTTGATGTAGGTTCGATTCCTACCGAGGGCACAAAATTAAAAATCCAAGCATTATTGCTTGGTTTTTTAATTTCGATAACCTTGGGAATCGAACCGAAGGCGCACATTTTTAATAAGCAAAGCGCATATAAAAATGTAGCGTCTCGACCAGAGGGAGAGGCGATTACGTTCCAAAAATAATTTTTTATTTAACCCCCTCCAACGCAAGCCCTAATGGAGCAGTAAACAATAGTGATTGTTCGAAATTCATCTCTGGAATATTTTTTTCTATGTCTAAAATATTAACCCAAACATTTGCGACTTCGACTTTGTGTTTTAAGCTGCCAGACAAATAATCAGCGAGTGCTGTTAGGTCCATGCCTCCACCGCATAAAAATATTTTTTCAACTGACGGGCGAACTTTTCCATCTTCATCTTTATGCGTATGCCAATACAAAAAGTGTTTTGATATTTCCTCGCGCAAAACGTGGATATTGTCAGAAAACATTTCTCCACTGGCATTCAATGTGGAATCAAGTATTACAATGCCATTAGAAACAATAGAAATTCCCGTATGTGTGGCGCCTAGATTGACGATCATATGAGTTTCGAAATCTACCTTTTTAATGACGCTCTGAGCTGTCGCCTGCGCCTTGGTCTCAAAAGACGAAATCGAAATATTAGAGTTTTCAAAAGCAGAAAGATAACTCTCAATTATATTTTTAGCTATGACAATGACCTGCACTTCCCAACTCTGGTTGTCTTCATTTAATATTTTATAATCAAAAACAACTGCTTGATCTGACATCGGAATATTGTATTCTAAGGAAAGTTCTATTCCCTTTCTGATGTTTTTCAACCCAGCTTTTTCCAACCTAATTTTAAAAATAAATATTTTTTCTTCCGGCAGAGAAACATGCACAGACTTTATTCCTTCTTCTTTTTTTAAGACAGACAATATTTCTTCAAAAAGTTCCGGCTCCATTATTTCTCCCGCCTCGATGATGCCCGGCGCGATCCGGCGCGATCCATATCGTCCAGTTTTGATACTATCTTTTACATGGACAAGCTCCGCAAATTTCAATGATTCATCTGAAATTTCCAAACCGAAAGAAGATGCCTTGCTGAAACTCGGCATTAAAGAAGATCCTTTGCATAAGTTCTTAAACATAAAGACATTATAGCAACAAACAAGTGATATGAACAAATTCCGCCTCATCAGCGGATGCGCCGTAGAGGCGCATTATTTTGCTCGTGTACCAGCAGGAATTTCATCATTTGGTTCCAGTAAAGAAAATTTTCCGTCTTCAGTCGAGACAGCTACGATCATCCCATTACTTTCAAATCCGCGAATCATTCGTGGTTCTAGGTTCGCAACAAACATACATTTCTTTCCAACAAGTACAGAACAATCTGGAAAATAAAGAGATATACCAGAAACAATTTGTCTTGGATGTTCTTCACCTAAATCTACTGAAAGTTTCAACAACTTATCAGTATCAGGGATTTTTTCGGCGGACAAAATCTTACCCACAGCCATTTCAACTTTTTTAAAATCTTCAAAAGAAATCATTTTATTTTTTATTATTTATAATAATTTATTATCTTACTTTTCTGCTTGTTTATTTATTTTATCTAAATATCTCTGCAATATCAAAGCTGCTGCCGAAGCATCTATCCTGCCCGACTTTATCTGTTTCACTCGGCCGTGCGCCTGCGAGGGACTCAAGTCTTTTTTAGTATCTCCTGACTTGCGCGCCTCGACAGAAGTTAAAAATTCTTTTTGCTTATGAATAGGCAAATTAAACTTCTCGCCTAATTCTAAAATAAAGACATCAATGCGGGCTGAGAGTGCATTTAATTTTCCTGAAAAATCCACCGACTCGCCGACGACAATTTCTGAAATTTTTTCAGACTTAATAATCTCCCCTATTTTTTTAAATGTATTTGCGTCATTGGGCACTATCTCTTTCGGAAACGCTAAACTCATATTTTCGTCGGAAACAGCCACTCCGATTCTTTTTGTCCCATAATCAATGCCTAGAAATCTCATATAGAGACAGACTAGCATAAAAAAGAGTTTTTTGATATGATTCAGACATGCATTTTTTTATAATAAAAAACTTAATAGTAGCAGTATTAATGGTTTGGAGTCTTGTTTGGAAGTGTTATTCCGTATGGACCGCTGTAAAAGCTGGTCACAAAAAGTGGTTCGTAGCGCTTCTTTTGTTTAACACATTGGGTATTTTAGATATGATCTATATCTTCTATATCGCAAAAAAGAAGTGGTCTGAAGTAAAGGCAACTTTCCTAAGATTAATGTCATCAACTAAATAATAAAAACAAATCCACCGCTTAATACTGGTGGATTTGTTAATGGAGGTGTCGCATTGCGCCTCTACGGCGCATCCGCCGATGAGGCGGAAGTGTTAATTAAATCAAACTTATATGTATTATTTTTATGTATTAAGGTTTCGTAAAAATAAAAAATTATATTATGGTTTTACAAACGATCTGCAACGTAGGATTAAAGAACATAAATCGGGTGGATCAGAATTTACTTCAAAAAATGGTTTATTTGACTTAATTTTCTATGAAGCTTATATTAATGAGTATGATGCTAGAGATGCGGAAGCGTATTTCAAAACAAGTCATGGAAGAGAAGTGTTAAAAGGAAAGTTGAAAAATTATTTAGGAGGTGTCGCATAGTGGTTTAGTGCACCTGTCTTGAAAACAGGAGTACCGCAAGGTACCGTGAGTTCGAATCTCACCACCTCCGCAAAACTTAAAAAACACTCTTAACGAGTGTTTTTTATTTGAGTTGGGGGTATAATTAAATCAAGCAACCGATCTGAGTTGTATTAATTTATAAAATAACGATCGGTATAAACTATATGGCGAAAGCAAAAAAAATAACGAAAGAGTCGAATGAAGTCGAAGACAAGAAAGAAGAAATAATAAAACTGGAAGAAGAACTTGAATATTTTTTTAATTTTATTCCAGATATGCTGTCTATCAGCTCGGCAGACGGATACTTCAAAAAAGTAAACAAAGAATGGGAGCGAGTTTTAGGCTATACGGAAAAAGAATTGTTGGCGAAGCCATTCATAAATTTCATCCACCCAGATGATGTGCAACCAACACTTGATATTATCGCTAAACAAGCTGTTAAATCAAACGTCCTAAATTTTATAAATCGTTATCGTGCCAAAGATGGATCTTACAAATGGTTTGAATGGACATCGGCGCCCGCAAAACAAAATGGAACGATATATGCCGTGGCCCGTGATATCACTAGTCGCAAATTAATAGAAATAGAGATCGTTCAAAAGAATCGCATGTTACGAATATTGAGTAACATAAATCAACTATTAATTCATGCTAAAGATGAATCTTCATTATTAACGGAAGCTTGTCGTATTATCAACGAAATTGCAGAATATCGGATGTTGTGGATAGGTTTTAAAGAAAATGACAAGAAAAAATCAATCAAACCGGTCGCTGTTATCGGTTTCGAATCCGGCTTTATTGAGTCTATACATCCAACATGGGAAGATGATGAAAACGGACATATTCCGGCTGGTATAGCAATACGCACAGGAAAAATGTTCATCTCTCAAGATATTTCTTTAGAATCCTTTCCGGGCCATTGGAAAAATATTGCTTTGGAACACGGATATAACTCCGTCATTTCTTTTCCATTAAAAAACGGCGATCAAACCTTTGGCAGCCTTACTATCTTTGGCGATAAGAAAAATCATTTTTCTGAAGATGAAATAAAAATTTTGGACGAATTAGCGAATGACTTGGCTTTCGGAATTATTTCTTTACGAACAATTTCTGAACGCAAAGCACTAGAAACTGAATTACTGAAAGCAAGTGCTGACAGATATAAAGCGCTTTTCCTATCTTCCCGTGATGCTATCATGACGCTTGAACCGCCGTCTTGGAAATTCACTTCTGGCAATCCTGCAACTATTAAAATGTTTCAAGCAAAAAATGAAGGTGATTTTCTAAACCACGAACCTTGGATTTTGTCTCCAGAATTTCAGTTGGACGGAAGCCGTTCAGATGAAAAAGCAAAGGCTATGATAAACCACGCGATGGAAAAAGGAACAAATTTATTTGAATGGACACACAAAAGATTGAACGGCGAAGAATTTCCAGCGGAAGTTTTACTGTCAAAAGTTCAACAAAATGGGAATTCCTATCTTCATGCCGTTGTCAGAGATATAACCGAACGTAAAAAAATGGAAGAAAAATTAAAAGAATATGCGGAAGAGAAATTCAAGGCTATTTTTGATAATACATTGGATGGAATTCTCATAGCAGATGTGAAGACGAAAAGCCTTTACCTCGCTAACCCTGCACTTTGCAAAATGGTCGGCTATTCTCTTGAAGAAATTCAAAAAATGAATATTGCAAATATTCACCCGAAGGAAAACTTACCATATGTCATGGATAAATTTGAAAAACAAGTACGAGAAGAAATTAAGATGGCAGAAAATATTCAAGTTAAAAAGAAGGATGGTGGTCTTATTTATTGCGATATTAGTGCATCCCCAATAACACTATATGGGAAGAAATACCTTTTGGGTATTTTTAGGGATATTTCTGAACGCAAAAAAATGGAAGACAATCTTCTTAAAAGCGAAAAGCATTACAAAGAAGCTCAACGAATAGGGCGTGTGGGCAGCTGGGAGTGGAACATAGCAACCGATACCATCATTTGGTCTGAGGAGTATTACGAACTTGTCGGTTTTGATCCAAAAAAATCTCCGCCAAATTACGCAGAGCATTTAAAAGTTTACACTCTCGAGAGCCAAGCACGATTAGATGCTGCCGTAAAACACCAAACTAAAACTGGCCAGCCATACGAAGTCGATTTAGAATTTGTTAACCCTAAAAGTCCAACTCGATGGATTACAGCCCGCAGTGAAACTGTGTATGACGATAAGGGAAAAATTATCGGATTACGCGGAACAGCGCAAGATATTTCTTTGCGCAAAAAGGAAGAAGAAGATTTAAGAAAAACAAAAGAAAAATTACAACAAGAAATCATTGAATTGGAGAGATTTCAATCACTCGCCGTGCATCGAGAGCTGAAGATGGTTGAATTGAAAAATAAAATTAAAGAGCTCGAAGAAAAACTATTCGTAAAATAAATTAAGTTATTTCACTGTCTTTTCTTCTCCCCAAATGCCATCTTTTTTATTGTAGATAAACACAATTCTTTTTTTAATATCAATTCCTATTGGCGCTGGTGCATCACCAGCCTTGAGCCAAACATTTTCATTGCTATCAGTAACTACTGTAACTTTGCCATCTTTAGAAAGATTCTCGAAATCATAAATCAACGTCAAACTTTGCGAAGCAGGTTCCTTCCAACCGCTTTCAGTGAAGACAGTTTTCATTTCTTTTTTTGATTTTCTCTGCAAAATATCTACTAGTTCAAGTCCTGACATAAAATTTATGTGTTATTAATTAATGCTGAAATTATATCATCAATCTGTGTCTATGTAAAAAATAAGTCTTTTGTGATATACTCTTTTTTACATAAGTTAAATTAATATATGAGATCTCTTTTATTTCATTGTAAAGATTTTGGTTCGGTAATAACTGGTCTTTCTACAAGACCAGAGAATATTGTTCATGGAGATATTTTAGATGAAAAACAATCATCTCATGATTGCATTCTCGCTTTTGTCACAATTGAAAAAGGTGATACGATAGAAAAATCATCAAAACTTACACAAGAAATACTTAAATTTTGTAAAGACACAAACCATAATAATGTTTTTCTTTGTCCTTTCGCTCATCTTTCAAATAATCTCGCTCCAGCAAAAGAAGCCATAATTGTTTTGGAAAAGATTGTTAGTGAATTAAAAAATTCTGATGTTCATCTGACTGAGGGACACTTTGGCTCAGACAAAGAGTTACTAATTCACCTCTTTGGTCATCCAGGTAATGCAAGATATCGAGAATTTTAAAAATTCTTATTCATCAAATTTTGATATAATTAAGCACATGACTTTTACAAATTTAGCTATATTAATTTTTGCTTCAGCGTCATACTTAATAGGTTTTTGGGCAATTTTAAAAAAAGGGTATCGTCCAAATCTATTTACGCGTGTTGTTTTTCTTTGTTTGGCTTTAAATAATCTTGCCAGTGTTATTAAATTAGATAATCAATATTCTACCCTTGTACTCGCATGGGTTACATTTCTTGGTTCATTGTTAATATTTTTTGGATCAATTTTATTTAAAGGTGAACGCCTTTGGAGTAAAAACGAAACTGTTTCAACAGTTCTTTTAATAATCAGTTTCCTTTTTTGGATTTTTACTGATATTCCTTTAATTAATCTCTCAATAGGGTTAATTACACATCTTTTAGGTTCTCTGCCGACAGTTGTTCGTGTGATCAAAAAACCAGAGAGTGAAAATATTCCATTTTGGCTACTCTTTGCAATCGCAAGTATTATTACATTACTTTCTACACATAGTGGAAATATAAAGGACTATTTGTTTGCAATTTATTTCTGTATTTTTGATAGTGCAATGACTATTCTTGCATTTAGAAAATATTTAACTAAAAAAGCTTAGTATTCAAAAAACTAATTCCAACTGTATTTTAAATCAGCAGAAGATTTTTAAAATTTTAAAACTTCAAAAATATTTTTATCGTAATTCCATTGAACGGTAACATCATCTGATATATCCTTTTCATCGTTACTTACCAGATTTACCATAAAAGAATCTTTATCTGTTGTTGAAATTTTATATCCATAAAAATTAGAAGTAACAGGAATTTCTGTGTCTTTGTTAATTTGATTAAAAAAACCTTTATCGTTTATTTCGTAAAATAAAATGTTTTTTCCGTCAATTTCCTTTACAACATAGATATTAGAAAATATATTTTTACCTATATCCACATAAGATACATATATACTTCCAATAAGATCTTTCTCATCAAATAAATTATCTAACCAAACAGCTTCTCTCCCATCTATTATAATTTTAGGGTCTGGTTGCCAAATAGACATAATAATCCTATCTTGTGCACATTTTATTAGTTCTGAATTTATTTCTTGTATAAATTTACCACCTTTCTTTATTCTCTTTTCCATTATAAATGGTCCATAGTTTGCTTGTATATAATTGTGATCCTCGATTACTTCCTGAAGCTTTTTTGCATCTAAATTATTAACAGAAATAGGTATTCCATTTACTTCATTTATCTCAACTGCTTCCCACTCGCTTTCAGGAAATAATGATGAATTCACTTGTTCTAATAATCTTAAACATTCCGAAGGTTTGTTTGTGTAACCATCTTCTTTTACCCTAAGATGTTTATCTTGTAAGATAAAAACAAAAGTAATAATAAAAAGAATTAATACGAAAATCGAAGAAATTATCTTTCCAAGGTCTTTATTTGAAATATTTTTCATATTCAGATTCTATGACTGTCATATCCACTTTTAGTGGATCTTTTTTTCCATCAAATAAAATCACTCCCCAATCATTCAAATTAATTTTTTCTCTATCTATTATAATTTTTTCTCCACTATCTTTTGTAAATTCTATATATCTTTTAATAGTAAAAATAGTTTTAATATTTTGTTTATTTAAAAAATTCCATGCCAATTTCTGATAATACTGGGAATCAGCGACATATTCTTCGAGCCCTTTTCCATTTTCCTTGTTCATTTTATTAACCTCTGTTTCATTGGGTCCCAAAAACACTCCAACAATACCGTTTATCTGCAATGTATCATCTAAAGAACTTTGATTTTGAGTTTGATTATTTATAATATTGTTTTTTATATTTGTATTTAATAAATAACCGAATAAGATTATTAATAAAATTGGTATAATTATTTTTATTATTTTTTTTGATTCAAGTTTCATATTATTAATTTTGTAAAATATTAAATCTTCGTAAATATTCATTAGGATTATGTTGATAAAGGCCATTGTCTATATGAACACCATCTACTCTATTAAAATCACCACCCCATCGAAGTCCGGAGTCATTTCTAACATCTCCAACAAAACCTTGAACTGGGTTTGGTAAAGAATTAAAACCTGAATTTAAACACGAGCTACCACACATAATATCTTTGTTATTATTTTTATATTGAATATTTACATCAACAGCAGTACCAACATAATGAGCTGAATTTTCAGTAACTTCACCTTGTTTATGGTAAACATCTCCTGGTATTGGATCTCCTTTAATTCTAACTCCAGAACTTTCTATTTGTAATTTTACATCATTTTTACCAGCATATTGATTCAATCTATTGAGATCTTTAGTAAAATCCACAGGTACTTTATTTGTTGAATTAAGAAAATTGTTTCCTTTATAATTCACTAATGTAGTGCCAGAATCAGAAGTTGAAGTTTTTTGCCCAGATAAAACAGTTTGAGTCGAACCCTTACTAAGGAAAGAGTTAATCGAATTCAAAAAAGATTTTATTGCTGAAAGAACTGCTATTTTTCCACTTGGATCTTTCATATTCACCGGATTGTCTCTAGCATAACTATAACTGTTTTGCTGTTGAGGATCAAGAAGAAGTTCCTGTGGCAATTGCCAAAACATCGAATCTTGACTGATGAATTGCCCAACACCAGCTTTATAATATCTGGCATTTAGATAATCCAATCCCGTATCGGTATCATAAACCTGCCCGATATATTGCCTCTGAGTATTATATGTTCCTGAAGAAATTCTTTGACTGCCGAATGGGAAATAATCCAAAAGCTGAACGCTTGTGCCAGTGGTGTTTGAAACGACATTCGTCGAACCTAAATGATCCGTATGCACATAATACGGAGTCACCACACCACCGACTGTTTCAACAGTTGCGACAAGCTGATCACCAATATAAATACTTTTAGTTTTTTTAGTTCCGTCCGTATTGTAGAAATTATTTGGATAATAAGTATTTACACTTCCCTTTTGCATTCTCACGCGATTGCCGGCATTGTCGTATTGATAAACTAGTGTGATTGAATTTTGCACTGGCTGAGCAATAGGAGATCTGGAATTCGACAAGTTCACATTCTTTGTCACTTGAACTAACTCATTTTTATAATTCCAAGTATTTATGATAGTTCCGTCAGTTAATAAATTTCCATTTTTATCATAGGTATTCGTCACGCTATTTATCGAGGTAGCAGCATGAGGGTTCGCATAATTTGTGCCGGTGTTACCCTGATAAAGGTAATTTCCAACATCAGATTTATTTAAAATATTTCCAACTGCATTATAAGTGAAATTCTGAGTGTAAGGTGTCTGACCTGCCGGCACACCCGTGGCAAAAGCTACAACTAAACGATTCAAGTCATCATAAGCATACACGACATTTTTCGTGGCACTAGTATTTGAAGTATCGATAATTTGAATAATATTATTATCCATATCATACGTGTAAACAATATTCTGTAAACTTATTCCATTTCCATTTGTTGTAAACTTATTACTCAAACGATACATTTGTGATGCATTATAAGTATTTGTGGTAGTGGTACCATTTGCATAATTAATCACTGCGACCTGATTCATTGGAGAATAATCAATATTAGAAATAACATTCGTGAACGAGCCAGCATTTTCTTTACGCTCGATTTGATTCAAAAGTCCGGCAGTGTTAAATGTATATCGCACTTGAGCATTATCCGGGTAAGTCATTA
Source organism: Candidatus Nomurabacteria bacterium (assembly GCA_023267435.1). GTDB lineage: Bacteria > Patescibacteriota > Minisyncoccia > Phycocordibacterales > UBA9973 > UBA9973. Next base: position 87,012 of record JAHFNH010000001.1, read on the forward strand.
TAGTTACATTTCCCTGCTCGTCGTATACATAAGAAGTTACAAAAATATTGCTATTTATCGTCTTGGTTTCGCTGGTAATATTTCCATTTGAGTCATAAGTATATGAAATATTGGCACCGGACGGCATCACAATTCCACAAATTTTACTGATACCATTCGTGCAAGAATCATAGAAATAAGAAATTTCTGTGCCTGTCGCACCGGTATAATTTTCTGTCAGCATGCGGTTAAGAACATCAAAAGTATAATTTGTTGTTTTAGCTTCCGGACTAACAGATTGTGTCATATTCCCCGCATTATCATAAGCATATGTCCATATGCCGAAAGTCGTATCGCCAGGAGTGTGTAAATCTTCGGCTGTTAATCTGCGTCCAAGTCCATCATAAGTAAAGTTGCGAACATTACTCAATGCATCGGTAATATTTTTTACTTTGCCATTTAAATTCCAAGAATATGCCGTTGTGTAAGTCGAGCCTGAATTATGTTCATCTACTCGAATTAAATTTCCACGCGCGTCACTGTATGTATCTTTTATTTTTCCGCGCGGATCAGTCACGGATATTTTCCAGAGATTGTAAACATAACTTGTCGTTCCGACAGAATTTACTGAGTTCAACACACGACCCATTGGATCATATATATATATTGTGTAGAGAGAAACATTTGTATTTGGAAAAGTTTTTACTAATCCAGTTCCAGTGTAAGGCAAAGATTGTTTTTGAATCATTCCGAGATTGTTATAGACATAATCGCTCACGTTAAAATTGTTTGATGTTTCAGTTTCCTTTCTGTTTTGAATAATTCTTCCCAATCCATCGAAGTATTGATATGTGTCGACAGAATTTGAGGCATTCAGATAATCTGTTTTATGAATAGAAACCGCACCGGCAATGTCTGTGTAAACATATGCTGTTTTTGTGACAAGAATTGAAGGTGTGATTAGGTCAGGAACTTTTTCCACAAGCACTCGGTCGAGTCCGTCATATTCTGTCTTGTAAACAAAACCATTTTGATCAGTTATTTGTTTTGGCTTACCGAGCGAATAATTATATAAATAATTCACAGAGTGGTTGAGCGCATCAGTGACAGTGGCGGGATATAAATGGTACGAATCATAAGAATAAGAAGTCACATGGCCATTCTCATCAGTCAACGAAACGACATTGCCATAAACTCCGTCATAAGATTTTTGCGTGTTTACAAAAGTTATGCCAGTCAGCCATTTTTCTATTTTGGTTTGATTGCCCAGGCCGACAGAACCCAGCGCCAGTCTGTCGTAATAATTGCGAGTTTCATTCACTTTCGCCCCATTCTGGTCAAACACTGTATCATCATACGGCAAGCCAGTGACATTGTTGCCAGTGTTTGCAATATACAAAATATTTTCAATTGATTTATCAGAACCAATATCGGTAAATGAACCATCGGTATTTGCCGTCACCTCTCCCCAACTAGTTTTTTGAATTAAATTTCCATAAACGTTGTCGTAAGAATATTCTTCAGCTGTGTCTCGGTGACTACTAGTGCCATCATAAGTCAGCGCAGTCGTGCTAGTAAGTTTTACAAATTTATTGCCATTGCCTAAATCATAATCATCCCATTTATTTACAACAACCGAATACAAGTTGGTAGAACTGTCAGTTTTCTCTATCCTGTATGGTTGTCCGATTTTCCATTCGTCATCATTATATTCTCCATGAGAAGAATCTGTGCCGATCCCAGTATGATAATACGTCGCAGTTGTATTTCCAGCCGGATCTGTTTCAATCACTTTATTAAAACCGGCAAATTTTCTGTCGGTACTGCCGTTGAAAAAATACGATCCTCCTTGATAACTATATGTGGTCGTTCCAGTATTTCCGTTTCCATCATTAGTGGTGATTTGATATGTTGTTGGCAAATTAAGCGGTAGACTTGGATTCAAGAGGTTCCCATTTCCATCTTTATAGTGATTGCTCATTTTATAAGTAACATTTGTTTGCCCGCCGGTTGGAAGCGTGATAGAGGCAAGCAAGTCTACCGGAAGGGTTGTTTTATTAAAAAACACATTATTAGTTATATGATTAGTAATACCATCAAAATAATTACCTTGATTTAGAATATCCGCCTGACCATCACCGTTTGCATCAAATAGCAGTCCGGGATTTAAATCAATATAGTCATTTATTCCCAAGTTAGCACCCGTATTCCAATTAATATCCCAAACCCAGCTATGTCCCTGGTTGATATACACCTTAAGATTGGTACAACTTGCGCCACAAGCTCCACCAAGTTGATATGGGTAAAGAATATCAACCAAACCATCGCCATTGATATCTTGAAAAATTTCCCGATTAAAAACATTTCCATTTTGAGTACGAGTTAAAATAATAAAATCTGAAGGAAGAGTGTAACTGGAATCTAAAACCCAACCTGTACCTGTATTTAAATAAACTGACTGAAACATTCCAGAGGGTTGTGCGGGTGGCACTCCGTAAGTTGATTTGATTATGTCAGCCAAACCATCACCATTCACATCAGCAAACACTTGGTCATTCAAAAATTCTGGACTTGCAAAAGTCTGACCTACAGAAGCATTATATGTGCTGAAGTTAGAGCCCGTATCCCATGCAATACTCGTCGTCACAGGTGATGGCCAGACAGAAACATCTTTAATATAATCAGAAAAACCATCGCCGTTTAAGTCGGCAACAGCCTGCGGATAACTAAAAGGAGGATTCCAACTTGGGTTCGCAGTCCAGCCTGAACCATTATTAAGATATGAAGCTTGAGCTCCCCAAGATGAATAAGGGTCGTTACGAACCATATCGTTCAACCCGTCACCATTCACATCTATAACTTTCGTACTAGCATCTCCCCAACCGTTGTTGTCATGCCGAGCAATCCATATATCGGAAGGAACCGAACGAGAAGTGTCCAATTGCCAGTTGTCAGATGATGGATGATATAAATATATTCCCTTTGCAGAATTATAATAATAATCAACATTATTCCATGCTTGAATTAAATCAGTGTAACCATCGCCGTTCACATCGGCTGGGATGGTTCCATTATGCGTATCAATAGGGATATATGTTGAACTTTGATTTGAAGGAGTAAAGCCAGAAGTGCCTTGTGTATATGAAAAAGAAGTTGCAGGCAAAGTCGTCACAGTACCATTAGTGTCTTGACCGGACTCTATTATACTTGAGAGCAAAGAGCGATTGGTATTAGTGCCAGCTATATAATTGAAAACATATTTCGAAGTCCAAGTGCCATTAACTTTCACATCGATCTCATTGATTAAATAATTGGTGGTACTTGGGAATCCAGCCGCCGCCGACATCATCGCATCAGATCGTGAAGAACTTCTCAAAAAATCAATTTCAAAAATACCACTACTTGCGGAGTGATTGGAATACGTTATTGTTGCAGGATATATTTGACTGGAATTTTTGTAATAAGTGTAAGATATGAAATTTCCATTCGTGTCTTGCACGCTCTCCAGCATCCATTTGTAAACATGAGAAAAATTATTCGGATCATCCTGCCTTGTATTTGTATTCGTTCCAAAAGTATAAATCGTTCCTGTCTTATCTGTAACCGTCCACATATTGCTACTAAAACTATATTTCAAAAAATCTCCTTTTTCTATTTTAGAGGCATAAGTACCGCCAGAAACATTTACCAAGTCCCCTGACAAACTGGAAGAAAAATAATTATCTGTAAATAAAGTGTTGGTGCCTTTTTTATTCACTCTTTGAATGTAAGGAATATTCATTGACCAGCCATATCCGAAAACACTATCTTGAATTAAATTTTGACTGTTGTACTGAAGAGATAAATTCGGCTGCGTATTATTGCGACCAGGTGGAACGGCAATAGTATAACTGTAAACCAATGCCCCAGTCGAAGGATCTGTTTGGGCAATACTTTTTTTAACATTAGCATACTCGTTTGTTTGATTCATTGGGCTGACAGTGGGATTGGGACTTTTATTTTTTTCAACAGTAGGTGTTAGTGTGTCTTCACTGGAAATAGTTCCTCCACTTGGTGCATCTTTTTTTATTGCAGAAATATTGTCTGTCGCTGTCACTTTTGCATTTATATCTTTCGCTGATAAATCAGGTAGAGCAACATCAGTAGTGTTCGTATCTGAAACATTACTTGATGGCGCACTTTTAGTACCATCTGTTTTAACAGAAGCATCTTGCGCGAAAGTTATAGGCGTGAGAGAAATAAAAAAACCTAAAACAAGAAAGAAAACTACAGCTCTAACTAACACTAACGAACATAAAAATTTCTTTATATTCATGCAATAAATTATTAGCTATAATAATGTTGTCTTTATTGTAAACAAACAAAAAACAAAAAGGAAACATGGGGTGTGAATAAACACAAAATATGCCATAATAACTACATGAAAAGCATAGAATCAATTTGTATATTTGGAGACAGCACCGCTTGGGGAGCCTGGGATTTTGAAAAAGGCGGATGGGTCAATCGCCTATGGCTTCACGTCGGAAAAAGAAATGAGAACTATGTGAAAATTTATAATCAAAGCATTTCCGGCGGAACAACTGAAACAATCCTCGCTCGTTTTGAAAATGAAGCGAAAATTAGAAATGCTGATGCGATAATATTTCAAACTGGCGGAAATGATGCAGCGTATGAACATACTCCTGGAAATTATTTAGTCCAACCAGAAAAATTCAAAGAGAATATAGAAGAGATAATCAAAAGAGCAAAAAATATTACAGAAAATATAATTTTCATGGATTTGAAAAACTGCGACGAACCAAAAACAACCCCTGTGTCATGGATTGATATATATTACACAAACGACAATATTAAAAAATACAGCGACATAATGAAAGAAGTTTGTGAGAAAAATAATGTTCCCTTCTTAGATATCGGATTATTAGAAAATTCTGATTTTGATGACGGTCTGCATCCCAACGCATCCGGTCACGAGAAAATTTTTGAAAAAGTAAAAGAATTCTTAATTTCTAAAAAATGGATTTAAAATAAAAACACTCGCAAGGATAGTCCTTGCGAGTGTTTTTTATAGAATAAAACTTATTTAGAATCTTCTTTGAAACACTTGTTCCAGAAGAAAGCCATAAACCAACCAAAAAGATAACCAACAATAAAAGTTACAATAATGAGTCCAAGAGCTTTAAATAAATTAAAAGGCAATATTACCATCGGCATACTAATCATGTGTAAATCAAGAATAAAATTCATCAATGCTTGAGCTACTCCTAAAGCAACTAAGATACTCCAAACTAAATGAAAAGAACCGATAAGCAAACCAAAAGTCAAAGCTGTTTTATTTTTATTTATTTGCATATTCATAAATTAATTTTTAATTAAGCTTATAATAGTTAAATTATAACATAACAGAAATTACAAGGACCATCCCTGCTGAACTAGTGATTGTAATAACCAATTATAAAAACACCAAATATTACAATAATTCCTCCCACAACAGTCGAAATAGTTATATTATTTCTAAATAAAAGATAACTAAAAAGAGCAATAAATACCGGATATGAAAGCTCAATAAGACTAGACAGCACGGCATTTTTTGCAACAATAGCAGAACCAATACTAAATTCCGCTATTACAAGAGTTACAATTCCACCTAGGACATAAAGAAGAGTTCTTTTAGATGAAATTATTTCAATAAAATCAGATTTAATTGAATTATTAAAATAAGCAATCAATAACGATATTAAAAATACAACAAAAGACGCAATTGCCAAATAAGAATACAAAGATATTTTTTTATATATCTCTTCATTTAGAACATAACCTATTCCCCAAAACAATGACGCGCTAATCGCAAATAAAATCCACATAAGAACATACTAACATTAAACTTCTTCTGGTAAAAATCCTCCGGCTTGCATGTGCCACAAATTGGCATACTTTCCATTCTTTTTTAATAATTCCTCATGCGTGCCGTCTTCAATAATCTTGCCATTTTCAAGAAAGATAATTCTATCCATGAATTGCAAAGTGGAAAGGCGGTGAGCTATTGCTATCACAGTTTTGTTTTGCATCAGAACTTTGAGTGCTGTTTGCACTTTTGCCTCACTGTCGCTATCGAGTGCGCTTGTGGCTTCATCGAGAATGAATAACGGACTGTTTTTTAGAATTGCCCGAGCAATAGCAACTCTCTGTCTTTGCCCACCAGAAAGCTTCACTCCGCGCTCCCCGACAATGGTGTCATAACCTTTCGGCAATGTCTGAATAAATTCATCTGCGTATGCCATTTTTGCCACTTCTATTATTTTTTCTCTCGGAACTTCCAGTGATCCATACTGAATATTTTCTGCGATGGTCGTATGGAAAAGAGAGGTATCTTGAGAAATAAAAGAAATATGTGAACGAAGAGATTCTTGAGTTATTTCCGAAATATCAAGGCTATTGATAATTATTTTTCCTTCTTGCGGATCAAAAAATCTAAGCAGTAAATTTATCAAGGTTGTCTTCCCTACTCCGCTCAAGCCGACAATGCCAATCTTTTGTTTTGGTGGAATAATTAAAGAAAAATGATCCAGAATATTTTTGTTTTCATTGTAAGTAAAACTGACATCCTGATAAATAACATCAACTGTGTCCCATTTGTTTACGATATGATTCTTGCCGTCATTCACGGAAGGTTCAACCAAAAGATCTTTAAGCACTTGGGAACATTCACTATAATTTCTAGTAAATTCTGAAAGGCTGTTTCCTGCATTGTAAACATAACTTATTATCTTTAAACCGACGCCCGATATGAGCACCATCTCACCTATACTGATGAGTCCATGATTATATCCTCGAGCGGTTAGAATAATAAAAGCACATCCAAGCAAAACTGCCGAAACTCCCTGATACAGATAAACTAACACAAACCATTTACCCATGCTCAACTGTGAGTGATATTCTTTGTCGATTTGATTGTATATCCGCTGTTGATCAAAATCCCTGCTATACACTTTCACGGATGAAATATTAGTATAAATATCTACGAGTGCTCCGGTAGTGTTAGAACTGTCTTCCGCAAACATTTCTGCATATAAATTTATTTTTTTAATAAATGGACGAATTCCGACAATAAAGACAATCACCCACACAACAATCGCGAGACCAAGAGGTGGATACACGAGAGTCATTGTAACCATACTGATAACTACCAGCACGATGTTATCAATAAAATTATTCGTGACATTGTTTTTCATCGATTCAAGAGTATCTGCCGCGGTGCTTATTTTGTGAGAAATTTGTCCAGCAAATCTATCGGCAAAATAACCAAAGGAAAGCTTCGAAGTATGAGCAAAAAGATATTTTTTAACATTTCGCCTAATACGAGAACTGACAGTGACTTCCAGCACATGGCCAATGCGATAAGAAAATTCATTGGTAAACAATGTAATAACAAGAAGTATTGTAAGTATTTTTACGTTGCCATTGCCGGCATTTAAAGCATCAATAATCTTTCCTAAAAAATACGAAATGCCTATTGAGGTAAAAGTTCCTATGCCGTAAAACAAGCTGTTCAAAAGTATCCATTTTATTTCTTTGGAATTAGTGGCTAGAAAAAACTTTAACGGATTATTATAATTTTCAGATTTTATTTTGTTCATTTTTTTTATTAAAATTAAAATAAATTACGGCGAAAATAATGCTGATTACTGCTAATACAGAAAGAGTGATACGCATGCTTGATAAGTCTATCATGATACCTAAAACAATCGGTCCGGTGATTTCTGCTACTTGCGACACACCTTCAAATGCTCCGCTCAATGTGCCAATGTGTTCTTTCGGAACCGCAAGCGTTATTTCCCTATCAACTGATAGGCCTAACAATTGAAGACATGAACCAATCAAAAATACTAAAACCAACTGCGCTGGAAATATTGGAATAAAAGCAAGGAGAAATAAGAAAACTGTTAAAAATCCACATGTCCAAAATATTGTGTGTTTATATTTATCGGCAATTAAACCAAGAGGAGAACTAAATAAAGCCGGAAAAGCTGCAAAACCAGTTAGTAAAACAATTTGCCAAAGACTTTGGTGTTGAGTAAAAGCATAAATAGGAATAAAAAACTCTCCGACTGTGGCTGTTATATCAATAAACAAATAAAATACTGCAAGCCAGCGTACGTTCCTGCCCCAAGAAATAATTGTTTTGAAAAAACTTCCATAAGAACCGAAAACTGAGAGACGAGCTTCTTTGGTAAGAGATGAAGCAGTCAGTCCATCCGGTAGTTTGCGCACGAAATAAATCGCAATGAGCGAAGTCGGAGCAATCATTAAAAATAAATAATGAATAGGAATATATCGTACAAGTATCGCACTAATGAAAATAGCCACGAGCCACCAGAAATTTGCCAATGAATCCATATATCCGAATGAAGTAGCAATATTTTCGGGCTTAGCGTGAGTGCGCACATAAGTAGCTCGTCCGACACCATCGAGAGCATAAGCAACGCCGTTGATAATACGCGCACAAACAATGAAAGCAATAACCCCAAATACTCCAGCGGAAAAATAACTGATACTGATAAATGGATACAACAATAATGAAACAATCAAAAGTTTCTTACTGGCGATATTGTCAGCGAGCCAAGACACCATTGGAAGTGAAAGCAAAAATACAACTCCATAAATAGAACGCAATAAACCTGTCTCAGCATAAGTGTGAGCGAAAGAGAAAAGGAAAATAGGCAAAAATGCCTCAGCAAACCCCCAACCGAACCAGCGGATAGATGTGGCGATAGATATAAGTCGCACTCCTTCTTCAATATTTGGATTAAAAAGTTTAAAAAATTTCTTCATATAAATGATTACTCAACTTGGTCATTTTAGCATATTTGTGATATTGTTTGGTTAGAAATTCAATTGTTGTCTAACTAAAAACTTAATAAAATGTTCACATACAAAGAAATCGAAAAATCCTGTAAACGACTGGGAATCGATACAGAAAAAAGAGGTAAAAATCCTTTTGCTTTGGCTAAAACAATTTACGCCAAAGATAAATCCGCGAACCTAAAAGAGCTAGGGTTCCCTGAAAAGGAAAAGGTTCAAATTGAAAAAATTGGCAAACTGATTAATAATTTATTTTCCCAACTCACATTTCCACGTTCTTTTAATTTAACAACCGAAGAAGGTAAATTAGAAAAAGAGATGGATGATAAAATAAGTAAATTTTTACCAACCGCATGTCTTAGCCAAAAAGAGTGGCTTCAATCTGGAGCTCAAAAAGCTTCACTAAATGTTTCAGATTTTTCTTTGGATTCAGGTATTGTTTATGAACTAGATAAAGAAAAAGTTAAAGCTATGAAAGATATGCACGATAGTGGTCCACGATATGTCCGTCTTAATAGAGGTGGTCACAATAGAAGATTTGGTGGATAAATTATTAATAAAAAAGACTGAAAAAATTCAGTCTTTTTATTTTACCTAAACTCAAAACGAGATTTGCACTATCTAAGCAATTTATACATATAGTATCTGGGATAATCTAATCCTTTTAATTCGGAAAATAATTTCATCCCTATTTTTTCATAAAAAACTTTTGATTCCCCTGTGGCAAGCATAACGACTTTCTTCTTCCATCGTTTTTTAATTTCACAGAACAATCCTTTCATAAAAATTGTTCCCAGACCTTTCCCTTTATATTCCGGTTTTACCGCAAGGTATTCGATTGATACCACTGAAGAAGTGTATTCATCTTGCTTTATTCGCGCAGATGCAAACAATTTTCCATCCTTATACAACCCATAGACAATACCTTTGTCTAAATCCGGAGAAACACTAAGACTGTTAGCAATAAATCCGAGCATTAATTTTTTATAATTTTTCTTATTAGACGGACCTGATAAATAGGAAAGTTCAACAATTTCATCTATTGAAGTTGTTGGAGTTATGATTTTAACATCGAATTTTGTTTTCATTTGTCTATATTTATTTAGTTAGAACTATGTTTATTTCTAGTTTCAGACTATCAACAAACCATTTACAAGTCAACATACTTGTGATATTGTTTGGTTAAATAAATTCCTGAAAAATAATCGAGCAATAGCTCATTAAAAACTTAAAACCATGCTGATACTTAAAAAATTTCCTGAAATTAAGGATTGGGCACTGGATATAATGTCTAATACCCTACAATTTGAAACCGAACTTCCATATGAGTTGGGTCTAATCAAACAAACTTCGTTATTTGTTAAAAAAACAATTAGATTAAAAATTATAAGAAACCAATTTTATTGGGGAACTTTAGGTTACGACAATACAATAACCATTGTAGAGAGATTGGAAGGTTGGCAAAAGCTTCAAACAATTGGGCATGAAGTAGGACATGTTCTTGTTGATCATCACAACGACTTATACTGCTTGAAAGAACACCGTACAAAAGAATCTTTCCTGATTGATAAGGAAACGGGTAAAGAATTTATCGAAAATTGGCACGTTGAACTGGAGAAACAGGCGCAGGTATATTATCCTCCAACAGATTTTCGTTCCAGAGAAAATATAGTTGAAATATTATGCGATGAGATAGGAATTTATTTTACTCAAAGAGTAAATAAGTTTAATAATCTTGAGTGTTATAGGGAAATTTGTCCTGACCAGCTACTTCTCTTTTCTGATGATGTTTTAAAAGCTCTTAAAAAATAATTTAAGAGCTTTTTTATTTCCTTGCCCATTACAACATTCACAAAAATAAAAAAACCTGAATTTACTCAGGTTCTTAAATACGCAAATCAATTATTCCAAAAATTGCTAATAATAACACTGTAAAGGAAAAAACAGCTGAAATTATTGCAAAATAAAAGGAGCTGTTTAAAATAATTCGTTCAACTAATGTTTGCTCGTATTCAGTATACTCATTTTTAAAAGTCTTCATTTTATTTAAGTTTTTAATTTTTAGAACTCCGTTTATTATCTATCCCTATACTACTATCAAATCTTTGACCTGTCAACGCATTTATGATATTGTTTGGTTAGAAATTTTGTTATTGTCTAACTCTCTAAATACCTTGAAAAATGAAAAATCTAACTATTTTATTAGACCCAGCATATACTCTTGACTGGCGCGTGCTATTTATTTTCATAATTTTTTTTATCATTGCAATGTTTCTTATAAAGAGAACAATAGACAAGTCGTCTAAAACAGTTATCATTGAACCTGACAAAACCCTTCAACTTCAGGAGCTTCTTCTTAAAAGAACTATCATTGTTTTAAGAACAGACAGGAAATTACCAATTGTTCAATATATTGAAGATTACCAAGAAGGTCTTAACACGGGAATGTTTGCTAATACATTTTATCTTGATAATTACGGTGAAGATAAATTATTAGAAGGAAAAACGTACGACATCGAATCAACCGGCAAAGGACAAATTCGATCATTGCGACAAGTTTCAATGTTGATTTGCGAAGATTTTATTGTGCATTAGTTAAAAAATCAAAAAACCAATCACTATATAGTGGTTGGTTTTTTTATTTTTCTATAAATCTAAACCTTGGAATTTGTTTTCCTTCAACTTCTACATTTTCTAAAAACATTTTCAATGGTCTAACCCATAAATCATTTTCACCATACAAAGCGCGGTAAACAACCAACTCTTCTAGAGTTTCACTGTGTTTAGCCACACCAATGACTTCATATTGTTTGCCTTTATAATGTTCGTATTTCCCTAATTTTATTTTAGGCATAAATTTTTATTTTATTTGATCCACCTTTTTTAAAATTCCCACTCGTTTCAATATCCGCAAAGCACAATCTCTCACTTCTTTATGTTTGCTGGATGAAGCTGTGCATTCCTCTATAACGTAAGTGAAAAATCCAAGATCAAAAGATTCATAAGCCGTAGCTAAAACACAATCATCTGTATCACACCCGACAATATGAATTTCTTCAATTCCCTTTTCTTTTAAAATTGAAAGTATATTTGGGTTGCCTTTAAAAACCGACTTGGTTTCTTTTTCTACCTTTACGTAATTCTTGTCTTTTAAAAGCTCAGTGATTTCAGGCACAGTGTAAAAATTTTCGTCTTTAGGACAAACCCAATCTGTCTGTTTATTCCAAAGAGAATTTTTCTCTGCATGAAAAAGAGATTCAATATAAAGATCATAAGGAACATTTTTTATAAGTTCCACAATAGCAGGAATTACAAAACTACTATTTTCTTTAACAAATGCCGGTTGCACATCCACTATTATCAATGCTTTCTTTTTTATGTTTTCCATTTTTATATTACTTCAAATTTCATAAATAAAGTTGAAATACCTTACACTCACCACCAGATTCGTCTTTTGTTATTCTACGCAATATCCATCCATTTCTTAAAAGGAATTCCTCAATTATGGCGTTATCTGTACAAGTTAGAACGATCTTTTCTTTTTGATTTTTAAGAAATTCAATGCGTTTTTCATATAAGGTTTTATAAATACCCTGTTTTCGATATTCTGGTAAAACAACAGCATCTGCAAGCCATGGTAAACCATTATCAATGTTATCTGGACTTGCAACTCTAGTAATACTTCCAAAACCCACCAGCTTATCTTTTTCAAAACAACCAATAATATAATCAGCTTTTTTAAGTTCACTCCATGCATCAACTGGATAATCCAAACCCCAAGAATATTCTTGAATCATTTGAGCGCATTCTTTAGCTTCTGGTTCTGTTGTAGATATTTCCCTGTAATTAAACATAATTTTTATTTAAACTCCTGAATTTTATTTGATACCAAAGTCACCACTCCTTTATCAAACATTGTTGGGACAATATTTTCTGGTGATAAGTCGGTAACATAGTCTGCAAGTGCTTGTGCTATTGCACTGAACATTTCTATTTTAAATTGTGGAATATTTGCTTCAAGCATTCCTTTGAAGGCTCCGGGAAAAACAAGAGAATTATTTATCTGATTTGGAAAATCACTACGACCAGTGGCTATAATAAATGCACCGGCAGATTTCGCAACATCCGGCATTATTTCTGGAGTTGGGTTTGCGAGTCCGAAAATGACCGGCTTCTCTGCCATTGTCTTCACCATCTCTTGCGTCAGCACTCCGGGTTTTGATAAACCAATAAAAATATTTGCGCCTTTCACAGCATCGGCAAGACTTCCCTCTTTTGCATCTGCGACACTGCCATTTAACAATTCTATTTTTTCTGGAGTTAAATCAGCTCTATCTTTATGAATGATTCCTTTACTGTCACAAAAAATAATATTTTTTACTCCGTACACTAAAAGAAGTCTCGCAGTCGCGACGCCGGCGGCACCAATACCACTGATCACCACTTTTACTTCTTCTTTTGATAAGTTTAGAAGTTTCAAAGAATTAATCACTGCTGAAAGAGTCACAGTCGCGGCACCCCATTGATCATCATGCATGACTGGAATATTTAATTCTTTGCGTAAACGAGATTCTATTTCAAAACATCTAGGAGCAGAAATATCTTCTAAATTAATTCCCCCGAAAACTGGCGCTATTTGCTTCACAGCTTTGATGATTTCTTCAGTATCTTGAGTGTCTAGGCAGATTGGAAAAGCATCCACACCCGCGAATTCTTTAAATATTGCTGCTTTTCCTTCCATGACAGGTATCGCTGCCAAAGCACCAAGGTTTCCAAGCCCTAAAATAGCGGAACCGTCGGAAACAATAGCGACAGTATTTCTTTTTAATGTGTATTCGCGAGCTAAAGATGGGTCACGAGCGATTTCTCTAGAGACTTCAGCTACCCCGGGGCTATAAGCCAAAGAAAGAGCCTCTCGAGAATCGAGTTTTACCTTGCTAATTGTCTCTAATTTTCCACGAAATTCTTTGTGTAATTCCAGTGATTTTTTGTATATGTCATTATTCATTTTTTCATTATACTCCCAATCTAAATTTGTGTAAAAATTGTCCCGATAAGGCATTACAGAGCTTCGTAAAATGAAGATGGCTTTGACAAAAGAGTTGACGAATTTTATTTTATCTAAAAATTTCACAAGGCTACTTTTCTAAAGTATAATTAACCAACTGTCGCAAAAAAAATATGAGACAGTTATAAAAATTTTTTTAGTTTTCTTAAAATTTATTAATAATATTTTCAATAACATGGATAAAGAAAAAAAAGGCGCAATTACCAAAAAAAATACCAAGAAATACAAACAATTGGATCAAATCCAGAAACGTGATGGCATGATTGTGCCTTTTGATGAGACTCGCATTACCCATGCGATCATGAAAGCTATGAGCATGTCTGACGAAGGCAGTGAAGCTGATGCGGAGATGGTTATGGATGACGTAGTAGACGCTCTTTTGGCTCTAAAAAAGGAACAAGGAGGTAAAAACTTCGTTCCCCAAGTAGAAACCATCCAAGATCTTATTGAAAATAAATTAATTGCCTCAAATTTCGCTAAAACAGCCAAGCATTTCATTCTTTATCGAACAGAACGCACCACTTTGCGCCAGAAAATAGGTTTTGTTCCAGAAAAAGTCAAAGAACTTGTCACTGAAAGTAAAAAATATTTTAGAAACCCATTAGCTGAATTCGTTTACTACCGATCTTATGCTCGATGGATCCCTGAAGAAGGACGTCGAGAGACTTGGATCGAGACAGTCGATCGTTATATCGACTTCATGCGTGAAAATATGGGTTCCAAAATAACCGAAACTGAGTACAAAGAAGTTCGCGAAGCAATACTTAGACAAGAAGCTATGCCTTCAATGCGTTTATTGCAATTCGCGGGTAAAGCAGCCAACAGAACAAACGTCTGCGCTTATAACTGTTCATTCATCTCTCCAAAATCTTTCCAAGACTTCGCTGAAATAATGTATATCTCTATGTGCGGTACTGGTGCCGGCTGGTCTGTCGAAAGTGAAAATATCCAAGCTCTTCCTCAAATCAAAAAACAAACTGGTAAAAAACTTCCTGACTACGTTATTCCTGACAGTAAAGAAGGTTGGGCAGATGCTTTCAGCTTCGCATTGAAAACATGGTTCGAAGGTAATGATGTTGTTTTTGATTACTCTCTGATTCGTCCAGCTGGTGCAAGATTAAAAACAATGGGAGGCAAAAGTTCTGGACCAGAACCGCTTCGTTCATTAATCGACTTTTCTCGTGAGAGAATTATTCGAAAGCAAGGCAGACACTTAACCAACCTAGATGCGCACGACATCATCTGCAAGATCGGTGAATGTGTCGTCGCTGGAGGTGTCCGACGCAGTGCGATGATTTCTCTTTCTGATTTAGATGACGATGCTATTCGTGATTCTAAAAAAGGAGCTTTTTATGTAAATGAAGGACAAAGAATGCTCGCAAACAATTCTGCTGTTTATAATTCCAAACCATCCACTCAAGAATTTTTGGATGAATGGACTGCTCTTGTAAAAAGTGGCAGTGGAGAAAGAGGTATTTTCAACCGTGGTGGACTCGCAAAAACATTACCTAAACGTCGACTAGCTCAATTTAAAGATGGCCAGTATCCATCTTGGGGAACAAACCCATGTGGAGAAATTATTCTGCAATCAAAACAATTCTGTAACTTGAGTGAAGTTGTCGCCCGAGCCGACGATACCGAGGAAACTCTTTTGAAAAAAGTTCGTATTGCGACAATTATCGGAACGTATCAATCATCCCTTACTTATTTCCCTTACCTTTCCAAGGAATGGAAAAAGAACTGTGAGAAAGAAAGACTACTCGGAGTATCAATCACAGGGCAATGGGATTCTGGCTTGGTTCGAGAAGCAAAAATACTTGAGAAATTAAAAAATACATCTATTGAAGTAAATAAAAAATACGCCAAGCGTTTCGGAATCGGACAATCAACCTGTATCACCTGCGTGAAGCCATCTGGAACAGTCTCTCAGACTGTTGATTGTGCATCTGGCATGCATCCTCGCCATGCTCCGTACTATATTCGCCGCGTTCGTATTTCTGCTACCGATACTCTTTTTAAAATGTTGAAAGATCAAGGCATGCCTTTTTATCCAGAAGTAGGACAGACAGTAGAAAATGCTTCGACCTATGTTTTAGAATTCCCTGTCAAAGCTCCTGAAGGTGCAATCTGCAAAGATGACATCAGCGCATTGCGACAACTCGAACACTGGAAGGTTGTTAAACAGCATTACACTGAACACAATCCTTCTGTGACTATCTCTGTCGGAGAAGATGAATGGATCACTGTTGCCAACTGGGTTTATGAAAATTGGGATCTTGTCGGAGGACTTTCTTTCCTTCCCCGTTCCAACCATGTCTACCAGCTCGCTCCTTATGAAGCTATCACTAAAGAAAAATATGAAGAGATGCTCATGAAAGTAGATTGTCTCGATTTCTCTAAGATCGTCACTTACGAAACTGTCGACGAAACAGAATTGAAAAAAGAACTTGCTTGCGTCGGTGGTGTGTGTGAAATTTAATAGATATAATCTATAAAATAAAAATGCTATACACTAGAAAAGGAGATGATGGCACAACTAAAACATTCGGATGTGATCAAAGAATTTCTAAAAGTGGGGCTATAGCTGAAGCACTAGGATCTCTCGATGAAATAAATTCTTTTCTGGGACTCGTAAAAATAAAAGCAAATAAAATTTCCTTTGTCTTGCCAACAGGGGAAATTTTGCTTCCAGAAACAATAAACCAAATCCAGCAAGACCTTTTTATTATTCAAGCCGAGCTGGCTGGCGCAGAAAAAACTATTTCAGAAGAGAAAGTAAAATGGCTGGAAGATATAATAAATGGCATAGAAAAAATACTTCCTCCGATTAAAACATTTTTTGTCTCCGGTGGCACTGAACTCGCAACATTATCAGACATCGCTCGCACTATCACCCGCCGAGCTGAAAGACGAGTCGTCGGTGTATCAGAAGAAAAAATTCAACCTGTCAGCAAAAACACTCTCGCCTATTTAAATCGCCTATCAAGTATTCTCTATGCCTTTGCTCGTGTTTCAAATCACATAGCTGGTATTGTAGAAGAATCACCAAAATATTCTTAAGAATAGAAATTTGATTGAAATTGAAGTTTTTTGTCGCATTTACAATGCAGTTATTGTATAATTTATAATATATGAAGATCGAATGGCAGGCACCAGAGTATGAAGATAAAAAGAGAAGCATTGATTGGTTTTGGGCGCTCGGCATCATCGTCGTTGCAGGCTCTATAACCTCGATTATTTTTGGTGATTATTTTTTTGCCATACTTCTAATCTTGGGTGGATTAATGCTTGGATTTTTCGCAACCCAAAAACCTGGAATGGTCACCTATGAAATGACTGAAAAGGGAATAAAAATAAATACGGAATTTTATCCTTTCAAAAATATGAAATCTTTCTGGATTCAGATGGAGCCAAAGTTTATTCTCTTTATAAAAATAGACCGTTTCTTTATGCCAATTATTTCCATGCCAATAGAAATGGATAAAGCTGAAGAAATAAATAAATTAATGATAGAAAATAACATTCCCGAGGAAGAAATGAAACCACATATGTCTGAAAACATAATGGACAATCTGGGATTCTAAATTTTAGCCTAACTTGGACTTTTTTCAAAAAACTGCTAATGTGTAATTGTTCGAATGCCCTCATAGTTTAATGGATAGAATGCGAGCTTGCGGAGTTTGCGATCCAGGTTCGATTCCTGGTGAGGGCACATGTTATAATGGCTTTATTATAAAAGTAATTTTAAATACTAATTTTTATGCAAAACAATTCATATAAGAAAAAGCCTCTTTGGCAATGGATAGTGATTTATGTAGTAATTGCCGCAATTTTATACGGTTTAGTATATTATTTCTTTTTTATGAAAAAAAATACTTATACTCAAACAAACACGCAAGTATACCAGCAAACACAATCAGAAAATAATTCCAATTCTCCAACCACCTCAATAAACACACCAAACAACACATCTATATTAAACAATACCTATATACTAATTAAAAATTTTAAATTTTCTCCTAATACAGTCACTATTCATAAAGGTGATTCTGTAACCTGGACAAACGATGACTCTATGTCTCACACTGTCACAGGAGACACGAGTGGTCCTGCCAGCTCCGCTATCAGTAGTGGAAGTGCGTATAGTTATACTTTCACAAAGACAGGCACTTTCCCCTATCATTGCTCAATACACCCCTCAATGAAAGCGACAATTGTCGTAACTGAATAAAATGGAAGAAACTTTTCCAATGCGTATAAATAAATACTTGGCGTGGAAAAAGATTTCCACTCGCCGAGGTGCCGACAAGCTTATTGAAGATAAGCAGGTTTTTATTAATGGCAAACTAGCTGCTCTGGGCAGTAAAGTAAAAGAAACCGATAAAGTAGAAGTAAAAGGAAATAAGAATCAAAAAACTTATGTTTATTATGCTTACAATAAACCAATCGACGTCATAACTCATTCCCCTCAGAACGGTGAAGAAGATATTAAAGAAAATATAAGGGGCACCGGTCTGCCAGATGATGTCTTTCCTATTGGTAGACTCGACAAAGCTTCACATGGATTAATGATCCTGACGAATGACGGCAGAATTACGGATCAATTATTGAATCCAAAATATGTTCACGAAAAAGAATACGTTGTAAAAACTTCCAATAAACTCCGCTCCAACTTCAAACAAAAAATGGAAGCCGGAGTAAATATCGAAGGATACACTACCAAACCTTGTAAAGTTACAATCATAAATGATTTCACTTTTAGAATAACTCTAACCGAAGGCAAGAAACATCAAATCCGCAGAATGTGTTCGGCTCTCTTTCAAGAAGTCGCAGACCTAAAACGCGTTAGGTTTATGAATATCAAACTTGGCACCCTAAAACCAAAAGCATTTAGAAAAATCGAAGGTGAAGAACTAAAATCTTTCTTAGATCCAATACTAAAACAAAATTAAAAATAAAAAAGACCTACTAATATATTTATATATCAATAGGTCCGTTATTTTTTAATAAAAAAATTTATTCAAGAAGAAGAAGCCAATTTGTAGGAAATTCGAGTTCTATCAAAGAGACAAGCGTATGAAATGTGATTGTTTTTTCAATCTCATGACACCATAATTCATGGTGTTGATACTCAAATCTTTCTTTCCATTCTTTTTTTGACTTAGCAGTTCCTACAATAGCCGAAGATGGAGCATAAGATAATCCAATTATTGATTCTCTTAAATCGAACAAATCTTTTTTCATATTAAAAAATATATACCCCATAGGCTTTTTATTGATAGCAACGAACACGGTTACACTATTGCGAGTTTTCCTGTACTGAAGAAGGAGTTTGTAAGGTCCAAATTCAATTTCAGAAGTAACAATGGGCGTATAATAAATTTGCTTATTGTTAGGCTCAGACTCTTGTCTGTTTTCTAACCAAATAATTTTTTTATTCATTTTTTTGTTTTTAAAGAAGGGTTTTAATTTTGCGTTTATTTGTCATAACAATAGCAATTATTTTTTAGTTTGTCAACACTGGTCTATTTCTCCAAATCCAATACTTCATCAATTCTAATTTGTTTTACGAATTCGGGGACGTGAGAGACAAGGATCATCGCGCCTTGGTACTTATCTAATGCTTCAGCTATTATCGGTAAATGACGGAAATTTATATGGTTGGTCGGCTCGTCTAAAATAAGTAGTCCTGGCTTTTGGAGGACAAGACGAGCAAAGGCTACAAGCCCCTTCTGCCCTTCAGACAGACTACCGATGCGAGTACGGATAAATTCTCCGGTTATTAAAAATCCCGCAGCTATCGAGCGCATTCTTTCTTCATCTAATTTTTCTCCACCTTCGAGCATCGCGCTCGCGAGAGATTGATACACAGTGTCATCGAAATTAAGAGTAGAAAAATCTTGTCGGTAATAACCAATTCTGATTCCCTCTTTCACTGTCTCACCTTCGGATTTACCGGAAGCTAATTTTTCTAGTAATGTGCTTTTACCGATACCATTCGGACCAGTTAAAAGTAAATGCTGATTTTTCTTCAAAGAAATATATGCCTTCTTTTTTATTATTTTATGTTTCTTTGGATCTGCGATAGAAAAAGAATTAATACTAAATATCTCACCGATCATGTCCGGCTGGGAAGGAATAGTAAAAGGTCGGATAGTTCTGTCTTCCTTGCGGACTTCCACAATATCTTCTTCGAGTTCTTCCGCCTTCTCACGCATGCGTCGTGCTACCAAGCGAAGCCGTCCTCCTTTATGCGCGAAGACATTCGCCTGATCTTTCTTGGCTTGGATTTCTTTTGCGAGCTGAGCATTCTTCATATTCTCTTTTTCTACTCGCGCAGTAATATCTTTAACCACATTGAAATAGTTACCGACATACTGCTCGATCTTACGAGTATAAACATCAAGATAAAGAACTCCTTCCGTAAAAGCATTCAAAAATTCTGCATCGTGAGAAATAACCAAAACTGTTTTTTTGTAATCTACTAGGAATTTAGTTAAGTGCGCAATGCCAGCTTTATCTAAGTTGTTTGTCGGCTCATCGAGCAAAAGCAAATCTGGATCTTGAATAAGAGCCGAAGCTAAAAGCAAACGTGCCTGCTGACCGCCGGAGAAAGTTTTAATTATTTTGTCGTGTACTTTTTCATGCCCTTTCAAATTTACCACTTCCAAAATATCATCTATCCTAACATCTATATCATAAACTTTTGCTGATGATTTATTTTGAAAACATTTTTCGAAAAATTCTCTTACTGTCAGATCGAGTTCAGCACGCGGAATAACCTGTCGAGCTGAAGCGATTGTTAAACCTTTCACAATATTTATGATTCCAGATTCTGGTTTATTTATACCTGAGATAAGCCCGAAGATGGTACTCTTACCGGCGCCGTTCTGGCCCATCAAAGTAAACTTCGCGCCACGGCGAATAGAAAAACTAACCTCTTCTAAAATAGGTTTGTTTATACCGAACTCGAACGAGACATCGTCGAATCTGACTATAGTTTCCTGAGACATTGTTATAGACTATACTATTTAGCCTGAAATTGAAAGCTTTATCAAAAAATCTTTGACAAATATCTTGTTATGTACTACACTTGATAAGCAAAATAGGTCGTAACCCTAAAGGGTTCTATGGGAGTCGATTTCTCGAAAAATACTTATCTTTGTAATTTAACACTTAACAAAAAAATTCAATGACTGGTACAATCAAAAGATTAACCGATAAGGGATTTGGATTCATCACAGCAGAAGGACTAGCGAAAGATTTATTCTTTCACAGTAATTCTCTTGTAGGCGTAAGCTTCGATGAATTGCACGAAGGCGACGCTGTTTCCTTCGAAACAGAAGAATCTCCAAAAGGTTTGAATGCTGTGAACGTTCAACGCGCATAATATTCAAAAACAAAAAACACCCCATCACTGGGGTGTTTTTTGTTTTAGTTTATTTATCTTGCGCCCAATCTTTTAATTCTTGATAATTCGCTTCTCCGCAAATCCATTTGCCTGATTTTGTATTATAAAAAAATGGCACGCCTCCACAAAATTCTTTGTCTATCTCCTCGAGTCTTTTTGCATTTTCTTCATTATGCCAAACCTCCAAAGCATCAACTTTTATTCCTTCTTCTTTTTCTAATTTTTCAACGAGATTATGCATATCCACACAATGCGGACATTCTTCTCCATAAAATTCTAATAAGTGACTCATAACTTTATTATATAATAAAAAATCCTAATTTAAAATTAGGATTTTTTAAGAAATTATTTTACTAATCTAGTTAAACGAGATTTCTTTCGAGCAGCTGTGTTTTTCTTGATAGCACCCTTTTGAGCGGCTTTGTCGATAGCTTTGTAAGCTTCTGAAAGCATTTTTTGTGCTCCAGACTTGTCTGTCTTTGAGATTTTATCAATTTTCTTGATAACTTCTTTCATTGTTCGCTTTCGGCGGTCATTAAAAGCCTTCTTGCGAAGAGAACCGCGGATCGCTTTTTTAGCTGATTGTGTTATAGGCATAGATAGACAATACCAAAAATGCTTAAAAAACGCAACCCGCATCTTCGGCGGACATGCTTGCTTGGTATATGATATGATAAATATATGATTGGTAGTATAAAAGGAAAAATAATCTTAAAAACAGACAAATTTCTAATAATAGAAACGAACGGAGTCGGATATAAAATAAGTGTCTCACCCGACATGTTATTGATGACTTTTAAAACAGGCGAGGAAATTTCCCTCTGGACTCACCTGCACATACGCGAAGATGCAATGGATCTTTATGGATTCAGAGACAGAAAAGAATTGGAGTTTTTTGAAATGCTTATTAGTGTTTCAGGTATTGGACCAAGAAGCGGACTCACTATATTAGGTATAGCTCCAATTGAAACATTAAGAAAAGCGATCAGTACAAGCGACACTTCCTACCTCACAAAAATTTCTGGCATCGGACGAAAGACAGCTGAAAAAATAGTTATCGAATTGCGCGACAAAATGGGCGAAGATATTTCCGATACTTCCCTACAAGGAGAACTCGACGCACTCGAAGCGTTAAAGGCATTGGGCTACTCTCAGTCCGAAGCACGTGAAGCATTAAAGAAAACTAAATCAGAAGACACTAATACAAAAATAAAAGAAGCGTTAAAAATTCTTGGAGGAAGATAATTATTTTCCAAAGAAATAATTTGTAATTCCTTTGGTGGTCAGACCAGCCATCGTTTTATAAGCTTGATGACGCGTGGAACTTTTGCGAAACATTTTTTCATAAATATAACCATATTCAACAAGAACTGAACTAGTATCAGGATTCAAGGTATCATTTGCCCCGAGGGCAATAAGTTTCTGATCCGGAACCATTCCACCTATTTCCTCTGGTAAAGTGCTTGATTGGTATTTTTTATGAAGCTGCGAAAAAATACTACCCGCTAATTTGGAGCTTTCTTTAGAATTAGCAAGTTGTCCGTCTGGCATATAAATAGTGAAACCTTTATATTCCCCTATTTTCCATTTTGTTGGGCGCGGATAATCATTGAAATGAAAATGTATCACAGCATCCATTTTGTTTTCATCTACCCATTTATTTATTCCATACAATACGATAGACGTGTCTTTCGTTACTGAATTATGTATTACTGTTTCTTTTTGAACAAAACTACCAGTGGCAACTTTAGCCTGCATTTCTTGTTTAGCATTCTGCCTGAAAGAAATAATATCTTCTTTATGTTGTGAAAAATAATCGGCAAATTCTTTCGTGTAACCCGAACTGTCGCGAGTAATGTAAACCTCGAATCTTTTGTCTTTTTTTAGAAGATTATAAACCTGTGTAGCTAAAACTAGAGTCATATTAGCCTCTTTTATATTTCCATATTGCGCTCCCCAAACTTCGTTGTCGTGACCTGGTACAAGCAATATTCTAATAGGTTCCACGGGTTTTGAAGTTGATTTTGAAACAGGTGAAACTGCCTGTGTAAAAAATACAGGAATTAAAAAAGCTATCAGTATGAATAATATTTTCTTCATTGTAGTACAATAATACCATGCCTGAGCTACCAGAAGTAGAGACGACAACCAGAGGCCTTCGCAAAGAAGTTGTCGGCCTTAAAATAAAAGACGTTTGGACGGATTTAAACACCAAAGACAAACGTCAACATGATGCGGTTGCCAACCCGAAATATTTCACTATTTTTAAAAAAGAAGTTTTAGATAAAAAAATTATATCTGTCGAGAGGCAGGCTAAAAATATTTTAATAAATCTGACAGGAAACAAGACAATTTTAATCCATTTAAAAATGACTGGACACCTGCTTTATGGAAAGTATAAATATATCCTAAAAGAAAACAAATGGATTCCGGATGAAACCGGACCATTGCAAGACCCTTACAATAGATTTATACATTTTGTCTTTACCCTATCCGACAAAAAGTTTTTAGCTTTTTCAGATGCGCGCAAATTCGGAAAAATAACTTTACTTGATACAAAAACAGCGCACGACTCAAGACACTTAAAAGATTTAGGGCCAGATCCACTGGCGAAAGATTTTAATTTAGAAAAATTCAAAGAAAGACTTTCGAAAAAGCAAAATGGAAAAATAAAAACAGTTTTAGTAGACCAAAGCGTGCTCTCCGGCATAGGAAATATTTATTCTGACGAAATCCTTTGGTATGCTGGCATTCATCCGGAAAGAAAAGTACAAGATATAAAAGAAAATGAATTTAAAAAAATGTTTCAAGCAACAAAAGAAACTTTAACCAAAGGCATAAATTTCGGAGGAGATTCAATGTCGGACTACCGCAATATTTATGGCCTGCCTGGTAAATTTCAGCTTCATCACGAAGCGTACCGACGGACTGGGGAAAAGTGTCGAAGGAAAGGTTGCAAAGGTGTTATAATGAGAAAAGTTATCAATAACCGGAGTGCACATTTTTGCTCCATTCATCAAATTTAAATTATGGCTTGGGATCACTTAAAATGGCTTATCTTTGTACTAATTGGACTTTGGTTCGTCTGGTTCTTTTCTGGCGGACCGCAGAGATTTGAAAATAGTCAAAAACCTTTCATTAAACCACCTTCTCCAATAGACACAGGAGAATTTTACGGACCTAAATAATATTCAGGATTTGTGATTTAGAAAACATTGCGCAGCGCGACGGCGCGAGCATAGCAAATTTTCAGCAGAAAATTATGTGTGTTTTATAAAATACAAATTCTGAATATTTAAACACCTAAAATCCTAAACAATGCAATTCCTAAAGAAACAGAAACATTTAGTGATTCTTTCTTCCCTTTCATTGGTATCTCGGCAACAATGTCGCACTTCTTTAAAACATTTTTTGGTATTCCGGTAACTTCTGTGCCGACAATAAAGGCATTCCCTCCTCCTCGGCGGGCAGGTTTCTTATTTATTTTTACTTTTTTGTAATCAATAGAATTTTCTGCCTGCTCGATGGCAATAATTAAAAAACCTTCTCGTTTTAATTTCGTAATAAGTGGGAAAATCATTTTCTTTTGTTCCCAAGGTACGAATTCTTCCGCGCCCAAGGCAGACTTGGCTATATCTGTGCGCTTTCTACCGAAACGATCAAAGGGTGCGGGTGTATATCCAGTCAAATAAATCTTGGAAATACCAGCCGCGTCCGCTGTGCGGAACATAGCTCCCACGTTCTCGGTACTTCGAATATCATTTAATATTAAAACGTTTTCTGTGTATTTTTTACTAATGGGTTGATTTTTAGACATATTTCTTATACTATCATATACATGTCTGAAGGTCAGGCACTTTGTTTGAAAATATGTATTTGCGCCCGTAGCTCAGTCGGTAGAGCAGCTCCCTTTTAAGGAGACGGTCGTTGGTTCGATTCCAACCGGGCGCACAAAACGAGAATTTAACAAAAGCACCCTGCGGTGCTTTTGTTCGTTTTGTGCGAGCCACAGTCATATTTTTTCAGCAGAAAAAATAGACGAGGCAGGGTTGTGAAAATTTTCTTTTGACGAAAAGAAAATTATTCCTGACCACAAAAAGATTCTTCCGAGCGACGGCGAGAAAATATTTGTGACCACAAAATATTTTGAGAAATAAAAAACCCCTTGAATTTCAAGGGGTTAAATTAAGTACAATCATGAACCAACATAACATATTTCTTTTCCAATAGGATGTCGTACACATCTTACAATATGTACACGAGATATTACGTCTTTTGAAAAACCGTTCATTTCCAAAAGTGTTTTCAAAGATTTTTTAGGAGTAAAAGATATGTCATTTACTTTAACAATGTCTGTTCTTTCTTTCCAATCTACTTCGTGCATCCAATCATAGAAACAATTTCTTACATAATGCTTATAAGCAAAATAACTTCTTGTGTCATCTCGTTCTCCTGCTTTGTATGGATTAAGAAGAACATTTTCAAGCAAATACATATCACCAGGTTTATAATCATCAAGACGTTCTATTTTCCCCTGATATGTAAGTTCAATTTCACGAGTATTATCGTAATTACTCAAAACATCTTTCATGAGTTCCATAAAACTTATATTTCTTAAAAAAGATTGTTTC
This sequence comes from Candidatus Nomurabacteria bacterium, assembly GCA_023267435.1. Taxonomy (GTDB): domain Bacteria; phylum Patescibacteriota; class Minisyncoccia; order Phycocordibacterales; family UBA9973; genus UBA9973. Next base: position 112,963 of record JAHFNH010000001.1, read on the forward strand.
TTCTCTAGATCAATCCCGAGTAAAATAAAATAATAAGAAAGTGGTTCTTCGCTAGATGGAATGTGTAATACTTTTACATTTAAAGAATCAGAAAATAAATCTGTTCTCTCCTTAAGTTGATCTAGAATATTTTTTTCTATATTCATTTTTCTATAGTATTTGATTGTTTAAGGACTCTGTTTATTTCCTCAACACAATATCACAAAAACATTGACGAGTCAATAAATATTTGGTATTGTCTGGTTAGACATTTCTGATAACTAACCGAGCCTAGCTCATTAAAAAATAAAAATGGAAACAAAACCTAAACTTAAATTGTATGAGAAATTAACCTCAGCGTTATATTTCTTGCATTATGATGTAACTTCACAGGTTCTTTCTTTTTTCATACATAAGTCTTGTGTAGAAAATTTAGAAAAACTAGCTGAAGGTAATAATCTTCTTGAGATTTATAAAAATAAGTATTTTCCTGAACAAACCTCTTACACAAGTTACCTTAAAACTGTTCATGGTTTTAATGATTGTGGTAAGGTTGAGGGAATATTTGGTAATTTCTTAAAAATTTCTTTTAAACTTTTACCCCTTTACACTTTTACTGAAGAAATATGTTCGGAATGTAAAGGAACTGGCAAGCACAATGTTTTTGATTTGAATTGTAATCAATGTCATGGAACAAAAAAAGAATTAGTTTTCAATAGAGAACCATTACTTGCAATAACCAATACAATTTCTTTATTACTTGCTCTCTTAGATTGTTATATAGCAATCTACGAATCAGATTCGTCTTTTGAAGAAAAATACACTGAGTCACTATATGTAATACGAACAATTACAGAACGTGACATGAATGGTCATGCAATGGGCGGATCTATGAGTGGTTTTTTTAAAAAAGCTATTGAGGATTATTTTAATCACAGTGTTTCTGCCGGCAAATCTTATAAATCTATTAGTGGAGAGTCTGTTTGTTGTGAACAAGTTGAAAAAGATATGGAACAAACATACAAAATGTTAATGGCTAATCCTTTCGCAACTAAATCAGATTTACATTCAATAACAGCTCTTGTAAGAGATGGGGGTTTCTTTTACCTAGAAACTAATGGGACTAATGGATGTAACTTTTATACATCCAATCAGGGAATGAATACATATTGGTATAAAGGAAAAGATAAAGGTTTACCAATTTCTTGTCACAATGTTGATGGTCCTTTACAACAAATCATATTACTGATTGGTTTAGCAAGATTAAGTGAAGATATTATTTTGTCCTAATTTTTAAAGCACTACTTATTGTAGTGCTTTTTATTTCCCCCCTACATCGCCTTAAAGAAATTAAAACAAAAAAAGAAGTATTTCTACTTCTTTTAATTCTTAACTTGTAACTTTTGCCAAAACTTCCATTAAAGTATCAAAACTGTAATTTAGACAAACTTCCATATCCTTTATACAATCTTTTTCTTCAGCAGGATTATTAAGAAATTCTTCTTTAAAGTACTTTTTTGATGCATAGTTTTTTTCTGTGCCTACAGAATTTCTAATTTCTTTGCAAAAATTTTTGTAAAGTTTTGGTCCAAGTACCTGTGCGATTTCTGTATTTATAGAAACAGAATGTATTAATTTTCTATTATAATGAAAATGTATCTTTCCAGCGAGTTTAAAAGCTTCTTTAGTTAACATGTTTTTATTTTTTAGAGTTAAACAACAATTATATTTTCAAATAAACCATATCACAAAAACATTGACGAGTCAATGAATGTTTGGTAATGTAACAACAGAACATCGCTATTTAAAATAAAATCTCACTAAAAATAAAACAAATGAAAAATAAGTATATTTGGTTAGTTGTCCACAAATGGGGCAAAAACCTAGAAAAAATAACCGGTAGTTTAGTTCTTACAGAGACTACCGACATTTCAGAATTAAAGAAGGTCTATTCAAGTGGAAATGCCCCTACTGCATATATGGAAGGCGATAAAACATTTGTAAAACTTCTAAATGAAAAAAGAGAATTAAACAAAAAGGGAGATATTCTTTTCAATGAAAACATACTGGAACTAGATTCACTAAATATCTTGTCTGAAGCTCTTGTAAAATTTTTGAATCCAAAAAAGGAATGGGTATTAGTACACCAAAAAACAATTGTTCTAAGAAAAAACAAAAAATAGAACTTTATCAAAAAACGTTGCATAAAATGCAACGTTTTTTATTTTTTATTTCGGTGTTTACCTCATCACCTCTCCAACAGCTTCATCTTCAAGATCTTTATCCGCATCTGCTTTAGTGATGTGTATGCGTCCGTCGATATGATTTGGCGGAGCGTAGACTGTATATATTTTCAGTGAACTCGTGCCTGTATTTATAAAATTATGTTTTGTACCCGGTGGCACCACGACGACATCCCCTGCGCTGATAGGACTTTCCTTTCCATCTAAAACTGCTTTACCGACACCACTTAAAAAGAACAAGGTCTGTTCGGTGTATTTATGCGTTTCTTCGCCGACTTCCCCACCTGGCGGAATATCCATGACGACGAGCTGGCTTCTCGTGCCGGTAAAAAGAACTTTTCTAAAATATGTATTTTTCTCTACTTCATTCACTATGTTTGTTGTATAAGGCATATGAGCTTTGCTACTTATTAATAATAATTCACTATTTTGTTTATTTTGATAAAAGTAAATTGTTCCAACTAAGGCAGCAATCAAAACCAGTACAACTAAAATCAAATGCCATTTTTTAAGTTTTTCCATAATATGTTTATTATAACACTATCACCTAAAGTTTGGTGATATAACTTTTACAAAAACATTGACGGGTCAACAAATCTTTGGTAAAGTAACAAAAAGATTGCGTTGTTTGAAAAATTAACAAATTCACTGAATATTCTCACTAAAACAATAAATAAAATGAAAAAGAAAATTGAAATTTGGAAAAGACAAAGAATTATATTCTTGATCTTGGGTATTATTATCACAGTAGTATCACTGTATTTTTTACTCAAAAGTGAAACTGGATTGCCCTTATATCCTATTTCAGGAATGATTTTAGGGGCTATTATTGCTTTTGGCTGTGCTGTACATCTTGTCTTAGGATATCCTGTCCTACAACGAAAAGGCTTCAATACCAACCAGGAAATAAAAACATTGTCTTTGTTTAAAAAAGAGGAAATAGGAGGAGTAACTTTGTATGTTTATGAAATAGAAATCAAAATCCTCAATAAGGAAGAAACTTTCTTGCTTGAAGATACTGTTTGTTTAAAAATCGGTGATTCATATATACTGACAGTAGATAAAAAATGGGCTCAAAAATAAAAAATGTCCTTGCAGAAATGCAGGGATTTTTTATTTCCTAAAAAGCCTTTAGTAAAAACTGCTCAAAAGCAGATTCGTCGTCCAAGCCAGCCTTGCGAGACTCTGGTAAAAGATATGATATTTTTGAAGCAAAGTTTTTTAACTCTTCTTCTTTGAATTTTCTGAAGTTCTTTTTCAAAATCATGTCTTTTGCTTTCCAAAAAAGAATACCAATAAGCTCTTCCATTCCTACCCCTTTATCCATCGCTTGTCTGAAATAAATCCAAAGATTTAATTTGTCTCTGTCTTCAAAAGCATACGCCAAAAGAAAACTATTAAACTTCTCTTTTTTCTCTTTTGGTAATTCAAAAATATTTAATTCAGCTCGAGCCTTCTTGAAAGCGTCTAGTACCGGCTTATTTAACTTACCTTCTAAAAAGATAAAGGAGTTACCAGATTTTTCCATAAATTCTAATTTTTCCAAAACTAAATCTAAGGTTTCTTCTCGTTCAAAAATATTTGTATACACCACCGCACACTTAGTAAAAAAAAGTCCCGCACCAGAATAAAAGCTCTCCATCTGCATCGGATTGAAATCGTTTTTGCCAATAAAAAAAGTCTCTATGCCTTTTGGCAGAGACTTTAAAAATTTCTCATAAGAAGCATGCTTGGTCTTAGCATCATCACCAGCAAAAAGATAAATCATAAATTAGAATCGGACTGATTTTTTATATTCTAGGTACGGAGCGCCGTATTTATCAGCTAGCATAACTTCTTCCATTTTAGTAAAAATTAGTTTCGTAACTAGAAAAGAAAGCACAGTAAATAAAATTATAAAAGTGGCATTCATCACAAGTCCAAAACCTAACATCAAAAGGAAAAGGCCTAAGTGAGTCGGAATTCTAGTAAAACAATAAGGACCGCTGCAAAAAGATTCCTTAGTTAATGTTTCTTTCTTTAAATTTCTAGAAGTTGTCTGAGCCCAAAAAATCAAACAAGTAGACAAAACAATAATCACAGCACCGACAGGCACTAAAGTGGACTGTTCAAATAACTTTCGTGGAAAAAGAAAATCAAAAAATATGCCGAACAAAAGTGCTAAGAAATAAATAGTATATGATTGCGCAAGTATCGTGTGAACACTTGTTTTTTGGGCAACTTTCGCACCCATTGAGTGTCCCTCTGCTTCTTCTTGTTTAGTTGAATGCATACGAGTCCTATTATACCATACAAACAAGGCAAAGTGAACTATTTAACTTCCCCAAAGTTATCCCCAGCTCCAGAATGCACTTCCAGAGGAACGTCAGTTTTAAAATGCAAATATGACCTTGATAATACTGATTCCATTGCGTTTAATATGATTTTTTCAGCTTTAACCAGAACATTTTCTTCTATCTCATACACAAGCTCATCGTGGATTTGCAGAACTAGATGCACTTTATCCAATAAACCAGCTTCTTTTAAGTCTTCATAACTATAACGAATAGCTAATTTAATGAGATCGGCAGCAGTCCCCTGCAGAGGCGCATTAGTCGCAGTGCGTTCTGCCATCTTTTGTAAAAAAGGAATTCTGGATTTAATATTTGGAAAATATCTTTTTCTGCCAAACAAAGTCTCAGTGTATGCATTTTTTGTCGCGATAGACTTCACTTCTTCTAGATAATCCCGCACGCCAGAAAATTGATTGAAATAATTATCATAAAACTTCTGAGCCTCGGCAAGTGTGCTATTTAAATTTTTCCTTAAACTAGTAACGCCCATGCCGTAAATAATACCGAAGTTTATCACCTTCGCTCGGCGACGCATTTCATGATCAACTTTTTCTATTGGCACACCAAACACAAACGAAGCGACACCCGCATGAATATCTTTTTTCTCACGAAAAATCTGTGTCATTTTTTTATCACCTGAAAGAATCGCTGCAACACGAAGCTCAATCTGACTATAATCAAAAGCTGCGAGCTTGTATCCTTTTTGTGCAACAAATCCTCCGCGAATTCTCCTGCCGAGCTCTGATTTGATCGGTAAGTTTTGTAAGTTTGGATCCTGAGAAGAAAATCTTCCAGTTGTCGTGCCGTTCTGCAAAAACTTTGCGTGAAGCCTGTTGTCTTCAGTAGTCATTTTCGGAATCACATCAATGTAAGTCGAAAGAAGTTTTTGCAATTCTCGATAAGCCATTATTTCTTTTATAATTGGGTTATCTTCTTCCAGTTCTTCTAGAACAGAAATCTTCGTAGAGAAAGATCCGCTCGCGCCTTTTTTCTTATTTGTCTTTATTCCCATTTTTTCAAATAGCACTTCGGCTAATTGTTTCGGGGAGTTTATATTAAATTCTGTGCCCGCCATTTCATATATTTTTTTTGTTAACTTATCTAATTCAACATGATATTCAGCTGAGAGTTTTTCAAAATATTTTTTATCTACCAATATTCCATGATCCTGCATTTCTTTCACTATCGGCATTATGGGTTTTTCAACCTCTTCAAAAACAAGTGAAAGTTTTTCATCGTGCAGTTTCTTAAAAATATATTCATGCGCCTCTTTAAAAGAGCTCGTCTTGGCATAAAACAAAATATCATCCAATGACGGATTGGTCATATCAGAATTGATCAACCATAGAGCAATAGAAGCTTCTTGGAGCTGTTCTGGGTCTACATTCTCATTATTCTCCGGTAAAGGATTCTTAGAGTCGTGGGTCCCCTGTCCTAGGTCTCCGAGGGCGAAGGCTCCGGAATCCTTTACCGGAGAATTATTAACATTAAAAAAACTTCTCAATCTTGCCAGTAAACTCCTAAATTCAAATTCAGAAAACATAACTTCTACTTTTTTCAAATCTGCTGATTCCCAAAAAGTTTTTTCTGGAAGTTTAAAATCTACCGGAGCGTCAGTTCGAATCTTGGCTAACACTTTTGAAAACTCCGCTTCTTCTTCATTGTTTTTTATTAGTTCAATAATTCTCGGTTTGATGCCGGCTTTAATAAAAGCTTCTGGTTCCTTTTTAATTTTTTTATAAATTTCTTCAATGCTTCCAAAGTTTACAATCAAATCAGTCGCAGTCTTTTCACCAATGCCTTTGATGCCGATAATATTGTCAGAAGTATCACCGCGCAGACCTTTGTAATCCGGCAAAAGTTTCGGCTCAAAACCAAACCTCTCTTTCATTTTTTCTTCGTCGTATAGGATAGTGTCATTAATTCCTTTCTTTAAAGTAAACACCTGCACTTTTTTACCGTCGACAAGTTGCATTGTATCCATATCACCGGATGCAATAATTATATTTATACTTTTATCATTTTTTAATTTTTCAACAATCGTTCCCAATACATCGTCTGCTTCGAAACCCGGCGCATCGTAAATAGGAATATTAAAAGCTTCGAAAATATTACGGGAACTTTTTAACTGTGAAACTAATCCTTCATCTGTTTTCGCTCGGCCGGCTTTGTATGCATCGTAAGCTTCATGTCGAAAAGTTTTTTGTGGCAAATCATAACAAGCCACAATATAATCCGGCTTCAAGTCAGTAATTATTTTCATCAACATTGTCGACAATCCATAAAGTGCACCAGTCGGTTCACCCTTGGAAGACATAAACTCTGGCAAAGCATGATATGCACGATGAATTATCGCATGAGAATCGAGCAACACTAATGTTTTAGGTTTTATACTTGCCATAAAATTGATTATACTCCCAATTTCTTAGATTGTAATCAATCTGTAGAAATTGCAGTCCCTTTAGGGGGCATTTTATATATGCTTTATTTTAAAGCTTCGATGCCCTTCTTTGGTGTGTTTAATTGAAATTTTGTGATGCTTTTTCGGCATAGCTTTTTTAACATTCTCTGGCCATTCGATAAAAACCAAATGTTCCGGATTTGAAATAATTTCTTTCCAGCCTAAATTTAAAAGTTCTTGTGCATTTTTTAATCTGTAAGCATCTAGGTGAAACATGTTTTTAAAAATTTTATGTTTCAAAGAGTAGCGCTTCATAATCACAAAAGTCGGACTGTTTACTTTTCTTTTTATTTTTAAAATCTTTGAAATAGCTTGGGTAAACGTCGTCTTGCCCGTGCCTAAATCCCCAGACAAACCAACTACACACGCAGATTTTGAAACCTTAGATCCTAAAATTTTTTCCAGAAATTCCTTCGCTATTTTTTCTGTCTCTTTTTGACTTTTTGAAACTATTTTATTTATCATATATTTTAATTTTAACACAAAAAAAATAGCCCCAGAATTTTCTAGGGCTATTTCGATCAATTTATCACTATCTTCCTCTACCAGGATTACAAGGTGCTGGTCTGTCACAATGAGGTGCTTTAAATGTTCCACTGCCTACTGTGTAAGGGCCGTAACCTCTATACATCATAGGATCATGATTCCATCCAGAGTGTAAAATTAAAATTCTGGGTTGAAAGTGGTTAAATCTATAAACATCTTCATTAACAGTTCCGCTTCCTGCAAAATAACCGCCGTGAGGTTTAGATTCTGATTTAGGTTCTGGTTCAGACTGTTTGATTTTAGACGCATAGTCCGGCAAAGTATTTGGAAAATAAACTGTGTCATTCCGGACATAAAATTTATTAATGGTTGTGTCGGTGTGAATAGTCACAGAAGAACTTCTTATAGTGTCAGGCTTTGCAAAGTTAGGCTTAACAGCAACAGGTTTGATTGCCGGAATAGAATCTTCCGGAATAGAAGTATTTTTCACAGGAACAAATTTCGGATTACGGTGATCAATTAAAGTATTGCAACAACGTCTGGCAATGATCGATCTTTTTGGAAACGGATTTCCATTTTTATCAGTCCATCCTAAATATTTAGTTACATCTAAAATAAGAACTGGTTCATCACCGAGAACTTTTCCAATACGAACTTTATAAGAAGGACGTTCTAAATAAATAACAGTACGATCTTTGGTAATGTAAGCCACTGATACTTCTCCTGTTGACCAATTATCACAACCTATTTCAGTTGCATTTTTTAAAAGGAAAACCATGTAACCTAAAGTAATTTTTCCATCAGGGATAAATACATTCCAACCATCTTGGTCGGCAGTACCCTGAAGATCAGACAAAACTGCATTTGGTATTGCCATACCTCTTGTTGTATTAGTAACAGTGTCAATTATTTCTTTTTTAGAATATCCGCAGTCCTTGTGTTGTGCGGCAAATGGAAGCTTTCCGCTTTGAGCGAAGCAACCAATCCCCACACACAGTGTGAGTAGAAGTGATATTATTTTTTTCATATGTCAAAGAGTTTTAGAGTTTATATTATATGATTTTCTGTATATTCTGTTCTGCACCAAGTATATCACCTTTTGATATAAAAGTCAACCCCTACCCTATATACCTATATAGCAAAGAATCCTTTGTTTTAAAGACAAAATGAGGTATGATTCTTGGTAATGGCATTATTTGATGAAGAAAAACAAAATAAACAGCTGGATGACTTGCACAAGCAAGAAGAAGAACAGTTGGTGGCAGTTTTAGCCGAATCAAAATATGGATTGCCTTATGTGGATTTATCCCGTATTGGCGTAGACAATGAAGCACTCCGAGCTATAGACGAACAAGGTGCGCGTGAAATGAAAGTCGCACCCTTTAAACTTTCCGGAAAAAATATTTTTATAGCCGTCCGCGCGCCCTCAGAAGAACTTTTAGGAAGTTTGAAAGAAGACATGGAAAGAAAAGATTTAATTCCTACTTTTTACATGGCGTCATTAGCCAGCTTAAATAAAGTTTGGGACAGATATAAGGAAATTTCACTAGCTGAAAGCTCAAAAATCGGAGGAATAGATATTTCCGGAGAAATTTTAGCAGAGACGGCAAAAGACATACAGAAAATGCAGGATATTGAAAAACTAATAACCGAAGCATTAGAAGGAAAACAAATCCATAAAATATCTCACATTCTTGAAATAATACTCGCGGGTGCTATCGCAATCAAAGCTTCTGACATACACATCGAACCAGAAGAAGACCGCGGAAGACTCCGACTCAGGCTCGATGGTGTTCTCCAAGATGTAATGTTTTTCGGAATGGATATCTATCACCTTCTCAACTCTCGTATTAAACTTCTTTCTGGAATGAAGCTGACTTCAAAAATAGCACAAGACGGACGCTTTAGTATTATGGAAAAAAACGAAGAAATAAGTATTCGTACTTCGCTTATTCCAGGTTCATACGGTGAATCAATCGTTATGCGTATCTTGGATCCGAAATCCATTCAGCATGAATTAGAAGAAATGGGAATTGAACCATTCCTTTTTTCAATAATTCAGCAAGAAATAGCCAAGCCAAACGGTTTGATCTTGGTGACTGGTCCGACTGGTTCCGGAAAAACGACGACTCTTTATGCCTTTCTGCGCAAGATATATTCTTCGGAAATAAAGATAATCACCATTGAAGATCCTGTCGAATATCATTTAGCCGGTATAACTCAGACCCAAACAGATTCAAAAAAGGGATACACTTTCTTAGAAGGTTTACGCTCAGCTCTTCGCCAGGACCCAGACGTGGTGATGGTCGGAGAAATCCGCGACGCGGAAACAGCCAAGATCGCAGTGGAATCTGCTTTGACGGGTCACTTGGTTTTCTCAACACTTCACACCAACAATGCCGCTGGTGTTATTCCCCGTCTGATCGACCTTGAAGTTAATCCAAAAATAATGGTCTCAGCTTTATCTCTCTCAATAGCTCAGCGTCTCGTGCGTAAATTGTGCGAATTTTGCAAAAAAGAAAAAACTCCCACTGAAATGGAAGCTAAGAGTTTAAAACTTGTATTGGATAGTATAAAAGAAGAAGGAAAAGATTTATCGAAATATAATATAGATCCAAATGCGACATTTAAAATATTTGTAGCTGTCGGTTGTGAAAAATGTAACATGACAGGTTACCACGGCAGAGTTGGTATCTTTGAAGCTATTAAAACAGACGAAGCAATCGAAAAAATAATTCCATTAAATCCCAGCGAGCGCGAAATAAAAAAAGTTGCGCGAACACAAGGAATACTTTCTATGCGCCAAGACGGCGTAGTGAAAATCTTAAATGGTGTTACTTCAATAGAAGAAGTGCAAAGTGTTGTTGATTTGAACGAAGAATAAAAACTCAAAGATTTATAATTTATGTTTTTGAAAAATTGGCAATAAAAAAAGCACTAATCTCTAAACAATCCTTTCAAAGCTAAGCTTCGAAAGTAACAACTTCTTGAAGGATGGCCCCCGCGAACTAATAAAAGTGCCGAAACGTCCTACGCAAAATTGTATAACCGATGGCTGATTGCTTAGAGATTAATGCCTTCTTAAAAAGTAAACATCAAACTCACAAAAACTATTATACTATATTCAAAACCAAGTAAATGTTACAATGTGGATATAACAGTGGATACTGTGTTAACAATGTAACGATTAGAGTATAGCATACTACTAAACCAATGTCAAGTGAAAAAGATAAAGAAATAAAGGATATCCCTGAAGAATCTTACCTAGACAAGACCTTGCGTCCTTCACGCTGGGAGGATTATATTGGCCAAAAACATATAAAAGACAACGTAAAAATACTTTTAAGGGCAGCTCTAGAACGTGGTCACACTCCTGAACATCTACTTTTTTATGGACCTCCAGGCTTAGGAAAAACTACACTGGCGCACCTTATAGCGAAAGAAACCGGCCGACAAATGAAGATAACTTCTGGTCCTGCCATTGAAAAAGTTGGGGATTTGGCTTCTATTTTAACCAACCTTGCCCCTGGGGATATTATCTTTATCGATGAAATTCACCGCTTAAATAAAATGGTGGAAGAAGTTCTTTATCCAGCCATGGAATCCGGTGTGCTTGATATCATCATCGGAAAGGGTCCATCAGCTCGCACTATTCAGCTTGATCTACCACCCTTCACACTTATCGCAGCTACCACCCGTGTAGCCATGGTGTCTTCCCCTCTTCGTTCACGTTTCTCTGGAGGAGTATTTAGGTTGGAATTTTATACAAATGAAGAGATCGCAGAAATCATCCGACGCTCCAGTAAACTTTTAGAAACAGAACTTGAAGAAGAAGCTTTAGCGGAAATAGCAAAAAGAAGTAGATTCACACCCCGTACTGCGAATTACTTTTTAAAAAGAGCCCGCGATTATGCTCAAGTAAATAAAAAAAGTTTAGATAAAGAAACAGTCAAAAGAGCTTTAGACATGCTTTCGATCGACGAGATCGGACTCAATGCTTCAGATAGAAAATTCTTGGAAGTGTTAATTGAAAAATTTAATGGTGGACCAGTCGGCTTGAAAACAATCGCAGCCGCACTCTCCGAAGAAGAAGCTACTGTCGAAGAAGTTATCGAACCATATCTAATCCAACTCGGACTTATCGAACGCACACCTAAAGGCAGAACTGCCAATAAAAAAGCTTACGAACATATGGGTTTTGATTTTATCGACAAACAGGATTAAATTAAAATTATATTAGAGTTAGTTTTTATAATTTCAAATATTTATGAGTCATTCACAATGGGAAAAGAAAAAACTAAAAAAAGCAGCCAACGGCAAAGATACACATAAAATCTTTACAAAGATGGTGCGTTTAATAATGTCTGAAGCAAAAAAATGTAATGGAGACCGAAACTCTGACGGACTCAAAGCGGCCATAGTAAAAGCAAAAGGAGTGAGCCTTCCGTCTGATAATATTGATCGAGCGATAAAAAAAGCGAGTGAACCATCTCTACAAATGGACAATATTACCTATGAAGCTTACGGTCCAGGCGGAGTTGGAATTATCATCGAAACACTAACAGACAGTAAAAACAGAACAGCTCAAAACATAAAACATATTCTTTCTGAGAAAGGTTCTAGTTTGGCTGGTATCGGTTCAGTCGTCTGGGCTTTTCAAAAAGAAATCTCACCTGAAGGAGTCGTCTGGAAACCGACTACCACCGTCTCACCTTCTCTAGAAGAACTGGAACTTCTGGAAAAGTTAATAGACAACTTAGAAGAAAATGATGATGTGCAAGAAGTGTATACTAATGCGGAATAATGTTAAAATTCTCTTATGCGTATTTTAGGAATTGATCCAGGATTTGAGAGACTCGGCGTCGCAGTGCTTGAGAAAAATAAAGGTGATAAAAAAGAGAAAGTGCTTTTTTCGGAATGCTTCAAAACTTCCGCTAGTTTAGAATTTTCAAAAAGACTTCTTTTAATCGGAAAAGAAGTTCGAAGAGTAATAAAAGAATATAAGCCGGAAGTTTTATCTATCGAGACTTTATTTTTAACTACCAACCATAAAACAGTTATGTATGTCGCCGAAGCGCGCGGAGTCGTCATTTATGAATCCGTTGATGCGGGCCTAAAAATATTCGAAGCTTCCCCACCCCAAATTAAAATAGCCACCACTGGATACGGAAAAGCAGATAAAGACCAGGTAATGAAGATGGTTAAAATACTCGTTGATATAGACAAATCAAAACATTCAGACGATGAATTAGATGCTATTGCTATAGCTCTCACAGCTTTCGCGCATATTAGATAAAAACTTATCCACAGCTTTATTTTTTGAGTATTGCCAAAGTTTTTGATATTTGGTACAAAATATAAATCTAAAAAATAGTTTGTTTATTAATAGGTCGGTTTTAAAAATTTAAAAAATAAAAAAAGATGGACGACGAAGAATCAATAGAAGAAAAGAGTTTCAGAACCAGTGATCTTGATGATGAAACCTTTAGTGATGATATAGATCCACTAGAGCCATTAGAAGGAGTTACTGATTTTGGTCTGGACGAAGAAGAAACAGAAAAAGATATGTAATTAAAAAAATCCCCCGACTCAGGTCGGGGGATTTTTGTTTTATATTATCTTTATAAATCTTCTCTTACCTATCTTGTACACTCCGGGAATCGCCATTATTTTAAAATCAGTAATTTTCTCTTCACTATGTTCAATTAATCTTTTAACTGCACCTTCATCAACAAGCCTGCGCCATTCACTCTTTGATGCTACGATTTTATTTTCAAATAAAACATCCACCATTAATTCTCCTGTTTTATGTTTTACTTCTTCTATATCATCTGGAATTTCTTTTTTTTGAAAAGTATTAACGAAATTTTCTTGGGCTTCTTTTGCTTTTTTCTCTCCGTGATAAATTTTTACAATTTCTTCAGCTAGTTTCATTTTAAAATCTTTTGGATTTACACCATCTTGCATTTGTTTTTCAAAATCTTTTATTTGTTCCAAGGAAACATCAGTACAGAGTTCAAAGCCTTTCAGAATTAAAGAATCGGTCCAGCTCATAACTTTACCAAACATTTCATTTGGCTTATCTTCAAAAGAAACCATATTGCCTTCTGTCTTGCCCATCTTTTTTCCAGAATTATCTTCTAGAAGTTTCATGGCTACGACAGATTTGTCTTTTTTTAATATTTCAGAAACTAACTCTCTTCCCATTAACATATTAAATGTTTGATCATTTCCACCCACCTCAACATCAACATTCATCGCGACACTGTCATAGCCTTGCATCAATGGATACATAAACTCATGAATAAAGATTGGCTTGCCTTCTTGATTTCTACGGGCAAACATATCTCGTTTTAACATCTGATCGACTGTAACTCTTGAGGCAAGATTTAAAACATCTTCAAAATTCATTTTCGCAAGCCATTTAGAATTAAATTTAAATTGCGCTTTATTTACACCAGTAAATTTTAAAAATTTTGAAGCTTGTTTTTTATATTTTTTTAAATTTCCCAGAACTTCTTTTTTTGTGAGCTGTTTTCGTGCTGCCATTTTATCAGTCGGGTCTCCAATCATTGCTGTAAAATCTCCCATCAATAAAATAACTTCATGACCTAAATCTTGAAATTGCTTTAATTTCATTAAGGGAATAGCGTGACCCATATGCAGAGTCGGACCAGTCGGATCTATTCCTAAATAAACTTTAAGCTTCTTACCTGAAAGAAGCTTTTGTTCCAAAGTCTCTTTGACGAAGATATTTTCAACTCCTCTCTCGAGTACGTTTTGAATTTTTTCATCCTTGCTTATTTTCATATAATGGATTATAACATGTTTTCTGCTATGATTAATATCATGAAGAAAATATTAAAAAATAAGCATTTAATGAAGAACTTGGCATTATTTTTCGCTGGGGGTTTCATTATTTTGACCGGTGCATTGATTATCTTTATTTCTACCATCAGAATCCCTGATTTTCATTCTTTTGAAGATAGAAAAGTTATAAATTCTACTAAAATATACGATCACACTGGAGAAATTCTTTTGTACGATATTCACCAAGATGTGAAAAGAACAAATATACCATTCGAACAAATGGGTTCCAATATAAAAAATGCTACTGTCGCGATTGAAGATTCTGAATTTTATACTCATGGTGGAATACGAGTTACTTCCATTATCCGAGCGCTTCTTTCAAAATTATTTCATGTTGGAATAGGAGGCGGAGGTTCGACAATAACCCAACAGTTGGTAAAAAATACTCTTCTAACACAAAAAGTTAGCTATATTCGAAAAATCAAAGAATGGGTTTTGGCGATCAAAATAGATCGATCTATGCCTAAAGAAAAAATATTGGAATATTATTTAAATGAAATTCCTTATGGTGGAAATATTTATGGAATAGAAGCAGCTAGTAAAACTTATTTCAATAAAGACGCTCAAGATCTGACATTAGCAGAATCAGCGTATCTAGCTTCTATCCCCCAATCTCCAACCACACTTTCTCCTTATGGAAAAAATAAAGACAAACTAGAGAATCGAAAAAATTTAGTATTGTCTAGAATGAAAGATCTTAAATTCATCACAGTAGATGAATACAATAAAGCAAAAAGTGAAGTTGTGACTTTTCAACCACAAGCAACTGGTGGTATTAAAGCTCCTCATTTCATATTTTTTATAAAAGATTATTTAGAAAATAAATACGGCGCAGATATGGTGGAACAAGGTGGCTTAAAAGTGACCACCACTCTAAATTATGACTTACAACAAAAAGCAGAACAAATCGTAAAAGAAGGAGCTCTTCAAAATGAAAAAGATTGGAATGGTAGCAATGCTGGATTGGTAGCGATCGACCCTAAAACAGGACAAATTTTAACCATGGTCGGCTCACGAGATTATTTCGATAAAAATATCGATGGAAATTTTAATATCGCGACAGCCACCCGACAGCCAGGTTCCTCTTTCAAGCCTTTTATTTACGCTACAGCCTTCAACAAAGGCTTTACACCTAACTCTGTGCTCTTTGACTTACCAACAGAGTTTCAAACTACCTGTGACGCTTATGGCAAAGCATTACCAGGACATAATCAAAAAGATTGTTACAAACCAGATGACTATGATGGAAAATTCCGTGGACCGATGACCTTGCGTGATGCACTTGGACAATCAATCAACATTCCGGCTGTAAAACTATTTTATCTAGTGGGACTGAAAGACGCATTAAAAACTGCCGAAGATATGGGCATCAGTACTCTTGGTGACTCAAGTCGTTATGGACTGACTTTGGTTATCGGAGGCGGAGAAGTAGAACTCTTAGATATAACTTCTGCTTATGGAGTTTTTGCTAATGAAGGTATTCGAAACCCAGCGACAGGAATTTTAAAAGTTGAAGATTCAACTGGAAAAATTTTAGAAGAATTTACCCCAAACCCTCGAGAGGTTTTGCCAAAAAATACTGCTTTAACTATTTCTGATGTCTTGTCTGACAACACTGCACGCACGCCGACTTTCGGAGCGCATTCTGTATTACAAATCCCTGGCAAAGATGTCGCAGTGAAAACAGGAACCACTAACAGCAACAAAGACGCGTGGACTGTCGGCTACACACCATCAATCGCCGTCGGTGTCTGGGCTGGAAACAATGACAATAAGCCAATGAAAAAAGGAGGTTCCGCCGTCGCAGGGCCTATTTGGAATAAATTCTTAATCGAAGCTATGAAAATATTACCAGATGAAAAATTTGAAAAACCAAACTTAGAAACAGATCCTCATGTGGTGAAACCAGTAATTCGTGGATTCTGGCAAGGAAATGAAAATTTCTTTATTGATAAAATTTCTGGAAAATTGGCGACTGCTAATACTCCTAAGGAAACAAAAGTAGAAAAAGTAATAACGAACGTGCATTCAATTCTTTACTGGGTGGATAAAAAAGATATCATGGGTCCACCTCCAACCGACCCAACTAATGATTCTCAATTTAGTCATTGGGAAATTCCAGTGCAAAATTGGTGGGCAAAAAATAGTGCTAATTATCCAAAGATAACTTTGGCTGATAAACCAACTGCCTTAGACGATGCGCATACTGACGCCAATAAACCTGTCGTGGCAATCACAATACCAGACACAACCACTACCTACCCTGCTAATCAAAAAATAACATTGGGACTTTCCAGTACTGGACATTTCCCATTGCAAAAAATAGATATCTTTATTAATGATGTTTATTTAGGAACTTCTAAAACACCAATTAATTTCTCTTTCACTCCATCCGAACTCGACAACCTAAAAGAAACAAATGAAATAAAAATTATCTCCTACGACACTGCGTATAACAGCAGTGAAACTACTTCTACTTTTAATGTAAGTCAATAAAAAAGACCCTTCAAAACTTTTTAAGTTTCAAAGGGTCAAAGATTCAAAGTATCTAAAACAAAAGTGAAAAATTTCAGTTGCGGAAGAAGGACCTACCGCCAGCATCCCACTCACCCACAGGATCGAAGTCATACACGTCCACGTGCCAACCGTCATCACGCAGGCGCACGTGCACCTTGCAAAGGCCGCCTTTCTTATTTCTAACCCAGAAAAGATTTGCTTGGCCATTATCTTTAAGAAGTTTTTCTCCTTTAACAATATGGCGTTCACAAATTTGTTTTATATGGGCGAAATCAACTTCTTTATAAATACCACCGGTTTTTGCATCACCAACAATATTTTCTTCTTTAATGTCTTCGGTGAATTCATAACTCGCCAACTCTACTTCTGGAGAATTTTTTACTTCACTGTCAAACCAGTTGAAAATATCACCATCAACATAACCAAAGATTCCACCTTTATCTTTGGTTTTGAAAAAATCTTTAATGTTGAAAGAAGCAGTAGCTTCTAAAGAAACACTAGAGACAACTTTTTTCAATCTTCCAAATAAGGTTTGTGCTTCGCCCAAGAATTTTTGCAAAGCGCCTTCATTCATGTTCACAAGTTTTTTGAGAGCCTTGCGAAGTAATTCACTCTTGTCGGCCTTATGGCCAATGTCTGCGATAAGTCTCCAACCACTTTCGATCGAAACTTTTTCGGTGTTGTTTGTTTTCATTTTGCACCAAGTATTTAATTATTAAATAACAAATTTGAGTTTCTTTGGGTAAGGCAGACTCATAATCCCTATTTACATATTATATACCCTTTTAAGCAAAAAGTCAAGGTTAATAAATCTTTATTTATAAGGTTATTTTACACACACGAAAGCAATTCCTCCGTATGCTATATGTTTATTATCTAAAACCCTGCGGAGATTTTTTGCCCAACAATTCTTCTAGTTTATTAAAGATTTTTTCTTTCTTTAACAGAATCTCGTTTTTGTAGACTGGTTTGATATTTAAATATATCGTGCCGTTTTTTATGGTTATATCTTCAGATTTTATTTGCACTCCGATTGCTTCCGAAATAACACTGCGAATCGTATCTTTTTGTGCCTCACCTAAGGACAGAAGATTTTGAAACTTTAAAAGTAAATCTTTAATCTCAATCATACATTTTACCCTGAGGCCTTGCCTAAGGCATTTTAACGATTCATCGGCATTATAAGGTAAAGGAATGAAGGATCAGAAACTCCAGAAACAACTATCGGACTGGAAGCTTGATTAAATTTAATAGAAACGCTATCGGTGGTGATTGATTGAAAACAATCCAGGAAATATTTGTAATTAAAACCAAGTTCTACTTCTTCTCCAGTCAGTGCGGCGTCGAGTAAAGTTTTATTCTCTCCCACGTCGTTGTTTTGGGACGACAATTCAAAAATTTTCTCTTTTGGTCTGATACTCAAGTTCACTTGATTAAACTTGTCTGAGAAGATATTTGAGAGCTTAAGGGCATTCAGCAAATCTTGCTTCAACACCACTGCTTCAGTCTTTGATTCTTTAGGAAGGATCTGTCGATAATCAGGAAAAACTCCATCAATCACTCGAGAAGTTAAATAAGTATTATTAGAAGAAAATGAAATTTGATTTTTATTAAAACAAACCTTTATTTCACCAGAAATTTCTCCGAAAACTCTTAATATTTCAGGAACATTTTTAAAAGGAATAAGAATGCCTGGAATTTCTTCTAAATTTTTAATTTTTACTTTCTTTTCGGCGAGACGGAAAGAATCTGTTGAAACAAAAACTAAATTATCTTCATTGGAATATATATAAACACTGGATATTTCAGGCTTTATATCGGAAACAGAGGAGCTATAATAAACAGATTTTATGCCGTCGATTAATTTTTTAGCGTCTATTTCAAATTCCTTACCAGAAACTAGTGGGATAGTTGGAAAATCATCATGCAGCTGACCTTTTAATTTAATCTTACTTTTCTTTGTTTTAATAATTATATTTCCTTCTTCTCCTTGAATAGAAACATTTTCATTTTGAATAACATTTGAAAAAATACCGGATAATACTGATCCATGAATAGCAGCTACGCCTTCCTCTTCTATTTTCGCTGGGATTTCTATTTCAATACCGAGGCTTAAATTCGTCGCACGAAGTTTTAAAGACTTACCTGTTGCTGTAAAAAGAATTGAACTTAAAACAGGCAGAGTTAAATTCTTTCCAGTTATTCTTTCAACTTGATTAATTGCATTTTTTATTTTTTCTATTTCGCATTCTAGTCTCATATGTTTATATCTTATATATTTAATTTATTAATACTATTAGTAGTGTTGATAAGTGTATAAGTATATTAAATGTTTATTTATATAATTATTTTTAATATTTTATTTTTACTTTATCCTGATAACTTTTTAACTTATTAACATACTTATTTAACATCTATTTTTATTACAATATTTATTCTTTATTTTTCCTTAACTTATTATCTACTTATAATTTTTTTATTAACAGTTTTATTTTATTTATTATTTGTTTTTCACCTACTTATCAACAACTATTTAAACATAACTCGTATTTGTTCCAACTCTTGTACTAATTGCTGATCATTTTTTAAATCTTCTTTTATCTTTAAATAAGAATGAATAACAGTCGTATGATCTTTTCCTCCTAATTTTTGCCCAATCAAAGGATATGAAACATTAAAATCTTCTCGAAGAATATACATCACCACTTGTCGCGCTTTTACTATTTCTTTTCTTCTAGTTTTTTCATAAACTGATGCTTCTTCTAAGTTGTAATGGTTGGTAACTATCTTAACCACATCTTTTATGGCGACATTTTTCTTGGGTCGAATATTATTTTTAAGTAGATTTTTAACTTCTGGTAGTGTTAAAGGCCTATTTTTAAGGCGATATTGGCAAACAATCGTATTAAGACTACCTTCAAGTTCTCTGATATTTCCTTGAATAGCTGAGGAAATATATTCCAAAATATCTTGATCTAAACCAATACCAAGCTCTCTTAATTTAACTTTTAAAATTGCCAAACGAGACTCGTACTCTGGTTCAGAGACATCTACTATCATTCCTGCCGCAAAACGCGACTTGAGACGGTCTGCGAGCTCTGGGATGTGGTTTGGGTGCTTATCGGAAGAAAATATAATCTGCTTGTTACTTTCATAAAAAGTATTGAATGTATGAAAGAGTTCTTCTTGAATTTTTTCCATCTTGCCGATGAATTGAATATCATCGATGATTAGAAGATCATACTTGCGATACTTTTCTTTAAAAGAATTTGCTTTGTTTCCTTGGAGAGAGTTAATAAAATCAGTCGCAAATTTTTCCAATGTCATGTAATGCGCTTTTTTATTTGGATATTTTTCTTTAATAGAGTTTCCAACAGCCTGAATCAAGTGTGTCTTACCGAGTCCAGTGCTTCCATAAACAAAAAATGGATTATATTTTGTTCCTGGGTTTTCAATAATCGCCTGGGATGCGGCATAAGCGAGCTCATTGAAAGTACCGACAATAAAAGAATCAAAGCGATAGCGTGGGTTTAAATTGTCTTCAGGGCTGATATATAAATCTTTTAGAGGTAATTCTTTGTTTATTTGAACTTCGTTTGTTTTAGGTGATTCTTGTCTGTCAGGTTCTATTTTAGTTATTACATATTCTACTGCACGCATTGTCTCATAACCGTCGGCGATGGTTTTTGAAATAAGTTTATGGTATTTGGTTTTTAACCAATCGCGCACGAATTCATTTGGCACGGCGACATAAATAACACCTTCTTCTTCTTTTAATATAGATGTATTTTTAAACCAAGTGCTGAAGTTTGCCTTTGAAACGCCAGCTTCAATCTCCACTAAACAATTCTTCCAAAGTTGTTTTATATCCATTGCTTCACATTATACTACCCCGTAAAGTTTAGGGAACTTCCAAAAACTTATTAACTATGTTTATAAACTGTTGATAAGTCTAAAACTTTTTATAAGTTGATTTATTTAAAATAATATTATAGAATGCCTTTATGTCACAGACGTACCAACCCAACAAGAGAAAAAGAGCTAAATCTCATGGTTTTTTAGTTAGATCCAAGATCAAGACTGGCCAGAAGGTTCTTTTACGCAGAAGAAGAAAAGGACGCGCACAGCTTTCCACTGTTTAATTTTTTATGCTTCCTAAAAAGAATAGAGCCGACAGAAAGGCAGTTGAGAAAATCTTCAAGGAAGGTAAGTTTATTAATTCTCAAAATTTAACGCTCAAATTTATAAAAAGTGATTCTGCTGTTCCGCAGATTTCCTTTATTGTGCCTAAAAGCGTTGCTAAGCTGGCTGTTAAAAGAAATTATTTAAGGCGATTAGGATATTCTGTCCTAGAAAAACACCTAAAAGAACTGCCACCCATTACAGGCGCGTTTGTTTTTAAAAAGTATCAAGATGATATTTCAATACTAGAAAATGAAATTAAAAACATTTTTAATAAACTTAATTAATATTTACCAAAAATACATAGGTCCCATTAAAAGGCCCAGTTGTGTGTTTTATCCTACTTGTTCAGAATATACCAAAAAAGCTATAGAAAAATATGGTGGTTTAAAAGGTATATATTTAGCTTTTCGACGCATTTTGCGTTGTCACCCTTGGCAAAAAAACAGGATTGATCCTGTGAAATAGTTTTAGCCCAGCCCTAAAGGTTTTCGCCTGCGGGCACTGGCTTCGTTTTGTCCGCCAGAAAATTTTTAGGGCTGGGCTTTCCTTTGCATTTCCTGGCTTTTCGTATAGAATGGGAGGATGCATTACCTTTGGGACACTATTTTATATAAGCCTTTTGTAAATATCTTAGCGCTTTTGGTTTCATTTATACCTGGAGGAGACGTTGGGTTTGCGGTTATTATCCTTACTTTACTTGTTAAAACAGCTCTCATTCCCCTTTCCCAGCGTTCTATTGAAAGTCAGGCTAAAATGAAACTCTTGGAGCCTGAAATGAAGAAAATAAAGACCGGTGGCGCTACTAAAGAAGAACAAGCCAAGCAAACAATGGAGCTTTATAAAAAATATAAAACAAACCCTTTTTCCGGGTGTCTCTTGGTTTTAATTCAAATACCGATAATTTTAGCTCTTTATTACGCTTTTTATAAAGGTATAAAATTTGACGGAGGCCTGCTTTACTCATTTGTTCATATTCCAGCAAAAATAAATATGGTTTTCATTGGATTGGTAGATCTGGGGCAAAAAAGCTTAGTGCTAGCTATACTCGCTGGTGTCTCTCAATTCTTACAAGCACACTATATGCCAAAATCTTTACCATCTTCTTCATCTGACAAAAGTTCTTTCCAGGAAAGTTTCGCTCAAAGTATGCAGATGCAGATGAAATATTTTCTTCCGATTCTAATTGTTTTCATTGCTTACAGAATTTCTGGAGTAGTTGCATTATATTGGATTACCAGTAATATGTTTACTGTGGTTCAGCAGATTTATGCCAGTAAAAAGAAAGGTCATTTAGAATTAATGATTCAATAATAAAAACATAAAAATATGAACAAAACAGAAATACAAAATTTAATTAAAGAATTGATCGAAAATATGAATGTTTCCGTGAAGGAAATTACAGTCTCCCAAGAAGATGGTTCCAATACTGTTTGGTACTCAGTGAGTGTTTCTGAACCGCATCTTTTTACTTCACGAGAAGGTGAAGCTCTTTCTTCTTTGAATCATTTGGTCAGGAGAATTATTGAATCTAAGACGCTAGTAGAGGCAGGAGTGGAAAGTGTGAACACACCTATTTTAATTGATATTGGGGATTTTCAGAAAAAGAGAGTGGATAATATTAAAGCAGTTGCTCATATGATGGCTGAACGCGCTAGGTATTTCAAATCAAATATAGAGATAGATCCAATGTCTGCTTTTGATCGACGTATTGTGCATGATTTTCTATCAAGTTCTACAGATCTAAAAACAGAATCCACTGGTTTCGGTCCTTCTCGCCGAGTGGTTATAAAATATATTGGAGGAATATAAAAATTTTTTATTTATCTTGGGCGACACATTGATCGTATAAACTCTTTCTTAGAGGAGCTTCTTTTTGTGTAAATGCATCATTGCCATTACAGCTTCCGGATGTATACATTCTAAAAGTTCCTTCTATACTTCCGCATAGTTTATAGACTTTAGTCATATATTCTGATGCTACTAAAATATCTGTTGTATTATTATTTAATAAGTCTTTTGGAAAAATGGTGGTTGTGTTGGGTACAGTTGTAACTGTAATACCTTTATTATAATTAGCTCCTTTAGTTGAACCACTTGGGAAAAATGTAACACCAAAAAGTCCGACTGAATGAGAAAATCTCCAGTCTAAACCAAGATCATTCGCACTTGAGTTTAATTGATCGTTGTTTAGGAAAGAATGGTCCGTAATTTTTGGATCAGTGCTATTTCCTGCTGGAAAACTTGTGCCATCGAATTTTTTACCTGACGCAATAAAATCTTTTCTAGATGGAACACCTGCAGATGGAACATTTTCATCATGGCCAATGAGCCCTGTGACACCTCTAGATTCTCTTTGAATTGCCACTTGCAATAGACAGTGTGGAATATTGTATTCTTGTTTTACTGCGATAGTTTTTATTTGATCATAAAAGCTTGTTCTTTGGAAAGCTGTATCTGTTCCTTGTGTTTGAGAGAGGTTGTAATTATTTCCAGATGAATCAAATACCACTGACGCATCATTTATCCCACTCAAACTCACATCTAGTAGTTGAGGATTAATAGTATTCAATAAAACATAAGAACCAAGTGCAATCAAAAGTCCAAAGATAGCATTACCAATCCTTTTTCTACCTTCTTCTTTAGAAGTCATTAATTCACTAGTCACATACTCTATTCCACCTATTACTATCATTACAAAAGATAATACAGCACATAATCCGATGAATATTCGAATCATTGTATTAAAATACTTACCAAAAACATTACCTTGAGTAGAATCAATGATTGTTATAGTATTTCCTCCTCCTGTTCCCTCACCTGCCTTTGTTGGTAGTGGAGCAAGGAGTTGATATGTAGTGTCTGAATTGGGTGGAGGTAGAGTAACGGGTGTTATTTCAACTTGTACTTTTTTAGGGCTGAAGGTTTTAACAGTAGTGCTACAAACTTTATCAAAAGTATTTTCAGCACAGGCTGTATAGTAATACATTGTGCCTTCCACCATATTCTGCCCCTTATATTTTTCTATAGAATTTTTGAAATCTATAGAAGCTTGGTTGTAATTTTCATCTCCATATAAACTATTTAGAGTCTTATGTGTTGTTTCAGCATCTAAATTAGCACTACTCAATCCATATTTAAACCACACAGTCACAGGATTCTTATTATTCTGCACCGTTCCTACCAACGTAGCACCTAAACCAGTTAGATTAATTATATCTTTTGTATATACAGTCGGTGGTCTGCTTTCACTGATGACATGAGTTCCACCACCACTCGTATCAAAATCATCTTGAAACAATCGAACAACTTTATTATCGGGATACACACCTTCTATTCTATAAGTAAATAAATGCATGGATGCGGTGTATGGAAAAAGGTTTGTTGAATATGCAAAAGTAAGAGGCGCTGTACTTGCTGGGTCATATGATATATCAAGTTGTTTTGAAAATAATGCTGTTGTGTGATCTTTCTGATATATATATAGATAATAATAAACTGGTACTGGTTCTGTTAAAGAATCAATAACAACATGACCATTAACAGAGAAGGTTGTTCCCGTTATATCTGTTTTGTCGACTATTACATGCGCAGCCGCCTTAGCCT
Organism: Candidatus Nomurabacteria bacterium; assembly: GCA_023267435.1. Taxonomy (GTDB): domain Bacteria; phylum Patescibacteriota; class Minisyncoccia; order Phycocordibacterales; family UBA9973; genus UBA9973. The sequence goes on from JAHFNH010000001.1 coordinate 137,640, forward strand.
GAGATGCAATAAAAAAAGCAGAGATGATGAGCGTTAAGAATATGTATTTTAGGGTTTTCATCTTTCTTGCTATGTACTTTTTTAAAACACAAATAGAACTATTTTAAATTCAACTTCCAAAGATAAGAATCTTTTTTGTTTACAAAAAATAAATAATTTTCACCATCATCCAAAGCAAGTTTAGTACCGTCCATATCTTCCCCGCCTACTACTGCAGCTGGATCAGAAATCATTGTTGCATTATTATTTGTCGCCTCTATTTTCCAAAGTTCATCTGAGAACGAAACTTGTCCTTGATACCAATCATCTGGATATTGTCCCTGGTCAACAAATTTTGGTACGGAACAATATACAATATCGCTATTTTTACCCCAAACGCATTTTTCTGGAAGAGTTTTTAAACCAAGAAGGCTAGAACTTTTAGTATCTACATTGTAAATATAAAGAGATAAGTTGTTGTTGTTATAAAGGATTAATTTCCCATTTGGACTGGTGAGGGTAGTGAGTCCGTTTATACCACCGAGAATTTTATTAAAATCTTTTTTATCTGGGTTGATCGCATACATATAACCGGGAACATTAGCAGAAGGTTTAGTGGTAAGAGTGATCATTTTGTCGTTTGGCCATTGAGACAACCATTCTGTGAAAGGAGAATTAAATATTTGGGATTTTTTGTCACCCAATGAACCGGAAGTTATGCCTACTGTGCCATCTCCAACTTTAAAGAGATAGAATATTTTTGAAGCATCTGGAGAAACGCTCAAGTCTGAAATATTTTCCGGCAAGAAAGATCCTTTTATTTCAGTATCTGTCGTAGTGTCTCCGCCTAATATCTGTTTTGGCAAGCTACCAATAAAAGTTTCTATTGTTTTGTCGTCTGTTTTTAAATAGCGCATTACCACAGACTCTCCTTTAGCTCCAAAAAATGCTTCATGCACTATTGGAATAACTGTTGTGGTGAAATTACGCTCGTCTATTTTATCGGCAAGTGTTTGGTAAATATTTCCTGTTGCTCTGTCTACATATCTGACAGCCGGTATAAATTCAGTTGGAGGTGGTGTTGGTTTTACCGGAGCCGTTTTTCCTTTTTTGGTTGTTGTAGTAGTGGTTGCAGTATCAGGCGCGGCGGTGACAGTTATTGATGCTTCTTTAAATCTTTCTTGCATAAATACTCCAAAGCCTGCGATCGGCATAGTTGAAACCTTAACCATATTTGCCTTAGATGCTTCTATTATTGGTGCTTTTTCAAATCCTGAAATATTGGCTGGGGCTGTCGGTTCAGCTGTTTTTGGAGCTGTACTTTTTAGAAATGGAAAAAATTGAGAGACAAAATTTATCCCCTGTGTGCCTGTTGTTGGGGCTGGTGTACTACTTTTGAAAAAATAGGAAAATCCAAAACTAATGGCTAGTATAGCTACAATGATAATTATTAAAAGTGTTAAATTTCTTTTTGTCATATTTTTTTTTAAATTCTCTTAAAATGGTTTATTATTTTTCCATATTTACTAATGATATTAAAAATAGTGAATGCTTGTCCAGAGCTTCTGCCGTTGTGAGCTGCTGTTGATTCAGCAGCTTTTCCACCTCCAATATAAACAAAAGCATGACCTACAGATGTTCCAGGTGTGCCTGTGGTCCAACCAACAACATCTCCTGGTTTAAGTGCTTGTCCATTTAAAACAGTTTCACCATTTGCTTCAGTTTGCGTTGTGATTGTTTCTAATCCTGTGCCTGTGCTGAATGCCATACCAGAACTTCCTCCAGGAGGATTTAATCCGGCGCATTCCAAAACATAATCAACAAAACCAGTGCAATCAAGACATATTGTGCCAGTCGGACAAAAACTACTGCAGGCTATATTATTATCACACATTTTTGTGTCTGAAGGGTAAGGAGCTGGACCGCCCTTGCCGCCAAAACGATAAGTCACCTTGCCGTTTAGACTATTTACAATCTCAGCTATTCTAGCTGATCCACCAGCTTTGGGACAAACGATTCCTGTCGGAGGAGTAAAATTTAATGACACAGGCGAATTCGTGAATCCACCACTGTTAGTTATCGACGCATCATTTATCCCACTCAAACTCACATCTAGTAGTTGAGGATTAATAGTATTCAATAAAACATAAGAACCAAGTGCAATCAAAAGTCCAAAGATAGCATTACCAATCCTTTTTCTACCTTCTTCTTTAGAAGTCATTAATTCACTAGTCACATACTCTATTCCACCTATTACTATCATTACAAAAGATAATACAGCACATAATCCGATGAATATTCGAATCATTGTATTAAAATACTTACCAAAAACATTACCTTGAGTAGAATCAATGATTGTTATAGTATTTCCTCCTCCTGTTCCCTCACCTGCCTTTGTTGGTAGTGGAGCAAGGAGTTGATATGTAGTGTCTGAATTGGGTGGAGGTAGAGTAACGGGTGTTATTTCAACTTGTACTTTTTTAGGGCTGAAGGTTTTAACAGTAGTGCTACAAACTTTATCAAAAGTATTTTCAGCACAGGCTGTATAGTAATACATTGTGCCTTCCACCATATTCTGCCCCTTATATTTTTCTATAGAATTTTTGAAATCTATAGAAGCTTGGTTGTAATTTTCATCTCCATATAAACTATTTAGAGTCTTATGTGTTGTTTCAGCATCTAAATTAGCACTACTCAATCCATATTTAAACCACACAGTCACAGGATTCTTATTATTCTGCACCGTTCCTACCAACGTAGCACCTAAACCAGTTAGATTAATTATATCTTTTGTATATACAGTCGGTGGTCTGCTTTCACTGATGACATGAGTTCCACCTGTGACACTTGTATCAAAATTATTACCCGGAGAGTTTAAGAAAACAGGAGGCGGAGTGTTGTTGTAGTAAACCCCTATTATTTTATAAGTAAATAAATGTTTTGTTGAAGTAAACTGGCTTATGTTTATTGAGTAATGAAACGTAAGAGTTTGAGGATCAATAGTAATCGGACTGCTTTGTATTAATGGTGCTGATTTTCCTTGTTCATACAGAAAAAAAAAGTAATTCATTGGCATTTGCTGTATTGGGAAAGCCATAACCTTACCATCTATTGCTATAGTTGTGCCAGTTATGTCTTGTTTAGTTATGTCTATAGCGATTGTGGCTTTAGCCGGAGATGCAATAAAAAAAGCAGAGATGATGAGCGTTAAGAATATGTATTTTAGGTTTTTCATACTAGAAATTCATATTGATTTCTTTCTCTAAACTCTGAAAAAGAGTTTGGATATTTTTGACAGAGATATTTATTTTAGCTGATCCGGATTTTCCACTTTCTGGTTTGATTGATAGGATATTTTTTGGATCTGGTGTTTGGAGTGGTGCTCCGTTTAAGGACCAGTCAAAAACAAGATTGTCTGAAGTTATATCTTTGGGTGAAAAGAAATATGGTTCGGCGACAAGTATCTCACCATTTGGATTTATTGTGAAAAAATTACCTAATGAATTTTCCCATTTTGTGCCGAGAGACAAGTCTTTTTCATAAAATATTATTTTTGGAATTGAAGTGCGTAGATTTATACTACCGGAAACACTTGTGTTGCCAGTGATATCTGATATAGCTACTTCAATGTTATTACTCTTTTCTAAGTAGTTATTTTTGAAAATAAAATAACTCTTTCCCCATCCGGAAGAATTAGGCTGGCCATTCCCGTCTTTAGTCCAGGTATAAGACAGATTACTGGCACTTGATTTTCCAATTGAAGTCATTAAGTTTGGCATTGCTACTACTTTGAAAGTTCCCTGGCTTGGAACCAATGCTTTTCCTTTGTAAAAAGGTGGAACATATGAATCTGGAGCTTCCCATAACATATCTACTTCTGTGGGTGTTATGGTTATTGTTTTTACAATATTTTGTCCATCCAATGTATTCATTCTCACACTCAAAACTGAAGATGAGCCCACATCACCTGTATTGAAAGAAAAAGTTTTTTTACCGATTCCTGAAAGGGTTTCTTTGTTGTTCATTGACCAAGAAATATTTGCTTTATCTAGATTAACTGCGAAGCTACTCAAGGTGGCATTTACGCTTTGATTGGGAGCTGGATAGGTCGGATTTATGGTTAAAGCGACATCGGTATTCTGCACTTGCGCAAAAGCTGTTCCATAAAAAGCACCGAATAAAATTACTGTAACGATTATTGATTTTTTAATCAAATTTATCATAAGGTTACTTATATTGTAACATTTTATAATTTTTTTATCCTTAGTGGGATATTTCTTTTTCTGCTTCCAAGTCTTGCTTAGCTTTTTTGATAGATAGGATTTGAGAAGGGTCGGAAGTAATGATCTGGTCTTCGGTATATGAGGAGATTATTTTAATCGCCACATGCTTTAAACCCGCAAAGAAGATACCTTCTCCTACTCCAGATTCTAGAAGTAGGTATTTTTCTTCGTCTGTCAGGTTGAATGTCTTTTGCAAGACATCGATAGTAGATGGAGATTGTTTTAAGAGAAGTTGAATAGAAGAGTTGGTAACGATCGGTACGCCGTAGGGGGACTTCATAAAGTCAGCCGCGTCTTGAGTGATCGTCGAAAGTCCAAGATAATATTTTCTACCTCTTTTAGCAATAGAATAAAGGAATGAAGCGGTGTCTTCTGATTTCATCATCCACCATGCCTCATCCACGACCAATAAGCGCTTTTTTAAATTTTTACGCACAGCATTCCAGATATAGTGTGTGACGATATACATCGCGATCGGCTTCAATTCATCTTCCATGTCGCGTACAGAAAACACAACGAACTTTTTATTGATATCAACATTCGAAGGTTTGTTTAAGAATGTAGACCAAGAACCTCGAGTGTATTTTATAAGTCTTTGCACCACTGAATCACTTCCGTCCATTCCAGAAAGAACCATTTCAAAATCTGAAAGAAGTGGAGGTTCGATATTTGAGAAGTCTGAGTCTGGTGTGATGTCTTTTATGGCGTAAGTTTCTGAAATAGCGCGGTCCACCATTGAATCTTCTTCAGGAGTTAGCCCACCCAACATCAATCGGAAAAGCCCGACGAGGTTGATGATATTTGAACGAAGAACATCCTCAGCAGTTTCGTCTTCACGCGGTATCGGCAAGTCAAAAGGATTGATATGGTGATCTGAAGAAAGAGAAATATTAAAATATCTTCCGCCGACAGCTTCAGCGAGGTACTCGTATTCCCTTTCCGGATCGATCACAATGACATCTATGTCAAACATCAAAGATCTTAGGATTTCCAATTTTGTCGCATAAGATTTTCCTGAACCAGACTTTGCGAAAGTTACAGAGTTATAATTTTCAAGCGAGAAACGATCAAAGATAACCAAACTAGAATTGTGTCTGTTTACGCCATAAAGTATTCCTTTGTCTGAAGTTAAGTCGAAAGAAACGAATGGAAAAATACTGGAAAGCGGTTCGGAATTTAATTTCTGGTGGACCGACAAGATATCATTTCCGATCGGAATAACGCTTTTAAATCCATCGTCCTGCTGGAAAAGAGCCGGCTTAATATAAATAAGTTTTGATTCCAGCATTGATTTGATTTCATTTTCAACTTTAAAGAGCTCTAATTCGTTGTCGGCATAAACTGTAATATAAACTCCAACATCAAACATTTTTTCCTGTGCTTGCATCAAATTATCGCGAAGACCCTCCAAATCTTGAAAGGCTGTGTCGAGCATTGGGTCGCGCACCATACCTTTCGATTCTCGAGCAGAAATCTGACTTTGCACTTCTGCTACTTTTTTCTGGAATTGCCTCAAAGCGAGCGAAGTATCTATCGGATGGATAAAAATAGAAACATCAAATATTTTATCCAAATTTATGATGGGTGAAAACCAATTGTCTGTCAGAAATCTCGGATAAGATATTATAAAAAATGTTCGAGCAATTTTATCTCCTAAATTTATAGATTTAGGCTCTATTTTTAAGGCTGACGGCGCGATGACATCTTGGAGTTCTAGGGTCGCTGACTCGTAAATTTCTTCAGGAAGAACAGCTAAAACAGAAGCACTAGCGGTGCTTTCTGAAGTTTTCTTTTTTCCGAATAATGTATCAAAAAAAGCCATTCTTATTAGTTTATTATAACTTAAAAATCAAAAAGCTGAAAGCTAAAATCATTAGTTAGTTTTTTCCAGCTCTATTTTACCCTCTATTTCTCCGGGGTTGAACACTTTATAGAAGACTTCCACGACTTCTTCTGTTCCCAATTGGACGGATTTTATACCGCAACGGGAAAGCCCTTGCTGGATGACACTGACTCTCTGCTCCAACTGAGATCTTTTTTCTTCAAAATCAGTCTGTTCTGCAGCTTTTATTTCCTCTCTGCTTCTTTTTGAAAAAAATCCTTTAAATATCCCCGAGTCTGTTTTAAAAGATACGGGAGTGTAAGGCACGACCACAAAAAAACTTTTAGTCATTATACTGACTGATTCAGTGAAGTTTTTAATAAAGTCTATATACTCTCTTGTTTGAAGTTTGAGTAAGGGTTCTGTCTGCACTTTCATTCTGTTTTCTAAAAGCAAAAGATAAGGCCTGATGTCGAGCTTTCTGGATTGGACGGATATTTGAATAGAAAAATCTATAGTATTTAAAAATGATTGGAATTGGAGTATTGTCGCTCGTTGTTCATCGGATGATTTCAAAGAAAGGTTGGTGGAATTTGCTAATACGATAGCGCGAAGTCCCCCGTCTTTTAGGACGATCATGCCATCACGAACTTCCTTGATGGGGACGAACTCTTGAGTTGCTTTTGCTGCTAATGCCATATATCAATTATAAATTAAAAATTAAGAATTACGAACTTATTCATTGCCACTATTCTTTTTTGTATCTAAAACGTCTAAACTCCAAGCCAAGTCTTTTAATTTGCTTGCACCCAACCTCGTTTCATTTCTGGTGGAATAATTCATTGATTGAATTTTTATATCTGCAGTGGCTTTGTCTTGTGCTTTAGATTCTGCTGTTTTTTTGCGTCTTTTCCAAATATAAAGTTTATTTTGAAAAGTATATTTAAAACCGGATTCGAGCATATTAATAAAAGGTTTGTCATTCGGCCGATAAAATGCGAGCATACCAGCCAGTCCTCCTACTATAAGTATTGGAATAGCCCCAAAGATAAGTCCCAGCAATCTATAAAATACAAAACACAAACCCGCTCCTCCGGCAATGTATATGAATTGCCTGAAAGTGAATGGTCCGAATATCTTGTCTTCGATATCCAAAAATTGTGGTACTTTGAATTGCATAATATAAATTAATTTTATTCCGGTATTTCCCTGTAAGGATCTACTGTGGGAATTTTGTTTGAAGCTGCTGTTGCCACTCTAGGAGCATTTGCAGGTGCTGCTGTTTTTGTAATGTTTTGCAGAGAGTGTTCTGTTTTTACAGCTGGCATTTTGAAAGAACCCGATAGTTTAGAAGAAATTATGGAAGGTGTTGGTTCTTTACTTTCTGTGCGGGCGGGTATTTCAATTTCTTTGCCGATAAGTTCCGGTTTCTCTACTTTTTCCAACATATCTTCCCTTTTTTCCATTGGTGCTTCTGTTTTTTGTTTTATCTCTTCCTTAGAAGTAATGATTTCTATGCCTGCTGACCCAAGCACTTCCTTTTGAGTTTGCTGGTCAGTCACTAGTGTTTTTACAGTATTAATAGGTATTTTTGTTTCAGTTGATGTCTCTGTTCTAGATTCTCTCATTTTTTCTCGAATACTTTTTAATATCAGAGTATTCACATCATCCACTATTGCCTTCATCTTATCATCAGATAATTGGAGGCTGGCTTTTGCGGAGTCAGCAAATTTATCCAAAGGATAAAAACCAAACATAGCAGCGTTCAATTCCAAAGCTAACTGACCCATTTGAGCCACATTGAGATTCTCTTTTTTCCCTATCTCAATGATCTTATTTTCCACATCCGCCTCTATAATCGCCCACTTGATGTCTTCTGGCAATTCATCGAACTTTTTTTGTATTTCTTCGATTGTGATTTCCATAATATTTTTTATATTAGCTTATAAATTTTTAATGATGTGTGTCTTCTTTCTTGGTGCTCTTTCCATGGCTTGTATCGACATGTGCTGCATCGTCTATTCCTTTACCTTTTTCTTCATGAGACTTGTGTGATTTTTCTGTTTTTCCTTCTAGAGTATCTATTCTAGTATTTGTAGATAATAAATCTTTTTCATAATTCTTTTCACTTTCTAGTTTGAATTTTTTCTTTATAGCGATGACTGAGTCTGATTTTGCTTTATCTTCTTTATCTTTGAATTCTTTTATCTGCTTGCTAATAGTATCAAATTCAGATGCTCCTCCGTACTTAGGTGTTTTGCTTGCAGAACTCAATATTCTTTCTAGGTTTAATCTTTCATTTCTATGATATGTTTCTTCACCTTTCACTGCATCTATTTCTTGTTCAACTTTTATCAGTTCATTATTTACATAATCTTCAATAGACATAGACTCTGCTTTAGCTGTTATTCTTAGTTTCTCTATGTCTATTTCAAGTTTTTCTTTCTTGATTTTCAATTCTTCCATTTCTTTTTCAATATCTCCAGCTTTTTTGATTTCTTTACTAATTGCCTTCCTTGCACCCGCTTCTCCTTCAATTGTGGTAAGTTCGTTGATTCCACCAAATCCTGCAGTTGCTATTATAGCTGCACCTCCTATTATATTTTTTGCAGTTTTAACTTTAATTTCAGTTAAGCTTTCGAATGTTGGCTCTTTATGTGCTTTTTTATAAACTTCATCTTTTGCAGCATATTCATCTTTTGCTGTCTTTAATTGTTCCGGGGTTACTCCTTTGGTTACTGAAGATGCTATTGAATATACCAATCCAGTCTTGCCGATATTATCTCTATAAGTTTTCATTCTGTGTTCGTCTAATTGCTTAGCGGTGTTGAAAGCAGGCTTCTTGCCATTCATTTCTTCAAATACTTTTTCATTAAAGGCTGTTCCCAATCTGGTTTGTTCGACAGCTTTCTTTTTCTCCCATTCTTCTGCTTTCTTTGCTGACCAAGCTTTAACTTCATCATCTGACATTTTTGTTTTAAACAAGTCTTTTTCCTTTTCAATCTTTTCTTGTTTTCTTTTTGCCACTCCTTTATAACCACCAGTGGTTACATCTTCACCCAATCCAATTGCACCAAGTCCGCTCTTAAGATCAATACCTTGTCCTGCTAATGCTGTTCCTACTGGAGATTTTCTAATATCAAATGTTGCTTTCTGTCCGTAATCAGCAGTACGAAGAGCCATACGTGCTCCGAATCCTGCCATTCCTTTTTTCTCTATGTTTTCTTGCACCCAAGCGCTTTTACCTGCCATGCCGGCTAGTTTTCCAACTCCACCAGTCAATGCGAATGCAGCTGCACCACCGACAGCTCCCATAGCAAATCCTCCAACTTTAGTAAAGGCTGCACCCATTTCACCGGAATATTTAACAGCCAGTTTCTTAGCTTCTCGCAAAAGAATAAAGATCAGCATAAAAGGAATAGTGACTTTCATAACAGCTGCGAGTGTCGAATCTGTGCTTGTATAGTCAGATACTATCAGCTGGAATGATTTTCCGAGAAGAAGTATGACATAAAGGAAAAATATAAAAATCGGCGCCATAAAAGCTTGCTCTAAGAGTTTGTCCCACCATTCTTTGTGACCGATTCCAGGAATGTCGACTGGCAGAGTATAAGAAGCGAAAGCTATCGGCGCGAAGATCATAGATATCCAGAGTCCGGCGACTCGCCCGACAAATAAAAATGCTACCGACAAGAAGATTATGATCATAAATATCATCAGAGCTGTCGAAAGTAAAATGGTTAGGAAAGATACTCCAATTTTATCGGTAGCGTCATAAATCATTTGTTGCGGGTTGAATGCGCTTACTAGACTCACTGTGATGGATTTTTGATCTGTCGGACCGACTATCTCACCATTCGCACCTTTGGCATCGATGTGATTATAAAAAACCTTTGCCAGGATATTGGACGAATCGATAATAACTTGTGTGACAAAAAGGCTGAAATTGATAACCAGCGCCACTATGACTATAGTCGCTATCATATTTTTCCCATGATGTCCTATTCCGAGAATAGTTTGAATGGCAACCCAAAGCAAAGCGATTATAAAAAATAAATTGGCGATATCACGCACTGTCGCCCAAGCAGAACCGATGAATCCTGAAGAATAAGCCGTACTGCTGATCGAGTAATATATAAAGAAATCAAGAACAGCTGCCGCTCCTTTTGCTATCCAGTTAACAGGAACCCATGTTAAATAATAAAATGCACTAACTATACATTTTGTGAATGTTGAAACAATATCATTGCAACCAAATGCGCCACCAGTGGAAGAATAAAAATTTGTTCCTTGGTTAGATTCTGCGGCATTGTTTGTTCCAGCTGGGCCGTTGAGTGTATTTCCTCCTAACGTTGCAGGAATACTGTAGTCGGTCGAAGGGGTTGTAAATTCTACTTTATAACCAGACATGGTTAAATCATGAAAAAAAAGACCGGTTATTTTAGCCATCTGTAAATATAATGTATATTTTGTATTTGGTGTTAGAGCAGGAGTAGTAAGATCAATTCTTGCTGTAGCTGTATTGTCTGATCCTACAGTGACAAGATTATCTGTGTTAACATCACCGATTTGTTGAGGCTGACCAGTGCTGTCTAATGTAGAAATAGCGCTTACTAAATTTCTATAGGCACTATCGTAATTTTGGATAGTTAAATAAATATGAGCTGCAGTTGGAACAATTGTGGCACTGGTTACTGTAAAAGTAGTAGCAGCTGAAGCCGTATTTATTTTTGGTGTTACAGTAAGATTTCCATCTTTGTTTTTTTGAAAACTAGGACTGACTGGCGCTAGGAAAATAGCCACCATCACTGCTGATATAATAATTTTTGTGAAAAATTTCTTCATTAACTAATTTAATTTATGGCCAAGCCACAAATTTACTAATTTGAATCACACTCGGTGTACTCAATAATTATAACATTGTTTTAAACAAAACACCTTAATTTTCTTTCTATTTTTTGAAATAATACTCGTATCCGTCGGCGTTTTTTAGGGTCGAAGTTAGATTTCGGACGTTTATTATTCTGGAATAGTAATATTCGTATACTGTCAGCTTATTTCCAACGATATTAATCTGATATGCGGCTACATCCGGTTCACTGACGCGTATTTCTCTGCCGTTTCCGTCAACATAGCCGAAAACTTTTGCGAAAAAATCTGAAAGAGTCCAAGCAAATGATTGCAAGTCTGTTCCATCTTGATAACCGAACATTTTTGCTAGCGGTTTATTGGCAATTATTTGCCGAGTGAAAACTGTTTCAATACCTTCATGATAATGCACTGTGGCATCTCCAGGCGGAGTCGCAACTGCGCCGATAGTTAGGGGTGTAGTTGTTGTGGTTGTGTTAGAAGCAGGGGTGGATGTACCATATGATCCACCATATGTTCCACTACTTCCCCAGTTGTCATTGCCGTAAAACACGCCAGTACCATGATCGCCTCCGCCTCCACTTCCAGAAGGACTAGTCAAAAAAGCATAAACATCTCCGTAGATGGGATTCGGACTGTCGATTGTTCCAGTATCTGCTACCGCTTGGAATTGATATGTTGTGTTGGGTGTTAGATTTGAAATGATGTTGTTGATATTTCCAGAAGTACCGGCAGTGTGACTTTTTATAGTTGTGGAAATCCAATTGCCATAAATGTAACCTCCTAGATTATCCACACTTCTGTTTGCTGTGGTTGGTGGTGTCACTTTTCTGTATTGGAAATAAGTTTTGACTGGTTCAGTGGAATTATAAAATCCATTCAAGTTTGCGTATGTTTCTCCTATTGTCGTCGCATCGTTTGTCTTTATTGTTGTTTGTGCGCAAGTTGCACAGGGTGCAGTGGTGAAATGCTCGACTCCGCCGTATTTTATCTCTGTCGGATTTTTTGCATTGTTTGAAACAACAGCACAATAAGCATACTCTGTATTAGGCAGGAGATTTTGCGCGGTTGAATAAAAAGTCATTCCAGATCCGGAAATTTTTTCTTCTTTGGTTGCGACCATACTTGAACCGTAAATATCGTTGCAGAAAATAGGCGGTATGACTACTTTAGAATATCTGAAATATCCATATGCATCACTGCCAGCGACGATGCTTGTTGATCCTGCAAAATTGGCTGAAGTATCTGTGACGTTAGATACCCGATAGGTTTGTACATTGCTGATAGTACTGCTAACAGCAGCGAAAGATATCAATGGCCCTGCCATTATTGTCAGAAATATTATTTTTTTGAAATTATTTTTTTTCATTTTTAATAAATATTCAGGAAGTTTTCAAATATAGGTATTCCATTTGGTATTGTTACATCTCCAGAAACACCACCATGCGTCGCTCCTCCAAGTGCTCCTCCTGCTATACCACCCATTATTAATCCTGTTCCTCCTCCGCCTGTCGTGGCTCCTATTATTCCTCCCAATATTATTCCCCCAGTCGCTCCTCCCAAGAACGTTCCTCCAGAAGATGGTGTTCCGAAATCAAACATATCTGTGACATGAATGTCTTCATTGTGAACGTCATTGATGCTGGTAATAGCAGATGGTGTTCCAGTATAAATTCCATTTTTCAAAAATCCTCCATTATCTGAATAATCATAGAAGTGAGGCAAGGGATATGATTGTCTAGTTTTTAAATATGCAGGAATAAAAAATCCAGCAGTACCCGCTTTTGCCATATCAGCTTCACATCCTCCTACTCCTTTTAAGAGATCATTGTAAATAGATATTTTTTTATCTTTTATTTCTTGCACTAAGTTATCAGCCTTGGCAATATCATTTCCTGTTACCATATCAGCCGACAATCTTCCGAAAGCGGAGATCCATGGTCTTAGGGCAATAGTTAAATCTGCGTCATATGTTTGGCTTTGTGGGTCCAAATTATTTTTTACAGTGTCTACTCCATCTTTTATCGCCACTAATCTTTGAACAATATTTTTCTTTAGTGCAATGGCTTTTTTATTATTTTCAATCAGCTGTCTATAGCCAGCTGATTTTTCGAATTCAGCATTTGCTTGCTGGGAAACACCTGGCATATTTTCCGCTACGGTAACAGTGTGAATCACATCTTGGTATCTACTAAAAATCTTGTCGAAAATAGTTTCGGCTTGATCGTATGATTGAAGATGTGTACCTCTGTCTATCGGAGGCATGCCGGCTATTGCTTCCACATATGTAGAATATATTATTCTATTGAATGATTCAGTCCAGGAAGTTCCTGTCGCCATTTTTTTAATTGAATCAATTGAGTCTGGTCCCAATACTCCTATCATTTGCCCGATACTTGCCCAGAGTTTTCCTATTTTTCTAGCAAGGGAACCCACAGGTATTGAGAAACCTGAGTCACTACCCACTGAATCAAATTTATCATCACTAAGAGCTGTTTCTGTCACAGCAAAATCACCGTCTGGTTTTAAATTCATTATTTGCAAATAATTCAATCCGGTAGTGTTCACTATTTTAGATTTTATGAGATCTAAGACTGCTTGACTGTCTTGTTCCCATCCAGGATGAGGTCCTGGAATACAATAGTCTAGTTGGTATATTGTCGGCAAAAGACCGTAATTTTTATTGGTATCTGTACTTGCAACTACATTATGATCAAAGTCATCGACTGGTACGTTGGAGATAAGTTCTTTATTCTGGTCTTCTAGTTTGGTTATGTAAATTCTTTGGTCATCGATCATGGCTTGAGTCAGGTCAAAACGTATATTGAAATCAGGATTTTCAGAGAGCCAAGAACTGGTAGCTAATCCATCAGGAAAATCTTTTTGTACTTGAGTCGTATAGTCACCGGCATTACTTGTGTCGTATGGAGAATTACCACTGCTATAAGAAGAAGCACCAGCAAAACCTCCTGACGTTTTATCCATTATTTGTGTAGCAAAGCGATTCATAACAGCATCTAAAATAGCTGCTTCGGCATCGTTCAAATCTTGCGCGCTTAACAATTTGTTGTCTGGATAATTTATGGATTTAGTTGCCGCTTCTGCCACCATTTTTCCTGGTGTGACGTATTCCCATTGCTGGCAAATATTATTTTGATTCCAAGTATCATAGTTTGATCCAGAACCAGGTTCATCACCAGGCAATTGTTCGTGCGGATTGCCTTCAGCCAAGGCTTTAGCTTGTGATTCCCTAGTTATCTCATGGTTACTAGCACATCTTTCTTGTCCTAAGAATCCTCCAGATTGTTGCAATGAGTCGCGAGTATTTTGTGCGTTTGATTTTTGTGTTCCAGCGAGTCTCACACTTAACTCATCTGAAGCCATTACTTGGAATCCGATTGGGTTATTGGCCGGTATTTGAGTCATTGAATTCCAAGCATTCCATCCTCCGGCTGAGAAATCGGCACTGAAGCTGGCGCTGGTGTATTGCGGAGTTGTATCCGAAATCATCTTGTCCAAAGAATATTGCGCATTGTCTGCGAATTTTCTTTGGAAAGCCAGAGCTTGATTTATCATAAAAGCTTCACCGAAAGGAAATAGTTTTGGATTTTTTATATCAAAACCGAATTGCAGTATTTCATTCTTGGCAATGTCTGTGAAAAAACCTTGAGGATCTTGTATATAAAGAGGTTTTCCTTCAAAACCGTGATTGATCCAGTCGACGGTGCTCATGGTTAGCTTCTGTAAAAGCAAACCGGTCACCATTCGGCCGATACTGTTCATACAGCTGGTTTTCTCATCTTGAGATCCTGTGCTTTTAGCTGTCGCACTAGTTTTACCTAGAATATCTGTTAATGATTGATTCATTTGCAAAGAGAAAATCGGTATACTGTTTGCTTCATCTCCGGCACTTTGCGCTTTTGCAGCTAATTTATCTGAATCTAATTTTTCTTGTGATCCGTTGTCTCCTTGAGCTCCGCTTATTTCCGGTACCGCATTGGAACTGCCAAATAAACTTTTTATTCCAGAAGATATTTTTCCTTTACATCCAGGTAGTTTGGTTATGGCTGGAGCAATTAATTTTATAGATGATTGTAGACTTCCTGTTCCTCCACCACCTCCGCTTTGATATGAATTATTTCCCCCAGAATAACCACCATTACCGGATCCATAGTTTGTATTATTAGTGCTTCCTCCGTATTGAGCATAAGCAGTTTGAGTAATACCTAAATAAGGCATTAAAATAATACCGGCGGTGACAAATGAAATTATTGAATTTTTAAAATATTTTTTCTGCATTTTCACAATGCTATTATATCACTTTTATGGCATAGCTGCCTCCAAACCTGCCACTGCTCCTACAAGGTCATCGCTGTATTTTTGATATTGGGAAAGGCCCGAGAGCCCGACGATCGGATCGGTGGTTATTTTTGCCATATTACGCACACTAATGCCGGTATTGTTTGCGCTGTTTACTATTTGCAAATGATACTTTGCCAGACTATCTGGAACACTCATACCCATCGCTTTTTTTGCGAATTCTTGATATGCATCGGCGATCTCGTTTAATTTGCCTGATTGATCATCGCTGGCTACTCCGGTTGAATTTGTCGTCAGGTTGTTGCTGACAATATCTAATTCATCCCCTATGCCGGATGATTGATAGCTTTTGAATAATTTTTTTATTTCTGCATAATAAGATTTTTTATTGTTATCACTGTTGTCGTTGTTTACCAGAACATCGTTTTGAGTATAATTATCAACCAATGTTGGGTTTACGATTTTTTGACCCAATGCGCTTGAGAAATTGTTGATAGTATTGCTGTCTACCTGGCCAGAATCTTTCATGGCGGTGAAGGCGCTGAAAAATTCTCGGGCAAATTTGTCTGTCTCGGTTAAATTCTGTTGGTTCACACTATCTTCAATTTTTAATTCTTTCTTTTTATTTTCTATATAAGTCGCATCTGGTACGCCATTGAAAGTTGCTGGTTTGTTTTTATCTGTGCCCCAGAGAGCTTCTTCCCAGTCGAGCACTCCGTCACCGTCAGAATCTTTTTGCATGAGTTCGTTGAGTGTTAATTTGCTGGTTGCAAGACTATTTGTATTTTTAGCTGTGAATTTTTCACTGGAAGATATTCTAAAAAAAATAAAAAGCCCGACAATTACAGCAATGCAAACAATTGCTATTATTGCGAATTTTTTGCTCGGTATATATTTTGAATATTTTTCAATAAAATTTTTTCTTTTCATTTTATCTAGCGATAAGCATTATTGTTTAGAAGTTCCAAAAAGATATATTGTGTCTAGTGATACAGTCGTCTCTGACCATGGGTATGTTTTTAGTGTGCAAGTTATTGATGTCTTACCACTATATTTTCCGATAATCTGTTGGCCTGATGTTGGAGTAGTGTTTGTTTTTGATTTAACACTCCACGGTATCATATAACTCGTGGGTCCTCTGACTGATTTTATTTCTATTGTTGTTCCTGGTATAAAACAGTTGTAAGTGGCTTCCAATGTTTGTATTTGTAAAGCTTTTGTATTTATGATTCTTCCACCAAAAACCCTACCTGAAGATGCATAAACTATTTTTATAGATATTAATAAAATAAATAATATTAGTATGGTTCGCGTAAATATTTTTTTCACACTATTATTATACTCCCGATTTCTTAATCCTGCTAGATTGTAGAAATCGCAGCCCTTTAGGGTCATTTATCAATTTTTTTTAAAAGGTTTTTATTCACTTTTTGCCAGTGAAATCCAGTCTTCTAAATTTAGTTCTTCTGCTCGTTTATTTCCGAGTTCAATTTCCCCATGTCCGATAGAAATTTCTTCAAGATTTTTAGAAAGTTTCTTTCTTTTATGCGCAAAACCAGTCTTAACTATTTCCCAAAAAACACTTTCTGATGCTCTATTTTCTGTAAAAATTTTTCTAGAGATGTTTTTTATGAGTATAACAGCTGAATCAACCTTGGGTGCGGGTGAAAAGTATCGTGCTGGGACTTTCATAATCATTTTTGGTTCCCCATAAGCCTTTACCGAGATTGATAAAATACTTTCTTTTCCATCTCGCGCGATGATTCTTTTGGCGACTTCGTGTTGGACCATCAAAACCATTCTTTCTGGTTGGTGTTCAGCAGTTAAGAATTTTTTTAAAATCGCGCCAGTGATGTTGTAAGGAATATTGGCGATTATTTTGTAGTTTTGCTGTTTGATAATTTTTTCTATTTCGAATTCTAAAATGTCGTCCCTGACTAAAATTAATCTTTTTTCAGTAATTGCTTTAGAAAATTTTTCTCTCAATGTATTAATAAGACTATAATCTTTTTCCACGGCTATGACAGTGCCAGCTTTTTCTAAAAGTTTTTCAGTGAGCGCGCCTTTACCGGGGCCGATTTCTAAAACAATATCTTCTTTTGAAATTTCTCCTGCTTCAATAATCGCCCGCAAAGCCGGTTCTGACTTTAAAAAATTTTGCCCTAATGATTTTTTTGCTTTATGAATCATATATAAATTGTTTTTACTCCAGCCTCTCCCCCTTCTTTTTCTATTATATCAGCTGGGATGTTTGAGATAAATTCTGACGGAGCATTGATCTGGCGTGAACCGAAAATTGTTCGGTAATTTGCGAAGGATAAAAATAATTTTTCTTTAGCACGAGTGAGTGCGACATAGAAGAGTCTGCGTTCTTCTTCTGCATCTTCACCTGATTTTGCTTCACCCATTTTCTGATGAGGGAAAAGTCCATCTTCTAACCCAGTCACAAAAACATATTTAAATTCCAGACCTTTTGAAGCGTGTACAGTCATTAATTTTACGCCTGATTTTTGTTTCTCTTTTTCTTTTACATCATCATTTATCATGATACTGTCTTGGTCTGAGGCGAGTGATGCGTCTTCTAAAAGTTTTTCTATTCCCGCGCCATTTTCTAGTTCGTCATATTTCAGTGCTAATGTTGCCAACTCTTTTATGTTTTCTAATCTTTCCATATCTTCTTCTGTGCCAGACATTAGTTCATTTTCAATACCAGATTTTTTCACCGTGAATTTTATAACATCAGATGCTTTTGAATTTTCTATTTTTTCTTTGATTTCTTCCAAAGTTTTGTAAAAGTTATCCACTTTTATTTTTACTTTTATTGGAAGAGTTTCTTTTTCTACTGCAAAAATTTTAGCCAAAGTTACTTTCCCAATGCCTCTGACAGGGAAATTTATTATACGTTTTATGTCCGATAAACTTTCAGGGTTGAGGGATGCGCGAAGATATGAGAGTGTGTCCTTTATTTCTTTTCTTTCAAAAAATTTAACACCTAAAACTTGATAAGGGACATTGTAACGAAGCAAAGCTTCTTCTAATGCGCGAGATTGGAAATTAGCCCTGTATAATATGGCGATTTCAGACAAAATATTCTTGTTCTCACCACTAAAATTTTCTGCTGAAAATTTTCTCTGTCCGTCGCCGTCGCTCCTCCCAAGGGTTCGCTCAAAAACATTTTGTCCTCCATCTGTGCTATCCATAATTTCTAAAATTTTTATCGCCACGAAATCAGCTTCATCATTTTCAGCTAATGCTTCATAGAGAGATATTTTTTCCCCAGCTGGATTTTCGGTGAATAAATTTTTATCCGGTCGATATTTATTTTTCTTTATTATTTCATTTGCCGCTTCTAAGATATTTTTAGTCGAGCGGTAATTTTCTTCCAACAAAACTATTTTGGCATTCGGATAATCCTTTTCAAAACTTAAAATATTTTTCAAATTTGCTCCGCGCCAAGAATAAATATTTTGATCAGCATCTCCAACCACGCAAATATTTTTATTATTCTCAGAAAGCAGTTTAGACATTAAGTACTGCACTTCGTTCGTGTCTTGATACTCATCAATATGTATGTATTCCCACTTGTCTTGATATCTTTTTCTAATTTCTTCGTTGTCTTTCAATAATTTAACCGCTTTCAAAAGTAAATCATCAAAGTCTAATGAATTTTCTTTGTTTTTTCTTTCTTCATAGATATTCCAAACTTGCGCCACGATTTTATTTAAATAGTTCGATCCGCCTGACAATGCATCGTTCGCACTTTCTGAATATTCCGCGAGATGTGTAAATTTACCTTTTTCCCGGCTGATGATATTTTTTATTTTTCTGGGTTCATATTGTTTCGGATCTAGTCCGATATCTTTTATCGCATCTTTAATGATCGAAATAGAATCAGACTCGTCTAAGATAGTGAAATATTTTGTTAGGCCCAGAATTCTCGCATTTTCTTTGATGATATAAACCCCCAAAGAGTGAAAAGTGCTGACGAAAGGAATGGTATTTTGCCCCTTAGTATTCTTTTCTATTTCTGCGATGACTCGTTCACGCATTTCTTTTGCTGCTTTGTTGGTAAAAGTGACAGCTAAAATTTTATCCGGAGAAATTCCTTCTTTTATTAGATTTACTATTCGATGCGTGATTGTTTTAGTTTTTCCCGCACCGGCTCCAGCCACAATAAGAAGCGGCCCATCTTTGTGGACCGCTGCTTCTCTTTGTTGGTTATTTAAGCCTTTCAGGTGCTCCATATTTCTAATATAACATAGAGTTAATTTGTTATCTCATTTAACAAGCTAGATGTATTGCTTTCAAATTTTTCTGTTTCTTCTTTGATTATTTTTTCGAAATCCGGTGCTTTATTTCTGAAGAATTCAAAAATTTCTTCTGGTTTGCTATTTTCGTCTAAAAGTTTTTCAAATTCATCCTTGTTCTTGTCGGACATTGTTTCCATTACACGCATCAAGACTTCTTGATAAATAATAGATCCGATACTAAGAAGAATATCTTCCCTTTCTGTTTGTGAAAGTTTATCAAGTCCTAATATTTCAATTATGTTTTCTTTGATTGGATTCATATTTTATTCTGTAAGTTTAGCTTCATTTAATATTTTCATTTGAGCCATTTTCTGCAAAGCGCGCTGCATGTATTGGTCGATCGTTTCACCATCGTTTGCTTCAAGTTCGGTCATTGATTCTAATCCGCGGAGATAAGTGACTAAAGGGGCAAACTTATCTTGTTTTCCTAATTTCATTGTCAGCATTTTATTGGCAGTGAGATTTTTTGAATCATTTTTTACAACATCCCAAATTAATGACTTTCTATTATCTGGGAATAGATAATTAATATTTCCCTCATAAACTTTACCTACTTTTGTTAATTTATCTTGAGAAAGATTAAAGTAATTTTTTTCAGTTTCTGGTATTTTTATCTCTTCTTCTTTTGTTTCAGGTGCTGGTGCGGTTTCGATATTTTTGTTTTGAGCTGGATTTTCTGTTTTTGAAACAGTTTCTTCTTTGTTGATTTTGGTTGTCTTGTTCTCCCATGGGTTTATTTTTGGGATTTCTTCTGCTTCGATATAAGAAATTTCTTTTTCACTCTCTGTTTTTGGAATTTTATCTTCTTTTGTCTTTGAAACTTTATTTTTTTCTTTCGTGTCTTTTTCTAAATTAGGCTCTTCTTCTATTTTTATTTCTTCACCTTTTTCCTGTTTAGGCAGTAAACTATCATTATTTTCTATTTTCACATCGCCAGTGACAAAATCACGAATTTCTTCTTTTTGTGAAATTGCGAAATAAGATCCTCCCACCAAGAGCGCCATAGCTATGATTTTCTTTGATCTTGGCTGTTCTTTCCACCAATTCATTCCTTTATTTAGAACATTTTCTTCTTTTGTCTTTGTTTCTGGATTTACAGATAAACTTTCTGCTTTTAAAGCATTTAATTTCTCACGCTCTTCTAAAATTACTTTTGAAAAAATTTCATTGTTTTTATACTTATCGAGTTCCACTTTCTGCAATTCCAATGGTATATCGGTAGCTCCCAATTCTTTTATTTTGTCATCAAGCAATTGCTTGCCGTATTGTTCCACTGCTTTTCTATAATCAGTTTCAGATTTCTGAAAAACTTTTGTTGTTTCAGGTCCGGTGAAAAACCTTCCAAGTTTAACATACCATGGATTTTTCTTATCTTTTTTAGAAAATTTATTAAAATGCTCGGCATATTTAGCCCTTGTTTCATCGAGCTTTTTCATCAACTCCTGTCTTTTTTCAAATTTTTCTTTTATTTCTTTAGTTTCTTGTTTATTAAATTGAAAATCTTTCTTTTGAATTTCTCCTTCTTTTATTTTGTTTTGAATTCTTTTGGAAAGTTCTTCTAACACAGCTTGGCGCGTCTCTCCTTTTGGCAAGACTGCTTTTTTAATTTCTTTTTTATCAACAGTATTTCTCTTCTCTTTTTTAACAGTTTTCTTTTCTACTGGAATTTCTATTTTTGTTTTTTCGTTAAGTTCATCACCTTTTATTTTTAAGTTGTCTTTTTTTGATGCTCTAGTGCGGTACACCGCAGTGGTCTTTTTAATATCTTCTTTTTTAGGTGATGTTTCTTTTGGCATGTTTTTATATAAAATGTTTTTAGTTATTTATTCTTTTACTATACAACTTTTTCGTTTATTAATCAAAATAAAATTTATTTCTTTTCTTTTCCCGCTTCCTCCAATCCTTTTGCATCTTCTGCCATTTTTTTCGCTATAATTTTCCATTTTTCCTCGTCATAACCCCCTTTTTCCTGCATTATTGCGATAAACATCGTTGAAAATAAATTATCTTTTCCGCCTTGTCTATCATAATTCGGCATAATTTTTTTCTTAAAATAATCTGGAAAAACATTTATACAGCGATAACTGATACTTTTTTCAGCGTTCGGATCTTTCATTTTTTTAGTTCTATCTACTTCTTCGCGCGGATATATTCTATGCACTCCGATATCGTCTACTATTTCACCGTCTATGGCATACCCCATGAGTCTTAACACTCCATCTTCTCCGTAAAGATTTTTATCTTCTTGTTTAAGCCATTTCGTGAAATTATATATTCCAGCTGGTGTGGTGTATCCCTTCGCCTCATCGCCTCTTTTTCGGCCTATTCCAACAACTTCTTTTGATATTATTTTTCCTTCTTTCGATATTTCATACAATGTTGGATTTTTTATATCAGTTTTGTCTAAAACATAAAAATTATCTTTTATAAATTCTAGATTTCTCAAAAATTCTACAGGTTTTTCTAAATATGTTGGTAGTTTTTCTGTTTGTTCTAACATTTTTCCAATTCTTTTTGTTTCT
Organism: Candidatus Nomurabacteria bacterium; assembly: GCA_023267435.1. Taxonomy (GTDB): domain Bacteria; phylum Patescibacteriota; class Minisyncoccia; order Phycocordibacterales; family UBA9973; genus UBA9973. Next base: position 159,745 of record JAHFNH010000001.1, read on the forward strand.
TCAGGTGGATATGTTTTATGAATTCCAAGACCTGATTTTTCATTAGGAATTTCTGTTTTATTCTTTCCATTTTCTGGAATATTTACTTGTTCCTTATTTAGTTCATGTATTTGCGTGCCCATCAGAGTTGAAATGAGTAACATTTTTTTTAACCAAGGTCCGTTTTTTGTTTCATTTTTTATAGTATCAGGAAATTCTCCCTCTTTTTCTTTTACCGGAGATTGTTCTTCTTTGGCGATATTTTCTAATTCTTCTCTGGTAAAAACTCCATTTCTCTCCAACATTTCCAAAAACTTCGGAAATTTATTTTCTTCAGGTTCTTTTTCCAATACTTCGTCCAAATAATCAAAATAAACCTTCAGTCTTTCTTCTCTCGGTATGACAACACCTTTTTCATTTTCCAAAATTCGCATTTTTTGTTCTTCCTTGGCTGCACCGGTCAGATTTTCTGTTCTTTTTTCCAGCTCTTTTATATGAAGCAGTTTCCAGCTTTTTTCTGACCCCTTTTTGGTTTCGGTCTTTTTAATGCTTTCTTTCATTTTTAAATTTTACCATATATCGCAAATAAAAAAGCCGTCTCTTTTTAAGAAACGACTTTCCTTTTTACATTTTATTGTTTTACTGTCTGAACTTTTCGTCCATGTTCCAATGCCCATTTTACTTTTGGATCAAACTTTCCAGTCCTTAGATCGCTACTTCTGATGCGAAAAGTTTTTCCATCATCATAAATAGTACCTTTTTTAAATACAGGTGCATTTTCATCTTTTGTGGTTTTAATCCAATTCCCATTTTCGTCCATTTCCATTATGACCTGGGTCGTTTGTTTTGTATCACAGCATTCTTTTGAATTTTGAATTGTTGATTCATTATTCTTTACATTGACAGCAGCGAGCGAATCAGCTGATTTTTGTTCCAGGGTTTTAAGGTTCGGATCACTGTTTGCAGTTTCCTGGGCGCGACATTCTACATTTAGTCCAAATAGGATAATGCTTGCCACAAAGATAATAACGGTAATTTTTTTCATTTTCTTCGGTTTTTGGTTAGTAATTAGTTAATTGTTCAAGTAAAACTCCTAAAAATAGCGATAAAGAGGCTTATTTGAACAATCAAATTACAAACCTTTTCAAAGATCTATATCATTAAGTTAAACGTAGCATACCCCTCATCTTTCTGTCAAAAAATAAAAAAACCGTCCTTTTAATAAAGAAACGGTTTCCTTTTTGATTTTACTGTTTTACAACTTTAATATCATGCCCTTGTTTTCTTAAAAACTTAATTTGGGCCAATATCTTCGGGTTTTTTACATCACTTTCTCTGACAAAGGTAGTATTTCCAGAAGTATAAATTGTCCCCTTCGCAGGCGTGACAGAGAATGATTCTCCTGAAGCAGAAACCTCAGGTTTTTGGTAAACAAATTCATCTGTACTGGTACTTATTGAGTCAGGTTTGTTTTGGGCAACCTCTTGAGCATTGCCTTTTACGCTTAATGCCAAAAATAGAGCAGTTGTCGTAATAGTGAAAATTATTTTTTTCATCCTATTTAGGTTTTTTGGTTAGTATAAAGATCTAAAAGCTGGTTTAAATATAGCATATTTTTTATACATTTGTCAATATTGTTTTCCACACCAGGATTGACTTTTTGACTCTCTTGCGCTATCATTAAGCTTAGTTCCGAATAGAAGCAGGAAAGAGAGTTGGCCGAATTCAGATAAATGACAGTAACCATCGTGAGAACCTTTGTTTGCAGTACTCAGCCTCATCGGCTGATTCGCCGTAGAGGCGAAAAATGGTCATTCTGCAGTTTTTACCCTTATTTTAAAAGGGTTGAAGAGGAAATCTTGCGGTAAATTTGTTTGTTTTATCAAACCTCAATTAAAAATCTATAGTCTCTTTTTGGCGTTTTCCCTATTGATCGGGACGCTTTCCATGCCTCTTCAAGCTAAGGCGGGTTTTTTCTCTTCGATTTTCGGCAATAACGCTTCAGCTGATACCACTGCTCCAGATTCCAATAAAGTAGACAAAAATTCCCAAAATATGGCTCTTCTTCAGGCGAATGCTTCTTCGGCTGGTGTTTTTCAAGATCAGAAAGGAAATAACGATGGAGTAAAGGATAATGCTAGTGTTAATATTGTTTCTGATAATGCCCTTCTGCCAACAACAGGACTTTCAGGTACTTCTAGCGACTCGGACTCTGTAAATCCTGCTGTCGACCAGACGAGTGTATATGTTGTGAGAAAGGGCGACACAGTGCAACAGGTTGCCGGTATGTTTAACGTTTCTGTTAATACTATTCTTTGGGCTAATGATCTAAAAAAGGGTGATAAGTTGAAAGAAGGCGATACTCTGATTGTTTTGCCAATAGATGGTGTTAATTATTCTATAGCCAAGGGTGATACTTTAAAAAAGATTGCCAAGAAATACAATATGGATGTTTCTGATATTCTTGCGGTTAATGACATAACAACAGACTCAGATTTAGTTATCGGTCAAGAAATTATTATTCCAGGTGCTGAAATGACTGACGAAGGTGGTGATAAGCCTGTACAAAATACTACAGATACTAATCCAAAAAAAGATCAGGACTATTATGCAAATAATCCTATCAAAAATATCGCTGGTTTTTTTGTAAATCCTTGTCCTACTGGACATTTAACTCAAGGTCTTCATGATAGAAGCAGAGCTATAGATATAGGTGCGCCTAAAGGTACTCCTATATATGCAGCAGCTGACGGTGTAGTAATCTTTGCAAAGGCAGGTACTATGAGCAGATATTCAAATGGAGGATTCGGAGGATTAGTTATTTTAAGACACTCCAATGGAACAGAAACTTATTATGCTCACCAATCTAAATTAGCCGCTTCTACAGGACAGAAAGTTTCACAAGGACAAATTATCGGTTATGTTGGTACTACCGGTCATTCTACTGGATTCCATCTTCACTTCGAAGTTCGCGGTGCAAAAAATCCAGGATTGAGTTGGTTCTAAACTAAAAAAAGGAAACCCATTTCATTTAGGATTTTCTATTTTCTTTAACACATGTATTGACATATCGATTAGTTTATGCTAATGTTTAGTTAAATAAATTTCTGATAACTAACCGAGCTTAGCTCATTAAAAACTAAAACAAATGAAACAAAAAATCTTTTTAATTTTGTTGTCTGTTCAGCTTTGTGCGTGCAAACAACAATCAAACACTATTTCAGAAGAAAAAAGATCAACAACGTTATCACAGATAGAAGAATATGATAAATATATCAAACATTTTTCTGAGTTACTTAATTCATCTGCTACAGAAATTAAACGTAACAATAAGCAGATACTTTCAGCAAATAATACAGCTAAGGAAGCTCAAAAAACAATAAGTGAATTGCAAAGAATGGATTATATGAAAGACAGCGAGAAAAATTTACTTATTTCCAAACTTAAATCAATTACTTCTGAAGCTGGATGTTTAATATTAGGTGTTGCTAAAAATAAAAAGAAAATGGAATTATTGTCTGATGATATAAAAAATACGTTAGACGAAACAAAAAAGAAAAAAGAATCTTTGGAAAAATATTTAGCAACACTATAAAGCTAAACTTTTTACAAAAAACCTCACAAAAAATGTGGGGTTTTTCTTTTGCGTGAATTTACAAAAACAAAGAAACAATAGCGGCGATTCCTGAAATTGCCATCAATCCTATTGTCATCCATCCGATAGTGGAAGATATTTTTCCATTTTTGTAATGACCCATTACCTTTTTATCATTACTGATTCTGATTATGAAAAATAAAATTATTGGTGCGATGAGTCCGTTAGCGACAGCTGAATAGATCAGAGTTTTAATCGGATCTAGTCCAATAAAGTTTAATGCAATACCGATTATTATAGACACAATAATGACTCCATAAAAAGAATAAGCTTCTTTGAGTTTCCTGTATAATCCATGTTTCCAACCAAAACTCTCAGAGATTGCGTAAGATGTCGATCCAGCTAGTACTGGAATTGCTAGCATACCAGTGCCGATGATACCGATAGCAAATAAAAAGAATGCTAAATCCCCTGCAAGCGGACGTAGTGCTAGGGCTGCGTCTGCAGCTGAAGTTATGTTAGTAATTCCGTGAATAAAAAGAGTGTTGGCGCAAGCGGCGATGATGAAAAACATAACTAGGTTTGAGAAAAACATTCCGCTCCAGACATCTGAACGAATGTGTCTGATTTCTTTTTTGGGAACTGGTTGGTGCCAGTTGTCTTCATTTTCTCTGCCTCGCAAATTTTCTTCCTCCACTTCTTGTGAAGTCTGCCAAAAGAATAAATAAGGAGAAATGGTTGTACCTAAAATACCGCAAATAAGAAAGATTTGTTCTTTACTAAATGTAATAGATGGAATAAATGAGTGATAAGCTAATTCATGCCAATTCATATTGCTCAGTAATGCTGAAAAGATATACGCCAATAATACAAAAGCTAGGTACTTTAAATATTTAGCATACCTAGCGTATGTCGTAAAAATTTGAAGTAATAAACTAATAGCACCAAAACCAATAATAAGTAAAATAAAATTAAAACTTGGTAGTATAAGTTGAGCACCTTTAGCCATGACACCTAGGTCTGCGCCGATGTTGAAAGTGTTCGCAATAAAAAGAAGCGAAGTAATTAAATAAAGCGTCCACTTTGGATAATTGTGTCGGATATTTGCTGCGAGTCCGTGACCTGTGACGACGCCGATACGCGCACACATTTCTTGAACAACTGCCATTAACGGAAAAGTAAACCAAGAAAGCCAGAGGAGCTGAGGTCCGTATTGAGCACCTGCTTGAGAGTATGTCGCTATTCCTGATGGATCATCGTCTGACGCGCCTGTGATGAGTCCAGGACCTAATGTATTCCAATATTCTTCTGCTAACTTGAAAGGTTTTTTATTAGCAATAACTTTCTCTTCCTTTTCAATAAATTCAATCCCCTCTTCTAGAAGTTTTGCTGGTTTTTCAAAAATCTTTTCCAGATTATTTTTTTCGTGTTTTTTTTGCATCGTCAAAAAAATGAATTAGATTTTTTAATGTGCGGGATAAGGGAGTCGAACCCTTCACCACAGTTTGGAAAACTGTTATTTTACCGATAAACTAATCCCGCATTTTCGCTCTCTATTACTGGTCGGGCTGCTGGGAGTCGAACCCAGCCTAAATGCTCCCAAAGCACTTGTACAACCGATATACTACAGCCCGAAAAACAATGTTATTTTAGCATATTGAAATAAAATAACAATATATTAGAAATTCCCCTTTTCTTCGTAGAAATTTTTTATATTTTTTCCAAGTTTATCTAGTTCTGAATTCTGGGAATCAACATCTTTTTTCGTTTTTATTTCTTCAAATTTTTGGTGAAAAGTAGAAATTTCTTTTAGCACTCTAGGGTCTCTAGTAGATCTAGAAAGTTCGTCTAAAATTAATTCTAAATTTTTTGGTTTATTTTTTATATTTTCCTCGTCAATAAAACGAGTCCACATTGGTTTTACAACTTGGCTTTTCCATGCTAATTTCTCCCGATAATGACTAGTTTCTTCGTCTTTCTTGGTAATGTTATTGGGTTTTATCTCATCTGCATGTTGTTTAAAACCAGTAACTAAGGGATTTCCTTTTAATGGATTTTCATTTGGCATACTTTTATTATATCACAGAATTATATCATTTACAACCTTAACTTTAGCTTTTTTATTTTTTAAATCTAAAAATACGACTAACAGATCAACTTGCCATTCTTTTTCGTCAGGCACCTTTTTAGACAAAAGATAAGTTTGAATTGTCCGTGAAAGGCGTTTTAATTTCCATGGGTGCATATTATCTTCGGGCCTATATTGGTCCAGTGTTCCCGCCTCTCCGGCGGGCAGGTCTTGTGAAACAACAGGTAAATCTCGGGAGACAGACTTAACTTCAATAAAATACAACTTCCCTGTTTTTTCAGCGATAATATCTATTTCACCCCATTTCTTTGTATAATTACGATCTAATACGGAGAAGCCATGTTTCATGAGAAACTTACAGGCAATACTCTCACCTATTTCTCCAATCTTTTGTGTTTCTGAAGTAAAAACTTTAGGCATTTAATTTAATAGATTTTGTTAATGTTTCATGTAAAACACTCTAAATTTGTTTCACGTGAAACGTTTTACATAAATTTCGTGTCCTTTAATAAAATATCCTTATTTATCAAGCTTTTTTAACAAAAAGTGTCTTTTTTACTTTGTCCAATATGTGTGTCTTATAAACATTACCAACATAGTTATCCACAGTTTTTGACAATTTAGCCTTAATTTATTTAGGATTCGGCTATTACATAGCCAGGTACTTTTCCGTCCCTTTAGGACAAGGAAAAGTCTTTCGAATCCTGTTGAAAGCCAAACATTTGGCTTTCTCGCGTGCTGTGCACCCGCCAGGATTCGAACCTGGAACAACTGCTTCGAAGGCAGGCATGATATCCATTTCACTACGGGTGCATTAAGGACAATTATACAGGACTATTTTATATAAATAAAGTCTATTTAAAAATTTTATATAAAATTGCATTATACTATAAAAAATACTATAATAAATTTTGTTAATTAGAGTTATTTAAATTATAAAATATTAGAAGTTAATTTACTGCGGTTATGGTTTAGTGGTAGAACACGTCCTTGCCAAGGATGAGACGGGAGTTCGATTCTCCCTAGCCGCACAGAATTTAGTGGAAACACTCACAAAAAATTTAATAGAAAAAATACCCAAAGAGGTTTCACAAGTAACTGAAACTTTAGAAAAAGCTGGCTTCGAGGCATATCTGGTTGGTGGTTGTGTCCGTGATCTTTTAATGGGTAGGGAACCTAAAGATTGGGATGTTACCACCAATGCGAAACCAGAGCAGATTATTGGACTTTTTGAAAAGACTGTTTACGAGAACACATTTGGAACAGTAGGTGTTTGCGTTTCTCGTGAAACAGTATCTACCTCACCCCAGCCCTCTCCTTATCAAGGAGAGGGGGAAAGAAGTGATGTTACATGTGAAACATCTAATGATGTTAATCATGGCCTGTCCGCCGTAGAGGCGGAACCAAAATACGAGATTATTGAGGTTACACCGTATAGAATTGAGTCAAAATATAGTGATTTTAGGCATCCGGATGAGGTTAAATTTAGTGAAACACTAGATGATGACCTTAAAAGACGTGATTTTACGATAAATGCTTTAGCTTTCAGGCCTTCTGCTTCAGATAAGTCTAAAGGACACGTAATTGACCTGTTTGATGGTCTAAAGGACATCAAGGATAAGGTCCTACGAACTGTAGGGGAGCCTGGAGACCGTTTCCAGGAAGATGCTCTCAGAATGCTTCGAGCTGTCCGTTTTAGCGTCCAGCTCGGTTTTACCGTTTCTCATGAAACATCTGAGAGTATTTTTAAAAATGGAAATTTGATAAAAGAAATTTCTCAAGAAAGAATCAACAGTGAATTTGCGAAAATAATTATGTCTCCCGATCCTGCGTCTGGAATTTTAATGTTGGAGAAATTTGGTTTATTAAAAAATATTATTCCTGAACTCGAAGAGGGAATACATTGTGAACAATTAGGAGAACACATTTATGATGTTTGGGGTCATTTATTACATGCATTACAGCACGCGGCGGATAAAAATTGGTCTTTAGAAATAAGGCTGGCTGCGCTTTTTCATGATATTGGAAAACCTCGCACTCGCAGATTTGATGGTACGAAAGCCGGAGGAAAAGGAAAGTATACTTTCTATGGTCACGAAGTAGTGAGTGCAAAGATGGCGAAGATTATTTTAGAGAGATTAAAATTTCCAAAGAAAGAAATTGAACTTGTGGAAAAACTCGTGCGTAATCATATGTTTTTTTCTGATACGGAAAAAATAACTCTTTCTGCGGTGCGTAGAATTGTAGCGAAAGTGGGTGTGGAAAACATTTGGTTTCTGATGAATGTTCGTGAGTGCGACCGAGTGGGGATGAAGAAAAAAGAAGCGCCTTACCGTCTGCGAAAATATTTTGCGATGATTGAGGAAGCTCTCCGAGATCCTATATCTGTCGGTCAACTAAAAATTAATGGAGAGTTTATGATAAAGGACATTGGTATGAAACCTGGACCAAGAATGGGTTGGATTCTGAATGCACTCTTAGAAGAAGTATTAGAAGATCCAACGAAAAATACAGTTGAGGCTTTAAAAGAAAGGGTTTTAGAGCTAGATAAACTCCCAGATGCTTCATTAAGGACATTGGGGGAAAAAGCCAAAGAAACAAAAAAAGAACTTGAAGAAGAAGAAGTGGCCAAATTACACGAAAAGCATGGAGTGAGATTGGGGAAGGGACCCGATCGCAAGGCCGGAGCCTGACGAGGCGAGGAGGGCTCGCGAGATTTTTCAGCAGAAAAATACTTGTGAGAAGAAATAAAAAAACCGATTCATCTGAATCGGTTTTTTTATTAGATTTACGAAGTACGAGTATGTTTTGGTTTTAGGATTTTTTCTAGGACTTTGGTGCTAGATGGAAAAAGATTGAAGATCACGGCTAGGGTGAAGAGCAATATTGAAAGTTTTAAATTAACAAAACTCAAGATGACTGCTAGAAAAGCGAATATGATAGGGACGACGGTGCGCACAGTACTGCCGAATATTTCATGCTGGCTGATTTCTGGATTTTTAATATGTTCAGAATAAAGCACGTAATTGCGCATCCAAAGAAGGCACAGGCCGATCAGGATTATATGAACTCCGAAAATGATGATAGCCAATTGATTTTCACTAAATCTTCCGAGGACGCTGGCAGAAAATGGCACGAGACTGACTAACAAGAAAAACAAACCATTAATATTTGTTAATTTCGCATCGATGTTTTTTGCATAAACTGAGGCAAAAAAATGGTGCGCTCTCCAATAGGTGAAGAGCAGGGCGAAAGATAGAATGTAGCTTGCAAATAAAGGGGTCAATCCTTTTATGGCCAGCCAGAGTTCCATATTTCCAGCTGAAGTTGAAATGTCCGGTACTTTTATTTCAAAAACAATTAAAGTTAAAACGATGGCAAATAATCCGTCTGATAATTCATCTAATCTTGTTGGTTTCATATATTAAATATAACATATTGTGCTAGAATGAAAAAATGAAAATCGGTATTTTTGATTCAGGACTGGGCGGGCTTTTGGTGACAAAAAGAATTATCAAAGAATTGCCCGAATATGACTATGTTTATTTAGGGGACACAAAAAGAGTGCCTTATGGAAATAGATCTGTGGATACTGTTTATGAATTCTTGAAAGAATCACTAAATTTCCTATATAAAAAGAATTGCAAAATGGTTGTCGTGGCTTGTAATACTGCTTCAGCGGAAGGTATCGATAGAATCAGGAAAGAATATTTGCCGAAACACTGGCCCGACAGAAAAGTCCTAGGCATTTTAGTGCCGACGATTGAAAAAGTCGTTGAAAATAAAGGTTTAAAAAGGATCGGCGTGTTGGCGACTCCAGGCACTGTTATTTCCAATAAATATCCGCAGGAGTTTCGAAAAGCGAATAAAAAAATAAAAGTCTTTCAACAGGAAGCTCCGCTTTTGGTTCCATTGATTGAAAACGGGGGAGTGAAATGGGTGAAGCCAATATTGAAAGAATATGTGGAAAAATTAATGCGTCACAAAGTACAGGCGATAATTTTAGGCTGTACTCATTATCCGATATTAAAAAAAGAGATTCGAGAACTCGTCGGTAAAGATATAATTGTCTTTTCTCAGGACGAATTGATTGCGCAAAGACTTAAAAAATATCTTTTCAATAAAGACGAAGTGAGAACCAAACTTCATAAGAAAGGAACCAGAGAATTCATGGTGACAGATATGACCAAAAGCTTTAAAAAGCACGCACAAGATTGGTTTGGTTCAAAAATTAAACTTAAATTAGTGAAGCTTTAAAATCTAACGGACATTTGTGGATAAGTCACTTGCATGTCCGTTGGATAAAGGTTTATAATTAACACGGAATTCTAAAATAAGATATATTAGAAATGTTCTTTCTTTTAGTTCTTTAAATAAAAAAATAACTTAAAAAACATATACTATGCCGAATATGACAGATAGTTACCTCGACGTTGAACTTAAGAAGTTCAAAGAGGATGTCGCTAGTAGGATAGCTTTCTGCAAAGAAAAAATATCCACGCAGTCCAATAAAAAAATTTTACTTCAATTTATCGAGGTGGCGGAATCAAAAATAGAGGAAGCCACAAAAACTTGCATTAGCCGATACGAGAGGCAAATGAAAGAACTCGAACAAGAGCAAGATAGGAAAAGCTCAGCACCTTCTCTCGAAAGGGAAGAAGACTTAATCAAAAAAGATTTTGATGCAGGGCTTAGGACAACAATCAATCTCGCTTTGTCTCACGTAGAGGGTTGTCTAAGTATTCATACATAGAAGAAATGTTTTTTAATAAAGTAAACAACACCTTGCTCTCTGGCAGGGTGTTTTTATTGTCATTGACAGTATGTGTAAATAAGCCTACCATTAAAGTAGATCAATTATTTATATATAAATAGTGCTAAAACTTGAAAACATGGTAGGTATATTGTTATTTTCAGTATTTATATTGTTTGGTATTATAGATGAGTTTATTTGCCAGTATTTACAACCTGAATGTAAGGTTTGTGGCAATAAAACTGAACAAACAAATCTGAACAAAGAGTCATTTTGTGAAGCTTGTAGTAAGAAAACATCAGAAGAAGAAAACAAAAATAAAAAGGCTCGATAAAATCGCATCTGTATATAGGTGCGATTTTTTTTGTTTGAATTTAGTATAATGGGATTATGTTTAAAAAATTGAGGCAAAAATTATTTGCCAAAAGTTTTTCTAAAAAAGAAAAATTGTCTGATCAGATATATGGAGACGTTAAAAGAGAATTATTTTCTGATATAAGTGGAATTGTCTTGGAAATTGGTCCAGGTACAGGAAGTAATTTTTTTTATTATCCCTCCGGAATATCTTGGGTGGGGATTGAGCCTAATGTTTTTATGAATAAATTCTTGAAAGAAAAAATAAATGGAAGAAATGATATAAAATCAGAAATAAAAATCGGCTCTGCGGAAAATATTGATTTGCCCGATTCCAGTGTTGATTTTATTGTTAGCACCTTAGTTTTGTGTTCTGTGAAAGATGTAAATAAGGTGTTAGCTGAAATAAAAAGAATTCTTAAACCAGGGGGAAAATTTATATTCATTGAACATGTAGTTGCTCCGAAGAAAACTTTCTTACATTTCTTTCAAAATATATTGACGCCATTTTTTAAAATCACAGCTGATAATTGTCATTTAAACCGTGATATATTGAGTTATATAAAAAATAATTTTAATGAAGTCGAATATAATGAATTTATTCCAAAATATAAGCTTGGTTTTCTAACTCCTCACATTATAGGTTATGCTAAAAAATAAAAAATGTTTAATTTTTATTTTTGTTTTCTATAATCTTTCCAATTTCCGCATTCAAGTCCACTTTTCTGCCAAAAGATTCAGCGATTTTAATTAAGTTTATAAAAACTTGAGTGATATCTTTATTGTTTATCACAATAGCTAAATCTTTTTCAAAAACCATGATTATTACCGTGCTTCGAAATACCATTATTTGAGCATCAAAATCCATCATTTGTTTTGGTAACAAATAAGCAATCATTTTTCTATCAAGATGTGCGTTGAGAGCATTTATATCTAGACCTTTTATTGAATCAAGAACATCTTCACCTACAATAGCTTCTCCGATGACATTACTTTTTTTGAGAGCCGTTTGCCATTCTATGATTTCATTGGTTGAAAATTTTTGTTTTTGGAATTCAACAGTACGACTACCTTGAATTGAATAAACTCTTTCATTTGATTTAAGCTTAAAGATCATACTATTTGCTAGTTCGAGTCCTTTTTTACTTTTATAAAATAAAAGTTCTGAGCCGTCAGTTTTTTTATTTGAAAATGCTAAATTTTCTAAATTTGGCAAAAGCATTTGCAAGCCGGACGTGTTTTCTTTCATGTGGCGTAAAATGGATTTTGGAGAATTTGCTTCCCAAAAAGACCTGTTACCAATTCGAATTTTATTTATAAATCCGTGTTTTTCCAGTTCTTCAAGAGGTAAGTAAAGACTTGTGCGGGGAAGCTTGATTTCTCGTGCCAGTTCGCTCACCCGCACTTTACCTAATTTTAATAATCCAATGTAAATTTTTGATTCTTTCGGGCTGAAACCATATTTTGTCAGTTCTTTTTCTAAATCATTATTCATATTGAAATCCTATCATCTGACGATATCTTCGTCAACACTTTATTTTAAATAAGCTATTTATATAAAGGTTAAATATCTTTTAATAGTTTAAATTCACTTTTTTATGACAGTTTAATCTAAAAGAGTTTTAATAAGGATGTTATCAGTAAGAAATTGATAATGCTTGCCACTAGCTTATTGTGGTGTTCTTTGAAAAATAAAAAAAATGAAAAAAGGTGAAAAGAAAAATAAAGTTATTTACGATGGCAGTAAATATTGTGCTATCGGTCCGTGTCCTGTTATTGAAATGATAGATGGCAGTGAACAAATGGTTAGGATTTATGATCCTGAAAAACCACAAAATGGAGAATATAAAATGAGTGTTTTTGAGTATAACAATATTGTTAAACATGCTAAACCGATAAAAACCAAAAAATGAAAACAAAAAAGAATATCATTTATGATGGTAAAAAATTTTGTGGTTTAGGGTTAGCTTGTCCTATTGTTGAAATATATGATGGGAAAGAAAATTGTGGTGTAGGTGCCTGTCCTAAAGTTGATCATGATACCAGTGAGCAAATGGTTAAAATTTATGACCCAGCCAAGCCTAAAAATGGTTCATTTAAAATGACCGTAAAGGAATGGAACACAATGCTCAAGCATGCCAAACCAGTTGAATAATATTAAAGCCATCAAAAAATCCGCAATGCAAAGCATGAGCGGATTTTTATTTTGAAAATTATTTTATTTCCATCCAGATAGGGCAGTGGTCTGAGCCCATATAGTCTGAATCTATACCGGTGGCATTTATTTTTTTAGCTATTTTTGTGTCAGCGAAAAAATAATCTATTCTCCAGCCGACGTTTCTATTTCTTGCGAAAGTCTTCATATCCCAGTAAGTATACGCATTTATTGTATCTGGGTAAAAAACTCTAAAAACATCCAGAAAATCATTTTTTATAACTTTATCTATCCATTTACGTTCGATAGGTAAGAAACCTGTATTTTCTTCATTGGCTTTTGGCCGAGCTAGGTCTATCGCATTATGAGCAGTATTTACATCTCCGCAGAAAATAACATTCTCACCATTTTTTCGTAGTTTTAAAATAAATTTCAAAAAACTTTCGTAAAAGTCGAGTTTATAAACAAGTCTGACTGGGTCTGTGCCAGCATTTGGAAAATATACATTGATCAGTGTGAAGTCTTTGTACTTTGCGCCGACTATACGTCCTTCGTCATCGAATTTTTTAATACCCATGCCGTAAAAAACTTCTTTTGGTTTTATTTTGGAATAAATAGCCACACCACTGTAACCTTTGCGAAGTTTGGAATATGAAAAATAAGAAGAGTAGCCCGATACATCTCGTACTTCAGCAGGGAGTTGATCTGGTTCAACTTTGGTTTCTTGTAAACATAAAATATCCATTTTTTTATCTTTAAATAATGGGTCAAAAAATCCGTTTTTAGCTGTCGCACGTAAGCCGTTAGTATTCCAAGAAACTATCTTTATCATAGGTTTATTATACACTAGGACTTGCTCTTTTATAAGAATAGTGTAATATCTTAATTCCCTCACCTTTAATGTAAAAATTTAAGGATGGACGGAGTTCTTCAAGTACAATTAAATAACAATCAACCAAAACAAACAAAAAGTCATGCAAACAGACAGCAACACTCAACAACCAACCAACACGGATTTGAAATCAGAAACGCCTAAAAAAAATGAAGAGGTATCAAATAATAAAAATACCACTGAGACAGAAAATCCTTATCAATCTTTCTTTCCTTTTGGAACAGAAAGGTGGAAAGATAAAAGTCTATTTTAGTTTGTTTTCGGTTAACCAAAGGAGGAGTCAATTCATTTTGACCCTCTTTTTTTTGTTTCTATTTTTTAGAGTGGAATTTTTTATGCACTTCACGGAGTTGCTTGTCGGTAATGTGCGTATATATCTGAGTGGTTGCGATGTTTGAATGCCCGAGCATTATTTGCACACTTCGTATGTCTGCGCCGTTTTGTAGGAGGTCCGTGGCGAAACAGTGTCGGATGACGTGTGGAGTAACTTTTTTAGATATGCCCGCTTTGATTGCATATTGTTTTACAATGCGTTCTATGGATCTGCGAGCAAGAGCTTCTTTTTCTTTGTCTGCTTTTTCAACATCAGCTTTTACGAATAATGCATCGTCCATGTCGTTACGTTTTTTTAAATATTCTCCGACAGCACTTCTGGCTTCATCAGAAATAAAAACGACTCGCACTTTGCTTCCTTTTCCTCGTATAGAAAATTCGTCTGTCGAAAAATCTATGTCGCGTGTGAGCGAACAAAGTTCCGAGACACGCAGACCTGTAGAAAAAAGTAATTGTAAAATTGCTCTGTCACGGAGCGCTTTGATATCATTGCCTTCGGGTGCAGCAAGGAGTCTGTTTAATTCTTGTGATGAGATGAGGTCGAGAGAACGTTCGGGGACTTTTGCGAGTTCAATATGTTCTGCGGAAAGGGAAGTGATATTTCTTTTCGCGAGATATTTCAGAAAAGAACGCAGAGCGATGAGATAATAATTTTGAGTTTTCTTCTTGAGGGTCGCTCCGGTGGCGCGATTGTTCCCGGCGGATTGGCGATTTAAAAATAAACGAAAGTTGCGCACCAATTCGTCGGTGATTTCATTTGGACTTTGTATTTTTGCAAATTCCAAAAAGCGCGACATATATCGTTCGTAATTTTCAATTGTTTTTAAACTGGAACCTTTTTCAATTTCCAAATGTTCTAGATATTCTCTTTTCAATTGTTCGATTTCAGATGCCATATTATAATTATAACAGAAATATTGTGCGACATCGGAGAAAATGCGGTATTTGCAATTTTTGCTGGTTTATGCTAGGATATGCACATGTTAGCTACAAAGAAAAAACAAGCAGTTATAAAGAAAAACCAAGTTCACGACAAAGATACAGGTTCTCCTGAAGTTCAGGTAGCTGTGTTGTCTACTCAGATTGATGAACTTGCAAAACATTTAAAGAAACACAAGAAAGATCTTCACTCTCGCCGTGGTCTTATCAAGATGGTTGCCGACAGACGCACACACCTGAAGTATTTAATGAGAAAAAGTAAACCTCGTTATGATGCATTGATGAAGAAAATGGACTTAGCTTAATTAAAAAAATACAAAACAAAAAACCCGCATTATGCGGGTTTTTTGTTTTTGAACTTTTAAATAGAAATTCTATTTATTGTTCTAGCTAGCGGTCGTTTTCAGTGTTGTTTCCTTCACTGTTATCATCGTGTTTACGATCATCTGACCACTTTGCTGCTTTCTTGATCCAGTCTCCGACAATGCCAGTTACTTTATCGTTGTTTTTGCCACTTAAACTAGGGCAACCAAACTTAAGTCTACTGTCATTCTCTTCACCGTCTCTTTTCTTATTGTCTTCTCTATCACTGTCGTTATAATTACCTTGGTCTTCGTTGTTCTTATCATCGATACTTTCTTTAGTTTGTTTATGGTCGATGATTTGAGCACAACTACATCCTCTGGTGTCAACCAAACTTACAGCTTTTGCTGGAACGATATTTGGCTTCTTGGCTGTTCCAATGTTTGCCATCCAAGTCAATGCACCGTTTACATTAAACACTGCAAGATTGTTTGGCTTCAATGTTGTAACTGTATCAGCTACAGTTCCAGGACATTGATCAACTTCATCGGCGACTCCGTCTTTATCTGCATCTTTTACTCCGCAAGTAGCTACTACAGGGAATGACAAAGTTAGTGTTCCTTGATTTGGATCAAGAACAACTCCTACTGTAGTTGCTTCTCTACCAGGGGCTCTGCGTAGGGCAGGGGTTTGTGATTTAGTCAATTGCATTAATTGATCTACGTTCAATGAACTTGAATAACTTTTTCCACCGTCTGCAGACAATTCATTTGTTTTTGAACCTAAACTAAGAGTTCCTGGATCAAAATAGAAATCTCCACCATCTGGTGCTACGTATGTAGTATTTGCTTTTGAAAGTACAACATCGTTTGTTGTTGTAGGTGCAACTGTATCAAACTTCAATGTTCCATTTACTGCATCATATACAGCGTTGGTTAATGTGTATGTAGCTTTTGTTGTTACATCCATCATATATATAGTACCTGTTTTTGCTGTCATGTTGGCATCAAATTTAGGCATCCAATCTATATTGTTTGGAGAAAACTGTACATTTATATTGTCAGATACTAATGATCTTCCATCAAAAATTACTAGACTTAGAGGTGTTTTAAGTGTTGGATTTGTTTTATCCATAGTAACAGTTGTGTTACAAGGATCAACTGGAGGAGTACAATTATTTACCATTGATAATTTCAATGTTCCTAAATTGTTATCAGCTACCACAGAAATTTGTGTCACTACTCCTGCTGCATCCTTTACATACAATGTGGAATAATTCATTAATTCTGCTTTACCTAGAGAAGGAACGAATTTTACATTGTCGACAGAGAATGTAGCCGTTTTTGATGATAATGAAAATGTATTTACATCAAAAGATAAATCCACGCCCTTTACTGTTACTATAGGATTTGTTTGTGAAAGTACAACGGTTGTTGTAGCTGTCACAACATCAAATGTAAGGGAAGCTCCTATTATATCAAATTTTGCATTAGTGAATGTTGTCGCTGCGTCGATAGTCTTTGTTGTTGAATAATAGAATATGCCTGATTTTGACATTAAGGTTGCCATATCAAAAGATTGAAACCAATTAGTTCCATCACTTGAAAATGCACCATTCATATTATTTGATACTAATGTAGATCTACCGTCATAAGTTATAGTATCTCCTGTGGATGTTGTATAAATGGTGTTTGTCTTATTAAGACTAACAGTTGTAGGTGGACAATTTGTCACAACCTGACCTCTTGTTAGATTTGCTATATAAACGATACCAGCAATAACAGCGACAGCTGCTAAGCCGAGGAAAACTTTGTGATGAATTTTATGCATGTTAAACATTTTTTTTAAAATTAAATTAATAAATTATTTTTATAATATTTTCTTTAAAACAAAACATTAGAGTCCGGTTTTTCTTTAACCAGAATCTTGTAACGACCTATTGTGTTTTTAAAGAATAACCAACTAATTGGTATATGGGATAATTTTAAACCGACAAGAACCTTAAGTCAAGGATTTAATAATTATCTTAATTTAAGTATTAATTACTTGATTTAATCAAGAAATGTTATAATTTCTTTAGGTCGATTTTTAATAATTTTATTAATTTTAATTTTAAGCGTCGCGCTTCAACAGTACGCATACCCCAAGGGTGATTCTGTTGAATCACATGATTTCGCTAAATCATATGACAGTCATAAAACATAAAGAACAGAGAGTTGGAGTTTTTATCGATACGCAAAACGTGTATCACTCCGCTCGTAATTTGTATAAAGCGAGAGTGAATTTCGGTGCAGTTTTGAAAGAAGCGGTGGCGGGTAGAAAGCTCGTCCGCGCAGTCGCGTATGTCATCACCACAGAAGCTGGTGAAGAGAAGAATTTTTTTGAAGCTTTGACCAAGCTCGGTATCGAAACCAAGACAAAAGATTTGCAAATTTTTCATACTGGTACAAAGAAAGGAGATTGGGATGTGGGTCTCGCAGTGGACGCGATTAAAAATGCTCCGCGCTTGGACACTATCGTTCTTGTTTCCGGTGACGGTGATTTCGTTCCGCTTGTAGAATATCTTCAGACGATGACGCAAGTAGAAGTAATTTCTTTCGGAAAATCTACTTCTTCAAAACTCCGTGAAGTAGCAGACGACTTCGTGGATCTCTCAGAAAATCCTAGAAAATATTTATTTGGTAGTAAATAAAAAGAAACACAAAAGCCCCCGAGCATAGCTCGGGGGCTTTTGCTTTTTACCCTCAAAATGCTAGTATGATCAGTAGTTTTATTAGTTAATCAGTTCGCGTCTAGACACAAAGTAGTGTTCCATATCTAGGTATACAAAGTGTTAATCAACTAGTCATTCAAGAGGTTAATCACTTGGTTACAGAGATAGAGAAACAATACTGCAGTCTGGATACGAACTAAACCTTTTCACAAGAAGTGAAAAGAAAAAAATATGCACAAGAAAGAGTATTCGATAGAAGTTGGCGGTAAAACATTAACCGCTATTTTTTCAGATTTGGCAGATCAAGCGCACGGTTCCGTGATGCTGAAATATGGCGAGACGATAGTCCTCGCGACTGCTTGTATGTCGAAAGATAAACAAGCTGGTTTAGGATTTTTTAATTTAACCGTCGACTATGCAGAAAAGTTTTATGCTGCAGGAAAAATTTTAGGTTCACAATATGTTCGTCGTGAAGGCAAACCTTCGACCGAAGCCATCCTTGCATCTCGCGTGATCGACAGAACTATCCGTCCTCTCTTTGATCAGAATCTTCGACACGCAGTGCAAGTGATCATCACAGTCATTGCTTGCGATGATAATGACCCAGCGATGCTTGCGGTGAATGCCGCATCTCTCGCTCTCGTTGTTTCAAACATTCCATGGAAGGGTCCGATCGGTTGCGTACGCGTCGGAAAGTACGATGACGAAAATTTGAAAATAAATCCTTCAACAAAACTTCGCGAAGAAGAATACCCATACAAATTTGATCTGACAGTTTGTGGAAGAGAAGGAACTATCAACATGATCGAAGCAGCCGCTCGCCAAGTGAAAGAAGAAGAACTAACCGAAGCCCTCGAACATGCCAGTGCAGAAATAACTAGACTCGAAGATTTTCAGAAAAAAATCCAGTCAGAAATCGGCAAAGAAAAGAGAGTAATAATTCATGACAAAATCAGTGAAGAATCTGTCGCTTTATTTAAAGAAAATATTTTACCTAAAATGGAAGCAGCAGTTTTCGCTGGTCCTGGAAAAAAGAAAATTGATGAACTTCATAACGAATGGAATAATTTGGTAAAAGAAAAATATATCAATGGTGACAGAAAAGATTTTCAGCTTGAAGATGATATTTTTGATGAAACAGAAAATGATATGCTTCATGAAAAAGCTATCAAAGAAAACAAACGTGCCGATGGTCGCACAATGGATGAAGTGCGTGAACTCTATGCTCAGGCTGGAGGTCTCTCAAAAATTTTGCACGGTTCAGGAATATTTTATCGTGGAGGTACTCACGTTCTTTCTGCGCTGACACTTGGTGGACCGGGAGATAAACAAGAAGTGAATGGAATGGATGTTCAGTCTTCACGCAGATTTATGCATCACTACAATTTCCCTCCATTCTCAGCCGGAGAACCAGGACGAAGCGGATTTACAAATCGTCGCGAGATAGGACACGGAGCTCTCGCTGAAAAAGCTGTCGCGATGGTTTTGCCTAGTATCGAAGAATTCCCATACACGATTCGTATCGTGTCTGAATCAATGGCATCGAATGGTTCCACTTCACAAGCAAGTATCTGTGCATCAACTCTCGCGCTCATGGATGCTGGTGTACCGATTAAAAATCCTGTCGCAGGTATTGCGATGGGTTTGATGCATGCGACTGATGATGAATATAAAATTTTGACCGACATCCAAGGTCCAGAAGATCATCACGGTGATATGGATTTCAAAGTTGCTGGTACTCGTGAAGGTATCACTGCAATACAGCTCGATGTGAAAGTAGATGGTGTGCCGATAAAAATTCTTTCTGAAGCGATGGCGCAAAGTAAAAAAGCTCGTTTAACAATCCTCGACACAATCGAAAAAGAAATTCCAAAACCTCGCGCAACTATTTCTCCAAGTGCTCCAGAAATTTTAGTTATCAAAATCAAACCAGAACAAATCGGGGGAGTCATCGGTTCCGGTGGAAAAATAATTAAAGAGATAAAAGAAAGAACTGGCGCAGAAATAACTATCGAAGATGATGGTACTGTGTACTTCACAGGTCGTGACGGTTCTGCAGGAAAAGCAAAACAAATCGTGGAAGAAATGACACATGAATTCAAACCCGGAGAAATCTTGCAGGGCGAGGTAGTAAAAATTGCCGACTTCGGAGCATTCGTACGTCTGAACTCTGCGACCGATGGTATGGTTCATATTTCTGAAATTGCTCCTTTCCGTGTAGAACGCGTAGCTGATATAATAAAAGAAGGTATGATCGTGCCGGTGAAAGTCATCGCTATCGATGCACAAAGAGGAAAGATTAGTCTTTCGATTAAAGAAGCAGACAAAAATTTCTTCGCACCGAAAGTTTAAGAAATTAAAAATAAAAAATTCCCCACAAGATCTAATCTGTGGGGAATTTTGTTTTTCATTAAGAATAGTCAAAAACTGCATGTACTTTTTTATCTTCTATAATTTTAAGTTTACGCTTCATTCGCCATTCTTTTTCTGCTCTTTCATAATTATGTTTTTCTGGCATATTATCTATGCCTGTATTAACAAGTGTTACAAAAGTTTTTAATCTAGTCACATCTTTCTCAAGTGTTTTTAAAAGAAACATTCCTACATCTGAGGATCCGTCATTCATCATACTTTTAATGAAACCTGAAACATAATGCTTTGGTGAATAGTGCATAAGAGCTTCTCTTAGACAATCAATCGCAACAGAATAATTGATTTCTTTATTTTGCTCTTTTGCTTCTTTTATGAAAAAAATCATATTACTTAATTCAGGATGCGGGTAACACAATTTTTGTACATAAAATCGTATTAAAGCTTTTTCAAAATATGTATATTTTTTTGATTCACCACTTTTGATTAAATTAAGCATTTTTGAACAATTATCCGAAACCATAATTTCATAGAATTTTATTTTTTTCATATGTCCACACGTAAATTCCCAAATTGCAATTACTATTGTAGAGTTCACAAGGGTTATAACCCAATACAAAGGATCTTTTAATGTTTCCATTTTATTTAATTTTTAAGTTACAAATAACACTATTGTTATTCCGAGATAAGTATAGCAGATTGTCAATATAATGTCAAGTATATTCGTCATAATATATTAAAATAATCTATATAAAATAAGCTATAATAATACTATTTAAAATAATGTGGGATTGACTTGACACAGATATAACAAATAATATATACTTAAATTATGAAAAAAGAACTTTCACCAATTGAAAAACAGTTGAAAATAATAGGTCTTTCGGAAAATGAAATCGTTATGTATATGGCGCTTTTGGAACTTGGAAAAGGGACCGTTTCTCAGATATCAAGAAAAGCATTACTAAATAGAACGACTGGCTATGATGTTTTGAATAGATTGTCGTCAAAAAAACTGATTAGTATTTCTGGAAAGGAACCAAAACAAGAATATGTCGCTGAATCACCAGATAATATCGAAAAGTTAATTGCAGGAGAACTGGAACGAAGACAAAATGAGTTAAATGAAGCAAGACAAATTATTCCAGAGCTTAAATCTATGCACAATGTAAGCGGTCGTCCGCAGATAAGATTTTATGAAGGTAAAGATGGTTTGAAACAAGTATACGAAGATACGCTTAGTTCACACGAGCCGATTCTCGCATATGCTAGTGTTGATGATGTTCACGCTGCGCTTCCCGGATATTTTCCAACATATTACAAGCGCAGATCGAAAAATGGTATATCTATCAGAGCAATATTTACAGATAATCCTGAAGGACGAGAACTTTCAAAACACGACAAAGAAGAAATGCGTGAATCAGCTTTTGTTCCAGAAGATAAATTCGGATTTCACCCTGAAATAAACATTTACGACAATAAAGTGATGATCGCTTCATGGCGGGAGAAATTGGGAATCATTATTGAATCAACTGAGATTGCTGATGCGATGAAAAAGATATACGAGCTGGCTTGGGCTGAGGCGAAAAGATTAGATAAGGAAATTACAAAATAAAACCACTTTACAGTAGCTTTACAGTAATAAAAATACTACTTTACAGTAGATATTATTTCTGATAGAATGGAAATCATGAATGAAGTAATTAAAAAAATTCATACTTCTCTTGATAAGGAACCAGCAGGACTAAGGTCTAGTGATATTGCAAAACAAGTCGGAGTATCACGAGTAACTATTCTTTCCCAGTTAAAGAAACTTGAAAAACAAGGGTTGATTATTCGTTTTGATAATGGACCTAAAACTTGGTATATATTAACCAAACATCAAGATGCTTTATTTCAAAAAGGGCTTTCTTTTTGGAAAATTTACAAAAACACAAAACTAGAAGAACATATCGTTTTAGAAGAATTACAAAATTACCTTCTTAAAAAGATAAAATTATCTGACCAAGCTAAATCTATATTTGGCTATGCTTTTTCTGAAATGATGAATAATGCGATTGAACATTCTAGGTCCAAAAGAATAAAGGTTGAATGTTCTGTTCAAAAAAAAGATATTATATGTGTAATAGAGGATTATGGTATTGGAGCTTTCAATAATGTTAAAACAAAAAAGAGACTTCCAAATGAAACAGAAGCAGCTCGCGAAATTTTGAAGGGTAAAGTTACCACAGACACAACAGCTCACACTGGACAGGGAATTTTCTTTACTTCACGAGCAACAGACAGGTTTATGATTGAAAGTCATTCCCATGCGATTGTCGTAGAAAATGAAAATGGAAATAATGTAAGAATAGTAGAATTAAAAAAGAAAATTCGAGGTACTGCAGTTACTTTTTTTATTAAAATAAATACAAAACTTCATTTAACTAGTGTTTTTAGTAAATATGCGGAAGCTGATATAGATGGATTTAATACAACTGAGATTCATGTTAATTTATATGCAAACGGAGACCATCTTGTTTCTAGGTCACAAGCAAGACGTATTGTTGTTGGGCTCGATAAGTTTTCAAAAATAATTTTTGATTTTTCAGGAATTGCTCATATAGGACAGGGATTTGCTGATGAAATATTCAGAGTTTTTGCAAAAAAATATTCAACAATCGAAATAAAACCAATTCATATGAAAAAAGAAGTGAGCTTTATGGTAAGGAGAGCACGAGCTGAAAAATAAATTTATTGTGTATAATAAAGATATTATTGAATAATTAAAATATGGAAACAGAAAATAATAAAAAAAATAAAATTGTTAAAACTTATGCCGAAGATATGGCGAAGGTTATTGAGAGCAACGAAGCTGGAGTTGTGAGAGAGATAATTCATGAAAAGGAAGAGCAGGAAATGCAAAAGGAGAATCTATCTCCGGAAAGCAAAAGAAACAAAATGTTTATGCTGATCGGCATTGTTTGTATTTTTTTGGCTTTAGGTTCGATTGTTTTTATTGTCGTATTTCGACAGCAAATTTTTTCTGTATCAGTCGCTCCGCAGTTCGTGCCGTTGATTTTTACTGACAAGGCGCAATTTGTGGAAGTGGGTGGTTTGGCAAAAGATAAAATCGCTCAGACAGTCTTAAATGAAGTGAATGCTACACAAGTGAAAGGTGGCGGAGTGGAAGGTATTTATCTGACAGAAAATAAGGCAGTTTTAGGATTGAGAAAATTTTTAACTCTAATCAAGGCGAATATCGACCAGACTCAGATGCAATTCGTGGATGATAACTTTTTAGTTGGCGTGGCAAAGAATGACACGAATGATTTATTTATTTTATTGAAAACTCGTTCTTTTTCCGATATCTTTCCGCAAATGCGTAGTTGGGAACCGAAGATGTTTTCTGATTTGCATGGATTCTTCGGAGTGCCGATTTCTGTCGATACGAATTATTTGTTGACCAAAAATTTCGAGGACGGAGTTATTGCTAACAAAAATGCCCGCATTCTTCATGATAAAGACGGCAAGATAGTATTGATGTATGTATTTGTGGATGATACGTCTGTATTAATAACCGATACCGAGACAGCCACCAGCGAAGTAATCCTCCGCCTCGCTTCGAGCCAGATTAAGAAATAGATCATCAAAATGGGCCATTTGCCATTAATCTTTAAAATGTTATCATACCAGTATGCCATTAGATAAGAAAAAAATTAAAGAAGAATTAGAAAAAGAGAGAGATATTCTATTAGAAGAAATGAAAGACATGGGTAAATTAAACCCCGAAACAGGCGAATGGGAAGCTACTCCAGAGGAGCAAGACATTCCTGAAGCTGATCAGAATGATATGGCGGATAGATTTTCGAACTTTGAAGAAAAAAGTTCAATGATTAGAGATTTAGGCGCTAGGTTAAATAATATTTTACGCGCTTTGAAAGGAGTAAACAGGGAATCATTTGGTAAGTGTGAAGTTTGCAAAAAGCCTATTGAGGCGGCACGTCTTGCAGCTAATCCAGCGGCTCGAACTTGCAAGGAACATTTAAACAGTTAATTTTTTAAAAAAATGAGTTTCGCAAAAGTTTATTCAGCACAAGTGAATCTACTTTCCGGAGTTATCGTGACTATCGAAGTGGACTTGTCCCGAGGTCTTCATGCTTTCAGTATTGTCGGCTTGCCTGACAAGTCCGTCGACGAGTCTAAAGATCGCGTCAGCTCAGCTATCAAAAATTCAGGCTTTCAATCTCCTAAAGCCAAGAATCAAAAAATAATAGTTTCTTTATCACCCGCAGATCTTAAAAAAGAAGGGTCTTTTTTTGATCTCGGTATCGCACTTTCTTATATGCTTGCGGCTGGGGATTTGAAATTTAATCCGGAGAAAAAGATTTTCTTAGGTGAACTCGGGCTCGATGGCACTTTGCGCAGGATCAAAGGTGCTCTGCCTCTCGTGCAGGAGGCGAAAAGAATGGGTTTTGAAGAAGTTTATTTGCCGAAAGAAAATGCAGTCGAGGCGGCGTTGGTGGATGGGATTAAAATTTTCGGAGCAGGTAGTTTGAAAGAAGTTGTTGACCATATAGATGAAAGCAAACCTAGAAAATTTACTGATGGTCTGGCCGAGCGTACTCGCGAAGGAGAACCGAGGACCTCAGAAAATTTTACTAGGTTTGCTGAAGAAGGAAAAATCCCCGTCCAGCCAAAAACAGAAATAAAATATGAAAAAGAAAGAAAAGGTTCCGATTTTGCAGATGTTCGCGGACAAGAAGGTGCGAAACGTGGGCTCGAGATAGCCGCTGCCGGCGGGCATAATATAGCTATGTATGGCCCGCCGGGCACTGGCAAGACGATGCTGGCTCGAGCTTTCTCCGGACTTTTACCGGATTTAATTCTCGAAGATGTTTTGGAAATTACCGGCATACATTCTGTCGCAGGTGCGACGCGCGGAGAACTCGTTTCTAGTCCGCCTTTCCGTGCGCCACACCATACTTCGTCTTATGTTTCACTTATCGGTGGAGGAACTTTTCCAAAGCCAGGCGAAGTGACGCTCGCACATAAAGGAGTTTTATTTTTGGATGAATTTCCAGAATTTGAAAAAAGAGTTATTGAATCTTTGCGTCAGCCACTTGAAGACAATATCGTTTCGATTTCTCGCGCAAAAGGTTCGGCTATTTTTCCTTCGAATTTTATTTTAGTCGCAGCGATGAATCCGTGTCCTTGCGGAAATGCCGGCTCGAAACAAAAAGCTTGCATTTGCAAACCGTCAGACTTAGACAGATACAAAAGAAAACTTTCCGGCCCGATTATGGATCGTATTGATCTTTGGGTTTCCGTGAATAACATTGATTACAAAAAACTTGGTGAAGACGGAATGGGGGAGAAGAGTGAAAATATAAAAGAGAGAGTCTCAAGAGCACGAGAAGTACAGAAAAATAGATTTCAGAAATTTGAAAGAACTATCAAAACAAACAGTGAGATGAATGTGAAAGATTTATCCAATATGGTGAAGCTAGCTGATGATGTTCGAAATCTTTTAGACAACAGTGCTGAAAGATTAGCCCTCTCCGCCCGTGCCTATCACCGCGTCATAAAAATAGCCCGCACGATAGCAGACCTTGAAAATTCTGAGGATATAACCTCAGCGCATATTCTCGAAGCTATACAATATCGTCCGAAAGTAAATAACTAATTTACTTGTTTCACCACAAATGATACTATCTAGATAAATAAACTTATCGTCGAACCTTAACATAATCCTTATGGAAACAAATAAACCTAAGTTACCCTTAATCTTTTTAGTGCGCAGAAAATGGAGAAATTCATTGTTTGCAGCCGGTATTCTTCATTATAAAATAGTTGGTTATAACTATATAGCTCCTGGTAGTAAAATGAGTGAGATTTCTCAAACAGGATGGATACCAATTAGACAGTATAATTTTGAACACCCGTATATGAAGAAAAGAATGGCGGAAGTTCAAAGGAAACAAGAAGAATGTTTAGAGCGAAAAAATGTGGACTGGGAAAGATTAAACAAAATTCGCATAACGATTTAATCGTATGTGAAAAACCTGAGATATTCTCAGGTTTTTTTAATTTATAGTTATCCACAACTATTTTATTGACAGTGAACGAGCGTTCACTTATACTATTTATATAAGTCGAGATTAAAAATTTAACTTATAAAAATCGCATGTCACAAACACAATATTTAAAATTATTAGAAAAGGAGATACAACATATCAACAAGAAGATTGATATGAAAATAATGCAGGGAGAAGCTTATATGAAAGAGGCGAGAGATCATAAACTTCTTTTGAAAAAAGTGCGTTATCACTCTCGAAAGAGTTTCTTTAGCAGATTGTTTCCAACTTTTTTTAAATTTCAATTTTAAACTTTCTAATTTTTGTTTTAAATTTTTATGCGTAATGTTTACCAAACACAAATAGAATCTTTTTACTTGGATAATAAAAGAATGCCCACATATTCCGAAATGATGAAGCTTTTCGGATTCAAGTCAAAGAATGCTATTTTTAAAATTGTAAACAAACTGCTCGAAGCAGGTGTCGTGGCAAAAGATCATCTTGGTAGATTGATACCGACAGAGTCTTTCGGAGAGATACCAATGCTTGGCTATGTGACGGCTGGACTGCCTGCGACTGTGGAAGAAGAATTGACTGACACAATAAAACTCGATGATCTTTTGATACAAAATAAATCTCTGACTTACATGTTGGAAGTTGATGGCGATTCGATGATCGATGCGCATATTGAAAAAGGAGATATGGTGCTCGTGGAGAAAACGAATCAAGCGAAAGATATGCAGATAGTCATCGCAGAAGTAGATGGAGAATATACTATGAAATATTTTCGCAAAGAGGGTAATAAAGTCTGGCTCGAACCAGCTAATAAAAAATACAGTCCGATCTATCCCGAAAATAGTTTGAATGTCATTGCGGTCTTAAAAGCAGTAATCAGAAAATACTAAATATAAAAATAGGTAAAACAAAAGCCACCCGAAGGTGGCTTTTGTTTTTTATCTCGAGATAAAATATTATTCTACTGCGTCCTTCAAAGCTTTTGCAGCTCTGAATTTTGGAACTTTCTTAGCAGCTACTTTAACTTGCTCTCCAGTCTTTGGATTGCGAGCCATTCTAGCAGCTCTTGCCTTTACGGAAAAGATTCCGAATCCAGCAATTGATACATCTTCACCCTTTTTCATTGTTCCAACGATACCATCAAAGATCGCATCGACGATTTCTTCAGCTTGTACTTTTGTACCGCCTAATTTTGCTTGTACTAATTCAACTAATGCTTGTTTATTCATATTATTTTTTATATTAATTAAAATTTAATTGGTAATATTTCGACCTCTTTTTATAAAATAACTACGTATATATTATATACTAAGGGTTTTTTAAGGCAATAGCTTGCGCAAGTTATAAATTTATTGATTAATTAATTTTTCTGTGGTAGATTTTGGGCAGATAAATAAAGTTATTCACAATTTTAAACCTTACTATTATGCCGACAATTCAAAAAAAGGTGGAAGAAATAACCACTAGGCAGGAATTCAATGAATTTCTGCAAGAATGCCAGAAAAACCATAGCATGCCTTATGCTTACGCTAAAGGAGAGGGATTTTACGAAGATAATAAACTTATTGCTGTCCGTTGGTTGTCTATTAACGTACAAAAGAATGATGATTTTCTTTCCAATTTAAAGGACAAAAATTCTAATTTTAACGAAAAGATCACTAAACCAACCCTTATTTGTTTGAATGAAAATGAAACAATAGGAGAAGCTGTTTGTCGTGAAATTTACTCACCTTTTACAGAAGAAGATTGCTCTATTATTATGTTATATCCAACAAAGGAATCATTAACGGAAAAAGCACCCACCACAGCTGAAGATGCATTTTGCCGGCTTACCATGATTTCGCGCCTGGAGTTCAAACCGAATGAATTGAATTTGGATAACATTTTTTCTTTGCTTCCGACTTTAGTTTGGACAATGAAAGGAGTAATGACAGAAGATACATGGAAAAATGAATTCATGAAAAATAACGTCATTCAACCAATTGCAGTGGATAAGTTTCCCCCTATGTATTGGGGCGCTCCAATACCGAAAGGTGTGCGCATTGCAGATCCTTCTCGTGTGCGCTTGGGAGCTTATCTTTCATCTGGGACCACGGTCATGCATGAGGGTTTTGTAAACTTTAATGCCGGCACTTTAGGAGCTTGCATGGTTGAGGGCAGGATTTCTGCTGGTGTGGTAGTGGGTAAAGATTCAGATTTGGGCGGAGGATGTTCGATTATGGGCACACTTTCCGGCGGTGGAAAAGAAAAAATAACCATTGGAGAAAATTGCTTGATCGGAGCTAATGCTGGCACTGGAATTTCACTTGGAGATCGCTGTACGATAGAAGCAGGTTTGTATGTCACGGTTGGAATGAAAATATTTGTTTCGTCTTCACGTTTTGGTTTTGGTGAAAAAAATTATGTGAATGCGTCCGAACTTTCCGGAAAAACTGATATGCTTTTGCGTAGAGATTCCCATTCTGGTGTAGTAGAATTGCTTTGGAACGAAAAGCCGAACAAGCTCAACAAAGTTCTTCATTAATTAAGTTTAAAAATCAAAAAAGCCTTCCGATAAATCGGAAGGCTTTTTCTTTGTTATTTAATTTTTATCTCGCGTACCCGGTAGTGAGACTTTGATTAAGACTGAACATTTTTTGAAAAATAATCTTTCAATCTCATTTTAAACATTCTTCTACCGATACTCGTTTTTAAATACTTTTCTCTACGTCTAGCATCAGACTCTAGTAAACACGCTTCGTAGTATATTATTTTCCAAGGTCTGTATGGTTTGGTAGAAATGTTCAGTCCATTGTTATGTTCTTGAAGGCGTCGTTTAAGATCGTTCGTATATCCGAAGTATAATCTACCAGTTTCTTTACTTTCAAGACTATAAACGTAGAACATAACGAATCAAAGATCTACTACCGGGCGTATTCAATAACTCTTGTTTCGCGTATCAAGGTAACTTTAATTTCACCTGGATATTTTAATTCTTGTTCTATTTTGAGAGCGATATCGCGAGCCATAAGCTTTGATTCAGCGTCAGATAATTTTTCTGGAGTAACAAAGATACGAATTTCACGGCCGGCTTGCAAAGCATAGGATTTTTCAACAGCAGGGAAGCCATTTACCAATGCTTCTAATTCTTGCAAGCGCTTCAAGTAGTTCTCAACAGAGTCTCGACGAGCTCCTGGACGTCCACCGGATATAGCATCGGCAGTTTGCACGATGACAGATTCGATAGTTTCATAAGGATAGTCCTCGTGGTGAGACTTCATGGCAGTGATGATGCGTTCATCCGCTCCGAATTTCTGCAAGATTCTCATACCGATTTCTATATGTGTTCCTTGGACTTCATGGTCAAGCGCCTTTCCGATGTCGTGCACCAAAGCTCCAGCTTTCGCTATTGCGACGTCAGCACCGAGTTCTTCTGCGATCATACCGGCGATATGCGCCATTTCGATAGAGTGTTGAAGAACGTTTTGTCCATAACTAGTTCGGAAGTATAAGCGTCCGATAATAGCGACGATGCGTGGATCGAAGTTGAAGATTCCACATTCGTAGACAGCTTGTTCTCCTTTTTCTTTGATTATTTTATTTATTTCTTCTTTTGCTTTTTCAACTAGTTCTTCGATTTTGGCTGGCTGGATGCGTCCATCGAGAATTAAATTCTCAAGGGCGAAACGAGCCACTTGTCTGCGAACTGGATCAAAAGATGAGATGACGATTGTGCCGGGAGTATCATCCACGATAAGTTCAACTCCGGCTGCTCTTTCAAAGGCTCGAATATTGCGTCCTTCTTTTCCGATAATTTTTCCTTTGATTTCGTTATTGGGAATAGAGACAATTGTCGTCATCAATTCAGAAGCGGTGCTGGAAGCTAAACGTTGGATGGATGTGGCAAGAATATCCTTAGCACGTCTGTCCAATTTTTCTTCGTTATTATTCTCAAGCTTCTGCATTCTAACCAAGATATCTTGTTCATATTTTCCCTCGATATCTTTAAAGAGAGCTTCCCTAGCTTCTTCTTCGGAGAGTCTAGCTACTTTTTCTAATTCAGTTCTTTTTTCTGCTTCAATGCCTAAGACTTTTTCCTGAATCTTTTTTATCTCTTCAACCTTTGTTTTTATATTTTCAACCTCTTTGTCTGTCTCGACTTGTCGAGCATCCAAAAGCTCATCTTTTTTGATAAGTCTTTTTTCAGTCTCTTTAAATTCCTGCTCTTTCTTTTTCTCTTCTTCTTTCAACTCAGCGTAACCTTTTTCTGTTTTAGTCTTTGCTTCGTCGACTATTCTCTGCGCTTCTTCTTTCGCACCGACCATCATGTCTTTGATGTCGATTTCGATAGAGCGCTTTTTACCCAAGGCGATGATAAGTCGTAGGTAATATCCTACACCAACGCCTAAAAGGAGCGCGACGACTCCAAGTAGAATTATTGTTATTGTGCTCATAAGTCTAATGTCGACTCACAAGAACACTCCACTATATCTGTGGTTCTGTTTCCTTACTGTAAAATATTTGAAAGTTTTTCGTAAAGCACATAATATATGAGGTATTTCTGCAAGCCAAATCTAAATAAATTTTTAAAATCCAACATCTTCAATATAACAAATGCTGGATTTTTTGTCTATGGGAAGCCAAAAAGGAGATTTAAGCTTTTTTATCGACAATTTTTGATTTAGTGACGATTTCGTCGATGATTCCATATTTCTTGCCTTCTTCAGCATCCATAAAGAAATCTCTTTCTACATCCTTTTCTATTTGTGTAAGAGATTTACCTGTATTTTTTGCCAAAAGTTTATTTAAATTAGTTCTTGTTTTCAAAATATGTTTGGCAGTAATTTCAATATCTGTCGCTTGACCTTCGACTCCACCAGAAGGTTGGTGGATCATGATTTCAGCATTCGGTAAGATAAATCTTTTTCCTTTCTTTCCAGCTGACAATACGATAGCTGCACCAGAAGCTGCAATTCCTACGCAGAAAGTGGCGACATCAGGGCGAACATGATTCATAGTATCTACCATCGCCATAGTCGAAGTGACTGATCCACCCGGAGAATTGATATAAAGATAAATATCTTTTTTAGCGTCTTCGGATTCTAGAAATAAAAGTTGTGCGATGACGATGTTTGCGGTGTTGTCATCTATAGGACCGCTCAAAAATATAATTCTATCTCTTAATAAACGTGAATAAATATCGTAAGCTCTCTCTCCAAATTGTGATTTCTCTATAACTGTTGGTATTAACATGCTCTTATCATATCTCTTGCCCCAAATTTTGCAAGTTGGAACTTTATAGACAAGGGATTGACAAATAAGTTTAATATTGTTATTGTCTGAGAAATATCTACTTTGAAAAAATATTTCACTTTAAATCCATAAGCCATGAAAAAACATAAAAAAACAACAGTAAAGGCTTGCTGGATTTTCTTGCGAGCTTACTTTAAACCTACAGAGAAATATTTTTATTCTCTAAGTTCCACCAATAATCTAGGGGAAGATGAAATTGATCGCTCTCTTTGTCGTATGAATTTAATTGCACTTGAAACAGCTATTCCCAGATATTCCGAACAGTTTAGAGGGAAAGATAAAGTTTTTTCGAGTCTTAACACAATAGGGGATAATATTGAAATAATAAAAAGTTTTTTTGAAAAAAAAGAAGAAGATGATAAAGAATCAAAATCGGAACAATTTGATTTTGATTTAACAGAATATCTTTCTTCAGTAAGAATCATTTCAAAAATTCTCGAATCAAAATGATTTTGTAATCAAAAAAAGTCGACCCGATGGGTCGACTTTTTTAGTTAATAGTGTTTGTTTAACGTTTATTGCGTTTCCAAGAATTGGAAAACTTTTTCGTTCGTCAAAACATTTTGTGCGTGAAGAGTGGCTCTTTCTCTATCTGCGTCTTTGTAATGTTCCAAAATATGGTCAACTTCTTTTTGAACTTGTTCCGGATCAGCGACAATATTTTCAACTTCAGAAAGTTTATTTAATACCAAGCCAAGCTTAGCTTTCTTTTCAGCATCTTTTCTGAAATCTTTTCTAATTTCTTCAACTGTTTTATTCAAGTGTTTCAAATAATCTTCAAATTTTAGGCCCATCTGGGTTATATCGGATTCCATTCGGAATAATATTTTATCTAATTCAGTTTCCACTAAAATTTCCGGCATATCGACTTCTGTCTTATCGATTATCTCTTCAACGATTTGTAATCTAG
This sequence comes from Candidatus Nomurabacteria bacterium, assembly GCA_023267435.1. GTDB lineage: Bacteria > Patescibacteriota > Minisyncoccia > Phycocordibacterales > UBA9973 > UBA9973. Next base: position 192,493 of record JAHFNH010000001.1, read on the forward strand.
TTTTTTCTTTTTGCTGATTTTCTTTTTCTAGTTTTATATTTATTTTAAGTTTTTCTTTAAAATCTTCTACGTTTTCAAAGGGTCCGAGTTGTTGCACGAATTCATCATTGAAAGCAGGTAATTCCTCTTCTTTTGGTTCTAGACTTTCTTCACCCTCTACTGGTTCAGTGACGTGTTTCTTGGGTGCGCGAGATTTTCGGATATCCATGATGGTGTTTTCTACATCCTCGTCAGTGATAACGATATTTTTCTCAGCATCGGTAACTTTAGAAATCACATCTTTAGCTATTTTTTTATAGTCGGGAAGTTTTGTTTCCGGCATGACAGCAGTTTTTATTTTAAATTCTAATGGATTATTACGAGCAAGTTTCGTGATAGCTATTTCTGGTCGGCTGATGGCGTCGATTTTATTTTCTTCGATTATTTTTGGATAGTGTTCACCTAGGGCCATTTGTGCCATTTCTTCCAGAATATGCATTTCAGGAATATGAGAAATTAAAATATTTTCAGGTGCTTTGCCTTTTCGGAATCCTGCGAGCTCTACATTTTCACCGATTTTCTTCAATGCTTTATGATAATAGCCTTCGAAAGCTTCTGCTTCCAATTCTCCTTCGATTTCAACTTCGCTTTTTGCTAGTTTTTTTATGTTTGTTTTAAGCATCTTCGTATATTATATTTATTGGTCTTTTTTGTCAAAAAATAAAAAACAGCCCCATCGCCTGCAGGCGACGGGGCTGTTTAAAAACTTCAACTAGATTTTACTATCAAGATTATCGGAAACATTCTGAGTCGATCCGATATTTTGATCCGGAAGCGCAGGTTTTATTTTTCCCTTTACGCTTGTCTGCCAGAAATAAATTCCACCAATTATAAGGATGATTACAATAATAATTGAACCAACTAAAGCGCCATTTGATTTTTGTTCTTGAGATTGGTTATTCGATTCCATTCATTAATTATATACTAGATAATTTTTTTACCAAAATATCAAAAATACACAGGATAATTCTGTGTATTTTTGTGTTTGATTATATTGAATATTTTTTTTATTTTTCAAACTTTGGGGCGTATTCTTTTTGATATTTTTCAGAACATTCCTTTAGGACTTTAATAGCCTCATCTGGGCCATAAAAAGTTTCAACGACACCAGTACCAGGTTTCTTTAAATATTTTATATTTTCCCAGAAATACTTTGTCTGTGTTTTGAAGTATTCTCCTAAATCATCAACGTGCTTAATATGGTCAGAACGACGATCATCATTTAGTACTGCAATTATTTTATCATCAACTTCGCCTCCATCGATGAATTTCATTACACCGATAACACGCGCTTCTACCAATGACCCAGGAACGAGAGGTTCTGTTATATTTACGATTTCTACATCAAGAGGATCACCATCGTAATCCCAAGTCATAGGTATTGCTCCGTATGTAAAAGGATATGCCATTGAAGAATATCCGACACGGTCAAGTTTCAACTGTCCTGATTCTGTGATCATTTCATATTTATTGATTGAACCAGCAGAAACTTCGATGATTGCATTAATGACACCTTTCTCTTCATTCGTGAATGGAGGAAGAACGTGCAAAAGATTTAACATGTATTTACTTGGAGGAACATTTATATTTGCCATATAATTTCAAAAATTATTATTAAGATTTTATTCTTCTATTTTTTCGACTTTTTCTTCAGCTTCTTCTGTAATTTCAACTTTCTCACCATCCGCAGCTACGACTTCTTTGCCATTTCCTTGTATGTCGATTCTCCAGCCGGTTAATTTAGCTGCGAGGCGTACGTTTTGTCCGCCTTTTCCTATTGCGAGAGAAAGCTGATCATCAGCCACTTCTATCACAGCTTTGTGGTCTTTTTCGTCTATCTTAATAGAAAGGACTTTTGCAGGTGAGAGGGAATTGGAAACGAATTCTTTTGGATCTTCGGACCAAGGAATGATGTCGATTTTTTCTCCGGAAAGTTCTGCTGTGACAGTATTTACGCGTGTACCTTTTTGTCCGACACATGAACCGACTGGATCAATATGTTCATCGTTTGAAAAGACAGCTATTTTTGAACGAGATCCTGCTTCTCGGGCTATGGATTTTATTTCCACGATACCGCTCTGCACTTCTGGGGCTTCAGCGGCAAAAAGCTTTTCCAAGAATTTCGGATGTGTGTGGGAAAGGCGAAGATTGATTCCTCTTGGTGTGTCTTCTACTGAGTAAAGATATGCACGTATACGAGCTCCTCTCTGGAAAAATTCACCTGGAATTTGTTCTTCAGCTGGCAAAATACCTGTGGCACGATTGAAATCAACATATACATTACCTCTTTCAACTTTTTGCACGATACCGGAAACTATTTCTCCTTCCTTTATTCCATATTCGTCTATTATAGATGTGCGTTCAGCTTCACGAATTCTTTGGATTATGACTTGCTTGGCTGTCTGAGCGGCAATACGTCCATAATCGTCCTTTGATTCAAGAGGAAATACGACCTCATCATTGAGTTCTACATCTTTTTTTATTTTTTTCGCATCTTCAAGCAGGATGTGGTGTTCAGGGTTGAAATGTGGGCGTTCGTCTCCTTCTTCTTTGACTGAGTATTCTTTTTCTTCTCCTTCCTCTTCCATTCTGACGATTGTTTCGTCGACAACGATTTTAACTTGAAAGAAATCTGTTTTTCCTGTTTCTAAATCGAATTTAGCGCGAATTATCTGACCCTTCTTGCCGTAATCTTTTTTATAGGCGGCAGCCATGGCTTGCTCTATTGCGTCTAGAATTTTTTCTTTTGGAATTTTTCTTTCTTCTTCTAACTGTTCCAATGCTGATTTAAATGTTTTTATATCTAACATATGTAATTTTACTATTAAATTTTTACTAAAAAAGCCCTGTTGCGACAGGACTAATATTTAGTATATTATTTTATTTTGTTAAAAAAGTCAATATGCACATCCTTTTCCACTTTTTCTTTGTTTTTTGGTTTATTAGGTATATAATTAACGCGTGAGTATTTTAAATAACGCAAAGTTTAAATTTTCGTTGAATAAAAATACAAAACTATTTTTGATAGTTTCTGTTTTTGCAGTGTTGGCGGTTTTTTCTATTTTTTCTTCACCAAAAATAAAGGTTCAAGCTTCCAGTACGGACAATGTTCTAGGTTACGCCTGGTCTTCAAATATCGGTTGGATAAGTTTGAATGGATCAAACTACGGAGTGAATATTGATTCTTCAGGAAATATGACTGGTTACGCCTGGTCTTCAAATATCGGTTGGATAAAATTCGGCGGATTGTCCGGTTTTCCAGCTGGCGGTGGTGATGCTCATTTGTCTGGTAATACTTTGACAGGCTGGGCCAGAGCTTGTAGTGGCCAAAATAATCAAAATACTCCTCCTCCAAATCAAACTGTTGCCAACAATACTTGTACCGGCTCATCTCGTACTGATGGTTGGGATGGATGGATCAGTTTAAGTGGCGCATCTCCAGCTTATGGCGTGACAGTAGATACAACTTCTGGCAATTTTTTCGGTTATGGTTGGGGTTCAGATGTTGTCGGTTGGGTTGATTTTTCGCTAGTAAAATATAATCCTACTCTTGATATGTGTTTAAACATTACCGGAATTCAAACTAGTGTACCGGTCGGAATGATTGCAGACTCATCTGGAAATTGTGTTACTGGCTCTGGTGACATGTGCCCAAACATCTCTGGAATTCAAAATACTATACCAAATGGAATGATTATAGATTCTTCTGGAAATTGCGTCAGTTCTTCTGGCGACATGTGCCCAAACATTACCGGAGTTCAAGGCAGTATTCCAACTGGAATGATTACGGATTCTTTCGGAAACTGTATTGCACCTAATGACATGTGTCCAAACATTATTGGAATTCAAACAACAATTCCTCAAGATATGGTTATCGATCCAACAACTGGTTATTGTTTCACTTCAATCCAAACAGATCTTTGTCCAAATGATCCTGGAATTCAAACGACGCTTCCTTGTGCAAATGGAGATTTTTGCCCAGACCAGCCAGGAATTCAAACTACACTTCCTTGTCTTTCTATTATTCATATTTATCCTAGCTGTCATTTCGACGGAGTAAAAAATTACACGGAGACTGGCATAGATTGCGGTGGACCTGATTGTCCTAATTGTAAAAAACCACCAAAGTTTATTGAAGGATAGTTTATTGTTTAAAATTTAATTAAAAAACTGTGAAAAAAGAAATAATTCAAACATTAAAAATAATTACTCTCGGCACGTTATTCATTACCGGTGTATCTTTTGCTTCACCAGCAAATCCTCCTAGTAATAATGCGCCAACTCCCATAAATGTAGGCGGAGCTTCTCAGGTGAAAATCGGAGGATTGGGTACTGGGCCATTGGCTGTTTTCGGTCTTTCACAAATGTATGGCAATGTGAACATTAAAAATGATTTAGATAATACAGCGGGAAATTTATATGTATCGGGAAATATCGGCGTCGGAATTGCATCGCCTACAGAAAAGCTTGATGTAGCCGGAAATATAAAAATAAGTTCTGTCGCTCATCCGACAGTTGCTTCTAATGCTCAAGTTTGCGCTGACACGACAGGTAAAATAGTTTCTTGCGGTAATAAATGCGGTTCGGCTCAAGGTATAACCGGTTCTAAACCTACGACAAATCTTTGCGCAGTCGGAACACCTCACACTGTTTATTCTGGTTATCCTGGCTGTACTCCAGGTGTCTATGATGCTTCTTGTCCTGATACCGGTCTTCCTGCTCAAGGAAATACATATTCACCCAATGATACAAATCAATGGCTCTGGACTTGTGAAGGTGCGGGAGTTCCTGTTAGTTGTAATTCATTTAGACCTATATAAATTTATATGAAAAAAGATTTAATTCAAACACTAAAAATAATTACTCTCAGCTTGATGCTCAGCGCAGGCTTTGCTTTGGCCTGGACAGCGCCGACAAGTTCACCGACAGCTAATGATGCTACACCTCCGATAAATGTCAGTGGTATTGTTCAATTAAAAGACGGAGCTCTAGCCACTGGACCATTATTGGTCAGTGGTCCTACCACGATTCACGGCAATGTAAGTATCTTGGGTGATACTTCTACTCCTCCTACCGGAGGCGGAAGTAGAACTGCAATGAAATTTTTAAATAATATTTTTGCATCATTTTTAAACACAGCTTTTGCTGTCGGAAATCAACCGACAACCCCGACTTTAACCGAAGTCACTCCTGTCGGCGTGAATGGTGTGACTTCCGACTCTACTCCGAATTATACTTTTAATTCAAACGTAGCGGGAACAATTTCCTTTACTGGTGGATGTACTAGTTCTACTTCCAGTGTTCCTTATGGTAATACGACTGTTACTTTAAATCATTTATATAATGGTGTGTATAGTTGTACAGTTCAATTAACTACGACAGATGGCACTCTTTCAAATTTACTTTACTTTGATTTTGAGATTCAAAACAATCCATCTCCGACACCAACACCTCTACCAACCAGTGATCTATATGTATCGGGAAGGGTTGGTGTCGGTGTTCCAGTACCTACAGAAAAGCTTGATGTATCCGGTAATGTTAAAATTGCTTCTCTTCAAAATACAGCTGTTAAATTAGTGCGCATTTGCGCTGATCAATTTGGAAAAATAATTCTTTGCCCAAGCGGATCTTCATCATCAATGGGTGGAACTTTATTTCCATCGTATAATATGACAAATGGAGATGGTACTTGGACTGTGCCTGACGGAGTTTTTCGTATTCATGTTAAAGTTTCCGGTGCCGGCGGCGGTGGTGGTGGCGCTTATGATCATTCGGGTGGTGCTGCCGGCGGTGGCGGTGGTGGCGGTGGATTTTCAGAAGGAGATTTAAATGTCGTTCCAGGGGAAACTTATTTTTATCATGTTGGAAAGGGTGGTGCTAGTGGTACTACTATCAATTCAACTGCTCCTGGTCAAAATGGCGGTAATGGTGAGTCTAGTAATTTTGATTACTTTTTTTCAGCTAGTGGCGGTGCGGGTGGAAAAGCAAGCTATCATTTAGGTGGCGGCGGTGGAGGTGGAATAACTATCCCTGGTGTTGGTGGTGTGTTTGGGACAGGAACAAATGCTAACGGAACATCAGGAGGAACTGGTGGATATAATATAAATCAAGCAGGTAGTGGTGGTAATTCCGGTGGCTCTGGCATAGGAGGAAGTGGCGGTAATGGCGAAGGACCTCATTGTACCAGTTATAGCGGTTGTGATTCTGCCAATCCAGGTGCTAATGGTGGTATTGTTATAACTTGGAATAATTTAATAAATTAATTGTCGCGCTTTAATGGACAGTTGCGCGACACGATTTTGTAAAATCGCATGAATAAAAACATAATTCAAACACTTAAAATAATTTCATTCGGACTAGTACTCAGTGCTGGATTTGCTTTGGCTCAAATTTTTACCGGACCATTTTCAAATCCTCCTTCAGTAAACATTCCCGCTCCGATCAATGATAGTTCTTATGGACAGATTAAATCCGGAGGCTTGGGAGTGGGACCACTGACAGTTTTTGGAGACTCAGCTTTTTATGGCAAACAAAGTATTCTCACAAGCGGTAATTTATACGCATCAAACAAAGCAGGAGTTGGAATTTTACCGACAGCATCATCAGAAAATCTTGAAATAGCTAATACCGCTGGTTTAAATGGCCAAGGTGATATAAAAAATTACATGAAGACCAGTTCGCTTTCTCTTGCCAGCAACCCTTCTCCATCTAAGATAAGAGAAGTTTGTTCAGATAGCTCTGGGAAACTTGTCTTGTGCGCTATTACAGCTGCGACTTCTGTTGCGCATGGATCTAAGACTTGGAATATCAATGGCGGTTATTCATTCACTGTACCTCACGGCATTTCAAGTTTAGTTATTGAGACATGGGGCGCTGGTGCCGGCGGTGCCGGCGGAACTGGTGCTTATGGTTCTGATGGTATAGGTGTCGGTGGTAACGGTGGCGGTGGAGGTGGATATGCTAAAACGACTATTACCGTAGCTCCAAATCAAGTCATGAATATAACTGTCGGAGAAAGAGGTGTCTATGGCACTGGGAGTGGTTCTGATGGCTTCGGTGCTACTTCGGGTGGTTTTGGTACTGACAGTTTTGTTTTGTCTAATGGAAATTTAATATTGAAAGCTTATGGAGGACAAGGACAGTCCCCTGGTACAGGTGTGACGTCTCCAGGTGGAGGATTCCTTGCTGGTCCAGGTATTACTGGTACAAATGGTCAGGCTGGTTTACCCGCAGGAACAGGTACTGGTTTTGGCACTTATGGCGGTACGGGAGGATATGGTGCAAATGGTGGTGCGGGTGGCAGTGGCGGTGGGTCTCCAACTGGTAATAGTGGCAATGGCTCTGATGGTTTGTGGGGTAATTCTGGTATTGCACCAGGCGGAGGCGGTCAAGGCGGAGGCGGTGCTGATGCAAAAGCACTTTATGGTTATTCCGGTGGAGGTGGAGGATATGGTGCTGACGGACAAGTTAGAATTACTTGGTAATTTTAATTAGTTTGTTTTTAATATTAAAGTTTTTGTAATAAATAAAATGAATAAAAAGAAAATTTATATAATTTCTATTGTCGTAATAGTTGTCATTGCTCTGGCTTTGGTTGGTTTTTATTATTATAAAAATGTCAATAAACCACTTACTGAACAAGACAAGATTAATATTCTAGATCAGCTTAGTAAAGAATCAAAAAGCAATTACAACAACCAGCAAAAGGCTATTATTTTAAATAATTTATCCAGTTCTTCCAAAGATAGCAATGTCAGTAAGCTTACTAAAGAACAAAAATTGCAGCTTATGCAGTCGGCTGCGCAGTAATCTCTATGTTGAAGAAAAAAATAGTCATAGGCAATTGGAAAATGAATCCACCTGCTAAAAAAGAGGCGGAAAGCATTTTCAAGTCTGTTTTGAAAAATTTAAATCCAAAAAGAAAAACTGAAGTGGTTATTTGTCCGCCGTTTTTATACTTGGAAAGTTTAAAAAAATTATCCAAAAAAGTTTCCTTGGGAGCGCAAGATGTTTTTTGGGAGGAGAAGGGTGCTTACACTGGGGAAGTTTCTGCTGATATGATTTATAATATCGGCGCCAGATATGTGATATTGGGGCACTCTGAAAGACGAGCATTAGGTGAATCAAATATTGATGTAAATAAAAAAATAAAACAATCATTTTCTGTGGGTTTGATTCCTGTTGTGTGCGTGGGAGAAAGTGTACGCGATGAAAATCATGAATATCTTAATTTTGTAAAAACTCAAGTTGAAGAATGTTTGTTTGGAGTCTCTAAGAATTTTATTTCAAAAGTAATCATTGCATATGAACCAGTCTGGGCTATCGGCAAGAATGCTGTACGAGAAGCAACGTCAGAAGAATTTCGGGAGATGAGCATTTTTATCAAGAAAATTTTGAGCGATAAATTCGGAGCGAAAACGATAGAACAGATCAGAATAATTTACGGCGGATCAGTTCATCCAGAAAATGCGTTAGGATTTTTACAGGAAGGCGCTGATGGTTTTCTAGCAGGACGCGATAGTTTGGACCCTAAAAAGTTTTCAGAGATTATAAAAATATGTAGCTAAACTTATTGAAATTTTTTCCCACTGCGCCCTTCTCGGAATACCGAGTGAGACCCTCGCGGATAAAAAATTTCAATAAGTTTAGCTTTAAATTATGAAGTCAATTAAACAAGTAAAAAATATAAAAGGCAAAGTTGTGCTAGTACGTGTTGATTTCAATGTGCCGATCAAAGACGGCAAAATAGAGGATCCTTTCAGGATAAAAAAAGCTCTACCCACTATTGATTTCTTACATAAGAAAGGGGCGAAAATAATTTTAATAACGCATTTGGGTAAAGACGGCAGTGCTAGTCTGGAACCAGTAATTAAATCTTTTTTTAAAATATCTAAATACAAAAAATCAGAAATAAGTTTTTTTGAGAATGTTCGAAAGTTTCCAGGGGAAGAAAAGAATGATCCAACTTTTACTCGCAAGCTCGCTTCTCTTGGTGATGTTTATGTAAACGATGCATTTTCCGTGTCACACCGGGCGCATGCTTCAGTGGTAGGCATTCCAAAATATTTGCCATCTTATGCTGGTTTTCAGCTTGAAGCTGAAATAAAAAATCTTTCTAAAGCTTTGAATCCTAAACACCCATTTTTATTTATTTTAGGTGGAGCAAAATTTTCTACTAAGATGCCTTTGATTAAGAAATATTTAAAACTCGCAGATTATTGTTTTATCGGCGGTGCTCTTTTGAATGATTTTTTGAAAGCTAAAGGTTATGAGGTTGGCAAGTCACTCATTGATAATTCGAATTATGGTATTGAAAAGATTTTAAAAAATAAAAAATTAATATTACCTGTAGATGTAGTGGTAAAAAGTAGTGGTAAGTTAATTAATAAAGGAGTCACTGAAGTCTTAAAAGATGAAATTATTTTAGATATTGGTAGTGAATCGATAAAAATGATTGAGCCTTACATAAAAAAATCCAAACTTATTCTTTGGAATGGTCCGCTTGGAAAATACGAGGCAGGCGGAGGCGGAGCAACAAAAAAAGTATTGAAATTTGTCGCGAAATCTAAAGCGGAAAGCATTATTGGCGGGGGAGATACAGTTGAATTAATTTCAGAAATGAAAATGGAAAAAGATTTTTCTTTTGTTTCCACTGGCGGTGGCGCAACGTTAGACTTCTTGGCGAACGGCACTCTGCCGGGAATTAAAGCTTTAGAAAATTCTAAAAAATAAAATATAGATTTTTTTTGACAAAATACTATAAAAGTAGTAGATTGAGGATAAAGAAAAATAGTTCTAAACAATTTAAAAAACTACCCACATGAACTTCAAAGACAAGTATTCGCTTGAATTTGTGCAAAGCATAAAATCAAACGTTAACCATGAATTTTCTGTAAATAGATTTATAGAAAATAACAAAGATCTATTGATTTCTGTTACAAGCGGAATGAATGATCAAAATTTTCCACTGGAGCAGGATTTTGAGGGAGATGTTGATTTTATTTTTTTTAAATCTGACAGGGGAATATATCCCACTAATCAATTTGTTTCAGATGCAAAGGATGATGGTTATATTCTGACAGGAGTGAAAGGTATCGCATTTTTAGTTTTAAAAATTAAAGATAGTCCTTTTTTACCTAAGGACATTGCGATATTCTCTCCAAACAAGACTTTTTCTCCGGAAGATAAAAACAAAAGTTTGGCGCTTCCTTACTTTATTTCAAGAACATTGGGTGGCATAGCGCTTCATCATTCCAATGATTCCACAACTATGATAGCGGCAGAGAATTATGTAGTTTTAGGCAGGCAGTAATAAACAGACAACAAAAAGCCTCAATATAATATTGAGGCTTTTCTTTTTGTAAATTTTAAAATACTCGGATGATTTTGTCGGCGACTTCTTGCATCTCGCCTTCGTTGTATGGGCGCTTGCCGTGCCAATGAGTGAAACCATCATCTCCAAAACGTGGAACGACATGTAGATGTGCGTGAGATACTAGTTGGCCAGCAGCTTTTTCATTATTCATTTCTATATTTATTCCGTCAGCTTTGGTGGCAGTTTTAATAGCTATGCTGAGTTGTTTTGCTATCTCCATCATCTCACAGAGTATTTTAGTCGGAGTCGTGTAAATATTTTCCCAATGATCTTTAGGCACGACGAGTGTGTGTCCGATATTTACCGGATTGATATCTAAAAAGACGAAAATATTTCTATCTTCATAAATCTTAGTGCTAGGTATTTCTCTTTTTATTATTTTACAAAATAAGCAATCTGGCATATGGGTGTTCATTTGTAGATTATAGCAGAAATTAAAAGACAATAAAAAACACCAATCATTTTGATCGGTGTTTTTAAATTTTTGTTATGGTTTAACTTTTTTAACCCGGTAATTTTTTGCGAGCATTCTTATACCAATAATTCTTTCCGTTGATCCTTCCGGGAACTGATTCATTATTCTTCTTAAGCCGTCATGATTTAATGAAGATAGTTTTGATCCTTTGGGAAGTTTCAATTTTTGTTTTGTTTTAAAAGCTTCTTCAATTTCTTTTATCCCGATTTCCTCCTTTTTTGACATCTGATGAACATCGGTTTTTGCAAATTCTCTTTCTCTTTTTTTGTGTTGATTTTTTGCAACTTCGTTGGTTTTTTCCTGTATTACAGTAGGTTTTTCTTCAAGATATTTATCATGAACATCTGTAATTAAAATAATCGGCCCTGTGCCGATAGTAATTCGTTTGTTTCGCATACTTTTAAGTTTTAAAGTTAGACAATTATTTCGAGGTACTATTTACCTTTGTTACCATATTACCCTCAAATTATTTTTTGTCAATCTAATTTTGCAAAACTAATTGCTATACTTCCATTTATGAAAAGGTATTCCGAGCTAATGCAAAATCTTTTAGAAAAACGGGGAATTACTGATCCAGAGCAAGCTGAGATTTTTTTGAATCCGAGTTATGAACGAGATCTATATGATCCATTTTTAATGCGTGATATGGAGAAAGCTTGCGTCAGAATTTTTGAGGCGATGGAAGCCAAAGAAAAAATTGTGATTTATGCCGATTATGATTGTGATGGCATTCCTGGGGCGGTTATTTTGCAAGATCTATTTAAGAAAATTAATTATCCAAATTTCGAAGTTTACCCCAACACTAAAATTAAAGAAAAAAATAATTTTGGTGTTGGGGTTTATATACCCCAAAGAAATTCCGAAGGATATGGTTTGAATTTGTCTGCCATTAAACAATTTGCGGATAATGATGTAAAACTTTTAATTACCGTTGATCTTGGCATCACGGCGGTGGCTGAAGTTGCTCAAGCGAAAGTTGATGATATTGATGTCATTATTACCGACCACCATTTACCTAAAATTGCTTCGCCTCATGAAATTTCTTCCTCCTGTGCCCTTCCCGGAGTACCGGGTGGGACCCTCGGAGATAAGAAATTTCATGAGACTCTGCTTTTACCGCACGCTTATGCTATTTTAAATCCAAAAGTAGATGATTACCCTGAAAAAATGTTATGTGGCGCAGGTGTGGCATTTAAGCTCGTGCAAGCATTTGTAAAAAAATATGGGGAATATTTTAAAATAACAGACGGCTGGGAAAAGTGGCTTTTAGATATGGCAGGCATGGCGACGCTTTCAGATATGGTGCCACTGTTGGGAGAGAATCGTGCGATTGCTAGTTTTGGAATAAAAGTTTTAAGAAAATCTCCTCGTCCGGGCTTGATGAAACTTTTAACTAAAATGAATATCGATCAAAGATATCTTACCGAAGATGACGTCGGTTTTATGATCGCTCCACGATTAAATGCCGCTTCTCGAATGGATGATCCGATGCGTGCTTTTGAACTGTTAGCAACGAATGATGCAGCCCTAGCTGATACTCTGGCGAAACATCTTACAAAAATAAATGACGAAAGAAAATTAATCGTGGCCGGCATTATGCGTGAGGTGAATAAAAAATTTGGCAATAGTTCTTTGCATGAAATGAAAGAAGTTGTGGTAATAGGTAATCCAGCTTGGCGCGTGGGCGTCTTGGGTCTCGTAGCAGGTAAAATATCAGATGAATATAAGAAACCGGTTTTTGTTTGGGGTAGAGATGAGAATGATTGTATAAAAGGTTCTTGTCGTTCCGATGGTTCAGTATCAGTCGTGGAATTGATGACGGAAACAAAAGATCACTTTATAGAATTCGGTGGACATGAATTGGCAGGCGGTTTTACTGCCCTAAATGAAAAAATACATTTTCTAGAAGAAACATTATCTGTCGCTTATGGAAAAGTAAAACGAGATAAAAAAGAAACAGAAATATCTTTCGATGTAAAATCAGACTTAAGTATTGTAAATATGAAGAGTTGGAGAGAATTAGAAAAAATAGCTCCGTTTGGTTTGGAGAATCCTAAACCAGTTTTCTTTTTTGAAGGAGCAAAGATTGAGAACTTAAAAAGTTTCGGCAAAAATAATTCCGGCGAGCATTTGGAAATAATTTTTTCTGACGCCAGCAAGAATAAAATTAAAGCTATTTCTTTTTTCTCCACGATTGATTCCTTTAAAGTTCCTTTGGCTCTGGGATTGAGCGTAAATTTATTGGCGACTTTTGATTTGTCTCATTTCGCTGGCAGAGAAGAGCTACGATTAAGAATTGTTGATATACTATAAAAATGCAAAATAAAGAAGATAAGCAAATCATAATACATACCGACGGTGCGGCGAAAGGCAATCCTGGAAAGGGTGGTTGGGGGACGATAATTATTTTAGATAATAAAAAAGTTGTTGAACTTGGCGATAAGGTAAAACTCGCGACCAATAATCAAATGGAACTTCAAGCGATGATTGAAGGTTTGAAATATGTTGCACAAAAAATAAAACCAAAAGATGCACAGATAAATATATTTTCAGATTCCAATTATCTTTTGAATGGCATAACTTCTTGGATAAAAAGTTGGCAGGCGAATGGCTGGCAGACGAAAGCTAAGCAAGATGTTTTAAACAAGGAATATTGGGAAGAATTAAGTATGTATAAAGAAAAACTTTCTCAAATATCTCTTGGCAATAAACTTTCTTTTAATAAAGTAAAAGGACATAACGGTGATCCATTAAATGAAAGGTGTGACGATATTGCCTCCGGTTTTGGATTAGAAGAAGATGTAGAACTTTTCTCTGGTGATTTAGAAAAATATAAAAAAGTTTTTAGTTTACCTGCGAATGTAGAAAAAGCTGTTGCAAAAAAAGTATCATCAAAAAAATCTAGTTCTAGCAAGCAAGTTTATTCTTATGTCTCGATGGTAGCTGATAAGGTCTTTGCCAATAAAACTTGGGCAGAGTGTGAAAAGAGGGTAAAAGGCAAATCCGGTGCGAAATACAAAAAGGTATTCTCCAAAGAAGAAGAACAAGATTTGATTGCTTTGTGGACACTAAAATCTCTATTTTAATTTTGTTAAAAAATTTGAAAATAAAAAAGCCACTTCAATAATGAAGTGGCCCAAATCAACTATGTTGATTTTATTTTTTAAAGGCAGAAACCCAAAGTTCAAAATAAGCTGCGAAATCTTTCATTAAAGCATCTTTGTCGGCAATGGAAAGTTTTCCTTTTTCCAACTGTTTTCTTAATGCAACTGTTTTGTTCTTCAGCTCTGAAGTTTTGGCGATCAAATTTGTAGCTTCAGTTTCATCCAGTACCGGCTCATAATCCCCGGTGCTGATCCTTTCATTCAGGATAGCCATCTTTGCTTTTTCGAACAAAATAGCTTGTTTAGGTGTAAACATGTCCTGTTCTGATGGTTTGATGAATTGATGCAAGCATGAATCGATCTTTTTAAAGTTATCAATAGCTCTGTCGAGCGTGGCAGTAGAAATTTTGTCATACGATCTGCCGTCAATGGATGAAATATCGTAGGCATAATTGAATGCCTGAAAACTGTAAACATAGCGGCTTTGTTCCTTGTCCGCATCAGAAAGTTTGTCTTGTGCGTGTGCGTTGCACGCAAAAAGTAACGCAGTCATCACTATAAAAGTGATCATTTTGGCTTTGTTTTTCATGTGTATTTAATTATTAGGGGTTAAATTTTTGTTTATTTTTTAACTGACAAGTTCTTCTGTTTTTGATACTACAACATACTGATTAATAAGTCAACTAATCTTTCTGTAATTTCTTTTCTTCGCCCAATTATTTGACATTACATTTTAATTTGCTAGTATGACTTGAGGCTCAATTGGGAGCTTTTTGTTTACTCATTTTATGACAAGATCAATCAAAAAAGGAATATTGGTGGACGAAAGGCTAATGAAAAAGATAGCCGGCAAGAGTCCGCTTCAGACTCCCATGATAAAAACATGGAAAAGAGCGTGTCAGATCCCTCCTGAAATGGTTGGTTTTACTTTTGGCGTATATAACGGTAAGACTCACGTCGAAGTTATCATCACCGAAGACATGGTTGGACACAGACTTGGAGAATTTTCCCCAACTAAGAAATTCATGAAACACGGAGGAAAGATGCAGAAAGAGCTTGAACAAAAGAAGAAGGAAGCTGAAATAACAGCAGCCAAGGGAGCAAGTGCCGCCGCAGCTGACGCAAAGAAGAAATAATTTAAATATTAAATATAATGAAAGCCTTTTTAAAAAATTATAGACAATCTCCTAGAAAAGTTCGCCTAGTGGCAGGACTAATCAGAGGAAAAGATGTTGACGAAGCTCTTGCAGAGTTGAGTTTTTTGGCGAAGCGTGCAGGTGAACCTATAAAAAAGCTTTTACTTTCAGCTGTTGCAAATGCAAAGCAGACTGGAGCAGAGAAAGAAAATTTATTTATTAAAGAAATACGAGTAGACAAAGGTATTGTAATGAAAAGAATGATGCCGGCAGCCATGGGTACTGGACACAGAATCAACAAGAGAACCAGTCACATCTTACTTGTATTAGCTGAAAAGGTTGCCAAAGAAGCTAAATCAAAAGCAAAAAAAGTTGAAAAGGCAGTAGTATCAAAGGTTGTAAAAGCAAAAGTAACAAAAACAGCCGCAAAGCCAAAAGTGGCAAAAGCTGTAAAGAAGACCAAATAATTTTATGTCAAAAATAGTACACCCATATGCACATAGATTAGTAATACTTAGAGACTGGAAGTCTCGCTGGTTTGCTGATCCTAAAAAATACTGTGAGTACCTAAAGGGTGACGTTCTTATTCGTGAATTCTTGGAAAAGAAATTGCGCGGAATGTATATTTCTACTATTGAAATAGAAAGAAACCAAAAGGCGACTCGTTTTATCATTAAAACATCCCGCCCAGGACTTATCATCGGACGATCCGGTGAAGGCGCGACAAAACTTAAAGAAGAAATTTTGAAAAAAATGGCAAAACTAAAACTAACAAAGCTTGAAGATTTCAAGCTTGAAATAGTTGAAGTTGCAAATCCAGAAGCTGATGCTGCTATCGTTGCTTATATGATCGCTGAAGGTTTAGAGAAAAGAATGCCATATCGCCGAGTCATCAAGCAAGTTATCGAAAAGTGTATGACTACTCGCGGAGTAGAAGGAGCAAGAGTTGTTCTTTCCGGCAGACTTGGTGGAGCTGAAATCGCTCGTACGGAAGAGCTTAAGCGCGGATCTATCCCGCTTCAGACTTTCCGCGCGGACATTGATTTCAAAAGAGAAAAAGCCCATTTGCCATACGGAGATGTCGGTATAAAGGTCTGGATTTATCGCGGTAAAATATTTTCTCAGAAGAAAAAAGGAGAAGATAAAACCTTAAATTAATAAAAATATATGTTATTACCCAAAAAAGTAAAATTCAGAAAGTGGCACACCATGCGCTTAAATCCAAAAGCCATGACGCCAGAGACCAGAGGCACTAAATTAGCCTTCGGTTCTTTTGGTCTTAAAGCTGAGACTCAGGCACGCGTAAAATCAAACCAAATCGAATCTGCTCGAAAAGCCATGTCTCGTACTTTGACCAAAGCCGGAAAATACTGGATTCGAATTTTTCCAGACAGACCATATACTGCAAAAGCTGCAGAAGTGGGCATGGGAAAGGGAAAAGGAGATCCACAAGGTTATTGTTTCGAAGTTTTCCCTGGACGCATAATTTTCGAAGTTGATGGAATAGACGAAGCGACTGCACGCGAATCATTGAGAAAGGCCGGTACAAAGCTTCCAGTTAAGACCAGAATAGTATCAAGAGTTCATAAGCAATAGTTCGACAGGCTCACTATAAATAATTATAAATATATGGCAAAGAAAACAGAAAACAATATAAAAGGAATGAAAGTTGATGAACTTAAAAAAATGCTTGCCGATTTACAGGAAAGCATCCGAGTCATCAAATTCAAAGGACAAGGTTCAAAAACAAAGAATGTCAAAGAAGCTAGCACTCTACGAAAAGAAATTGCTCGAGTGTTGACAGAAATGAATAAAAACAATAAAAAGTAATATAAAAGAATTAATACAAATATATGGCAACAAAAGTAAAAAAAGAAATAACAGAAAAGAAAGGCAATATCTTAAAAGGAGTTGTTGTTTCAGATAAGATGGATAAAACCGTCGTTGTTTCTGTTTCACGCTTTGTTAAGCATCCAAAGTATGGAAAATTTCAGAAAGTGAGCAAGAAATACAAAGCTCACGATGAAGAGAATAAATATAAAACAGGAGATACTGTTGAAATACAAGAAACCAGACCAATTTCAAAAGATAAGAACTTTAAAGTAATAAAATAATTTTATGATTCAAACAGAAACATTAGTAAAAATAACAGACAATGCTGGAGGCACCGTAGGAAAGGTGTTCAAGGTTTTAGGCAGTGCCCACAAGAGATACGCTCAGCTCGGAGAGATAGTTATTATTTCTGTTAAAGTTGCTCAGCCTAGAAAGGGAGTTAAGAAGAAAGATGTTCACCAAGCTGTCGTCGTTAGACAACGCAATGCTTTCAGAAGAAAAGACGGTTCTTATATAAGATTTGATGACAATGCGGTAGTAATATTAGAAAAAGGAAAGAAAGATCCAAAAGCAGGACGCGTATTCGGACCTATCCCAAGAGAGCTTGCAGAAAAGGGATTCCAGAAAATAATTTCTTTAGCACCTGAGGTTATATAAATCAAATATATGAAATTAAAAAAAGGAGACAATGTAATAATCGTAACAGGAAAAGATAAAGGTAAGAAAGGTAAAATTGCCCGTGTTTTGGTTGAGAAAAACAGAGTGGTAGTAGAAGGCATTAATATGATGAAGAAACATCAGCGTCCTAGAAAGTCTGGTGAAAAAGGCCAGATGATCAATATCGCAATGCCTATCCACGCTTCCAATGTTATGATCGCAGATCCAAAGACAGGCAAGCCTTCACGCTTAGGCAAGAAGAAAATTGGTGATAAGGTGGTAAGAATCGCTCGAAAGAGCAGTCAAGAAGTTTAATAACAAATATTTATGAAACATTTAACTGTAAAAGAAAAAGAAGTACTAATTTTCGATAAAATGAAAAGTACTTTTCACTATAAGAACATAATGGCTTCTCCTAAATTAAAGAAGATCGTTTTGAACGTCGGTACTGGAACTGCTATCAAGAAAGACAAGAATAAAAATGAAGCTATTGCAGAACGTCTAGCAAAAATCACCGGACAGAAGCCAGCCAAGAGAGGAGCAAAACAGTCCATCGCTTCTTTCAAGATTCGCCAAGGCGATCCTGTCGGAGTCATGGTGACTCTTCGTGGAAAGAGAATGTATGCTTTCCTTGAAAAGTTGATCAATGTTGCCCTTCCTCGTACCAAAGACTTCCGCGGTATCAATCGCAGAGCAGTGGACAATATCGGCAACCTTACTATCGGTATCAAAGAACACACTATTTTCCCTGAAACAGCTGATGAAGATATCAAAGATGTTTTCGGTCTTGCTATCACAATAGTATCAAGTGCTAAGACAAAACCCGAAGGTTTCATGTTTTATGAACTCTTAGGAATGCCTTTTAAGAAAGAAGACGACAAGAAAAAGAAATAAAAATAAATTAAAAATCCCCCGCCGACGAAAGTCGGCGGGGGATTTTGTTTCACCCAACATTCAGTTGACTTTTTAAGTAATATATGATAGAGTGTGAAGGACTAACTTCTTTGAAATAACTAAAAATCTTATATATAGAAAATGAAAAAAACAGCTAATGTGTTGTTATTTATAGCGATAGCTGTAATAACAAATATTTCTTTTGCCCAACAGGGTAAAGGAATGAAATTCGAAAGTGATTCATCACTCGTTAGTGCTTTATCAAAAGCAAAAAGTGAAGGTAAGAATGTTTTCATTGATTGCTTTACCACCTGGTGTGGTCCGTGCAAATTGATGGTGAAAAATGTTTTTCCCAATGATACGGTGGGTGAATTCTTTAATTCTCACTTTGTCTGTATCAGCTACGATATGGAAACAAGTATTGGAAAAGAACTCGCCAGGACATTTGAAGTGAATTGCTATCCGACTTATCTTTTTTTAGATAAAGACGGTAAATTGTTACACAGATCAAGCGGTGCACAACCTGTAAAGGATTTCGTACAACTTGGCCATGATGCAGTTAATCCGGAGAAACAATATGCAACACTTGAGTATGATTACAAATCAGGTGGCATTACTCCTTTAGAGCTTATTCAGTATATGCATCTGCGACAAAATTCCGGGATGTCGGTTGACCAAGAACTGGAAAAGTATTTCAGCACTCAAAAAGAAGCTGATTATACTAGTAGTATGAACTGGTCTGTAATTCGTGATTTTGGTGTGGACTACAAATCGCCTGTGTTTCAGTATTTGCTTAAAAGCAGAGAGGAATTTTGTGAATTGCATAATGCTGATTCTGTAAATATGGTTTGCGTGTCACCTTATGCCAAGTTAATGAATAAATATATTTTTGGTAAAGTTCCTGATACAACTGGTTACAAAAATATACGAACAGAATTAATTGCACTTAAATTGCCGTCCACTGAACGCTTCATCCTTGGTATGGATTTATCATTTTATGAAATAACTCAAAATTGGCAGCAATTTGCTAAAACAGCTGTTATTCATATTGAAGGTTATCATTACGATAGTCCTGAAGAGATAAATTATACCGCTTATTCATTTTATGAGCATATAAACGACACAGCATATTTGGAAAAAGCATTAGAATGGACTAAATGTTCTTTGGATATAAAAGAAGATCCGGCTTACATGGACACTTATGCTTCTTTGCTCTTTAAATTGGGTAGAAAAAAAGAAGCTCAAGCCATGGAAGAAAAGGCACTTAAATTAGCAAAAGAAAATGGAGAAGATATTTCTCAGTATGAAGAAATGTTCGCTAAAATTAAAGGTTTAAAATAGTTTTTAATGAAAAACCGAGATAGATATCTCGGTTTTTTAATTTTTATGTGTGATATAATATATCAAGTATTTTAATTATTAGTTTAATTTTATAAAAAAATGAAAAAATATATATTAGGAAGTTTAGTTTTAATGAGTATGGTTGGTTTTTTAGGAGTTAACATTCAGCATGTCGATGCTAAAGTCAAGATTGGTGCTAAATGTGGTGGATCGACTAGAAGTTCTCAAGATGGAATGCTTGTTCCTAATCGCTGGACACTTTATTCTAATGGAAGTGGTGGATATTACGTAGCTTGTGGTATTTTACCAGTCCACCGTCCTTGGCCAATAGCCGAAAACATCCAAAGCCCAGTATCAAACACAGTAATTCCTAACACAGCAAATCCTGGAGTATCTGCAACAAACCCTATCCAATATATATTTAGAACATATCCGTTATTACCAGGTGATCCTCTTCCTGCCAATGATCCTGCAACTATCGGAAATAATCCTCCACCAATAGATCCGTATTCAAATGGTACGGAAACTCCTGTAGATGTAAATGCAGATGGCACTGTTGGATCGATTTTTAGTACTATTGCTTCAACTGCTAAAGTAATTTGGGAGCCAACATCATTGTTTGATAATATGGAATTTTGGAATCAACCTATGATGAGCTCTTTCAGAGCATTTAGACAAAGTACTGGTGGTAATACTCCGGCTGAAAAATGGTATCCTGCACAAATAAACACGCTTCCAAATCCTGCTTCACAAATTCCATTAACTCGAGTTAAATTAAGTTGGAAACCCGTGGCTGGAGCAGACAGTTACCATGTAAAAATCACAGTAGTTAACAATCCATTAAACGTAGATCCAAATACACCAGCAGAGGTGGTTGTACCTGCTACTACTAGAAATTATGAGTTCGATGGACGAGGCAAGGTTTGGTATAAGTCTGAAGCGGTACCGTTTGTAGCTGGTCAGGAAATTATAGGACCAGATATAATAGAACAACCTATAGTTTCAATGGTTCAAGGAAATATAAATACCAGTCATCCAAATGATTACTACACTTATAAATGGCCTACTATTTTGGGAGCTGTGAGTTATAAATTGCAATACGCAGTATCATTTGCACCAATTATAGAAGGAACTCCTTTTGCAGATGGTGCTACATTTGTTGAAAATTCAAAAACAGTGATTGGTACTCCCGGTGGTCTTTATACTGTAACAACACATGTTTTACCTGGTGTTATAAATGAAAACAGTAATGACTCAGATACTGGCTATCATTCATTTGATTTCGCAAATAGTCCTCTTGCTAGTATTCACCCTACTATTCCTTTTCAAGATATTTATTGGCGTGTTGAAGGTATCGATAATCAGGGTAATGTTATTAAAGAGAATATTAAATCAACAAATTACTTCACTCCTCCTGTCGCAAAGAAACCATACGCTCAAGCTTTCCCAACTTGGAACAGTACCGCTGGTGCGACTTCTTATGTAGTCGATATGGCTGAAACACCTGATGCCCTTAATCTATTGCCAAAATTAACAAATCAAACATCTGTTGCAGAAAAAACAGGCACAACTACAAGTTCTGGAACTTTTCTTCTTAGAAGAATAGCTCCTGCTCATTCATATACTACTGGCACATTGAATGCTGGTCTATATGCCAATGACAGCGCTAAAAAATTTGTAGTTGATGAAATAATAAAGTCATTAAAAGAAGATAGAATTTCATTTGTTAATATTAATGCAGCAATGGGAATATATGATTTTGAAAATTCTGTAGATGAAGCAGATGCTTTGGATAGAGGAGTACCATATGTACCGGTAGATTATCAAGGAAATGACATGGATATAGTGACAAATTTCGACAATAATAGTCCTTCAAATTACTCTGATTATCTTTCTGCGGAAAATTGGATATATCCGTTAGTCACCGATGAATTAGGTTTGGTTGTCGTACCTCAAACAGCTTCAAATGTTCTTAAATTCACCACTAATGCACCTATTAGTATTAAAAAGATTCTGACTGGTAATGCCACAATAAGTGTCAGTCAAATCGTTACTAATTCTAGTCCTACTAACTACAAGATGACGACAACTCTGACTTTTGGAGGCACAAATGGTTCCTATGCATTCAATATAACCAAGCATGGTAACAACGGTCTGAACTTAGCGGATGAAAATGTAAATCAATATGATCTGACATATCCGACAATCGGACCTGTATCAGTGGTTCCAAGTTTGGGTGGCAAAGATATCACTGAGTTCGCAAGATTGCTTCCAGGCAAACAATATTTCTACCGAGTTACACCTCTAACAGACTCAAGCGCTGAAACCAATGTACCATTTACTTTCGGACTAACATCTCCAGTAATGTCATTAACCACTCCGACTATGACTCCTGATTCAATGACCATCTCCACTGATGGTGAAACAACTCTTTCTGCATATGATTTACAAGGTACGATCAAATCATTAGATATTAATACTAATCAGAAACTATTACTACGAAGACCTCCTGGCAGAGAAGCCATCAATACACCTATCACTTGGACTGTGGTTCCTAGTGCCATAGATTATGTTGTTACACTTAAGGATGCAAACCATCAAGTGATTCAGACTGTTGCAACAACAGGGTCAACATATACAATAACCGATCCTAATGTGGCTTATTATTCCTTGCAAGCTCGTAATTCTGTGGGTGCAGGAACAGCAAGTATAGACTATCTTTTGCCAGTTTCCGTAGTTTCCAAAACAGCAACAATAGGAACTGTTTCTGTAAAAACCTATCTTGCCAATCTCAAGGCTTATATGACATCTCTAAAGGCTACAAGAAAAGCTTATGAAGCTTCTTTCAAAGCTACAAGCGCTGCCAATAAAACACGTCTTACAGCTATTAAAACAGCCAATGCAACGGTTTCTAAATCCATTAAAAATGTTAATGCATTGAGTGGTTCTGTTAAGGTTACTCCAACTCCAACCAATCCCAGTAGTCCTTTTAAATCTGCCCTAAATGTTCCTATTAACAATTTGAAAGTTCAAATAGTTGTGGAGACAGCGCCTGGTGTATATACATCTGTCAGCGTGCCCAGCGCTACTGTGATTTCTACTACTCCAGCAGGAATTATAAAATGTCCGGCAGTGGCCGGGGTAGCATATCCTGCGACAGTAGATTGTTCTGAAACAGGATTGGCATTGAATTCCAGTGTAAAGTTATCAGCGACTTCCACCATACCGACAATATTAAACACTCACTTCTATCAGTGGACTATGATACCTGGTTCGACTTCAGCCGGAGTAAATACTTGTACTTATCCTTCTTCCAGCAATAATATCTTGTGTACAATGACAGGCACCAGAGAGATTCAAGCAGTTTATCAGTGTAACGATGGCTATGGATTCAACACTAAATCAAATCAATGTGAGAAGTCTGCCGTAGTTCAGACAGCTTGTACTAAGTTTAGCCCTACGATGACAAATTGCGGTCTTGGTTTAAATATCAGCCGAATAAATAAAAATTCTTTTACTTACAATGTGGCTGTTTCTCCAGCATCGCCTCTAGTGTCTGTGAACACCGCGCCAAGTTCTTCTTCACAATGTGTTAATAGTGGAACTTCGACTGCGACAAATTGTTATTTGTTCTACAATTCTTCTCCGCAATCAGTGACCTTGACTGCGTCTTCTTCTTCAGGAAGTCTGCCAGTCGGTTTCAAATGGATAGCGGGAACAGGATTGCCTTGTAACAATTCCACTTCAGCTACTTGTACTGTAAATATCACTAACCTGACTTCACAAGTTGCCGGAGGCATAACTGCTTCATTTCCTTAATAATTAAAAGTATTTTTAACAAAAACAGCCTCAGAAATGGGGCTGTTTTTTAATTTGCTTGTTTGTTTCTTGTATAGTGTTATAATAGATCCATTATCAGTTTTTAATTATTAGTTTAATTTTGTAAAAAAATATGAAAAAATATATATTAGGTTTGTCAGTTTTGACTTTGTTGGTTTTTGTTGGTTTTGGTGCTCAAAAGGCTTTTGCAGCTGCAAAGTGTAGCGTTGCTGCCGACTGTCCTGGTGCAACAGATAAGTGTTGGTATGGTTCATGCGTAGCTACTATGACTGTAGGAGGAGGGGTTCTTAATAGTATTGATAATGCTTCCGTAGTTGCTAAAGATTCTAACGCTACTAATCTGCAACTCAGAACAGCTCTTCAGGCATTAGTTGATGCTAATAAATTTGATATTGCTACTAGATCTGATTATCAAACACCAGTCGCAGGTCAAAAGACAGTAGCAGGAACTCCAGATGTTACTGCAACTAGTTATGAACTTGCTATTTATGATGTACAAGGTAATTATAAACTTTCAATCCATGATCTTCAAACACCAAAGGTAACTTTAAACAATATAAATTACCCTGGTCTTCAGGCTGGAGATAAGTTTGCAACTAGATGGTATGTTAATAATAAGCTAGGAAAAAGTCCAGCTGGTGCTTTGACTGTTTTAACAGCTGATGCAGTTGCTGGTGGTAAATCAGCTACTTCTGTTGATGCTAAGAACTTTGCTTCTTGTGATGCACAACTCAAGGCTGTTTATCAAGGATTTTCATTCCTTAATAGGATAATAAAAGATCCAACCGCTGGTCCTAAGTATTAATAACAAAAACTTGTTAATCTTTAACAAGAAATAGTTAATCAAAAAATCCTCCGCCACTGGCGGAGGATTTTTTGTTGGTTGAGAGATTAAAGTTTGACTATTTTTTACTCAACTAAATATGTATTTGTGGAAAATATATATTGTTCAATAAATATTTTTTTCATTGGCATTATTGAGTACGTTTCATAGAATACTAGTATAGCTTCGCGATAATTTACTTCATCGACACTCCTGTATGAAAGTGGTGCGCATTTATGTGCAAGTAAAATAGCATTGGCTAAAAGTCTAGCAGTTCTTTTATTTCCATCTTCGAATGGTTGAATATAACTCATTCCAAGTATTATGAGTAGTGCTTTGGTATAAGGGTTATTTGTATGGTTAACTAATTTATTCAGTTCTTCCAAAGCTTCATGAATTTGGTATTGATTATCAAGTGGCTTGTATACAGTACCAGTTATTCCAACTGGAGACTTTCTAATTCCAAAATTTACATTAAGTCCGGAAACTATTTTTTTATGAATTTCTTCAACAAGGGGATTTTGGATATTTTTAGAAAAATCTCCTTCTCGCTCTAAAATAAACTCGAAAGCTTTTTTATGATTTAATATCATTATAGATTCATTTTTTGAGTGTCCTTTAGCCGGTATCCCTTCACGAATTAGACGTTCAGTGTCAAGCAGAGTGTATGTATTTCCTTCTATTTTTGATGATTTCCAGGATAATTCTATAATGAATCTCTCCAATTCTTTTTTATGGATTCCTTTTGGAGAATTTTTTATGCGTATCCTATATTCTTTTGTTGCATTATCAAGTTCAATTTCTTCTTCTTTTGAGAATAAATTAAAATCTATTTTAGAAAATAATTCAAAATTATAAGATTTTGAACCGCTTCTCTTATCTGGATCAATGGCACAATATGTTTTTGCATCAATAGGGGATAAGATTTCTCCTTGTACGCTTAATTTGTAGATTATAGATCTTCCTTTACCAGTTTTTTCTAAATATCCAAGTTTTAAAAGATTTGATAAATCTCTTTTTATTGTTACAAGAGAACTTCTTTCCTTTTTTTTAAGGATATTAAAAATACCCGACGAAGAAATTTCTTTTTCTTGCCTTATTATTTCTAGTATGTTTATTTGTCTATTTTTTAACTCTGTCATTATCGTATCATTTTAACCATTTAATCGTATCATTTTGATACGTAAAAGGCAAGTTTTTTAGTGGTTTATTTTAAAGGTTTCTAGTTTTTTAATTATCTTAATTGATTAAATTTGACTATTTTATTTCATTCTGCTAGTATCAGAACTAAGGGAATAGGTTTTGATTAATCCATTTTTCTCCTTATTTTTTCAGGCAACTGAGGGAATAAGAAAAGAAGTGAGATATTGCAAAGCAAACCCGATATTATTTTTATATGGCAAAAACATCAGTTATAGCAAGAAGTAAAAAAACACCTAAGTTTTCAACTCGACAGAAGAATCGATGTTTTCGTTGTGGCCGTGGTAACGGTTTCATGAGAGATTTCGGCCTATGTCGTATTTGTTTCAGAGAATTGGCAAACGAAGGTATGTTGCCAGGTATTAGAAAGTCTTCTTGGTAATTTCAAAAAATATATGGATTCAATTTCAAACATGATAATAATGCTTAAAAATGCAAGCCTTGCCGGCAAGGAGTCTGTTTCTTTACCATATTCAAAAATGAAAGCAGCGATAGCAGAATGTTTAAAGAAAGAAGGTTATGTTACTGAAATTTCAAAGAAAACAAAAAAAGGCCAGCCTTTGCTTGAAGTCGGCTTGGTCTATGTAGACAAGAAGCCAAAAATCACCGAAGTAGAAAGAATTTCCAAACAATCCCGCCGAGTATATTTCGGAATGAAAGATATTCATACAGTTCGCAATGGTTCAGGACTTTTAGTTCTTTCCACACCCAAAGGCATTATGTCCGGCAAGCAAGCTAGAAAAGAACAAGTCGGAGGAGAGGCATTATTTAAAATTTGGTAATTAAAATATATGAGTAGAATAGGAAAACAAGAAATAGTAATACCAGCAGGAGTAGAAGTCACAAAGAATGGCGCTATTTTGACAGTGAAAGGTCCAAAAGGAACTTTGACTAAGACTTTCCGAGATGATATCGAAATAAAAATCGCAGACAAGATGGTTACTTTATCCATAAAGAGAAATGACAAATTTTCAAAATCTCTTTGGGGTACATACGCTTCTCATATCAAAAACATGATTGCCGGAGTACAGACACCTTACCAGAAAAAGCTTATCCTAGAAGGAGTCGGATTTAAATCTGAAGTTAAAGGAAAAGAAATTCATTTTGCTTTAGGATTTTCTCATCCAGTTATCGTCCCTATTCCAGAAGGTCTGACTGTTACAGCTGAAAAAAATAACATTACTGTTACCGGTATCGACAAAGAATTAGTTGGTAGCTTCACAGCAGCTGTTCGCGCATTAAAGAAACCAGAACCTTACAAGGGTAAAGGTATGCGTTATGAAGGTGAAGTCATCAGAAGAAAACAAGGTAAGAAAACAGCATAGTAATAATTAATTTAAATATATGATTAAGAAAGACGAAAAAAGAACAAGATTAAAAGCAAAAATCCGAGCAAAGATCAACGGTACTTCAGAGCGTCCAAGACTTTCTGTTTTTCGTTCAAATAAATTTATTTATGCGCAGATTATTGATGATGTTACAGGCAAGACTTTAGCACAGGCTAGCGATATTAAAACAAAGAAAGGTACAAAGTCTGAAAGAGCAATGCAGATCGGCAAAGACATAGCCGCAGTCGCTATCGCCAAGAAGATCAGCCAAGTTGTTTTTGATAGAAACGGATTTAAATACACAGGCCGTATCAAATTAGTAGCTGACGAAGCAAGAGCTTCTGGATTGAAATTTTAATAAAATATATGGAAAAAGGAAACGAAAAAAGAAATACCGGCCGCCGTCCATCATCTTTTGATAGGCCAAAACCTGAATTTGATCAGAAGATCTTAGACATTCGCCGTGTTACTCGTGTCGTCGCAGGAGGACGCAGATTCTCTTTCTCTGTTGCACTAGTAGCCGGTGACAGAAAAGGTGCTATCGGCTTAGGTTTAGGAAAAGCTGGAGACACATCTCTCGCGATCAATAAAGCATTGAGAAACGCAAAGAAAAATATGGTTAGATTAAATTTGACCAAGACTATGTCTATTCCTTATGAAGTTTCCGCTAAGTTCTCCGCTTCTAGTGTTAAACTTATACCAAACAAAGGCCGTGGACTTGTAGCAGGATCAATAATGCGTGATATTATTAAATTAGCTGGTATGAAAGATATTACAGGAAAGATTTTATCTGGAACTAAGAATAAATTAAACAATTCTAAGGCTGTTATGTTGGCATTGTCAAAAATTTCTACTAAATATTCAAAACCAGTTGAGACTGTCGTTGTTGCCGGAAAAGAAGAAGTTAAGAAAGATTAATTTGATATAATAATTTTATGCAGATACATAATTTAAAAAGACAACACAAAAATAAGAAAGACCGCTTGGTAGGACGCGGAGGCAAACATGCTAAGACTTCCGGCCGCGGAGGCAAGGGTCAGACAGCTCGTGCCGGAAACAAGCGCCGTCCAGAACTTCGCGATATCATCAAGAAATTGCCGAAGCATCGCGGATACATGTTTAATTCTTTCCAGATCAAGCCTGTTTGTATTTCTCTCGATAAAATTGCTAAAGCTTACTCAAAAGGCGGAGCAGTGAACCCAGTTTCCTTATTGGAGTTAAAGGTAATTAAAAAAATGAAAGGTGTTGTTCCAAAGATTAAACTCTTGGGCGGCAAGGAAGATTTCAATGTTAAGATCCAAGTTTCTAAATGTTTAGTTTCAGATTCTGCTAAAGAAAAAATAACAAAAGCTGGCGGAGAAGTTTCTCCGGTTAAGCCTGAAGAGATTGTGAAAAAAGCCAAATAATATATGCAAAATTTTTGGGATAAAATAAAGGTAGTATGGATGGATGCTCTTTTAAGAAAGAGAATCTTGTTCGTACTTTTTGCATTGATAGTTTTCAGATTGTTGGCCGCTATTCCAATACCTGGTATTGATACAGTAGAGTTAAATAGATTTTTGAGCAATAACCAATTCTTTGGAATCTTGAATATATTCTCCGGAGGCGGACTCTCCAATCTTTCCATAATCATGCTCGGCGTCGGACCATTCATTACCGGTTCGATCATTATGCAGTTGATGACCATGATGATTCCTTCTTTAAAGAGACTTTATCAGGAAGAAGGCGAAGCAGGCAGAAAAAGATTTACTCAATATTCCAGATTGTTGACTGTCCCTCTCGCCGCTATTCAAGGATTCAGTTTGCTTATGATTCTTCAAAATCAACACATTTTGAGCAATTTGAGTGCGTTCTCCCGTATTTCAAATTTGCTTGTAGTTATTGCCGGTTCTGTTCTTCTAATGTGGATCGGAGAGCTTATGTCTGAATTCGGTATTGGAAACGGAGTTTCTCTTATCATCTTCGCTGGTATCATCGCAGGTATTCCTACACACATCAGCCAGTTGATTTTCACTTTTGATGTTTCTCAGATTCCTCTTTATATTCTTTTTGTTGTTTTGGGTACAGCTGTCGTCGCCGGAGTTGTCGTTGTCACAGAAGCAGAACGACCTATTCCTGTTACTTATGCTAAGCAAGTTCGCGGAGCAAAGGTATACGGCGGGGGGTCAACTTACTTACCGCTTCGCGTGAATCAAGCTGGAGTTATTCCGATAATCTTCGCTTTGTCTATTTTGCTTTTCCCTCAAATGATCGGTACTTTTCTTTCAACTTCTTCAAATGCAGTACTCCTAAAGATAGGACATGTTCTTGCATCATTCTCACAGACAACATGGTTGTATTCCGTACTCTATTTTATTTTGGTTTTCTTATTCACTTATTTCTACACAGCAGTTACTTTCGATCCAGAAGCACTTTCTACTAATCTGCAAAAGAACGGTGCATTTATTCCAGGTATTCGCCCAGGAGCTGCCACCTCTGCTTATATTTCCAAAGTCTTAAATCGTATTACAATGTTGGGTGCAGTATTCTTAGGACTCATCGCCGTTCTTCCGCTTGTCATGCGCGCAGCGACTGGTATCACAGCGATAGCATTGGGTGGTACAGCTCTTCTTATCGTTGTTTCCGTGGTTCTAGACTTGATCAAGAAAGTAGACGCTCAAATCTCAATGAGAGAATACTAAAATTTATAATTGACATATACTCAAAAACCTGCTATAAATATAGCAGGTTTTTGTTTTTTGAAATAAAAGTTTTTAGGTATTCTTGTTTTGTTTATTGAGTTTCCCGCTTTTGCAGGTGATTCATAGACAAAATAATTTTTAATCTTAAAAACATACGACATATGAAAATTCCAAAAGACACAGAAGAAGGCAAATTGTTCATTGCTTTGTTTATGGGAGACAACCCTATTTTTAAAAATCAGACCCGTTTAGCAGAAAAGCTATTGGAAAATGAGAAATCTTTTTTTAAGGCTGAAAAAGGAGAATCTGCTGAAAAAATAAACACAAAAATGGTGAATCTAAAATCTCTGCTTTCTCAAATTTTTAATCCTAACGCAAGAAGGAAAATAAAGAATGAGTTTATAGAATCAGTTTGTTTAGTTGTAACTGAACAGTTGAAATCGAAACAATTTTCTTCTGAGGAAATTGAAGCAATCGTTTCTTCCATTAGATCTTCTTTAATTGCTATTAAGGAATCGCCAAAATCTTTAAAGAAGGGCAAACAGGAAACAGACATCGGGTTACTAATAAAAGAATGCCAATTTTTTTATTTTGTTGGTTGTTCTTGTGACCTATTTAGAGCAATACCAGATTTAGAAAATCTTGAATTGTCTAAAGGAAAGTTTTTTGTACCAGCAATTTTTCCGAAAGTACAAAAGAAAATAATTGAAAGGAAATCAGAAATTTTTGAAATGAAAGGAAATTTTTTAGATTTTATTTTCTTTAGAAATTATAATTGGAAACCACAAGTTCGTGGGTTTCTAATTAGAAATAGTGGT
Source organism: Candidatus Nomurabacteria bacterium (assembly GCA_023267435.1). Classification (GTDB taxonomy): domain Bacteria; phylum Patescibacteriota; class Minisyncoccia; order Phycocordibacterales; family UBA9973; genus UBA9973. The sequence goes on from JAHFNH010000001.1 coordinate 223,037, forward strand.
GAATTGCTAATTGAATTGAATGAAGGTGAAACATCAAGTTGGGAATATGAAATCTACAAAAATAAACTTATGACTATTGTTTACAACCAACGGTTTATTAAAAATGGTTCCGTAGATAAAGTTTAAAAACATTTAAAGACACAGCCCTGTAATGAATATTGCGGGGCTGTTTTAATTATTGTCTATTCTTTTATCCACTTTTTATATTCTTCAACAACAAGATGGGCGACTTGATGAAGGTTATTTTCATTTGTGTCGATCACTAGGTCAAAATTATTTTTGTCGGTATGATCCACGCCGTAATAATCCATATATCTTTTTTTCTCGCTTTCGAGTCGGCGAGTTATTTTTTGACAAATTTCTTCTGCGTCAGTAGAGTGCTCGCTTTCTTGTCTTAGCTTGTTTACTTTTAAATTGCTGAGAATTCTTTGTTTGGCTATTTCCGGTGGAAGGTCGAGATATACTTTGAAAGATGTTGGTATCCAGTGAAAAGCCAAACGTGAATCAATAACAATATTATCCATTTCTCCAGCTTTCTTCACTTCTTCATCTATTTTTAAGTCTATTGAATGGTCGATCTCCGCCATGACTGAAAGCTCATTTAAGGAAATTCCCATATCGGTGGCAATTTTGCGCATAAAATCCCCAGAGGAAAATCGTTTAAAACCAAGTTCTTTCGCCACAAAATCAGCTGTGCTGGATTTTCCACTGCCGGGTAAGCCGTTGATTGTTATAATCTCTTTTTTCATATTTCAAGTATAACATAACAAATCTCCCCCTTGATAAGGGGGAGTGCCTGAAAGGCGAGGGGGTAATTTTCAAAAAATCACCACTCTCCAAACCCCTCCTCAACAAGGAGGGGAATTATTTGATTTTGAATATAAAATCCTGTATTCTTATTGGATGCAAGGTGATACTTATGTATTTTTTGGAATGGTTGGCTCCGGCAAAGGGACTCAGGTAAAATTACTGATGGATTTTTTGAAAGTACGGGACGGCAAGGAGATAATTTACATCTATCCAGGCAGTGAATACAGGAAATTAGTGGACTCTGGAAGCTATACAGGCTCCTTGGTGAAGGATTCTTTGGCACGTGGAGAATTACAGCCTGATTTCTTAACAAACTCAATTTTCACGAATATTTTGATTAATTCTCTTACTAACGAAGAGCATTTAATATCTGATGGGTATCCTAGAACCATATCTCAATCTCAAACTTTTGAGTCGATGGTTAATTTCTATAAGCGGGGAAATGTAAAGATGATCTATATTGAAGTTAGTAAAGAAGAATCAATGAAGCGAAATATGTTGCGTGGCAGAGGTGATGATACAGAAAAAGGTTTAGCAAAAAGATTTGACGAATATATAAACAAAGTTATTCCAGCGATGGATTATTTCAAAGATAAAGAAGGGTATGAACTTTTATCTATCAATGGTGAGCAGTCAGTCGAAGACGTGCACAAAGATATTATTAAAGCATTAAGTTTTTAGTGATGCCAAATAAAACAGAAGAAATTATTGTCATTTCACTTGGCGGATCGCTTATCGTGCCGGATGCTATTGATACGGAGTTTTTGAAAGATTTTAAAAAGGTAATTTTATCTGAAATAGAGAAGGGTAAGAAATTTATTATTATAACCGGTGGGGGAAAAATCTGCCGAAGATATCAGGAAGCAGCGAAAGAAGTATCTACTTCATCGAATTACGATCTTGATTTGATCGGCATTACTGCATTGCGCATAAACGCTGAGCTCTTGAGAGTTATTTTCAGCGAACAAGCGCACGGCGAAGTTGTTTCAAATATGACCGGCGAACTTTCTTTTGAAAAGCCGATAATAATAGGCTCAGCTTATAAACCAGGAAGCAGTACGGATCTCGGAGCTATCTTGGCAGCAAAGTTGGTCGGTGCGAAAAAAGTGATCAATTTATCGAACACTGATTATGTTTATGATTCGGATCCGAAAGTTAATCCGGAAGCCAAAAAATTTGAAAAAATTTCCTGGGCGGATTATCGCGCCCTTATTCCGAAAGAATGGAATGCCGGACTTAATTCTCCTTTTGATCCAGTAGCTTCCGAACTTGCAGAGAAAGAAAATATTTCAGTCGTGATAATGAACGGCAAGCCGATTGAAAATTTTGCTAAATGTTTAAGTGGTGAAAATTTTATGGGCACGATTATTTCTTGATATATGCTTGCCCCGTACTAAATTTTTGATTAAAAAATAATAAATTAAAAATAAACAGTAAGAAGTAAAAGGGAATAAGATTAATAAATAAATGAAAATTTTAGTATGGGGATAATAATTAAAACACCAGCAGAAATAGAAAAGATAAGAGAAGCCAGTAAGCGATTGGCTTTTGTTTTGGACGAAGTAAAAAAAATAGTTAAGCCTGGAGTTTCCACTAAAGAGCTTGATAAATATGCAGAGAAATTAATCAGGGAACAGGGTGATTCTCCCGCTTTCCTTAATTATCGTCCTGTTGGGGCAAAAAAACCTTTTCCAGCGTCATTGTGCGTTTCAGTGAATGAAGAAGTGGTACATGGCATTCCAAAGGAAGATAAAATATTACAAGAGGGCGACATTGTTTGCATTGATTTGGGGATTAATCATAAAGGTGTCTTTGCTGATATGGCTTACACTGTGCCGGTAGGGGAAGTTTCATCTGCATCTAAAAAACTTATGGATACCACACAGCGTAGTTTGATGGTAGGTATCGATGCGGCGCGTGGAGGTGGCAGGGTTGGAGATATTGGTTATGCGATTGAAAGTTTTGTTAAAAAACAAGGAAGGTTTGGTATCGTGGAAGTTTTAGCGGGGCATGGAGTCGGACGTGAGATACATGAGGATCCATATATTCCAAATTTTGGCAAAAAGGGGACAGGGGCGAAGCTAGTACCAGGAATGGTGATAGCCATCGAGCCGATGTTAAACAATGGCACCAAGAATGTAGTAATTGGAAAAGATGATTGGACCATATCAACTGCCGACAAAAAACGTAGCGCGCATTTCGAGCATACTATTTTAATTACCGAAGATGAACCAGAAATACTAACGATCCAATAAAAATAAAAAATCCTCCACCAGATGGTGGAGGATTTTTTATTTTTATTATATTGTTTTAGTTACCACTGAAACTATCTGAATAACCTGATCCTTCCTCATAATCTTGTTTTTCTTGATTCCATATTGGAAATCCTACACCTTTACCTAGCGCAATTTTATATTTTTCTGCTTTTTCTGGATTTATTTTCTCTATATCTGCTAATGATTTTTTAGTATGTTTATTTTCTAATTTTTTATCTAAAACTTTTTGACTAAATTTTGTTTCAAATATGGAAGAAACTTTTTTACCCATTTTTTCCCATATACTCTGTCTCGTCTCTTCTATTTTTTGTTCTTTAGCGGCTTCCTTTTCTTCTTTTTTCATTTCTTGAGCAGAATCTATTTTCTGTTCAGCCATTCCCTTTTTTGCAGCTTCTTCAGTGCCTTCGACTTTTTGTTCTGGTAATTTTTCTTTAGATTGCGCAGTTTGTTTTGACTGCATCTCTAAAAGTTCTTCTCTTACATCTTTAGTTAATCCTTCTATTTTCATATTTTTTAATTTAAAATTGTTTTTTAATAAACGACCCCCTAATAATCACCTCAAAAGTATAACATTATTATAATAATTTTTCATTGCTTTTACTGTTCCATTATATCATATCGTAGTCAAATGTCAAGGTTGACTTATTTCAAAAAACTGATATTATCTTAAGTAAATATATTGTTTTTTAACTAAAAATTCAGCCATGCTTATATTTCTTAAGAAATTTTTTCAGCCTTGGTTTCAGGAAAACCAACCGAAAAGGAGGATTGTTTCTAATACTCTTAATGGAAGGGTTTATAAGTTCAATTTTGCTCCAAAAGAATTAATAAAAAAAGATCCGTTGAAAGTAAATTTAAATTAAAACCGCATTGTTTGCAACAGAATGCGGTTTTTATTTTGTCTTTTAGTGAATTCAAAGTATAATTAAACCAATGGAAGGATCATTTTTAGAGGAAATGCCAAAATTCAAAACTCCGGAAGAGGAGCTCGGTTATTTGCGCGCGCATGTGGCGAAACGCGAACAAGAACTCATTAATGCCGGGCGTTTTGAGAGCGCTCAAGAAAATGCAGTTCAAGAAATAATTACTGAATACGAAAAAGTTCCGGTGAGTCAGGCTATTCATGAGCGCAATATAATAGAAAAAGAAGAGGCAGAAGAAGTTGTGCTCAGATTAAAACCAGAAACACACGATCGAGTGATGGAAGAACTTTTAGGTTTAGTTCTCACGAAAGGCATCAGAAATGCTTTGTCGGTAGTAGAAGCAATGAACAATCCGCATATTGATGACGATTTTCACCGATTGTTGATTCAATATTTAAAAACAGGACAAAAAGTGCCAGACTTGAAAGAAGGCACGCCTCTTTGGAAACAATTAAACATTACACTTTATGAAGTTACTTTGCCGGAGCAATCAGGCGAAGAGAAAAAAGGTTTCAAGGAATTCATTGGCGCGATGGAGCAGTTCTATGCCGGCATGCAGTCTATTTCTTCCGGACGCAACAATGAAGAAAGAAATTATTTTTCATTGGAAATAGCTTTAGGAAATCAAACCGACGAAGTTGTTGTTTATGTAGCTGTACCAAATAGCTTCGTTTCTCTTTTTGAAAAGCAGATTTTAGCTTTTTACCACGATGCGAAAGTAGTAGAAGTTGAGGATGATTACAATGTTTTCACGGACAATGGTTTTTCTGCTGGAGCTTATGCTAAATTCTCCGAGCGTTCCGTATTACCTATTAAGACTTATGATGTGATAGACCATGATCCGATGAATACTATTCTGAGTGTTTTCTCAAAATTAAAGTCGAGTGGCGAGGGCGCGGCAATACAATTCGTTATAGCTCCAGCGGGAGAAAAATACATTAAAGAATTTCACCTTATTTTAGATGATGTGAAAGATGGAATGTCTGTGAAACATGCTGCGGATAATTTTTATAAATTCAATAAAGCCATTTTGAAAGCTTCGAAGGAATTATTTTTCGGAGTAAAAAAAGAAACAGAGAAAAAAGAAAAATACATTGCTGGCAGAAGTGCAGTAGATGAAGGCGCAGCGGAAAAAATAGGCAATAAGCTAAAAAGTACCATTATGGAAGCCAATATTCGCCTCATCGCTTCAGCGGGAACAAAAGAAAGAGCGGATGCAATATTAAGAGAAATAGAATCATCTTTCAATCAATTTACCGAAACAGCCAGCAACTCGATTATTTTTGAAAAAGTTCAAGGAAGCGAAGTGAAAGAATTTTTCCACGATTTTTCTTATCGCGCTTTTTCGAAAAATAAATCTATGCCGATGAATTTAAAAGAGCTCGCATCCGTATTTCATTTTCCTATTGGTGTGGAAGGCATGGCACAATTGCGTGAAGCCAAGTCCGGTATTGCTCCCGCTCCTATGCAAATGGGCGGAGATGGGATTGTATTAGGTATAAATAGTTATCGCGGAAAAGACACTGAAATCCGCATGGCGCGAGAAGACAGAGTGCGCCATATGTATGTCATCGGTCAGACGGGAACAGGTAAGACGAATATTTTGCTTAATATGATTACTCAGGACATTAAAAATGGTGATGGATGTTGTTACATCGATCCGCACGGCACAGATATTCAAACCATACTTAGTCGTATTCCAAAAGAAAGAATAGATGATGTTATTTACTTCGATCCGGCTTATACAGCGCGACCAATGGGGCTCAATATGCTCGAGTATGATCCAAATTATCCTGAGCAAAAGACTTTCGTGGTCAATGAAATGATGGGTATTTTCAATAAGCTTTTCGATATGAAAGCTGGAGGCGGAGCGATGTTTGAACAATATTTTAGAAATAGCGCATTTCTGGTGATGGAAGATCCAGAATCAGGTTCGACTTTGCTTGAAATTACCAGAGTTTTGGCGGATAAAGAATTTCGTGATTTAAAACTTTCTAGATGTAAGAATCCGATCATTAAGCAGTTTTGGGTTTCTGCGGAACAAACTTCCGGTGATCAATCTTTGGCAAACTTCGTGCCATATATTTCTTCAAAGTTTGATAACTTTATTTCCAACGACATTATGCGTCCAGTCGTACTTCAGCAGAATTCAGTTTTCAATTTTAGAAAAATTATGGACGAGAAGAAAATTCTTTTGGTAAATCTTTCAAAAGGCAGACTCGGTGATATCAATGCGAACTTGATCGGTCTTGTACTGGTGGGTAAAATTCAAATGGCAGCGCTTTCCCGTGTGGATATGTTCGGCAAGCCTATGAATGATTTTTATCTTTATATTGATGAGTTTCAAAATGTTACTACTGATTCTATTTCTTCAATTCTTTCGGAAGCTAGAAAATATAGATTGTCTCTCAATATTGCGCACCAATATATTGCTCAGTTGGATGAGGGAATTAAGAATGCAGTCTTTGGCAACGTCGGCTCGATGGCAATCTTCCGTGTCAGTCCTGAAGATGCAACTTTCTTAGAACCAAAATTCAAACCGGTATTTACTTCTCATGATATAACCAAGCTCGACAACTACAATGCTTACATGAGCATGTTGGTAAATGGCCAGCCGACCAAGCCTTTCAATTTAAAAACTTTAGCGCCTGAAAGAGGTAATCCAGAAATAATAGATAGTCTCAAAGAACTTTCATATCTAAAATACGGCCGTGATAGAGAAGAAGTAGAAGCTGAAATCATGGCTCGCTACTCCTCGATGTAATAGTTTGAGTAATTTTTCAAAACCTGCTAATATAGCGGTATTACAATTTTAATTTAATTTTTTATGGCAAAACCTAATGAAGAGAAATCCTTAATAATTATCAAGCCGGACGCAGTACAGCGTAACTTGGTTGGAGAAATGATAAGTCGTTTTGAAAGAAAAGGTCTTAAACTCATCGGAATGAAAATGATGAGTATTGAGGACGCAATATTAGAAGAACATTATGCGCATATAAAAGACATGCCATTTTTCCCTGGTGTTCGAAACTACATGAAAGCTTGTCCTGTAATAGTAATGGCAATCGAGGGTATCAATGCTGTGTCAGCTATTCGCTTGCTTGTAGGTCCAACAAAGGCATGGGAAGCAAATGCTGGTACTATTCGCGGTGATTTTTCTTTATCTAAACAGTCAAATCTTGTGCATGCTTCTGATTCTATTGAAAATGGAGAAGCAGAAATTAAAAGATTTTTTAAACACGAAGAATTGTTTAATTATTCAAAGATTGATACTGATTTTATTTACGCAGAACACAAAGAATAATTTTAAAAAATCCTCCGCCAGCTGGCGGAGGATTTTTATTTTGTCAAACAAAATCAAACTTGTTTTTAAATTTTTTCTGTGGTTTTTTGAAAAGCTTGTTGCAGAAATATTTTAAGATAGTATACTTTTAGTAGGGTTATTTCCGATTATTACCTAGAACAATAAATTATGGGAGTCTCGATCGGGTAAGGCTTAGGCCTCACACGTCTGACACCCACTTAGCTTTACGCTATGGTAATATATCGGAAATAGCCCTAAAGAAGGATTCCGCGCATTCGTTTTGGGCGGATTTTTTCTTCAATATAGACATAATGCAAAATATTAATAAAGAAAAACTTTTAAAACGCATGTTATTCATGGTTTTTTTTGTTTTTGGGCTAAATTCTTTAGCAATGAAATTTTATTGGTATTCAATGATTTGGTGGTTTGATATGCCGATGCATTTTTTAGGGGGATTTTTTGTCGGATTGGCTTGGATGTTTGTTTTTTTACCAAAAGATTTCACATATCAGGGTGGGTGGGGTAAATCAATTTTTAAAATAATTTTAGGGGTTCTTTTAATAGGAGTTTTATGGGAGATATTTGAGATACTTGTTGATAAGACTATTTCTCAAAATCCTTTCAATACTTTAGACACTATCTCAGATATTTGTTTTGATGTGGCGGGCGGTTTTACTGCTATTTTCTATTTTCTAAAGAGAATTATGTCTGTTTAAAAAATTGCTGTATAATGTATCTATGGAGAAAATTGCAAAGATAACTTTTTGTGGGGGAACAGGTTCCGTAACAGGTGCAAACTTTTTACTTGAAGTTGAAGGAAAAAAAATATTAGTTGATTGCGGACTTACTCAAGGAACGAAATTAGCAGATGATATAAACTGGGATCCTTTTATTTATGATCCGAAAGAGATAGACATTCTTTTTATTACTCATGGGCATATCGACCATTTGGGCCGTATTCCAAAACTTATTTATGATGGTTTTCGTGGAAAGATTTATTCAACTGCGCCGACCAAAGCTCTAGCAGCTCCAATGCTCGAGGATACGATGGGTATACTTTCAAAAAATAGAGAACATAATTTGGATAAAATTTATACTGAAGAAAATATACAACTCGCTCTTTCTTTGTGGCAAGGATTTGAATATCATGAAAAAATACAAATTGTTGAAAATTTAGAAGTTTCTTTTCTAAACGCTGGACATATACTAGGATCCGCTATGGTTGAATTTATTTACAACCGCAAGAAAATTCTTTTTACTGGAGACTTAGGAAATTCACCTTCACCTCTACTTCCTGATACTGAAAAAGTTACTGATGTGGATTATTTGATAATGGAAAGCGTTTACGGTGATAGAAATCATGAAGCCAGAGAAGAAAGAAGAAAGTTTTTAGAAGAAGCAATTGAAGACAACTATAAAAGAAAAGGAACTCTAATTATTCCGACTTTTTCACTCGAACGTTCACAAGAGCTTTTATTTGAAATAGATGCTTTAGTGGAAGATCAGCGTATTCCTATCATGCCGATATTTCTTGATTCGCCTTTAGCTATAAGACTCACAGATGTTTTCAAGCAGTATAAAAGTTATTTCAATGAGAATGCTCAGAAAGCCATATCCGACGGCAAACATTTATTTGATTTTCCTGGGCTTCATTCTACTTTACAATCAGAAGAATCAAGAAAGATTTTAACTGTACCCAATCCTAAAATAATTATTGCCGGTTCAGGGATGTCTTCGGGTGGCAGAGTAGTGCATCATGAAAAGAATTATTTGCCTGATCCCAACAATACGCTTTTACTTACGGGTTATCAGTCTGTGGGTACGATGGGACGTTTGATCGAAGAAGGCGTAAAAACAGTTCATATTTCCGGTGAAGATGTTATTGTCCGGGCACATATCGCAACCATTTCCGGATATTCTGGACACAAAGATTCAGATCACTTGATTAATTTTGTGGAAGATATGGAAGATAGTTTGAAAAAAGTTTTTGTGGTTATGGGCGAACCAAAATCGTCATTGTTTTTAGTGCAGAAACTTAGAGACAATTTGGCAATTGATGCATCTGCTCCAGATCGAGGAGATAGTGTTTCGCTTGTTTGTTAATTATTAATTTAATTTTATTTAAATAAATTTATGGATATATTATCTTCAAACCCTTATGCAAAACATGGACACCGTCAGTTGAAACTTTGTGTTTCTGGCGCGGCGGAGACGGGTCATTGCGGTCCGAATGCTTTACAAAAAGCCAAAGAACTTGGTGCTGAAATAGTGCGTCAGGGTGGCATTTTGGTAACAGGAGCGACGACTGGCTTTCCTCTTTGGTCAGCGATGGGAGCGAAAGAAGTGGGAGGTATTTCTATTGGACTTTCACCAGCAGCGACAGAGCAAGAACATGTAAGTGTTTACAAACTTCCTGTGGATTATATGGATATTCTTATTTATACTGGTTTTGGTTTTCCAATGCGAGATATTTTATTGACTCGTTCGACTGATGCTGTATTTATTGGTTGTGGACGTATCGGTACTATTCATGAATTTACTGTGGCTTTCGAAGATAGCAAGCCTATCGGAATACTGGAAGATGAAGGTTGGGAAATGGGTGATGAAATTAAAATGATTTTGGAGAAAGGTCATCGGCCAAATGCAAAAATAGTTTTCGATTCTGATCCAAAAAAACTTGTTCAAAAAGTGATAGAATTGATTATGAAAGATAAAGTTGAAGAGTTTAAAATATAAAAAGTTTAAAAACCCTCCGCCAAACTGGCGGAGGGTTTTTAGTTTGACTTTTAACATAAATCATGCTAAAGTTATAAAAAAGTTCATTAAGTAAACCAAAAAACCATCCGGAAAAATGAAAAAAATAGTTCGATCCTTTTTGTTCATAGCAGTAGCTGCTGTGGCAAATATTTCTTTTGCTCAAAATATGAGCGATAGCATCCCATTTTACTCAGGAGTTCATCGTTATTCAGCAGAAGTAAAAAAAGAAATCAATCAAGATTCAGCTTTTGTTTATGTCAAAGTAATGCAAAACACTTTTGATCCATTTGAAGTTAGAGATATTTTTCACTTAAAATTTGCTCAGGCTGCTTGCGCATTAGAAAAAATAAATGAAACTTCAAAAGTAAAAAAAGAGGGGATAATCATTGTCGATGAATATGGTCGAACAATTTATTTTCCAGTCTCGGCCTTAGAAGAGAATGGATATCTTTTATTGGAAGGTGGGGAAGTAAAAAGGGGAGTTTTTTATCCGTATATTATTAGTGCTAATAATGTATTTTACAAACAGGATAAAAACGAACCTGGCACGGTTATTCCGAACAAGAAGATTATTGATTTTAAATAATCAAATAAAGAAAACAAAAAACACCTCGAGATTCGAGGTGTTTTTTAAATTTATATTATTTAACTTTCGCTAGGACTCTGGAGAAACTTTCTGGATTGTTTTCTGCAAGGTCAGCCAACATTTTTCTGTTTAACATTATCTTTTTCTTTCCTAGTTCACCGATAAGTTTGGAGTAAGACATTCCGAGCTCGCGTGATCCTGCGTTGATCTTGATATTCCAAAGTGTACGGTTGTGACCTTTTTTGTCTTTTCTGTGTGCGAAGGAATAATTTCCTGCGTGTAGAAGAGCTTCTTTGGCTTGTCTTTCCTTAGTGCTTCGTCCGTGACGAAAACCCTTGGTTTGCTTCAAGATACTTCTTCTTCTTTTTAATGCATGTACTCCCTTTTTTACTCTTGTCATGGTTTTTTACTGTTATTTTTTAATTATGCGAACGGCAACAAGTGACTCATCGGCTTGTTCTTGATTTTAAATTCTTGACCCTTGCGACCAGCTAATTGGGTTGTGCGTGACTGTTTGGCATTAAAGTGGTTGAAGCCTGGCTTGCGTCCAATGACCTTACCATTTTTGGTAACTTTTAATCTTTTTGAAAATGATTTGTTTGTTTTCATCATATAATTTTACTACTTTGCTTTTTCTATTGTTATAATCAAACCTTTTGGACCTCTTTTGTATGAATCTGAAACTTTGTAATCTTCGGTGATAAAGTGAAGTACTCTATCCAAGCGCTCTTTTAGGAATTTATCATCCATATATTTTGCGCGTCCGGAAAGGAAAAGTTCAACTTTTATTCGGTGGCCTTCTTTTAACCATTTGGAAGCAGTTTTAGCTTTTAATTCTAAATCATGGTCACCGGTGCCTATCTTTACTTGGATCGACTTGGTTTCTGTGGGTTTAGCTCCAGCCTTTGCTTTCTTTAGTTTTTTACTAGCTTCATACTGATACTTGCCGAAGTCCATTATTTTCCCTATTGGAGGGTTTGCATTCGGGGATATTTCAATCAAGTCCAAGCCTTTACTCTGTGCGAGTTCCAGCGCATCTTTAATGCTTAAAACTCCGAGGTTTTTATTTTCACTGTCTAAAACTCGTAATTCTTTGGCTCTTATTTGGTTGTTTATTCTTTCACGCAATTGATCTAAAATAATGCTTTAGCTCTGAAGATAATAGCTTATTGAGAGTTTAAAGTCAACCGTACTTGATCAAAAATGGTATTTATTCGGTTTTCTTCCTTAGCTTCACCGATAATGCGTACAACTGGCTCAGTATTAGAGGGTCTGACGTGGATCCAACTAGAATCTGCCCAATCAAAACGCACTCCATCTAAAGTATTTAAAGTCGCATCTTTAAAGGTTATTTTTAGGTTTTCATAAAGTTCATCTAATTTACCAGTAAAAGTGATTTTATCTTTTTTCATTACATATTGAGGTAAAGACTCTGTAATTTCGGAAATATTTTTGTTTTCACGCGCAAGGAGTTCAAGGGTGAGAGCTATGCCGACAAGGCTGTCGCGGGCAGTGTTTATTTTCGGATAAATCACTCCACCTCCACCTTCGCCTCCCATTATTGAATTAGTAGCTTGGATCATTTCTACGACATTGGCTTCGCCGATTTTGGAACGATAAGTTTTTCCGCCATATGACTTTGCAATATCTTCATTCACTCGAGAGGTGGACATGTTAATGACGATATCGCCAGGATTTTTTGATAAAACACTTTTCACTGAGAGAGCCAAAGTGTATTCTTCATTTAAAACTTCTCCCTTCTCGTTTACGATGACGAGTCGGTCTGCGTCGGGGTCTTGGGCAAAGCCGACGATTGATTTGCTATCCAAGACGGCTTTGCCTATTTGTGCTAAATTTTTTGGCAATGGTTCTGGCTCATGTGCGAATTCTCCGTTTTGTTCTGTATTTATCGCGTACACTTCACAACTCAGTTCTTTTAATAATTCTTGAGCGATGATACTGCCGGCACTATTGATTGGATCCAGGGCAACTTTGAATTTTTTACTTTTAATCAAACTAACATCAATGTTTTTAAATATTTCATCAATGTGTAATTTTCTGAATTTTGCATTATCAGGAAATTCCTGAGGCCTTGCCTCAGGGGAGTAAACAGGCAATGTTTGTGGAGATAAATCTTCTTTATTTTTAGTGATTTCTTCTATTTCTGTTTGAGTTGCAAAAAGTCCATTTTTATTTATAAATTTCAAACCATTGTATTCTGGTGGGTTATGCGAAGCGGTGATCATTACTCCGCCATCGAAAGAAAGTTTCTTGATTAAGAAAAGCATTGAAGGTGTCGGTATGATGCCAGCATATTCTATTTCCAATCCTTCATTTTTAAATGCAGTCTGCAGGGATTCGAAAATAACTCCGCCAGTCTTGCGTGCGTCGCGTCCGACTAAAATTTCCTTGCCTCCAGAGTTTTTTATAAACTTAGCGAAAGCAATTCCAAATTCAAAAGCAATTTGTTCATTTAAATCCTGACCCCATATTCCTCGATATCCTGAGACATTTAATTTAGGCATATTTGTATTTTATCATAATCAACACCGTAAATATGATATTATAAAAACATGGCGCATTATGCGGAAAATAGAAAAGTCAGATTCGACTACGAAATCCTAGAGAAATTCGAGGCAGGTATTGAGCTTCTGGGAGAAGAAGTTAAATCAGTTCGAGGCGGACGAATGTCGCTCGAAGGGGCTTTTGTGTTGGTTCGCGGGAGAGAATGCTTTTTAATTAATTCAAATATTCCCCCGTATCAAGTGAAGAATGCTGCGAAAGATTATGACCCGATTCGGAATCGCAAGCTTTTGCTGACTAAAAAAGAAATAGCTGAACTAGCTGGAAGCGAGAAGAATAAAGCTTTGACAATAGTGCCGATTTCAGTGTATAATAAAGGCAGAAAAATTAAGGTAGAAATTGCCTTAGTAAAAGGTAAGAAAAAGTTCGATAAGCGTGAGAGTATCAAGAAACGCGATACGGAAAGAGAAGTCCGACGCGAATTCAAAGGACGTTGATAACAGAATATTGGGACTGCAAGGCATAGACAGTAAGCCATTTGCTATTGATGCATGCCGAGTATGGACGTAATCTCGTTAAAATTCGTTCAAATGTTAATTGCAAAATTGACTTCAAAGCAATCTCCATACTTCGGTATGAAAGATCTTGCTCTAGCCTTCGCGTAAGCCTCGGCTAGTGTCTCTCTCATAGACTTCCGATATATGAGTCGAGGCATAATATTATCGGGATAGGGAAGAGAATGTCCTGACTCTTCTCCGAAACAAAAGGAATCGGTTCTGAAATATTTCGTGCACTTAAGAATTTCAGAATTTAAACAAAAAAGTGTACTAAGCATGTAGATTTCCTTGCAACTACTTTCTGCACTGGGGTTCAATTCCCCACAGTTCCACAAATTCATTTAGCTATTATAATATAAAGGTATTTATATATTGACTTTTGTGTTTATTTATGATACAATTGCTTGTAAATAAGGATAACGTTGTTCTTATAAAAAAGGAGGTCTAAATGGCGCTTACAAAAGAAAAACAAGGAGAAATTGCTTTGGCTTTTATGAAAGAAAAATTCAGAAAAGACAGAAGAATACCAGATGTTGAAAGTATGAAAAGAGAAATTGGTAATTCTGCTAAAAAAATGGGATTCTCAAAAGAGGAATTGTATGAATTTATGATTCTTTTAATTGAAGAGTTAACCGAAGAATTTATCTCTGAAGTAAAACAAATAAATAAAACAGGTGCAAGCAAATAATGTTTCCTAAAAGGGTAATTTGTCGTCCTCTTTGAGATATGACAAGAACAAGAACCTAGCCTCTTTATTTAAGGTTGAACCAGTTAATTTATTAACTGGTTCTTTTTTTTATTTTCCAAAATTAAGATTTTCAGAATAGTTTGATATACTCTTTGTATGAATAAAGTGAATTTAGAACTGAAATGTTATTGTCCGGATTTTTCTAAGGTAAGAAATGTTTTAAAACAAATCGGTGCAAAGAAAGAAATTGTAAAAAATCAGAAAGATTACTTTTTTGAATTACCCGCTAGTAAAAAGAATTCTCCAAGATTAAAACTTCGTATTGAAGGTAAAGATAAAACTCTCGTTTATTATGAACGTCCAGATTTTACAAAAAACAAAGGTGCTGTGGCTGATATAAAGCTTTATGATGTAAATGATAATGATTTATTTCCTTTTCTTGAAAAAGTTTTAGGAGTGAAGGCTATTGTAGAAAAAAAGAGGGAAGTATGGAGAAAAGAAAATACAGTATTTCATCTTGATACAGTAAAAAAAGTAGGAAAAATTTTTGAGATTGAATTGCAAAAGAAAGATAAAATAAATGAAAAAGACAGAGCAATATTCGAGTCATATAAACAAAAACTTGAACCATTTTTGGGTAAAATCATCAAAGGTTCTAATGTTGATTTGGTTGTTAAATAACGTATCTATTGACATTCAGTCTAAAATGTGCTAAACTTGTTGTAGCTATAGTCCTTTGATATTAGGTTTAAATTGTTGTTGATTGAGTCACTTTGAGCTTCTGAAACGGAGACCAAAGTGACCTAATCAACTAGTAAATAAAAACAATTAAATCTAAAAATATGAAACCAATCGATTATTTTTCAACCTTTGAAGAAGGTAAAAACGAATTTATCGAAGCATCAAAGAAAAACGACACTCTTGCAAAATTGGAGGCTATTAAAAAAATGGGCAGTTCTGCTTCTAAAATTTTGGAGAACAATTACCATATTAAACTTCAAACTTTGTTTGATAAAGAATCAAAAGAGAATCCAATAGTTGAGGCCAGAAAAGCTTTTAATACTTGGAAAAATCTAATTAGCGTGAATTCGGAATATTTAGATCTTGTCGGAAAATTTTACCAAGAAACATCAACAAGAGTTCTACACTCCATTGATACATTGAAACTGGTAGAAAATTATAAAAACACCAGTTCTAAAAATTCTGAAAAAATGAAGGAATTACTTGATGAAGATCCGTTTATACGGAACGTGTTAAAAGGTACTGAATATATAGTTAATGGTGTGATTCCTTATTCGCATGTTATTCATATGATTCAGGAGCTCATAGAAGATTCTTTTTTCTTGAAAGATGAAGAAATAACTACAGGGTTAAATTAATTTAAAAGAGATATAGACAAATGTTTATATCTCTTTTTTTATTTCCAAAAAACAAAAATTAAGAAAGTTCGTAGTGTAAATATGCTATAATTCAAACATGAAAAACAAAACAATTAAGAAAATAGAATCAGCTACCAAAAAGGTGGCAAAGAAGACCATTAAGAAAACAGGAGCAATTATCAAGAAGGCAGAAAAAGGAGCAGGGAAGATGGCGAAAGATATTCAGAAAAAATGGAAAGATTCAGCACCAGCACGCGCAAAATATGAAAAAGAGATGGAAGCGACTGCCAAGAAAGTCGGCGCAAGAGGTATGGAATTATTTAATGCCGGTGTTAAAAACAGTATGAAAATAGGCAGTGATATCGCCGATGTTGTTAAAAAAGATATCAATGATATTCGTAATAACAAAGGAAAGAATAAATAAAACTAACTTAATATTCAAAATAAAAAAACCATTTCAATGAACTGAAATGGTTTTTTGTTTTCACTTTACGATCGATATATTAGAAAACTGCGTTGGATACACTGTCGAACATTCTGCTTAGTGTATTAAAAGTTGATTGTTGATCGACAAAAGAAAAAACAGTAAGGGAAATGAATACGATGCCGATAGCTGAAACAATCAGCAAATGGCTCAATGTGGCTTGATTTCTCATGGTTTTAAATTTTAAGAGCTGTTTAACTGTAGATAGTGTATCACTTATTAAGTCATTTGTCAAGAGTAATAAAACACTCTATGTAAGGATTTATTGAAGATATTGTTGTTTGACTTTCGGCTAAAATATGTTACCTTATAACAGTAATAGCTATTTCACAACCAAAAACTAAAAACAAACGCCTATGGGAAATCAACTCGTATTGTCAGAAAAAGACACACAACCGATCAAAACTGATTTGTCTGAAATAATTGAATTTTGGAAAAATCTTTTACTTAGCAATCGACGCATTCGCATTATTAAAAACAAGGAAGAATTGCCGGAAATAAAATTTAATCGCTTATATGAAAATTTTGATTTTGCTGTTTATTTTCCAAGATCGATTTTTCATTTGAATGGTTTTAAAGATAAATTACCGAAGGCAACAGCTGAAGCGATCTTTCTTAAAAACGGAGATGTTTATGTGACCTTAGTCGATGATCATCCTCAAACAATTACAAAAGATGTGACTGCGTGGAAAAATATAATCAGCAGGTCGACAGGTAAGGAGTTTCTGGAGATTAGGTCGTTTAATATCCTTCTAGGAAGTTCTAAAGCAGAAAAGTTCTTGTTTTCTTTAAAAAAATTAGTAATAAGAAGAAAGTAAAATCGCATCGAAAAATCACCAACATATTGGTGATTTTTTTTATTTTAAATTTCACCTTTTACGCATTTTATGTTATCTTAAAGTAATGGATTTAAATTTTTTCAATAAAAAAGAAGAGCCTAAGAAAGGCAAAGGAAAGCAAAAAAGCACGAAGTTTTCAGGCAGTATTGCCGGAGGTATTTTAATTTTTATACTTATCATCGCCCTATATTTGACCGTATCTGAAGCGCCTAAAAATACTCCGGATGTTTCCATTTCTGACTTGGCGAAAAGCGTTTCAGTGGGAGATGTGAAGAAAATAGAAGTAGCCGGAGAGGAACTCACGATCACTTATCAGAACGATGAAATAAAAAAATCTAAAAAAGAAACAGAATCTTCTTTGTCGCAGACACTTTTCAATTATGGCGTGAAACCGGAAGCTCTTGGTAATACGCAGATAGTGGTAAAAAATGAAAGTGGTTTCTTGTTCTGGTTGGTTAATATTTTGCCTTTCTTATTGCCAATTCTTTTCATTGTATTTTTCTTCTGGTATTTATCACGCCAAGTAAAAGGCGCTGGAATGCAGGCATTTTCTTTCGGTCAATCCAAAGCGCGCATCACTGATCCGAATGACAAGAATAATAAAGTTACTTTTAAAGATGTCGCCGGAAGCAAGGAAGCCAAAGAAGAATTAAAGGAAATAGTGGATTTTTTGAAAAGTCCGAAAAAGTTTTTGGAAATCGGAGCGCGCATTCCGAAAGGAGTTATTTTGACTGGCGCACCGGGTACAGGTAAGACTTTGCTTGCGCGAGCTGTGGCAGGGGAAGCAAACGTTCCATTCTTCCATCTTTCTGGTTCTGAGTTCGTAGAGATGTTTGTAGGCGTGGGTGCTTCACGCGTGCGAGACCTTTTCAAAATGGCAAAAAAAGCGGCTCCTTCGATAATATTCGTGGATGAAATAGATGCTATCGGACGCACTCGAGGAGGAGGTTTCGGAGGAGGTAATGATGAACGCGAACAAACATTAAACCAGATTCTGGTGGAGATGGATGGTTTCGAACCAAACGACAAAGTCATCGTTATGGCGGCGACAAACAGACCTGATGTTTTGGATCCGGCTCTTGTTCGTCCCGGACGTTTTGATCGAAAAGTTCTGCTTGATTTGCCAGATCGCGATGACCGAGAAGAGATTTTAAAAATTCACTCAGTCTTGAAACCATTGGCAGAAGATATAAATTTGAAATTGATTGCTGAACGCACGCCTGGTTTCTCCGGAGCTGATTTGTATTCATTGATGAATGAAGGAGCTATTTTGGCTGCGCGTGAAAATCGCAAAAAAGTTTTCCAATTTGATTTGATCAGAGCTATTGAGAAGGTAATGCTTGGACCCGAAAGAAAGAGTCACTTGCTTTCCAAAAAAGAAAAAGAAATTACAGCTTATCATGAAGCGGGGCATGCTCTCGTGGCATCTGTTTTACCTCACGCTGATCCAGTGCATAAAGTTTCTATTGTGGCGCGCGGACGAGCTGGCGGATACACTTTGAAGCTTCCACTGGAAGAA
The DNA here is from genome assembly GCA_023267435.1 of Candidatus Nomurabacteria bacterium. Classification (GTDB taxonomy): domain Bacteria; phylum Patescibacteriota; class Minisyncoccia; order Phycocordibacterales; family UBA9973; genus UBA9973. Next base: position 241,682 of record JAHFNH010000001.1, read on the forward strand.
AGAAAATTACAATCGAAGAAAGAATTTATCGATGATATTGCGATGTCGTTGGGCGGATATGTCGCAGAAAAAATGATCTTTGGAGATATTACGACTGGTCCTTCGAGTGATTTGCAGGTAGCTACAAATATCGCGCGCGCCATGGTGACTCGCTGGGGAATGTCGGACGCGCTCGGTCCTGTGGCATTTCATGGAGAAGGAGGAAAGTCTCAATGGGGCATGCCTGAAGAAAAAGAATATTCAGAAACAGTTGCCGCAAAAATTGACGCAGAAGTTTCAAAAATCATAAATGACGGAATCAAGTCGGCTGAAAAGGTATTGGAAGAAAATAAAAAAGCTTTGGCGGCTATTGCCAATAAGCTTATCGAGGTTGAAACTTTGGAGCAAGACGAGTATGATAAGGTGATTATTGCACACGGAATAATGCCCAAGAAGAGAGATATCGAAAAAGAATAAAATATTAACCACACATTCTTAGCTATTTTATAAAATTCTAAGAATGTAGTTTCCGTCCTTAGCTCAGTTGGTTAGAGCACAGAGCTTATACCTCTGGGGTCCTTGGTTCGAATCCAAGAGGACGGACAATAATAAAAACCTGCTACCGCGGGTTTTTATTATTGCTTTAAATAATCTCTTGTGGTAAAATACAAGGTAAGAAATTGGTCAAAATTATTAAAAATTAACATTTATAACGAATTAA
>JAHFNH010000009.1 GCA_023267435.1 Candidatus Nomurabacteria bacterium
AAAAGAAGAATATTTGACCGGCTGGCAGAAAGAGCGAGCGGACTTTGTGAATTATAAAAAAGAGGAAGAAGAAAGAAATAGAAATTTCAAAAATCTTGTGCAAGAAAGAGCTTTAGAAAAATTCCTGCCGGTGATGGATAGTTTTGATATGGCTTTTGCAAATAAAGAAGCTTGGGAGAAAGTTGATCCGAACTGGAGAATGGGTGTGGAATATATTTATGCGCAGATGAATAATATTTTTGAAGAAAATGGCATAAAATCTATCGGACAAGTAGGGGAGAAGTTCAATCCAGAATTTCATCAATCAGTCGAACATATCGAAACTTCTGATCAATTAAAAGACGACACAGTCGCTCAAGTATTACAAAAAGGTTATCAAACAAATTCAAAAGTTCTCCGCCCAGCTCGAGTAAATGTATTTGGATATACAATATAATTTTGATAAAATAAACTAATGAATAAAATATATTTCTTTAATAGAAAAGAATTCAAGGTTTCCATTCTCAGTATTCTTTTTTGGATTGTGATTCCAATTTTGTATACTAAATTTTATACTTTTGTTGATATAAATACTCATGATTGGAGTAATTTATCTGTAATTCTATTTGCACCAATTTTAGGATTTGGAGCTACAATTTTTAATATTATATTTTGTGTTAAAAATTTAAGAACCTTATATCAGGAAAATAAACCGATATTAGGTGAGTGGTTTCTATTTTTTCTTCTTTATATGATGTTTTTCATGCCATACATTGGAACTAAGATTGGTTTAACATTTTTTGCGTTTTGATTTTTATTTTCCGAAAGATTCAAATAAAAATTTTTTAGTTTCCTCATCCACATACTGTGTGACGATGATCATCATCTCAGTAGTGAGTCCTAAATCTTTTTTAATATTCTCGAAGAGATGTTCATAAGGATAAGGGGAGATCCAAGCAGAATTTTTTAAACATACAAAGCCGGCTTTTTTTAGTAAATAGCGAAGTGATTCACGTTCACTTTTTCTAGTTTCTGGTAAGTCGAGTAAAATAATTCTCCAAAATCCATCCCAAGAAGTATTCACGAGAGTGGTGTCGCTGTCGAGTTTCAAGCTATTTATTTTCTTTTTTCCTTCTTTTGTCAGGCGAGCATAGTCGTTTTGCCCAGAGGAAATATTTTCTACTAGACCTGCTTCGCGAAGGCCTTTTAAAGAGCGTGTGATGGCATATGCGGAGCTTTGAGAACAGTCTTTACTGTTTACTTGATTAGCTAAATCAGGCAGGGAAATAGCGGCTTTTTCGCCTAAAATCTTGAGTATTTTCTTTGAATAGTCAGGGTTGCGCCTCTTCGGCGCATCTGCCGAAGAGGCAGATTCTTGCTTTATTTTCATAGTATTTATATATTATCGTATTTACTTTAGTTTGACAAGTATTTCGCGACCACGAAAAACTTGCAAAAAATAATAACCTTGTGTATAATGGGCTTATTAGTAATTAATTTCTTTTAATTATATGGAAAAATTTAATCAACCAGAGAAATATCTTGGCAAATATGAAGTTGATAATGAAGGATTTGTTAGTTTGGGAGATATATCTCGTGGATTAATTGGAAGACAATGTCAATATGTTAGTAGATTAATTGATGGTTTAGATTCAGAATATCCTAATTTAGGTGACTCTCTCAGATTTAAAAATGTATTTAGAGATGGTAAGGGTACAGGGAATTATCATGATTATAAAATTCACAAGGATGATATTGAAGAGTTTGTGAAAAGAGCAAAAGAATATTATAAATAAAAATTATTAAATTAAACGAATAAAAATATATGTCAAAAATAATAGGAATAGATTTAGGTACAACAAACTCAGCGGTTGCCATCATCGAAGGTGGACAACCAAAAATTATTGAAAATATCGAAGGTGCTCGTACAACTCCTTCGATAGTTTCTGTTGCAAAAAATGGAGACAGACTCGTCGGTCTTTTAGCAAAAAGACAGGCAGTCACAAATCCTGAAAATACCATCTATGGTATCAAGCGTTTTATGGGTCACAATTTTGAAGATCCGGAAGTGCAAAAAGATTTAAAGAATGCATCTTTTAAAATTCAGAAATCAGCAAACGGTGGAGTTGAAGTAAAAATTGGAGACAAATGGATGCGTCCAGAAGAAATTTCTGCGATGATTTTGTCAAAAATTAAAACAGATGTAGAAGCAAAAATCGGTGAGAAAATCACTGAGGCGATTATCACCGTGCCGGCATATTTCAATGACACACAACGTCAGGCGACAATTGATGCAGGTAAAATCGCGGGTCTGGAAGTAAAAAGAATTATCAATGAACCGACAGCTGCAGCATTGGCCTATGGTTTGAACTCAAAGAAAAATGAGAAGATAGTTGTGTATGACTTCGGTGGAGGTACTCTTGATATTTCAGTTCTTGAAGTCGGTGATGATGTTATCGAAGTAAAATCTACAGATGGAGACAGTCACCTTGGAGGACGTGATATCGATCACAAGATTATAAACTGGATCGCAGAAGAATTTAAAAAGACTTCCGGCGTAGATGTGCGTACTGATGCATTGGCATTACAGCGTCTCGATGAAGCGGCAGAAAAAGCAAAAATCGAACTCTCCACAGCTATTGAAACAGAAATAAATATTCCGTTTATTACTTCGACCGCATCTGGCCCTCAACATTTGTTATTAAAAATGACTCGCGCTCAATTGGAATCTTTGGCTGATGAATATATCACTCGTTCGATGGATATTGCAAAAAGAGCACTTACAGCTTCAGGATTTAAAATTGAAGAAATAAATGAAATCATAATGGTCGGAGGACAAACAAGAATGCCAAAAATCGTTGAAGAGGTAAAGAAATTCTTCGGTAAAGCTCCAAACCTAACTATTAACCCTGATGAAGTTGTAGCACTTGGTGCAGCTGTTCAAGCTGGAGTTTTACAAGGAGATGTCCGCGATGTTTTACTACTTGATGTTATTCCATTATCTCTAGGTATCGAGACATTGGGTGGAGTTGCGACAAAACTTGTAGAAAGAAATACCACTATCCCATCTTCCAAGTCACAAGTATTTTCAACTGCTGCTGATAATCAAACAAGTGTTGAAATCCATATTGTTCAAGGAGAACGCCCAATGGCATCTGATAACAAATCTCTTGGAAGATTTATTTTAGACGGTATTCCACCAGCACCTCGAGGTATGCCTCAGGTGGAAGTTTCTTTTGATGTTGATGCGAATGGAATTTTGAATGTTACCGCGAAAGATAAAACATCCGGCAAAACTCAGACTATCAGAATAGAAGCTAGTTCTGGTTTGAAAGATGAAGATATTAAAAAAATGCAACAAGATGCCGAACTTCACGCTGATGAAGATAAAAAGAAAAAAGAAGTTGCTGATGCGAAAAATACATCTGATATGACTATTTTCACTGCCGAGAAAGCATTGAAAGATAATGAAGCAAAAATTCCTGAAGATTTGAAAAAGGATGTGAACGATAAAATAACAAGTTTGCGTGGAGTAAAGGAAGGTTCAGATTTAGAGGCCATTAAAAAAGCAACTGAAGAACTTTCTACTGAAATGTCTAAAATAGGCGAGGCTTTATCAAAAGCATCCGCTGGTGCAACAGCAGAACCACAATCAGAAAATTCTACACCTGAAGCTGAAGTTAAGGAAGATGAGAATCCAAATACTGACGAGACTGCGAAATAATAAAATTTTTGCTATAATTTAGCTTATGGACAACCCAGAGTTACCTATAAATAAAGATCTGACATATGTCGGACAAACAACTTTCCGAGATAAGAATCAACTCTTTGGTATTAAGCGCAAAGACAGGCGCCAGCATGTTTATGTATTAGGAAAGTCAGGTACAGGTAAATCTGTGCTTCTTTCCAATATGATAATTCAGAATATTCAGAATGGCGACGGTGTCTGTGTTGTTGATCCGCACGGAGAACTCGTAGAAGGTGTCCTGCAATCTATTCCGCCAGATCGTATTAAAGATGTTATTTATTTCAATCCAGCTGATACCGATTACCATATTGGTTTCAATGTTATTGAAGTTTTTGATCCGAAATATAAACATCTTGTAGCTTCAGGTCTGATGGGAATTTTCACGAAGATCTGGGCAAATGTTTGGTCTGCTCGAATGGAATATATTTTGAATAATGCTATTTTAGCTTTGTTAGATACTCCAGGTTCAACTCTACTTGGTATTCCTCGAATGTTGGTGGATAAAGAATATCGCAAAACAATTATTGAAAATTTGAAAGATCCGGTTATTAAAGCCTTTTGGGTTAAAGAATATGAAACTTGGCCTGAAAAATTTAGAAATGAAGCCATAGCTCCGATTCAAAACAAAGTCGGACAGTTTCTTTCGTCTTCTATTGTTAGAAATGTTGTCGGTCAGTCTGTGAGTACAATTAATGTTTTTGACATAATGAATCAAGGGAAAATTTTTCTTGTGAATGTTTCCAAAGGACGCATTGGTGAAGACAATTCTGCGCTTCTTGGAGGTATGATTATTACCAAGATTCAATTAGCTGCGATGGAGCGCGTGCGTATTCCTGAAGATGAAAGAAAAGATTTTTATTTATATGTCGACGAATTCCAAAATTTCGTGACGGATTCTTTCGCTAGTATTTTGTCTGAGGCTAGAAAATACAGATTGAATCTAACTGTGGCTCACCAATACACTGCTCAGCTTGTTATCGGTGGCAGTTCTTCGGTGCGTGATGCTGTCTTCGGCAACGTGGGTACGATGATTGTTTTCCGAGTAGGCGCAGACGACGCGCAATTTTTGGAAAAAGAATTTGAACCAGAATTTACTCCGCAAGATATTGTGAATTTACCGAACTATCGCATATATCTTCGACTGATGATCGACGGCATAACCTCACGCCCTTTTTCTGCTAGGACTTTACCCCCGATAGTTAAAAATCCAGATCCGAAAGTAGAAGAAGCTGTTATTGGTATGTCCCGTGCCCTTTATTGTAAATCCAAAGAAGTCGTCGAAGATGAGATAAATGCTTGGAGTGGTATGTCTA
>JAHFNH010000007.1 GCA_023267435.1 Candidatus Nomurabacteria bacterium
CCCCCCCCCCCCCCACGCTGACCCCCATATCTCTCTCTTTGAAAATGAAGGCTCGAGAGAAGAAAGAAATATTTTGACCGTTCACAGCCAAAAGAGGGTTTTAAAGTGTTGAGTACGGTTGTACAACGTTTGATTAACAATCAAACTAATTTCAACACAACGCAATCTAGCAAGATAATTTTTTTTAAAAAAACCAAAAGAATTGTTCAAAGACAACTCTGCCTGTGATTTATCTACACTTAAGAGAGCATTGTCCACAACAATACCAATAGGTATAACCGAATGATTTACACCGCAAATCTCCGAACAGTTGCCAAAAAACAAACCTGGAATAATAGGAGCACAAAAAACGCTATTATCTTTCCCAGGAACAGCATCAATCTTAATTCCTAAAGTGGGAATTGCAAAAGAATGAAGAACGTCCCCCGAGGTAACAGCAAACACATATCTCTCTCTTAAAGAGAGATAAAGTCATTGATCTAGTTGAAGAAGGTGAAAAACGTCCTTGGTACCAATCATATGAGACGAAACTAGGCCAGAAAGACTGACACCAGCATTAACCTTAGAAGAAGTACCGTAATCTCAGTATCACTGACGTCCCGTAACCAAAACAGTCGATCTTCTAGTTTCCTTAACCTCGTAAGCAGACCCAGCTTCCTCATAATCAGGATTCCAATTACTAAAATAATCAAAAAAAACCCCCGCCACTCGCTCTGTGTCTAATTGCAACGGAGTCTTTGCTTGTGTTCCCCCCAAATAGGAAGGAGAAGAAGCTAGTAAATACAACGAAACCAAAGAAGGAACAGCAAACACAATAATAATCATAAACGGAATAATTGTTCACAAAAACTCAATACGGTGTCTGTCCAAACCAAAACTCCAAAATCCTTTCAGAGTCAAAAGACAAGCCACCATAGCCAAAACAACCAACAGAGACGAAACCTGAATCTCAACAGCTAAATCATGAAAACAAACTAGACTAATTATCCCCAACGATAAACCCTCTTGAAAATAAGAATATAAAACTACCCCCAACGATAAAACACTCTCTTCAAAGTCCCTTTGGAGTCGTTGTAGGCTTAGTGGTGTAAAGCATAGTTGCCTGTAAAGCAAAAGGAGTATTTCCTAAGCCAAAAAAGGTTGAGTAAAAACACTTTTGAATCTGCAATTCACTGTTCTACTTAAACTACCAACCCAAAAACAAACAAACACCAATCCAAAAAACAATATACCCAAAGGAAGAATTGTCTTTCACATCAACTTTTGAAGTAAATCATATCGAAACCGAGGTATAATACTCCGAACAACAACCCCCAACCTCACCAAGAAGAAAACACCAATAGTGAAAACAATTCAACCAGCTCACATAGTTCCAATTCCACACAAAATAGAACTCATCAAAATAAAAATCCCATTTTCCCCCAAAAACACAAGAGCAAAATACAAAGACGAAAACTCTGTATTAAACCCGGACACCAACTCACTCTCTCCCTCAGCGAAATCAAAAGGATTTCGCTGACTCTCAGCCAAAATCACAATAAAAAAAAACCCAAACACCAAACCCCCAAAAAGAAGATACAAATAATCTCTGTTATATTTCAACTCCCTACCAGAATAACCAAGACTCAAACAAAACAAAACAAACCAAATAAAGGAATAAACAATCTCATAAGACACAAACTGTACAAGTCCTCGAACACTTCCAATTAAGCCAAACGAACTACTTCTACTTCAACCTGTAAAAACCAACCCCAACCCGACCAGAGAGAGAGCTATTAACACCCCTCCAAATAACACAACAGGAGAATTTTCTTCTAAATCCATTGGAAAAAAAGCCCACAAAACAACCATTAACACAACTGAAAGAAAAGGTGACAAATAGAAAATAAAAAAATCAGAGGAAGAAATCCAAAGAAGTTTGTGGCTAAAAAGCTTTAAAACATCCACTAACGGCTGCAGAAGCCCTTGCACCCTCACTTTATCAGGCCCTTTTCGACTTTGTCCAATTCCAAAGTACTTTCGCTCCACCAAAGTAAAAAAAGCGACTGCTATCATTGAAAATAACCCCAATAAAAAAGCTAAAAGAATCCGTTCGACACAAGTACCTCATACTCCCAAAGCATGTATTCTAATAAACTACAAACGGCCAACCTGATTCTTCCCCCACGCTGATCCCCATATCTTTCTCTTTGAAAATGAAGGCTCGAGAGAAGAAAGAAATATTAAAGCTACCACGGATTAACCCGACCAGTAGATCCTAAATCTACTACACTAAATATGCTATGGTAGCCAACGCTAAAGATCCAATACTCCCCAAAGACTGGTACCAATCAAAAGATCTAACTAAAGACAGAATCAGAAATTTACCCAAAAATTTCTCTAAACTCAAGTTATATTCATCTCCTCGTACAAAAACCCCCCAAAAATAAAAATCCCCACCAACAACAATAAGATAAAAACCTTTCCAACTTCTTGAACCAACACTATAGGTAGATGAAAAAAAAAAACCAACTCAATATCAAAAACCAAAAAGAGAATTAGAAAAATACAGAAATTAATCGAAAAAGAAGTACGCCCGAAATGTTTAGAATCAAAGCCACACTCATACCCAGACAATGTTTCTCGATTTCACTTTCTTCACATCTTCCTAGCAAAAAGTGCTAAACCAGACATCACAACCCACATAATTACAATAATACTAAAACAAACAAACGTAAAAAAAACTAGTGTTTATATAAGACAAAGGCTCCGACTGATCTAAAATCAGAAATTTTTAAAACTCCAAATATTTCCAAAATAAAATAAAACCAGTTAAAATAAATTAGAGAGAGAAAATACGAACCCCACCTCACCCTTCTTTGTTCACTGCCAACACTGAAAACATAACTACCAAAAGCATAACACACCTAAAAAATGATAATAGCTCTATGTTTACCCATCTAAAACCAGACTCGGTCATTGTGTTGTAGCAGAATCGTTTCGAAACCAGAACGATTCTGCTACAACACAAAAGCACAACCCCCAATACACTAAAATTAGAAAACCGGAGAGAAGAAAACCTAAAAGAAGAGAAATAAGCTAACACACACATAATCCCCCCAAAAAATAAATATGAAACTAAAACAACAAACCAACCCTCAAAGATTCCACTCAAAACAGAAAGCACCATCACACTACACATTATACACAACAAAAAAAGATAAACGAGCCCACTACTAAAACCAGCAATCATCACAAATAAGACAAGAAACTCTAGCCCCAACCTTCAAAGACCTCACTTCTGAGACTGCCTACAAAAAGTTGGTAAATTAATGCAGGAATAAAACAAACAAAAAACAGGAACACTGTAATCTTTCCTAATCTATCAAACGGAAAAACAACAGGTAACCCCCCCACCCAAAACAGAAGAATTCATAAAAAGAAAAGCACAGCCAAAATACCCTTTGTGAGAGGATTTCTTTTTACGCTTGAAAAAGAAATCAAAAACAAACAAACAAACACCCCTAATATAGCTACAACCCCTCCCAATTTGGAAGGAACACCACGCAACACAGCATAAAAAGGCAGAAAATATCACTCCGGTACAATATGTTCCGGAGCCCTTATAGGATTAGACTCCAAAAATATATCCCTCTCCATTAACCAAACAGGTAAATAAAAACCCAAAAACACTACTAAAAACATTATCACAAGAAACAATCAAATATCCTTTACTCAAAAACCAGGAAAAAAAACAGTAGAATCACCTTTTACTTGAATGGGACCTTTTGTGTGAATTAAATGTAACAATAAAATATGAACTACTATAAGGGCTAAAACAACAAACGGTAAAAGAAAATGGAGACTGTAAAATCGGTTCAACGTCAAAAAGCTAACAGAAAAATCTCCCCATAAAGCCAAAACAATCTTACTACCAATCTGAGGAATAGAAGTTACCAAATTGGTAATTACCGTTGCCGCCCAGAACCTTATCTGAGCCCAAGGTAATCTGTAACCAAGAAACGAAATAATAATCAACAACAAGAACAAAATCAAACCAGAAAACCACACAGGGAGTAGGAAAAACCTAGAAAAACTAACCCCTCGAAATACGTGTAAATACATCGCCAAAAAAATCCCAGAAACCCCATTGGCGTGCATAAAACGGAAACTCTCACCGGTGAGAGTTTCACGAGTGAAATAGAAAACAGAATAAAAAGCATCTCCAGCTGAAAAAAATATTCTAACCACAAATCCGGTAACAATTTGAACTACTATCAACATCCCCAACACAAAACCAAAACTTCAATAATAAGAAATCCTGACCGGACACAACAAATCCTTTAAACCATAATTCAACCACATAAAATTAACATTATCGGAAATTTCACCACTCGAGTGCAAATCGAACATTCTGTTTAAACTACGACAATTAAAGTAACAACAACAAACCAGCTACAAGTCCGAATACCAACCCAACAAACTTTGCCCTATCGGCTTCAACCGCTGACAACATAACCCCTCGAACAGAAAAAACTTTCTCGTCTAACAAACTAGGAGCAACAGAAAACCCCCCCCCATTCCCAAAAACAAACGACGAAAAAAAAATTCTAGCAATTGCTTCATTCTCAGTCAAGATCACTCACCTCCATCAACCTCACACCAAGAAAAGGAACGAGAAAAAACCAGAAGCTCAAGAATTGAATTGTAAATCAAAAAACAACAACTTTGAAATAAACCCCCCCCCTACCAAAACACAACCCAACAAACCAACCTGAACAGGAGAAACAACCCCCAACTTATTTAACTTCAGCAAAGAACTGGCCAACCGAACCCTGTACAAACAAGTTATGATCCTACCTACCACCAGAATAACTGTAAATATTACGGGCCCAACAACAGTCTGGGCTTGCCCTAGAACAGCATGTTTAGAAAAGAACCCCCCAAAAAATAAACACCCTCTCATTCTTAAAAGACTAGTTCAGGCCACAGTTAAAATCCCAAGACTACTAGACCCCATATGTAACCCCTGTTGATTGTGAGACCTCACCAAAATAGAATAACCAATTCTGATAAACAACATAGACTTAAAAAAAGCATGAGTAATTAAATGAAAAAAACCATTCTGAAAAGAGAAAGAAGAAATAGCCATTATAAGCAGACCCAATTGAGACAAAGTAGAAAAAGCTACTACCTTTTTCAGATCCCTCTCATTCAATGCACACAAAGCCCCCACCAACATTGTCGCCCTACCCAACAACAAGAGCACCAAACCCCCTACCTCCAACTTTAGCAAAACCCACAAACCAGCAGTCACCAAAGTAGATGAATGAACAAGGGCTGAGACCGGAGTCGGCGCCGCTATAGCTGCTGGTAGTCACGCAGAAAACGGGAACTGCGCAGACTTACAAATTGCAAACATCACAACCAGTAAAAAAAAGATTCATCTCGACTTAACTATTACCAACCCCACAGCTAGAACAAAAAAAACATCCCCAACTCGATTGAACAACACAGTCTTCATCGCTCCATTACTAGCCAACGAAGAGAGATAGCCTGCCACAAGAAGATAAGACGTAATTCCCAACACCTCCCAACCTACGATCAACATTAAAAAGTCTCCGGAGCCAATTAAGACTCTTATACCAGCCACAAACCCTAAAAAAGTTAACCAAAAAACAGGTTTTTGGTTATCCCCCCCCACATAAAGCTCACCAAATCAACCAACTGTTGCAGTAATAACAGCAAGTGAAACGAGAAAAATGACGGAAAAAACCCCCATCTCTAATTTCAAACAAAAACAATAAAGAATGTCTATTATTTGCAGCCAAATAAAAGGCTCGAACACCCCCAACAACACTAAAACAAACACCAAAATACCAACTCACACTAGTAAGTAACAATCCAAAGGAATCTTTCTCTCCACAGGAGAACATTTTTCTTAAACTACTATTACTTGTTAACTGTATCACTCCCTCACCAAATACTTCCCTACAATTAATTCACTACCTCCTCTATTAGGTTATATCATCCAAATAGCTCTTCTTCCTATACTTAACATAAATATCCTCCAATACCACCCCTGGTCCTCCTCTTCCCCCACGCTGATCCCCATATCTTTCTCTTCTTTCTTTTAAAGAAAGTCGAGGTAAAACATGCCTAAAGCAACCCTTCTAAAATATTCCTGATAGGAAAACCCTAGAAGAAGGGCTGAAAGCGAAGGCTCGAGAGAAGAAAGAAATATTTTGACCGTTCACAGCCAAAAGAGGGTTTTAAAGTGAAAACCCCCAACCTCACCAAGATAAAAACCTTTCCAACACTATAGGTAGATGAAAAAACCAAATAGAAGATTGGGGTTTCTACGAAGGGCCCAAAACTAAGGTCCCACGCATCTTTTAGGAAAGGAAACACAGTTTTAAAGGGTGAAAACTCACTCTAGACGTACCAAAAACATCTGTGCACACATACACCTCCTTTAATAAGAAGTGAGGAAACCCTCCTTCCGGGCCGAAACCGAATATACTAATATACTACCACTTCACTAATCGACGAAAAACACCTCCTGTTTGGAAAACAGTCATACTAATTATACTAGCCGATTTACCCACTCTAACGAACAACGGAAGGACCCTCCATAAAAGTGTGAAAATCGAGGGGTGAAACAGAATTAAGAACAGGAGCACTTCCAGCTCCTACAGAAAAAATTACAGCTCGCTCCCTCATCAAACCCTCTCAAACCATGTAAGCAAACACAACCACAGAAAAAAGAGAAATAATACTTCCAAGAGAGCTTAAAGAGTTATATAAACTCATTCCAACTGTGTAATCAAAAACTCGCCGCGGCATCCCCCTTATACCTAAAAAATGCTGGGGGAAAAAAGTTAAGTTTACCCCAACAAATATTAATCAAAAATGTGTATATATTAGACTAGGTTTTAACCTGTACCCCGTGAATGTTGGAAAAAAGTGAATAAACCCCAAAAACGCTGTAAAAACTGCACCCAAAGAAAGAACATAATGAAAATGAGCGACAACATAATAAGTATCATGCAAAGCAGTATCAATCGAAGCCGAAGCCAACACTAACCCAGTTAGTCCACCTACAGTAAATAGGTATAAAAAACCAACCACCCAAACAATAGAAGGATTAATTTTTCAACTCATCCCATACATTGTTGCCAACCAAGAAAAAATTTTTACCCCAGTAGGAACTGCAATCACTATTGTAGCAGCTGTGAAATAGGCCCGAGTATCAACATCCATCCCAACAGTGTACATATGATGTGCTCACACAACAAATCCAATAAAACCAATACAGAGAATAGCAAAAACTATTGCAGTGTGTCCAAATGCCCCCCTCTTTCCAGTGCATTGAACCAAAATAGCCGAAACCAAACCAAAACCGGGAAGAATAATAATATAAACCTCAGGATGTCCAAAAAATCAAAAAAGATGCTGCCAAAGAATAACATCCCCCCCGTTTTCGGTTACAAAAAAATTTGTATTAAAATTCCGATCACAAAGCAACATAGTCAAACCCCCAGCTAAGACTGGTAGTGATAAAACTAACATAACAGCTGTAGTTAACAAAGCCCACAAGTACAACGAAACCTGACTCAACGGAATAGACTTTGCACGACAACGAAATACTGTCGTAATGAAATTAATTGAGCCCATAATAGAAGCCGCACCAGAAACATGTAAAGACAAGATACCAAAATCAGCAGAAAACCTGTTTCTAAAACCTCGTAGTGATAGTGGAGGATAAACAGTTCACCCCGTTCCAACCCCCTCCAAAAAAAGAGAGAGAGCAATAAATACAAAAGAAACCAAAGTCATTCAAAAAGATAAATTATTTAATCGAGGAAAAGCCATGTCTTTTGTCCCACAATAAAGAGGAATCAATCAATTCCCAAACCCCCCAATCAACACAGGCATAATAAATCAAAAAATCATAACTAATCCGTGTCCTGTAATCATCACATTATAAATATGATCGACCAAAAAATTATTCCCAGGACCTGAAAGTTGAAGTCGAATTAAAACCGACATACCTCCCCCCACCAAACCGGCATAAATTCCAAATAATAAATACAAAGTTCCAATATCTTTATGGTTCACAGAACCAAGCCATCGTCGCCCCCACTGGCTAATTAATAATAAATGTCAAGCTAAAAAACTAAACGCCTTGCGGCTATAAAGCCCAAACGGACCGGTGGAACGAAAATCCACAATGCTAAAACACCAGCTTTATAACTCATTTGCAATAAGCTTAACCACTTTATCAAAGTGCCCCGATTAATTCGGATAAATGAGAGAAAATACCCTGCCTTCAAAGATACACAAAAGAAAACAAAAACAATCAAACAACATCTACAAAGTGTCAATATCAAGCAGCACACTCGAACCCAACATGTCTTCTTTTAGAAAACGAGTGTGCCCGCCCCAAGGAGAAACCCAACATAAGACAACCAACAAGAACGTGAAAACCGTGAAAACCAGTTAAAAGAAAAAAAACTCTTCCATAAACCCCATCGGCGATAGAAAAAGAAGCAGAAGCATACTCAGAAATCTGAACAACCAAAAAAACCCCCCCCAAAACAAGAGTCACCCTCAAAGGAACTACCCTACTCTCAGAATGAAGAAGAGCTTTATGAGCTCACGTTACCCTTACCCCAGATCTCAACAAAATTACGGTATTTAACAAAGGAACACCGAAGCCGTCAATTACACACACACTCTCTTGTGGCCAAGCTCTCCCGATCTCCAAAGTAGGAATAAAAGAAAAAGTATAGAACCCCCAAAAAAAGGAAGCAAAAAAAGCAACCTCTGAAAGAATAAACAAGATAAAAGAAAAACGAATAACTCCCTTCAGACCCCAAGTCATAGAGCCTCTCCCGGCCTCCTTAATTACCATTAAAACCCAATAAACTATGACCGAAATGAGACCTAACCTTCCCACTCAAAAGGAAAAAGACCCCCCCTCTCCCAACCTAACAAATAAAGAAGGAACTGACAAAAGAATCCAAGATGATAACAAAACAGGGACAAAACTCTCCTTTTCACTAGCTAAAAAATAATTTCAAGACACACGAACGATAAAAAATATTCTTTTGGGGTATGAGCCCAACAACCTGTATAGTTTACATTCGTTAAACCTCGTTCGAATAAAGACCAAACTTTCGAGCCGAGCTGGATACAATCAACAAAAGAAGACTTAGCACACAACCCCTGATAATAAAAATAACCACAGCTTCTCCTCCTATTCCTCATTCTGGTAGAGTTCTCAGTATTCCTAGGAATACTGAGAACTCTACCAGAATGAGGAATAGGAGGAGACGAATGTCTATCAACCACATAGAAACAATCAAAACAAAAACAAAAACAAACAACAACTGAAACATTGTCTAAGTCGGTTTAGTTTATTTAAAATTTGGGATTTGTAATCCCGAGAAGTTCTTCAACCGGCTAGAAGAGCCCAAAAACTTGGAAAATTAGCTTTCAAAGCTAACAAATTCTCTTCTAAAATCAAAAAATCAAGAAAAAATTTCAAACGCTTAACACTACCATCACCAACCCCAACCACACCTCAAAAACCAAAGAACCTTGTTTACCGTCTTTTTGGAATGAAGTTCAATCAAAGAGACTGAAAGAAAAAACCCCCCCCACAATTCCCCTAACAAGTAACACAACTCTCAAACCAACAACACCAGAACAAACCAACTGGAAAACCGAGACCTCTCCAAAAAATCTTACTGTAGGAGGAAAACCAGCATTCATGAAACAAACAAGTACTCAAAGTACTATAAGCAAAGTAGACAAAGATCACCCTTCTCGTAGAATCAAAATAGATCGAGAAGCCCGACTCTCGTACAGATGTCCAACAAAGAAAAAAAGACAACCAGCCACAAACCCGTGAGAGACGGACACAAGAACAGCCGGATCTAGTAGAGAACCCCGAGAACCGATTATCCCAACCCAAAGAGTACTTATATGAGAAACACTAGACATAGCAATAAAAGCTTTACAGTCTGTTTGCAAAAAACACACAATACCCGCAACTAAAGCCCCCATCAAACTAAAAGACAAGGTAAACTTAGTAAAACTATTAAAAAATAACACAAGCAAACGCAATAATCCATATGAACCTAATTTTAATAAAATTCTAGCCAGAAGCACCGAACCTAGTGTAGGAGCTTCAACGTGTGCGCGAGGTAACCAACCGTGAAACAAAAAAACCGGGAACTTGACCATAAACATAAAGATTATAACAACAAACAATCACCTTGCCGAACAACCCGTCCACAAATCAAATCCTCCCACCAAACCAGAAGAAAAATTTCACACTAGTCCCACAAAAAAAGGAATAGACGTACACAAAGTGTATAAAATAAAGAATAAAATTGCAGAAGTTCGCTCACCTGTTTTTCCAATAGAAATATATAATGCTATTGGAAAAACAATCACCTCAAAAACAACAAAAAAAGAAAGAACCCCCCCCAAAATAAAACAAACTCTAGACCTTAGAAGAACTACAAGAAACAAAAAATTCTTCCCCCAAACCCAAATTCTAGCAACAATAACTACTCTCAAAAGAAAGAAAAAAAAATTGAAAGAGTCGACTATACAAAAGAGACTCTTTCAAGGCAAAAAAAACAAAAGTATAGGGGTTATCAACAACCCAACTCCCCCTCTTCCAGCAATCAAACTTATCCAAACCACCACTTATCACCCCCACCCCGAACTACTTGTCTCTGCTGTTCTAACTTCGCAAACATTAAAAACTGACTTTTTTCAAGCCAAAGAAAAAAAGATAAAAAAATTTAACACCAACCCCAACCACACCCAATTAAAATCCATTACATGAGGAAAGGGGGCTGGAAACCCAACTTCGGGATGACAACCCGAGATTATAATTTAACTAAACCCCCAAGAGACTAAAAATTCTTCTCATACTAAAATAGTCCACTACCTGGATAGAAACTGACCTGTATTGCTACGATCTGAACTCAAATCATGTGCCCATATAATCCACGAACAGTGAAAAAATATCGCCAGCTACGAACGACTTTATAGACAATCCAACATCGAGGTAAACAACCCAAAAACAAATTTGCACTTAATAAAAGAGCTTTCTGTTAACTTTGGAGTAGCTTTTCACATATAGACTCTGTTCACTACTGTCTTATTTTTGATTCAAATTTCCCCAAATAAACTTTTAATATTAAGCTTCCAAAGTCTTCTCGTCCTAGGAAAAGCGTTGGTCTTCTTACCAACAAACCAAATTCATTTTCGAGAGAAACACACTCCCAAGCAATTTTCCCCTTCATACCAGCCACTAATTAAGGGGAATTTTATAACGCTACCTTTGGACACTCACGTTAATGCCGCTATTTAGAACTCCATGGTGCAGATTTACCTTCAACTCCACTAAAGAAAATGTTTTTGTTAAACAGTTCGCCTGAGAATTGTCGAATTCGTTCTCTCTTTTTTATCCACTACTAATTTAATTATAGAAAAAAAAATTGGTGTTTTCAGCTAACACTCCTTGCAAAATAATCTAACAAAGTGAAAAAACGAATAAAATAACCGTAATAAAAAAGTTTTTTTAAACTAACAAGCAAAACAACAAATCGAGCGAAACCCCGAAAAAGTTAACTGAAACAAGATATAGACCAATGCGACGGAATATTTCCTCTAAATCCAACTTTGAAAGGCCGTTCGCTGACCATTTTAACAACTTTAATAGTTGGATTTAAGTCCTTGGACTTCGTGAAATCTAATTTAACTTCAATCAATTAATCCTGATACAAAAGGAAAAAATATATATCTTTACAACACAGCAAGGAAGACTCTCCTTCTCAGCGTAAATGAGTTGCACTAAATATGCTACTTGCTGAAGCAACCTATCACCACTTTGGTAAAAATAAAACAAAGCTACCACGGGCTACCCCGACCAGTAGAACTTAAATCTACTACACTAAATATGCTATGGTAGCTAATTAGCTTCCTCTAAGTAGCTAATTAACAATAAAGAAAAAACCAATCTTTGAATAAAAGCCACAAACCCCTCAAATAGAAAAAACACAACCCCACAACCTAAAAGAACCAAAGTTAATCCCGTCGGAAGAAACAATGACTGAACAAAAAACCTAGAAATTAAACCCAACATAACGTGTCCAGCAGTTATATTTGCACATAACCGTAACACCAAAGTCAAAGGTCGAATTATTGTAGAAATAATTTCCATTCAAAACAACACCAACCCCAATCCAACTGGAGAACCTGTTGGTACCAAATGAGTAACAAAAGCCACCTTCCCTCGCAGAAAGAAAACAATTAAACTTACCAAAAAAAACCCAACACTAAACACAATACTAAACCACCCCTGCCTTCTACTAGCAAAAGAAAACGGAATCAACCCACTAAAATTAATAACCAACAATAAACAAAAGAGAGTTCCAATCAAAGTAGAAACTCCTGAAATATTTCTCTTTAAACCAAATTCACCACTAAAAGTCAAAGTCCTTTTCCAAGAAGAAGAAAAAACCCCCATAAATAATACAGGAAGAAGAGCAAACAAACAAATAATAACCAAAATTTCTCACTTAGCAGAAAATTGAAGCATAACACTTACTATCACTATCGTTAAGAAGCAGCTTCCGCTGTCTCTACTTTGTTTAGACTTACCCCACCTTCCGACGGGGGCGACTGGCAATGTGTGGTATTTACAAAATCTCTTTCTCTTCTTTGTAAAAGAAGATACTAGCTAATACTATTCCCCCTTCACTTTAAACGGGGCTAAATCTCTACAGCAGCAAACAACTATCCTATAACATTTGCTACATTTTGACCTGGGATTCTTTCAATAGTGCGGATGATTTCATCCGCACTATTGAAAGAATCCCATCTTAGATGGGATTATACTCGGCAATACACAAACTAAACAAGTTATAGCGAAACACAACGAGGCGTATCAAATTATTGTGCATACTTCTCAGCTTGAGCTTGTAAACCCCCCAATTCCTTTAACAAAAGCCTTCTCTGAAGGCAAATAACTGGGTCCCGAATCCAGCTTTTAGTTCGCCAACGATCTTAAATCTAACTCAGCTTTCACACTCAAAATTAAAAAAACAAAAGAGCTTATAGTATAATTGTTGGAATAACCGCAGCAGCTGGCACCATACTTCTCTATTATTCTAGAAAAACCTTTTCATTTACAAAGAACAGTTATTATTATTGGAATAACCCATTTAACCCTTTTCTAGTCCTAATTCTACCGGAATAAAATAGTCCTGCAGAGAAAAAATCTTCTTAACATTTTCAGTGTTATGCTTCAGCAAAGCTTTCTACAGACGAAGGGGAGTAGTTTAATAGAATATGAGCCTTCAAAGCTCAAGGTGAATTTCCTCCTCTGTCGCCGTCAAAATGATTCTCTGGTTTAAAAGGCCAGCGCTTCAGCAAAGCTTCAGCAACAAACAAACACCCCCAACAACACTAATAAAAAAGCCATAAGTTTTGATCCCTTTTTGGAAAATGCTCTAAAAAAAACCCAAACAGTAATAATCATCAAACCAGCAAAAAGAGGAACAAACACCAACCCCAACCTTCTCCCTGCGCTGATTATAACAAACAACTTACCAAAAAAAGAGCCCAAAGGAGGAAGACCGGAGTAGAACAGCACCATAACCAAATCCCCCCCACCCACTTCAGAAAATAACAAAAATCCCAACATGATCATATAAAATAAAAAAAACACAACCACAGCAAAATTCCTCCCCCCACCAGCAACCAAAAGTCAACCAGTTGAAAACACGACTAACACTCCAAGAGAATTTCTTAAAAAAATAGAACCAGAAAAAAGATACAAAATAACTAACCTGTTAAAACAAACCAACAACATAACTAACACACCTCTAATACACAAACAAAGCATTATTAAAGGAATGATTTTATAAATAGTTATAATACTAAACATAGACCGAGCATCCAGCCTGTTAAAAAACCGAAATACTCAAAATCATAAAGGAAAAACCCCCAACTTCCCAACACAAAACAATAAAACTATCCTTTTCCTTTCAAGGATGAAAGCTCCCAACAAAGAAATAGAAAGACTAACCTCAACCAAAATAAACAGAACAATAGGTGACAAAGATTCTCTTCGTTTTATCAACTCTGTGAGTATAACAGCAAAAATCAACTCTGTCAAAATCCAAACCCAAAATTTCTCTAAAAAAACCAACCTTATTGATCCAAGTAAAAAAATCAGAATAAATGAGTTGGGCTAACGCCTAAACCGGATTAGAAATCCGATGTGTGCAACTCAAAACTACACGCACCCC
>JAHFNH010000005.1 GCA_023267435.1 Candidatus Nomurabacteria bacterium
AGCCAGCAAAAATCACTTGAATAAGCTTATTCACCTACGTGGTTAGAAATTTACTACAAGAGTCATTCTGCTGAATGAGGTGATTTTTTGTTACCATATTTTTTATGGTATATTATTTTATAATTCAAAAGTGAAAAATTATAATACTGCGATTAAAACTCTAAATGAAATATTAAAAAGAGAACAGCCTAAAACATTTAGTAGCTCTTGGATACTCAAAAATGCTCAGCCTGTTTACCATTATGTTCGATTGAATTTTAGAACAGAAAATGATGATATAGATTGGGATTTAATTACTCAATCTTTACCTCGTTCATTTCAAAAACGTTGGGTAAGATATAAAAGAAAGAATATAAAACTATATGAACGTCAGTCTGAGGTTGATGTAATTTTAAACAAACATAAAGATAAGCTTTACGTATTATTTACTCCTGTTGATGAATATGATAAAAAAATACAGCATAGAATAATAATTAGTTTGGTAAGAATAGGACAAAAAGGAAATATTTGTGCTCAACAGGAACTTGTAAAATGGGTTACTTTTATAACTGATGATTGGATAGATCGTTATCCTCAAATGTATCGATGGAAAGGGTATACAGACGAGGTAGAAGGTAAAATAAAAGGTTGTATACGTCTTTATCGTTATACAGGATCTTTTCTTGGTTATTTGTTTAAGACTCTTGAATATTCAGCCAGAGGAAAGCCTCCGTTAGTGTCTTTAAATGATGCTATTTTTGATGGTAATAAAACTAGGGAAGAATATGCTGTAGTGCAAGAGGATTGGCAAATTTATAAATGAGATGCAATAATTCAATTATTATTCAATAATTGAATTTGCAGATATTTTCCAAACTCCTTTTTCTCGGAAAGCTGGAATTGTCTGACGACGGGCGGCATTTGCAAGAGATGAAGCAGTTTTCCTATGTTGTTTTGCAAATTCAGATAACTTTATAATCGAGATACCTTCTAGGTATGCAATGCGTTTATGAAGTGATTCCATAAGGCCAAGTGCCAGGATCTTTGCCGTTGGTTTTAAATTTTTTTTATCTCGATAAATAGCAAATGAATCATAGTAATCAGACTTTTCTTTATTGCGAATAATAATAGGGGGAAAACCAAGGCGAATTAATTGCCAATTAATAAGTACTCGTCCAATACGACCGTTGCCATCATTGAATGGATGTACATTTTCAAATTCTAAATGAAACTTGGCAATTTTTTCTATGAAATAGGATTCATGATTGTTGTTGTATTCTGTAATAATTCCATTAATCATAAGATCAACGTGCTCTGGTGCCGGAGCAACATGACTTCCTACTCGAACATATTCTCCCACAGTACGAAAACGACCAGCAATCTCATCTCGAATTGCTGTTATAAGCATTTTATGTAGAAATAAAATAATTTCTTTATTTATATCAGTAGTCTTTGCTTTTTCTCTAATATACTCCGCGACATGGGCGAGATTTTTTGCTTCAAAAATTTCACGAGAAGAAACCTGGCGTGCAACTTCAAGTTCTAAAAGGATTCGTTCGGTTTCTTGAAGTGTTAAGGTTGAATTTTCAATAGCATTTGAGTTGTAAACTGATTCTGCTACTTCTGCTTCTTCAATCAACTTTAAAAGATCATCTTTACCAACTTTTAGGGAATTATAGCGATCCTTAAGTTCTTTTAGGCGACTTTTGATTTGTTGTTGTATTACCATACTTTAATTATAGTAATTCACGATTTTTTGTCAAATTACCGTGAATTATACACTCAAATAACAAAAATTCACGGTATTTTTCTATTTTCCCTCCATAATACTTATTCGAACCCCACAAAGGAACTGCAATTTTAACAAGTCGAATACGACTTAAAAAATTGGGAGCCCTAAAGGATTGCAATTTGTACAATCCTTTCGGATTAACAAATTGGGAACATCATTCCAAGTTCGGAGTGAGTTAAGACAAAGCACCACGGAAATGGTGTTTTGTTTTTTCGGGTAATTTTTTTGAGTTATATATAGTGGTATAATATCGTTATATGAAAAACCTAATAAAAATTTTTGTATTTTTTGCCTTAACAATTTCATTTACAGGCAGTGCTTATGCTCTTACTATGGATGAATATTTTCAACAAATGGACCGCGACCAAGCAGCTCTTGATTCGTGTGTCGCCGGGATTCCTAAAGCAGTGTCTCCCAGCGCAGCGTGCCAATGGTGGAGAAGCTATGACGCTTGCCACCTAGATAGTTATCTAATCCAACGTGCAAGCAGTGAAAAACTAATTGAATCAGAATCAGGTGATGATTGTACTATAATACCAACTGAAGGTGGTGGACCACCACAACATTATTATTATTCTGGAAATCAATTTTGTATCGAAAGGGGTATTGGAACTCCCAGTTATACTAAAACATGTGTACCACGCACCGACATCGTACAACCAACTCCAATACCGAAACTTGCGCCCGCACCGGGATTTCAGCCGTTACTCGAAAAATCAGAAACACAATTGGAAATCGAGCGAAAAAATAAACAACTTCAACAAGAATTAAAACAGGCGGAGAAAGAATTAACTCAAAAAGTACAGGAAGGATATCAGAAAGACCGAGCGGCTGGGCGGATCATAGGCGAAGAAACACATTATGGAACCGTAGAAATTTTGAGAGATGGAAAAATTACCTCTCTCGATTCATACATCAAGGCGAATGCCGGTGACATTATAAAAACCGGAAATGACGGATTCATGGAATATGGTCTTAATAATAGCAGAACCAAACTTGGTCCCGATACGCTTGGTGTGATGCTCGGACTTGATAAATCGAATAAAAAAGTGATTACTCCGCTTGATTGGGATAAAGATCCAAGCTACCGACCGGAATTAAATCACTGGGAATTTTTTGAGAATACTGCTATTGATTTAATGGATTTCATCAATCAAAATCGTCCAAGCTATTTAAAATCTTGCGCAATAGGAAATGTTTACGAGTGCTCTTGGGGTACAGTACAATTCATTCATGGAGGAGTAGGATGGTTTAATGAGAAAATAGAAAAAGATTTCCCAAAAAATATGATAGTAACTCCTACTGTAGCTATGGTTCCAATTGGAACCGAGTATAGTGTGGCAGTAGGTCAAGATGGTGCAACTACCGTGACGACACTAGATGGAGAGGTTGTCGTGATGGATTTAAACAGCAGAAAACTTGCGATTGTAGGGGCGTATCAGACAATCACAATACCAAAAACTGACAAAGGATTGACGACGGCCGAATTACAGCAGGGTCTAACTAAAGTAGACCCGGGTTCAATCGATAAGTGGTGGGAGAAAAAAACTCAGGAACAAATCAGCCCGGAAATGGTAAAGAAAATATTTATAGGAGGCTGGGTGGTTCTGTTTATAATCATACTCTTTGTGAAGCGAAAACAAATTTGGCCAAATAAATTTCTGAAAACTCAAACCGATATAGAGAAAGAAAAAATAGTAAATGAAAAATTAGAAAAGAATCGCAAATGGCTTGTTAATAATTCATTTTGGACCGGAGTTTTTTCCACAATTATTTCTTTATATGTGACTTTAGCTCCGCAATCATCTCAATTCATACTTCTTGTAAAGAATTACTGGCTGATTTTCTTAATGCTCACAATTCTTGGTTTTATCTTTAGTCTACTTAGCATGAAATCTCCAAGAAAAGCTTTTGTTGTTATTGGAATGTGTTTTAACATATTTGCAATTATGTTATGGCTTAGAATTGGTTTGATATTTTAATTTTTACGTAGTTGTATATCCATGATTTACGGATTCTATTTTCATTGTTATACTAAAACTATGCAAAAAACAGCTACACGTGTTTTTATTTATTCATCAATCACTTTTGGTGTTATAGGAATTTTACTAATCTTAGTCGGAGGACCAGATGGAAATAACTCTACATTATTAAACCAGAGATTACACCAACTTCTACTAATAACTGTTTGTATTATATTACCTTCATTTGCGTTAAGTGTTGCCAGTAAGTATCTAAACGATAAATAAAGTTAAAACAAAAAACCACTTCGATCGAAGTGGTTTTTAAAATTTTCTTGCTAATTTTCTTTTAACTTTTTAAATACATCTTCACCAAGCTTCAGTACGTCATTTACGATTACTGGCTTTAATGTTTCTCCAGGATAAAATCTAATAAGTTCTTCTTTAAGAATGGTATAAGTAACTTCTTCAGAATTATTGAATTTGTGCCCTTTAAGTTCTTTTACACAAAAATCAATAAGACTCAATTTTTCATCTTTAATTTCAACTTTAGCTGAAATTATTTTTTTGGGTTTTGGCGGAATATTTGATCTTTTTAATAATCTTCTCATTCCAAAATAGAAAAGCAAGACTATAACAATTCCAATTAAGAAAAAGATAACAAACAACCAATCAGGCAGTCCTGTGATGTTGGACAAGAGGACGAAATTTTTCATATTTTCAGTTTTTAGGTTTAACAAACAACAAAATTATTTTTCTAAACAATATCACACATCGATTGACAAGTCAACATAAAAATAATATAATAACCAAGTCGCTTTATTAAATTTGTTTAATTATTTTTATATGAAATACAACAAAGGTCTTTCAACTATATCAGTTGTTTTAATAGTTATCGCTGCTCTGGGTATTTATTTTTTACAAAAGAATTCAGGCATAGTGTTAAAAAACACAGATCAAAAACAGCAAGAACAACAAGGTAAAAATACTCCTACACCCAATCCAACAACTGAAGATAAAAAAATAAATGATATCTCCTACACTAAAATTAATTCCGATAATCCTATTGTCATTGCTAATAATAAATTTACTTTTGATATTTACTCCAAGATCACAGAAAAGGGGAAAAATGTTTTCTTTTCCCCATTAAGTATTTCCAGTGCTTTCGCAATGGTTTACGAAGGTGCATCAGGTAAAACTGCCGACGAAATTCAATCAGTATTTCATTTTCCAAAAGATATGAATATTCTCAGAACGTCTTTTTCTTCGATTAATAATGACGTCAATAATGCAAGCAATGACTACAAATTAAGTATTGCTAATGCTCTATGGGTACAGCAAGATTTTAAATTTTTAGATAAATATCTTTCTGCGGTGGATCAGTACTATGTTGGAAAAGCTACGAATGTAGATTTTGTAAACAAGACAGAGGAAGTGCGTCAAACAATCAATCAATGGGTTGAAGGAAAAACTAATAATAAAATAAAAGATTTATTAGCACAGGGTACTTTAAGTTCTGGCACTAGACTTGTTTTGACTAATGCTATTTATTTCAAAGGGCAATGGGAAAAAGCATTTGATAAAAAATTAACCTCAGAACAGAACTTTAATGTAGATAATAATACAAAGGTTAAAGTTCAGATGATGAAAAAAACAGATAAAGACGCTGTGTTTAAATATGGGGAGAATGGGAATTTACAAATACTTGATCTGCCATATAAGGGAAATAAAATATCAATGATGGTTTTACTTCCAAAAGACAATAATATTGCATCTCTTGAAAAATCATTTTCTTTTGTGAAGTTAAACGAATGGAAAAAGCTTCTTAGTGAGAAGCGTGTAGACGTATTTTTACCAAAGTTTAAAATTGAAACACAATATTATCTTGCTGATACATTGAGTGGTATGGGTATGCCTACAGCTTTTACTGGTAATGCAGATTTTTCAGGCATGGATGGTAAAACAGATCTTTCAATTACTAAAGTAATTCACAAGGCTTTTGTTGATGTAAATGAAGAAGGCACTGAAGCTGCTGCTGCTACTGCCATCATAGTGGGAGTTACATCAGCTGGACCAGATTTTTCTATACCAGTATTTCGAGCAGATCATCCATTTTTATTTATAATTCAAGATACGACTAACGGCAATATATTGTTTATAGGTAAGATAGAAAATCCTACAATCTAACTGGTATTTATTAAGGTAATAGGGGAAATAAAAAAAGTTCTCAATTTGAGAACTTTTTACCGTTTTTATAATAGGTATATATTTCTATTACTGATATACTTCGTCACATGAATTTAATTACATGGCGTGGCTCAAAAAATCCTATCTTACGTTATTTAATAGCTGTGCCTTTAACATGGTTAATGCTAATTCCTATCATCATTGCGGATATTTTTGTTGAAATTTATCATCGAGTAGCTTTTCCTATCTACGGAATACAATACGTCAAACGTTCTCAATATATTCGTATAATGGATCGTGAAAAACTCCCTTATCTTTTATGGTATGAAAAGATCGGATGTGCTTATTGTGGATATATTAACGGATGGTTACACTATGCTTCCACAATTGCAGGGAGAACTGAAAGTTATTTTTGTGCAATATCTCATTTAGAAATACGAGGATATATTCCTTCAGAACATGAAAAGTCATTTTTAAAATATGGTGACGAAGCTGCACTCAAAAAGCGTTATTTCATGCACGATTTGAAATATGGTAAAGAAGTGAAGTAATTGTTTGGAATTAAGGAGCTTTTTAACAGAGGCTCTTTTTTTATTTTAAAGAATTAAGATACTTGCCATTTTGGGGTTTTTGAGCGATACTCATTTTATGAAAAAAATATTTTATGTTTTTACTTTTTTAATTATCAGTATTTTTATTGCACCTCATATTTCAATGGCTTCTTCGAAAGCGTTGCCCAATCTGGAAGTCACCGCTAAAAAGCTTCCTTTCGGCAAGATTACAGTTATAAATACCGGATCGGACGGACTTTTTGCTTTTAGCGATCTAGAAGCAGGGAATTATGAATTGTTTATAAATGGTGAATCAACTTCACTTGGAATTTTTCCGGTGGCAAATGGCAAAATTTCTGGAAAGGTTTTGATTAATATTAATGATGAGGAAACACCTACTCCAACTCCAACTCCTGCACCTGCACCTGCACCTGCACCTGCACCTGCACCTGCACCTGCACCTGCAAACACAAACGTAAACACGAATTCTACTGACAATATTACAACAAATTTTCAGTTTGAGGAAAAAAATTGGGAGAAAAATTCCACTGCTGATTATGTTGCAAAATTAAAAGATCTTTTAAAGAAAGAAAATATTTTACCAGCTAGTTTTAAAGAAGGGGATGCAAAAACACTAAAAAATTCTATCAAGAAATTCCAAGTAAAATACGGCATTCGAAGTACCGGAAATGTCGGTCCATCTACCGCTCAGAAGTTGAACGAACTTTTGAAAGCTAACAAGAATTAAATAAGAAAACACATTTCATTTGTCTAAAATATTACCTTTGTACTTAGGTAATATTTTTGCTATAGTATACATAGGTCTTATTATTAATAGAATTATTAACTAAATTATATGAAACAAAAAATATCTTATCTTATCGCAGCTGTACTCGTATTATCAGGTTTTGCTTTTTTTAGTCTAGCTAAAGCTGACAACAACAGCAATGACAATATGGGTCATGCTAAAGAAGTTCGTAACACAGGTTCTTCTTTAGAAGTTCATTTTTATGATAATGGTAGTGTTCTAGTACGAGGTGCTAAAGTTACAGCAATTTCAGGAAATGTTGTAAATGCTTCTATGTCTTGGGGATCATCTGTTTTAAATTGGACAGTCAATCTTAGTGCTAGTTCAAAAGTTGTTAGAAAATTCGGTGGAGTAGCTTCTGTTTCGGAAATTGCTGTCGGAGACATTCTTAGTTTCCAAGGAAATTTAGATACGACAAATACTTCTCCTTTTACTGTAAATGCTAGTACAGTAAAAAATTGGTCCATTCAGAAAAAAATGGCTTCTTTTAATGGCACAGTCAAGAGTGTTGATTCTACTGGTATGAAATTTGTTTTAACATCTGGAAATAGAGGAGATGTTACAGTGGTGGTAGCAAGCTCAACTCAGTTCAAAAAAGAAGAAGGCAATAGTACAGCATTAACATTTGCTAATATTATTGTCGGTGCTCAGGTTACAGCTCGAGGAGTTTTGGATACAGTTTCTAATCAGCTTACCGCTAATGATATTAGAATAAAACAATCTAATTCTGGCGGTGATTCAAATTCTAATCAAGGAAACGACAACAATCACTAGTTTATTTTTAGGAAAAATAAAAAGCCACGATCCTTTTTGGATTGTGGCTTTTTGATAATGTGAACGATTTTGTTTTCTTTGTAAAAGTTAATTTCAGGCCGAGCATTATGTTGCAGTTTGTGCTCGCATCTTTGTAAACATTTTCTCCTTGCGTTAGCACACCAGCTAGTCCTTCTACTTTTACAAAACCAGTGAGAGTAGAATGATCAGATAACCTTAAACTTTCACCAATTTGTAAAAAGACTCCAAAAAAATATGGATATTCCAAGAGATTGTAAAGTTCTTGGTCGCTTTTTTTTGACATGCCCAGTCCGGCAATAACACCAGCAGCTGGATCAACCAACCATTTGGTTTTTTTAGGTTCAGGTTCGCGGAAACAATATTGGAACGACATCGTTCTAAGCGTGGTTGATTTGTTAACTTCAGAAAAGATGTTCCATATTTCATTGTTTTTAAACTGCAAGCCAATGGTATTAGTGTTATTGGGTAAGTCATAAGAAACACCCACTCCTTCTCCAATTTTATGTTTATTTAAAAAGGAAAAAGTTGTAATGCTAATTTGTCCAAAGGACGCGGTTGCAATAAAGATTGCAAAAAGAGCTAGCTTCTTCATAGTGTCTTAAGTTTTTAAGGTTCAATTATATAGGGTTTCAGGTCGGAAAGATGTTCAGTAATTCTCTAGCTATCATACAATATATTGATTGACAAGTCAACATAGAAATTAACTTAATGCAATAAATCTAGAACGAACTTAATTTCTTATATTCGTCAGCTTCTTTGTAAACGCCACCTAGATTTGTCAGACGGGCAAATGCTAAAAAGATGAAAGATAAAGCACCGTAAAATAGGAAATGGCTGATATACACTATTTGAAGCATAGGCATTCCTGTTTTTTGGAGAACATCATAAAATACATACTGGAGTGCTGACAAAGCTATCAAAATAAAAGAGGCAATAAAGTAATCCACAAAGCCGGACATAATAGGCACTTCACGCTTAATTTTGGACAAATAATTTATGCTGAAAAAAAGAGTGACCAAAACTATTGCTCCATAGACATAGACGATAGCTTCATTGGGTTCGAGAGAGACAGATATTTTTTTTAAGAAGATAGACAAGGTCAGAAAAAAGAACGCGACGATTCCGGTGATTAAAACACTGATTGTTGTGATAGGATTTCTTTTCAAGGCGTGAATAAAATATTCAGCGCCGACGGTGACCACGAGCATGCTTATTACATAAAAATTTACGACATTTATAAAAATCGCATCTTCATATGTCTTGAATACCACGTATCCTAAAAACTCAACGATATGAGATAAAGATAAAATTACCAGAGCGACGGATCCTCCTATGATTAACAATTTGAGAAAACGATCATAAACATCATAATGGACAAAAATTCTTGAGATCGCCAAAACTACAAACAAAATAGCTATCAGATGTATTATTCCGGTCTCTTGAAAAAAACTCCCGCTTAATTCTGTGGCAATAATAATAAGCACATTTAATGATAAAAGGACCCAAGGGTTTAAAATCTTCTCAAGCTTTATTTTCATAAGTAAATTATAACAAAGATTTTATTTTCCACTAGCGTAAAAATAAAAGAGTTAGTATAATAATGGAATGGAAGATTTTGAACAATTAGAAAATAAAGAAGAGTTTAGAAGAATGCTTTTTATTATTGGCGGGATCGTTCTCGTTTGTGTGATTGTTACAGCTTTTTTATTGTTTAGAAAAACATCAAAAGTTGCTGTTAGTCCTGATGCATCAAACACTGTTGCTTCATCGACAACTTCTGCTAAACCAAAACCTCTTTTTTCTCCAGACCTTTCAACTTGGAAAAATTATTACTGGCCTGGAAAAATCAATACGCACTATCCGAGTGATTGGCAGTTGAAAGAAGATACAAATAAAGATGGATTGATTGTAGGGTTGGAAATAACACCACCGACGGGCATTGCAGACGACATGATTTTTATCGGCGGAGATTCAGCTAAATGCTCTAGCGTTTTAAAGTATTCAAAAAATGAATGTTTGAAAAATAAAATTCAAGTGCCTTTTTACACCAACAGCAAGAACGCAGAAGTTTCAACTGCTCTTGATTTGATTTTTCAAAACACAATCCTAACTGAAGGACAAAAATAATAAGTTGATTTTTTATAAAAAAGTGTATTGTTAAGAGCAGTATGTTCTTTCTAGTATTAAAACACCAACTGCTTCGGACGATCATTGGTTAGAAGTATGTGACCAACAATTTTTTCATTTTGTTAGTAATTAAGTTTTCAGGTCTAAATTTTAAAAACAAGTTTTTTTCGGTTATTAAATTATTTAGTTTTATTTTTTTGTTTTAAAATTTATTGGTAGTTATTTAACACTTTTAATACTAACGAGAACAAAGACCCAGTTCGACATTCGGCTGGGTTTTTTATTTTTTAGGATAGAAATTGGATTATTTTTTAAATATAAAGTATAATGAACTTATCTTATTAATAATTTTTAAAATATATGGCAAAAAGAAGCACAACACTTAGTCCAAAAAATAAATCAAGACATTCCCACAAAACCAAGAAGCGACTTGCAACCAAGAAACTTACTCTTGCGAAAAAAGCTACCAAGAAGAGATTTAAATAAAAGTTAAGTAAAAAAGCCCTGATGTTTATCAGGGCTTTTTTGAATTTCAGTCTATTTTCCTTTTGGAAAAGAGAATCCACAATGCTTCTAAAATATAAACAAATGCTCCAAATGAAAGAATTAAACCCATGACATAAAACCATTTCTCCGCTTTTATGGGATGATTTTGTTCAATTCCACTAGACACTTTTTCTAAAATAACTTTTGTGTCTATATGTGAACTGAAAGTGAAGCATGTCATAGCCATGGCTGAAAAGACAAAAATAATTCCAAGTTTTGAAATTAAAGATGTGACTTTAACATTCATTTTGGGATGAAATTTTTGTCCGTAATTCATCATGACTATTCCTGAGCAAAAAAGTGCAGCTGAAACAATGAGTAAGCAAATTTTTAGTACCATTTTTTATTTTTTTAAAGATTAAATATTAAGTCGTATTTTCATTTTTTAAAATTTAAATCTCAACAAATCTATTTTGATAATATCAAAATAACTAGCTTTTGTCAAATTAATTTATTATTATTTTTAATAAAAAAGAAAAGGGAAGTGTCGTGTGAGTTATCCACTTTCTGTATATAAATATTACTTTTCTTTGCATTATTTGGTATAATTTAATTGTGTACTCTACAAAATATATGAAAAAAATATTTCCGTATATTTTCAGCATATTTATTTTTTCCCTAAGTTTTTTTAATGGGTCGTCTTTTCTCTTGGCTGCTTATCCAGCGACCCCTTACGCTCCGGGTGAAACCTTGGCTCCGACTTGTGCGCCGGGAAGTTCTAATTGTACTGTTGATGCGCCTATTACTTCTTTAAATGGCTTAACTGGTCTATCTCAAACATTTGCTATCGGTACTTCCGGTACTGATTTTAATATTGATTCTACAGGAACCATTCATACTTTTAATATTCCTGATTCTTCTGCGACAAACAGGGGACTTTTAACCTCATCTGATTGGACAAATTTCAATAGCAAACTAGCTGCTGCTAGTAATTTGGCTGATCTGACTAGCGTAGTGGCAGCGAGAGGAAATCTTGGTTTGGGAAATGTTGAAGACACTGCGCTTTCTACTTGGGCAGGATCAACAGTTTTGACGACATTAGGTGCGATAATTACTACAGATGCAAATGCATTAAAGATTTCTCCCAATGGAGTTCTTGCCGGAAATACTGGAGAGTTACGTTTTAATGAACTCGCAGCAAATGGCACAAACTATACCGGCTTCAAGGCTCCGGATTCGCTGGCGGCAAATGTGATTTATACTTTGCCATCAGCTGATGGTACTGGTGGACAAGTTTTAAAAACAAATGGAACAGGTGGTTTAAGTTTTGGTGATTTGAGTACTGATAATTTAATTTATCCAAATATAAATAACGCAGAAGGGTTCACTCATATATTTAGTGACGTAGCTTCTTCTGGTTGGATTTCTGGTGGTGAAATAACGGATGTTGGTGGCGGAGATGTGGATGTCGCTGCAGGAGAAGGCTTGATTCGATCTTTAAATGATCCTGAAGCTCAACTCTTGTATATTTCTTGGCCAGTAGCTACAAGTTTAAATGTCCCTTTAAATACTACTAGATATTTTGTCGTCAATTATAATGCCGGAAGCCCAGTTGTTAATATTTTAACTTCAGAACCATCGGATTTACAAACAAATATATTTTTAGGAGAAGTTCATAATGTTGGCGGAGTTCTCGATGTTCATAGCGCTCCTAGAGCAATTAATGATTTTGCAAAAAGAATGACGGATTGGTCTTCTGATATTATTGGTAATAGAGTTGCTTCCGGTGAAGTTGTTACAGATCCAACTTTCCCATCTAGAAAAATTGCGGTTTCATCTGGAGTTGTCTGGACAAAAAATTTAAGTAACATAACCACACCAGCTTTTAATTCTAACGCTAGTGATACTTTTGTAAATTATTACAGAGATAGTTTTGGTGGATGGATTAGAGAAACAGGTCAGACTGATTGGGAAAATACAAAATGGGATAATAATTCTGGAACACTTCAGACAATGACTCCTGGGTACTATGCCAATAGATGGGTAGTAAGAGGTATTAATGGACAGATTTCCATACTTTATGGACAAGCAGAATATTCTACACAACTTGCAGCACAAAATGAATCTGCTCCAACTCAAAGACCAGAAGAATTTAACGAAGATGGTTATTATATTAGTCAGTTGGTTTTCCAGAAAAGTGCCGCTTCTTCTGATTTAACAATTTCAATTAAGCCCATAATCGGTGGCATAGCTGGTACTAGTGGATCAAGTAATCACAATGATTTGGGTGGTTTGCAAGGCGGGACAGTAAACGAATATTATCATCTTACTGCAGCTGAACACGTAATTGCAACACAAGTGGCAACAGCTCTTCAGAGTGGATATTTATCTTCATCTGACTGGACGACATTTAATAATAAAGCCGGTAGTGGAGCCAATAATGATATCACAAGTTTGTCTGGACTTACTACTGCTTTGTCTGTTGGTCAGGGAGGTACCGGAGCTACAACTGCCAATGGAGCATTTAATAATTTAATACCTTCTCAAGCAACAAATTCTGGTAAGTTCCTTACAACTAATGGCACGAATACGAGTTGGGCAACAGCCGTAACATCTGAATCTGATCCACTGGCATTAAAAATTTCAAATAATTTATCGGACATTCTCAGCGCTTCTAGTGCTAGAGCAAATCTTAGTGCGGCAGCTAGTGGAGCTAATACTGATATCACATCACTTAATCCTGCTGGAGCACTTACTGTTGATTCAACAGCAGCGCTTAATTTAGGTACGACAAATGCTACCTCGGTTTCTATTGGTAATTCTAGTACAACTACAACAGTAAATGGGTCACTAGCAGTTTCTAAGTATATTGATTTTACCCCTACAATTGAACCTTCATATATGGAAGGAAGAGTTTATTATGATAGTAATGATCACGCTCTTTCTTTTGACACAGACATAAATGGTACCGATATGTCTATTGGTCAGACTGTTATGGCTCGTGTAAAAAATATTACCGGAGCAACAATTTTAAAAGGAAAGGTTGTTTATGTTAGTGGTAGTGATGGAGCTGGATTTTCAACGATTGCATTGGCAAAGGCAGACAGCTTTTCTACTTCTCAGGTTATTGGAATTGTGGTAACTGATATCACTACTGGATCTTATGGTTATGTGACATTTATTGGTCATGTGCATGATCTAGACACCTCAGCATTTTCGGCTGGAGATATTGTTTATCTATCATCAACTACCGCAGGTGGATTGACAACAATTAAACCGTTTTCTCCAAATTACTCAATGCCAGTGGGTATTGTTCAAATATCAAATGCAATAACAGGTATTATTGAAGCTCATACAACTTCAGTTACTGTTGGAGCATTTACTACAGGTTCAGTAGCATTTGGAAATACAGATGGGTTTACAACTCAGGATAATACAAACTTTTTTTGGAATAATACGACCAAGCGTTTAGGTATCGGAGATAATACTCCCTCTAAGACTTTTACCATTGGTAATGGTACACCTGGTAGCAATATGTTTGGTGTAGATGGTTCAACTGGTGATGTTGCAACACAAGGAAATATTAATGCAGTGGGTAATATTACATTAACTACTGGAGGTGGCAGTGTTAGCGCTACTGGTGGCGGACTTGCACTTTCTGGTGCAGGCGCTTCTAGCTTGACGACAAGTAGTGGAGGTTTGACTTTGACTGGCGCAGCTGCTTCAGCCTTGTCGACAACTTCTGGAGCTTTGACTCTTACATCTGCTTCAGGTGCGACATGGGGAACAAGTACAGGGAATCTTTTATTGCAGGCAGCAAGTGCGGGTGCAGCTAGTGTGATAATCGGTTCTGGTGCAGGCTCTGCTACACCTGATACATTAGTTTTAGATATAAAGAATGATAATGCCACTGATCCATCTGGTAGTGCTGGAGCGATGTACTACAATTCTAGTTCTAATAAATTTAGATGTTATGAGAATGGAATTTGGATAGATTGTATTTCTATTGATAACGACACCCTTTCATCTTTATTGGCGGCAGCTAGTGGTAGTACTATAAACAACGGTGATAATGCTCAGAATTGGAATTGGGCATTGACGACAGCTGATAAAGCAGGACTTAACTTTGGAGAAAATACTCCTTCGACTGCTACCGGTTTGTCTGCGGTGCTTAAAGCTTCAACTTTGGTTACATCGACAGCAATGCCACTTTATGTTTCAAATCTTGGCGATGGAAATAGTTTCAGAGTTGATGATGAACCAAGTGATATGACTCCGTTTCTTATCGACAAAGATGGCAATGTGGCAATCGGTGCAGATTCGTTTGATCCGACAAATCCAGAACGTTTGAAAGTTGTGATGCCTTCCGGTAGTACTTCATTTAATGTTATTAGTGGTGAAGGAGATGTAAATAATTATCTTCAATTAAATATACATAATGCTAATGCTGGAGACACTGCTTCTTCTGATTTAGTTGCTACCTCTGATCTTGGTAATGAAAATGTCGGATATATTGATCTCGGTATTAATTCTTCCAATTACAATGTTCCGGCCCTTTCGATTGTCGGACCAAATGATACATATTTATATGCTAGTGGAGGATTGGCGTCTGGTGGAAATTTGGCTATTGGAACTGCTGACACTGGAACTGCGCTTAAGTTTCATACTGGTGGTACAACTTCAGCCGATGAAAGAATGAGAATTACAGACGATGGATTAGGTAATCCGTTAGTGGGGATTGGCACGACAGCTCCAGGATCTGCTCTTGATGTAAAAGGTGAACTTAGATTATCCGGTTCAACTTCTGGTTTTGTCGGTTTTACTACGAATGTAGCAGCTGGTTCTACGACTTATACACTTCCAAATACTGATGGTGGGATCGGTGATGCTTTAACTACAAATGGTGCAGGAGTTTTATCTTGGGTCCAGCCGACGGGTGTATGGCAGAGAGTGGCCACAACTGTTTCTCCAACAACTGCGGGGGACAATATTACAACTTCTGGAAATATTTATACCAGTGGAACAGGGGCAGTTACTTCAGCTGGATTATTGACAGCAAATGCTGGACTAGCTGTGACTGGTGCTGATGTTAATTTAAATGCAAGTAGCAATAATAATACAAATATAAATACAGGTACATCGACTGGTTCAATCAGTATTGGAAATAATTCTGCTGGTGCTATTGGTATTACAAGTGGAACAGGACTTACTTTGATCGGCGGTGCAGCATCTAGTTTCTCAACTACGGCTGGTTCCATTACTTTCCAACCAGCTGGCACTGGCATATCTTCAGCTGTTCAAATTGGCACATCAACTGCCAAGGCGACTCCCGATATGCTCGTACTTGATGCTGGAAATACTGATCCAGTTTCTGGAACTATTGGTGGAATGTATTACAACACTGTCAGCAATAAATATCGCTGTTATATAGGAGCTTCTTGGGCCAACTGTGCTGACAATGGAAGCGGTTTAGATTTGCAAAATGTTTATGGTAATGGTTCATCTATCTCTACTTCTGGTACGGATATAGCTCTAACTCTAAATACAACTGATCAATTTACTGTCACTGGCGCTGGCGCAGTAAATCTAACTCCAACATCTGCATCTTCATTCACTTCTGCTGGCGCTCTTACTTTCACTGCCGGCGCAGCTTCAGATTGGGGAACATCAAATGGTGATTTAGTTTTACATGCAAATGGTTCAGCGACCGGTGGTGTTCATATTGGTTCCGATGGTGTTCCTTCAGCTACGCCAGATTTGCTTTCTTTGGATATTAAGAGTCTAGCCAGTGGAGTATCAGATCCAGCTGGAGATAATGGTGACATGTATTTCAATGAGGCCTTAAGTTCTTTCCGTTGTTATGAGGGTAGCGGTTGGCAAGATTGCGGTGCGTCAGTCGCTAGTGCGACAACTTTGCAACAAGCATATACAAGCAATCCAACCATTACAACCGCTTCGTCTACTAATCTTGCTTTAATTCTTTCTTCTGGAAATTTCACAGCGTCTGGTACAGGATCAGTGCTTCTGACACCAACTGGTGCATCTTCATTCACTTCTGCCGGCGCTCTTACTTTCACTGCCGGTGCAGCTTCAACCTGGTCCACTTCTTCCGGAGCTTTAACTCTTGATTCAGCAGCTGCGCTTAATTTCGGTACTACAAATGCTACTAGTGTGTCGATAGGAAAGACAGGTGTGACAACAACAAACAACGGTTCTTTAACTTCAACTCAAACTTTGACAGCATCGAATGGTTTAACACAAACAACTGGCGCCTTAAACTTAACTGCAACATCTGGTGCGTTAAACTTGTCCGGTTTAGGTGTGAGTGTTATCGATACAGGTGCGAATAGTTTATCTTTGGTTGGCGGTCCGATTAATCTAAATTCAACTGGTACTGGTTCCACAAATATCGGCAATCTTACTGGTTCTGTAAATCTTACTGGTTCTGTAAATCTTACTGGTTCTGTAAATCTTACTGGTTTAACTGCTTCTAAGGCAGTATTTACTGATGCTTCTAAAAATCTAACTTCAACCGGTACTGTTGCCATCGCTCAAGGTGGTACAGGACAGACTACTGCTTCGAGTTCATTTAATGCTTTGTCGCCAGTGACAGCAAAAGGAGATTTGATTCTAGGTAATGGTGTGAATAGCACTGCAAGATTGCCAGTCGGTGGAACGAATGGAACTGTCTTAACAGTTGATTCAACACAAGCGACAGGTGTGAAATGGGCAACAATTGCTTCAAGTTTAGGTAATGTTCTAGATTTTTCAGAACTTAAAGATGCCTTGACTCTTGATGCAAATACTTCCATAGCATTAGCTGGTAAAAATTTAAGTGTTACAGATACTGGTGCTGGAAATATTAGTCTCACTGCTGGTGGTGCAATAAGTCTCACTGCTGGTGCAGCTTCAGCTTTCTCAACTACATCCGGTGGTATTTCTCTTCAGCCAGCTGGTGCTGGTACTTCTGTTGTACAAATCGGTGCTGGTGGTGCAGGTTCAACCACACCAGATTATTTAGCTCTCGATGTTAAATCATCAACCAGTGATCCGGCAGGAGGCGCAGAAGGATATATGTATTACAATACTTTTGATAATAAATTCCGCTGTTATGAAAATGCCGGATGGAAAGATTGCGATACGACAGGTGGCACGGTTACTTTGCAATCTGCGTATGACGCCGGCCAATCCATAAATCTAACTAGCGGTGCCTTAGCAATCTCTGGCGCCGGCGCAGTTAATTTAACTCCAACATCAGCATCATCATTTATTTCAGGCGGAGCATTAACTTTCACTGCAGGCGCAGCTTCAACTTGGTCTACAAGTTCCGGAGCTTTAACTCTTGATTCAGCTACTGCACTTAATCTCGGTACGACGAATGCAACGAGTGTATCGATTGGTAAGACGGGTACCGTAGCGACTGTAAACGGTTCACTGACAATTCCAAATTATATTGATTACACCAGTACTAGTTTGCCTGCGTACGCAGAGGGTAGAGTATTTTATGATTCCACAGATCATGCTTTAGCGTATTACAACGATGTCAATGGTATTAGAATGAATATTGGCAGACAGTTATGGTTACGCGTAAAAAATACAACTGGAGTAACAATCTCTGCTGGTAAGGCGGTTTACTTAAATGGTACAGATGGAACATTTCCAACTGTCGCCTTAGCTAAAGCAGATAGCTTATCAACTTCTCAAGTCGCTGGTATTACGACAGCCGATATCACAGACGGATCTTATGGATACGCTACACTTAAGGGACTAATTCCTGATTTGGATACTTCATCATTCACGACTGGAGACACTATTTATTTGTCAGCAACTACTGCTGGGGCACTCACAATCACAAAACCAGCAGCTCCAAATTATTCAATGCCTTTAGGTATTATTGAAAAAGGTTCAGACGCGATAACTGGAAGTATCGAAGCTAATATTGCTGCTCCTACTGCTGGATCATTTACAGCAGGTTCATTATCTTTTGGTGGGACAGATGGCTTAACAACTCAAGATAATACAAATCTATTTTGGAATAATAGTAGTAAGAGATTGGGAATAGGAGATAATGCTCCGGGATCAACATTTACTATTGGTAATGGCACACCTGGTAGTAATAAGTTTTCTGTTGATGGTGCGACAGGAAACGTTGTCACAGCTGGAACTTTGTCTGTGAATGGTGGAATAATTAATACAAACACTGCTTTTACAATTAATTCATCTGGTGCAAATGCTTTGACTTTGGATTCTACTACTACCGGTACAGTTAATTTAGGTACCAGTAATAATGCTAAGACCATCAACATCGGTACAGGTACAGCCGGTGATGCGATAAACATTGGAACAAACAATACTACTGCTGATACTATCTCTATCGGTTCTGCATTAGATACATTTTCTCTTTCTTCAACTGGATTGAAAGTTTCTTCTGCTGGCGCTCTTACAGGAGTCGCTTCGGTAAACAAAGTTGCTATCACTGCGCCGGCAACAGGTTCGACACTGACCATTGCCGACGGTAAAACTCTAACTTCTTCAAATACGCTTACTTTTGCAGGTACAGACGGATCAACACTCAACATCGCTACAGGTGGAACACTGGGAACTGCTGCGTTCACTAATACCGGTGCATATGAAGTACCGCTTACTTTTTCTACTGGACTTACAAGATCAGTTAATACTGTCACAGTAAACACAACTCAAAATATCGCTAAGCTTTCCAATTTGACTTCTAATGGATTTGTAAAAACAAGTGGTGGAGATGGAACTCTTTCTGTTGATACGAGCACATACCTTACCTCTGAAGCTGACACTCTTGCTTCTGTCACTGGACGAGGTGCGACGACATCAAGTAATATTTCAACCACCGGTACCGGTACTATTACTTCTGCCGGATTGTTGACAGGTAGTGCTGGACTTACTATAACTGGTGGAACTGCAAATCTTAACATAACAGGAACTTCGAATACTGCTATCGGTAATTCTACCGGAACATTTAGTTTGATTTCAAGTGGTGGATTGAATGTTACAACTGCAGGTGCACTTACTGGTGTTGCTTCAGTTAATGCTAATGCAGTAGATCAGTCGATAACTATTGGAAACGGTACCGGTGTCTCCGCTCTTACTTTTAATTCTGGTACAGGAGCTATTAATATAGGCACTAATGCTATTGCTCATAATATCAGTATTGGTAATCAAACTGGTACTTCTGCTTTGACTCTTGATTCTGGAACAGGAACTATAGCAATAGGAACAGGAGCGCAAGCAAGAACTGTAAACATTGCGAATGGCGGTGCTGTACAGACAGTTACTTTAGGTTCGACAAATAGTACCAGTGCTTTGACTTTGCAAGCAGGAACAGGAGGATTGAGTATTCAAACCCAAGGTACTGGAGTATTGGGTATTGGTAATAATGCAGTCGCTCAGACTATTACTATTGGTAATACATCAGGTACAGCAACCGTGACAACTGCGGTAAATATTACAGCTGGTGCTGGTACGACTACTGGAGGCATAAGAATGACTGGACATATATTAACAGCAGGCACAATACCGACACAACTCCAAAGTGCTGGTACTGCCACGGTTTCAACTGGTTCTACTGATTTTGCTGGTGTCGTTACTTCTTCAACTACTTCGCATACTTTTGTGGGTATTACTTTTAGTCATGCTTTTGCTAATGCACCATTTTGTACATTTTCTCCAGAGAATGCTGCAGCAGCACTTATTTTGCGTACCAGTCCCGGAGCTTACATGACAGAAACAACAACTAATATGAAAATAACCTTTCCAGCAGATATAACCGCCTCTGCTTGGTCATATCATTGTGTTGGTTATGGCGGAGCGGACTTAGCGGAAATATATTATACAAATGATACCAATGTATCACCTGGCACTGTCGTAACAATGGATTCAACTTTGGGTGCCGGAGTAAAGAAATCTACTTCAGCTTATGATCCTAGTTTGATGGGAGTTGTTTCAACAGAACCCGGCTTAGTGCTTGGAGATAAAGCACCAGTGATTGGTGATGGTCCGACACCTGTGTTCTTAGCTTTGTCTGGACGCGTACCTGTCAATGTATCTGTAGAGAATGGAACGATTGTTGCTGGTGATTATTTGACTAGTTCATCAACACCTGGAGTAGCAATGAAGGCGACTGGAAACGGTATGATTGTTGGTCAAGCTCTAACTTCATTTGATGGAACCGGTAGCAATCAAGTTGTGATGTTTATAAAAAATACATATTCACAAGGACAGTTTTCTGTGAATGAACAGCAAGTATTGCTTGGTGACATTTCAACCACTGAAGGTCTCACAACTCTTGTCGCTGATGTTCAAGCAGAAGTTGCGCATAATCCTATTGCAATATTAAATGC
This sequence comes from Candidatus Nomurabacteria bacterium, assembly GCA_023267435.1. Lineage (GTDB taxonomy): Bacteria > Patescibacteriota > Minisyncoccia > Phycocordibacterales > UBA9973 > UBA9973. The sequence goes on from JAHFNH010000005.1 coordinate 21,060, forward strand.
GAAAGTTACTGCTGGTACAAAAGTTTTGACTGACTTTATTACAGCTCGTGTCACAGCTATTCGTGGATACTTTGATGAAATATTCACTAACACTTCTCACCAAAAGACATTATGTGTAGGGGATACAGGTAATGAAACATGTATTACCAAAGCACAGCTTGATCAGCTTCTACAAAATCAGACAGCTGGTGCTGGAGGTTCAACAGGTAGTGGAAGTACTGGTTCAGGTAGTTCTGGTGGTACAGGAACAGGTTTGACAGGTCCAGATGGTACAGGAACGGGAACCACAACTCCTCCTGTGTGTACTTCACCTCAGGTGTTGGATACAACAACAAACACATGTGTAGATCCAGCACCAACTCCAGACCCTACTCCAACCCCAGATCCAACCCCAACAGTTACTTGTGCCGATCCTCAAGTGCTTGACTCTGTGACAAACACTTGTGTAGACCCAGCACCGGTGGCTCCATAATTAGAAATATGATAATATTAGTAACATTAAAAATAATTTAAAATATATGCAATATTTAAACAAAAAAACATTAATAGCATTAGTAGCAGTCATTATTCTTTTAGTTGGTTATGGCGGTGCGTTTTATTATTACCGTCAATATAAACAAGTAACTAGAGATCCTAACGCTGTTGCAAAAAAAGAAACAGCTGACCTTGTAGCTACAGTTAGTAAATTAATTTTACTTCCAACAGGCGAGTCTCCAGCTGTCGCAACTATTCAAGACAAAGAAAAGTTATCAGCAGAACCATTTTTTGCTAATGCATTAAATGGTGACAAAGTCCTTATTTATTACGCTGCTAAAAAAGCATTCTTATACCGCCCTTCAACAAACAAAATCATAGAAGCTGCACCACTTTCTACCCAGCAAACTGCTAGTACAATAGCTCCTACAATCGAAAGTACAGCTACAACACCAGTAAAACCAGCCAAGAAATAATTTCTTAGGGTTTGCGGTATAGTTAAGTTTTTATGCCAAAAAATAATTCTTTATTAATTCTAATATGTTTTATTTTTACTTTGGGCATATTAATACCTAATTATCTTTTTGCTTCTAATACTGATGGAACAATTGATTCCACTTCTAAATATGCCTGGGGCGAGAATATCGGCTGGGTTAATTTTGGTTTGATTGCCAACGGAAATGTGCACGTTACAGATGTCGGACTGACAGGTTATGCTTGGAATGAAAGATATGGCTGGATAAATTTAAATGCCAATGGTACCGCTACGGGGCATGTGACAAATGACGGAGAGGGAACTTTAGGTGGCAATGCTTGGGGGGAAAAATTAGGCTGGATAAATTTTACTGGAGTAACGATTAATTCTAGTGGAGATTTTTCAGGTTATGCGACTATTGTTTCTGATAGTAGTAAAATAAGTTTTAATTGTTTGAATACAAGTTCGTGTGGATCTTCTAATTTTAAAATAAATACAGATTGGCGACCAATCAGCACAAGGGGAGCTGTAACTTGTACTTCTTGGACATACTCCAGTTTTAGTAGTTGTTCAGGTGGTTCGCAATCTAGAACCATTATTTCTTCATCTCCATCTGGGTGTACCGGTGGCAGTCCTGTCTTAACTCAAAGCTGTGTTATTGTCGGAGGTGGCGGTGGAGGAGGCGGGGGTGGTTCTTATACTCCACCAATAATAACACCACCGACTGTTTCAACAAATCCAGTTGGCTGTACTTTAGTTACTTTGTTTAGTCCTATCACAGGTCAAGCTTGTCAAACTATTACAAATCCAGTTGGTTGTACACTGGTTACATTATTTAGTCCCGTTACTGGCCAGGCTTGTCTAAATCAAAATATTACAACTGGGGGAACAACACAAGTTACATCTGGTGGCGGATCGATTGTTTTAAAACCAGCTATCAGTCTTTTAACAAAAACTCTCCGTCTCGGTTCTATCGATAAAGATGTAAATGTTTTGCAGAAATTTTTAAATCTAAATAATTTTTATGTTGCCAGAGCTGGCGTAGGTTCGTTCGGCAAGGAAACAAATATTTTTGCTGGTCTGACGCAAAAAGCTTTGATTAGTTTTCAAAATACCTATAGTCTTAAATCAGAACTCGGTTTTGTCAGTACAAAGACCAGAAAATTCATTAATGATTTGTTTGTAAAAAAGCCAGTGGTGGTTGTACAACCTACAACTCAACCTTCAGTTACTTGTCCTTATTTTACAAAAAATCTTAAGAAAGGTTCTAATGATGTTGAAGTTTTGAAAGTGCAGGCATTTCTGAAAGATCAAGGTTTATTCAGTGTCACATCAGTCAAATATTTTGGAGTGGCTACAGATAAAGCAGTAAGGGATTTCCAAGCTAAATATAAAGCTGAGATTTTAACTCCGGCTAATATTAAAAATCCGACAGGTCTTTGGTATGCTAGTACCATAAAACAAGCTAATAAGTTGATGGGTTGTTCTAATTAAAAGCAGATAGATAAGTTATATCGGACATTATTAAAAAATAATGTCCGATAGTTTTTTACAGCAGACTTTATAATTTGACAAATTAAGGTGATTATGCTATCATTACTTTCATAAGTTCTTTATTTATAGCCCAATAAATGTTTAACACTTAAACTCCAATCTTATGAAAGCAATTATGATCTCCGCGAGCAAATTCCTGGTAAACACATTAAGTGGACCAGAAGAAAGTAAATTAAGCAATAAAATTATTTCCATAAGTGTAACAAAAACTCATTCATTTCCTAAAAACAGCGGGGGAATTATCGAGAATGTCCCTAATTATGAATTTCGTAGTTTAAAAGATTGGAATAATGCATTGAGAGGAGGAAGTGAAGCGTTTAAATTAGAATCTAAGCCAGTATTGCTTGATTGCTACAACATGCTTCGCGATGCTATTGATGGTGATTCTGAACCTGTGCAACCCCTTATTGAAAACCCCGGACAAATTTCGGAGCATGAATGTTAAACATTTTATCTAAAAGCCCTGCAACTAATATTAAAGTTGCAGGGCTTTTTTGTTTGAATTTGACAAAAGAATCATTTCGAGTATACTGTAGGGGATTGATCGATTGAGTTTCGGATGTACTCCAATCTGTTTTTATTACAAGAGCCTTATAGGCATTAATAATCAGTGTCCGAACTAAATAAATAATAGGCCAACAAATATTATTCCTGTCTTTAAACAGGAAATTTTGGTCCCTTTGTTTTTATTTTTCGGAATTTTATAAACGCATGCAAACAGAAGTGAAGCGTCCGAAGAAGTATTTCTCAAGACACAAGAAAGCCCTCGTGGACTTTCCTAACTTGATCGAAACACAAGTAAAATCTTTTAAGTGGCTAGTCGAAAACGGAATCAAAGAAGTTTTCAAGGAATTTTCTCCAATAGCAGATTATTCTGGAAAGAAATTTCAATTGGAATTTTTATCTTTCTCTCTAGGCGAGCCGAAGTGCGATGAAAATTATGCGAAAGTAAATAAACTCTCATACGAAGGGCTTCTTAAGGCGCGCGTAAAACTGACAAATAAAGTTTTAGGAACTATCAAGGAACAGGAAATTTTCATGTCAGAGCTTCCCTTGATGACAAATCATGGAACTTTCATAATAAATGGAGTCGAACGCGTCATAGTGCCACAGCTTGCGCGTTCTTTCGGCGTTTTCTTTACAGAATCTGAAAGCAAAGGCAAAAGATATTTTGGTGCAAAAATAATTCCCGCACGCGGAGTTTGGATTGAAATAGAATCTGAAGCTGATGGTGCGATTTATATAAGAATGGACAAGAAGAGAAAGTTTCCAGCTACTGCTCTTTTGCGCGCAATGGGTTACCATACCAACGAAGAAATTCTAAAAGCTTTTGGTAAAAACCAAACCTGGACTGAAGCTATTAATGCATGTTTAGCAAAAGATCCAGCTAAATCTTTAAATGATGCCTATATTGATATATATAAACGCTTGAGAGATGGTGACATGGCGACAGCTGATAATGCAAAAGAATTTATAAATTCTTTATTTACCTCAGAAAGATACGACCTTTCTCCTGTTGGACGTTTCAGGTTCAATGGTCGCTTTGAAAAATCAATGGAGGAGACTGAACTTGCTCGCCGAACAATATCTAAAGAAGATTTGGTAACAGTGATTACAAATATCATTGATTTAAATAATACTCCCGGTGCAAAGGCGGACGATATTGACCACTTAGGTCAGAGACGTGTGCGTTTCGTTGGTGAAATGCTTCAACAAAAAATCCGCACTGGTATGATGCAGATCAAAAGAAATATTCAAGATAGAATGTCTACGATTGATGTTGACACTGCTTTGCCTATTCATATCATCAATCAGCGCCCAATGCAGGCTCGTATAAAAGAATTCTTTACCACCAACCAATTGTCTCAATTTATGAACCAAGAAAATGTCTTGGCTGAAATGGAACACATACGATTACTTTCCGCTCTCGGTCCTGGAGGTCTAACTCGTGAACGTGCCGGACTAGAAGTTCGTGATGTGCACCCTTCACACTACGGAAGAATTTGTCCTATTCATACTCCGGAAGGTCCAAACATCGGTCTTATCGTGCACCTTTCTACTTATTCTAAAATAAATGATTTCGGAATAATTGAAACTCCTTACATAAAAGTTAAGAATGGAAAAATTACTGGTGAAGTAGTTTATTTAAATGCATTAGATGAAGAAAAATATAACATTGCTCATGCTGGTATTCCTTATGACGAAGCAACTGGAAAAATAACAGAAGAAAAAGTTGAAGCTCGTCTCAAGACTCAACCAGGTTTGATTGATCGTGACAAGGTAGACTTTATCGATGTAGCGACAAACCAAGCTTTCTCTATTGCGACTTCTATGATTCCTTTCTTGGAACATAACGATGCTAACAGAGCACTCATGGGATCAAACATGCAGAAACAAGCTGTTCCTTGTGTTTTGCCGGAAGCACCTTTAGTTGCGACTGGTATTGAAGAATTAGCTTCACGTGATTCAGGTAGATTAGTTTTGTCTGAAGAAGACGGTGTTGTTACTTATGTTGATTCTAAAAAAGTAATTATTAAGGGAAAGAATGAAAAGACTTATGAATTAGTAAGCTTTTTGAGAAATAACAACTTTTCCGCATTCCACCAGCGTCCAGCTGTAAATATGGGTGATAAAATAAAGAAAGGTGATGTCTTAGCAGATACGACAAGTACTGTTGATGGTCAGGTTTCTATCGGGCAAAATATTTTTGTTGCATTCTTGTCTTGGTCTGGAGCTAATTACGAAGACGCTATTATTGTTTCAGAAAGATTAGTTAAGAAGAGTAAATTTACCAGTATTTACGTTGAAGAATTCGTTTGTGTAGTTCGCGATACAAAGCTTGGACCCGAAATTACAACTCGTGATATTCCGAATGTCGGAGAACTTAAACTTAAAGATTTGGACGAAGACGGTATTGTTCGTGTTGGAGCAGAAGTTCGCGAGAATGATATTTTGGTGGGTAAGATTACTCCAAAAGGAGAGACTGAATTAACTCCAGAAGAGCGTTTGCTTCGTTCGATCTTTGCTGAAAAGGCTCGTGATGTGAAAGATGCATCTTTAAGAATGGAACACGGAAAGCGTGGACGTATTACTGGCGTGAAAATTTTCTCTCGCGATATGGGTCACTCTCTTGAAGCAGGAATAATAAAGAAAATTGTTATTGAAGTCGCTCAGGTTAGAAATATTTCAGTCGGTGATAAACTTTCCGGAAGACACGGAAACAAAGGTGTTATCTCGACAATTCTTCCAGAAGAAGATATGCCTTACATGGCAGATGGTACTCCTGTGGATATTATTCTTTCTCCACTTGGTGTTCCTTCTCGTATGAACTTGGGACAGATTTTGGAAATACACTTAGGTATGGCAGCTAATACTTTGGGCTATCAAGCCATTGTTCCGCCTTTCTTGGGAGCAAAAAATGAAGAAGTGAAAGAAGAGTTGAAGAAAGCTGGATTCCCAGAAACAGGAAAGGTAAAACTTTTTGATGGACGCACTGGAGATGCTTTCGAACAAGATGTTGCGATTGGGTATATGTATATGTTGAAACTGCACCACATGGTGGAAGATAAGATACATATGCGTTCGATTGGTCCGTACTCATTGATTACTCAGCAGCCATTGGGAGGAAAGGCTCAAGGCGGAGGACAGAGATTCGGAGAAATGGAAGTCTGGGCGTTGGAAGGATACGGTGCCGCTTATGCACTTCGAGAAATGCTTACTATAAAGTCTGACGATATACTTGGTCGATCTGCTACTTTTGACTCGATTATTAAGAATGAGACTATTAAACAACCAAATTCTCCCGCATCATTTAATGTGATGCTCAATTATTTGAGAGGTCTTGCTCTTGATGTGGATTTGAAAAAATATTCAGATAAAGATTTAGAAGGAAAAAATTAATATTTTAAAATAATAATTATGAAAACTTTAAACACAACTGAATTTGATCACATTACACTCAAGCTTGCATCTCCTGAGCAAATTAAGGAATGGTCCTATGGAGAAGTCACCAAGCCTGAAACTATAAACTATCGTACAGGCAGATCTGAACGCGGAGGTCTTTTTGACGAGAAAATATTCGGTCCGGAAAAGGATTATGAATGTTACTGTGGAAAATATCGCCGAATTCGTTACAAAGATATTATCTGTGAAAAATGTGGAGTGGAAGTTACTCGCTCCATAGTGCGCCGAGAAAGAATGGGGCATATCGAGCTTTCAACACCTGTTTCTCATATCTGGTTCTTGCGCGGAGTGCCGTCTAGAATGAGTATACTTCTTAATATACCTGTTTCTGATTTAGAAAAAGTAATTTACTTTGCTGGATATATCATCACTAAAGTTCATGAAAGTGAAAAAGAAGACATTCTTCAAAATCTAGACAAAGAATATAAGGCTAAATTGAAAAATTCTGCCGATGATGAAACTCGTGAGAAATTGAAATCTTTGCTTTCTACTACCAAAAAAGAAATTGGAGAAATTTATGAAGGAAAAGTTCTAAATGAAATTTCTTTCCATCATTACTCTTTGAAATACGGTACTTGTTTTGAGGCAAATATCGGTGCCGAAGCTATTTATTCTATCTTTAAAAACTTAGATTTAAACAAACTTAAAGTTCACACTGAAGCGATGATTGAAAAGGCAAGTGCTGTGGAAAAAGAAAAGTTGCAAAAAAGACTTTCTCTTATTCGCGCTATGACTTATGCAAAAGTAAGACCAGAATGGATGTTTCTTACTGTTATTCCAATTATTCCACCAGTGCTTCGCCCTATGGTTGCTCTTGATGGAGGAAGACATGCTACTTCTGATTTGAACGATCTTTATCGCCGAGTTATAAACAGAAACAACCGTCTAAAGAAATTGAAAGAGATCAACGCGCCAGACGTAATTCTTAGAAATGAAAAAAGAATAATTCAGGAAGCAGTCGATGCGCTTATCGATAATTCTATCGCAAAGCAAAATGATAGTGTCGCTATGAGTCAATCTCAAAAGAGAGCTCTTAAGTCATTGTCTGATAACTTGAAATCAAAACAAGGTCTTTTCCGTCAAAACTTGCTTGGTAAGCGCGTGGACTACTCAGGACGTTCTGTTATTGTCGTCGGTCCTCAGCTCAAACTTAATCAATGCGGATTGCCAAAACATATGGCATTGGAACTTTTCAGACCATTCGTAATTTCTAAAATTTTACAGGCTGAATTAGCATTCAATATCCGCGGAGCAAACAAGCTTATCGAGGAACGCACACCAGAAGTTTGGGCAATGCTTGAAGAAGTTATTCAGGGAAAATATGTTCTCTTGAACCGTGCACCTACTTTGCACCGCTTAGGTATTCAAGCTTTCAATCCTATCCTTATTGAAGGAAATGCTATTCAGGTTCATCCACTTGTTTGTCAGGCTTTCAATGCCGACTTCGACGGAGACCAGATGGCTGTTTACGTACCTCTTTCAGAAGAAGCACAATGGGAAGCAAAAGAATTAATGGCTGCAAACAAAAACTTGTTGAAACCACAGAATGGTGATCCGATCGTGCACCCAAGTAAGGATATGGTTCTAGGATCTTATTGGATGACCAAAAACGTTGATGGAGAAAAAGGAGAAGGAAAATATTTCTCAAGTCCAAACGCCGCTGTTACAGCTTATGAATATGGCGTAGTAGGATTCCGTGCAAAGATAAAAGTCTTGGCAACTGATACTCCTAAATATAAAAAATTTGGCGAAGAACTTTTTGACACATCTGTAGGAAAAATTCTTTTCAATAGTATTTTGCCAAGTGATTTCTCTTATATCAATGATGAAATGACCCAAGGAAGAATATCATCTCTAGTTGATGAACTTATCATGCATTACGGAATAGATGAGACTCCTTCAATCTTGGACAAGATAAAAGCTTTCGGATTCAAATATTCGACAGTCTCCGGTACAACTTGGGGTTTGGATAATGTTAAAGTTCCAGTTGAAAAACCAAAAATTATTGCAGCCGGTAAAAAATTAGAAGAAGAAGTTATTTCTCAATGGAGCGATGGTCTTCTTTCTGAAGAAGAAAAATATCAGAAGATTATTGAAATCTGGACACATGTTAAGAAAGAATTGGAAAAAGTCTTGCCTGGTACTCTTGATAAAAATGGTTCCACTTATGACTTGTTTACCTCTAAAGCAAGAGGAAACATGACATCTCTCAGTCAGATGACCGGTATGAAGGGACTTATTCAGAACAACCAAGGAAAAACTTTGGAATTCCCAATTATTCCTTGTTACCAAGAAGGTCTTTCTCCAATCGAATATTTCGTTACTACGCACGGTGCTCGTAAGGGTGCCTCCGATACTGCCCTAAACACAGCTAAAGCTGGATACTTAACTCGTAGATTGGTGGATGTTGCTCAGGATGTTGTTATTACCGAAGAGGATTGTGGAACAAAAGATGGAAAAACAGTGACTCGTGAAAATATTTCCGGAATCGAAATTCCTTTGTCAAAAAATATCCGTGGACGTATTTTGGCGGGAGATTTGAAAGATGCAGATGGAAAAGTTATTTACAAAAAGGGATTCTTGGTTACCAAAGAAGAAGCATACAACATTGAAGGTGCAGGCTTTACTGAAGTATTCGTACGCTCTCCTTTGACATGTAAAACAGTCCACGGACTTTGTCAGATGTGTTACGGATTGGATCTAGGAAGAAATCATTTAGTTGATTTAGGAGAAGCTGTCGGTATTATCGCCGCTCAAGCTATCGGTGAGCCGGGTACTCAGCTTACACTTCGTACCTTCCATGCCGGAGGTGTCGCAGGAACAGATATCACCACAGGTCTTCCTCGTATTGAAGAAATTTTCGAAAGAAGAATCCCAAAGAATCCAGCAATAATTTCAGAAACTGATGGTGAAGTTATTGAAGTTAAGAGCAAGAATGACAAAGAAAAAACAATTAAAGTTCTTTCTGATTCAAAAGTTGACGGTAAGGCAAATGAAATAGAATATACTGCTCCATTTCGTAGAATACCGATAGTCAAAGCAGGTGATAGAGTTAAGAAAGGTGAGCTTCTGACTGATGGATCCGCGGATATTGCAGAAATATTTAAATTCGGAAGCAAGGAACAAGTTGAAGAATATATCATCCGGGAAATTAATAAAGTTTATGAACTTCAAAGTGCCTCAATTTCCAGAAAGCACACTGAAATAATTATTCGCCAGATGTTCTCACGCAGAAAGATAAAAGATGCCGGCGAGACAAATTTCTCAGCGGGTGACATAGTAGAAAGCAGTGCATTGATCGAAGAAAATATCAGAATAACCAAAGAGGGAGGAAAAGAAGCCAAGGCAGAAATAGTCGCATTGGGTATTACAGAAGTTTCTCTACGTACAAAGAGCTGGCTTTCAGCTGCATCTTTCCAAAACACAAACCGTGTTCTTATTGAAAATGCTATCAAAGGCGGAGTTGATTCATTACGAGGACTAAAAGAAAACGTTATTATTGGACGATTAATTCCAGCTGGAACTGGCTTCAATAAACAAGCAGTTCTTCCAATCGCAGAAGAATAAAAAATATGAACTCTCCCGTTCAAAAAATTAAGGAGAGGCTTTCAATCGAAGAAGTAGTCTCTTCCTATATGACCCTTATTAGGGTAGGCTCGAACTTAAAAGGTAGGTGTCCTTTTCACAACGAGAAGACACCGTCCTTTTTCGTGTCGACAGACAGGGGAAATTACTATTGTTTCGGTTGTGGTGCAAAAGGGGACATATTTACTTTCGTGGAAGAATTTGAAGGTTTAGATTTCAAGGGAGCTTTAAAACTTCTTGCAGATCGAGCCGGAGTTCCTCTTGAGAATTACAATCCAAAAGAGGAGAGTGAGAAAGAAAAATTATACAGAGCGATGGATGAATCGACTAAATATTTTTCGGATAATTTATTGAAAAATAAAGAAGCATTGGAGTATCTAAAGTTGAGAGGATTGAAAGATGAATCTATAAAAGATTTCAGAATTGGTTTTGCAAAAAATGACTGGCGTGAGCTATATTTTCATCTGCAGAAAAAAGGTTTTACCGATATGGAAATAGAGAAAGCTGGTCTCGCTAAAAAATCAGAAAAAGGTTTTTATGACAGATTTAGAGGTCGCATTATGTTTCCTATTTCTGATTCCAGTGGACGCGTGATTGCTTTTTCAGGCAGATTGTTTATTGATGATGGTAAATCAGCTAAATACTTAAATAGCACTGATACACCAATTTTTAGCAAATCATCCGTGCTTTATGGGTTAGACAAAGCAAAGGAATCAATTCGCAAGAATAATTTTTCTATTTTAGTTGAAGGTCAGATGGATTTGGTTTTGTCGCATCAAGCAGGATTCAAAAATACCATTGCTGCTTCTGGTACAGCATTTTCAGATACGACTGTTACAAAAGAAAATGTTGTATCAAATTTAGGATTAGTGCGTAGATTGTCTGATAATATTGTATTGGCTTTTGATGCTGATAAGGCTGGGCTAAGCGCTTGTGATCGTGCTGGTAAGATTGCTTTATCTTTAGGTATGGATGTGAAGGTTGCTTCTATGCCGGAAGGTTTTGATCCGGCAGATTTAATCTCAAAAGAAGGTCCGGATGCGTGGCGTTCCAGTATTAGGAATTCTAAGCATATAGTAGAATTTCTTTTAGACAAAGTTATAAAAAGTTCTGGGGGTGATACACATAAGGCAGGAAGGGTAATAAAAGAAAAGATCTTGCCTTATGTGGAAGCACTTTCAAGTTCGATTGAAAAAGCTCATTTTATCAAGAAAATAAGTGATGCATTAGGTATTCCTGAAAATGCATTGAAAGATGACTTAAAAAAAATAGAACAAGAAATAAAGTTTGAAAAGAAAGAGATAAAAGAGATTAAAAATATAGAGAATAAAGTTTTTAGAAAAGATTATATTGAGCGCAGATTGTTGGGAATTATTCTTTGGCAGAAAACTCTTTCAAAACAAGCGATTAATGTCGGAAAAACATTAGAAGAACTTGCTAAAATTTTAAATACAACAGAAGGTGATATTTTAGAAAAAGTAAAAGACAGCGCAGAAGATTTTATTTTTGAAGCTGAAGTATTTTATGGAGAAGATATAAATTTAGAAAAAGATGTTCGAGAATTGTTGAGTAATTTAAAAGAAGAATATTTAGAAGAAGAGTTGTTTAAAAAAAGACGTGAATTGCATATAGCGGAAGAGAAAAAAGATTTAGATAAAGCAACTCAAATTTTTAAAGAAATAAATGAAATAGTAAATAAAATACAAGATATTAAAAGCGGTCGTTCTAATAAATAAAAAAACATGAAGAAAAAAACAAAAAACAAAAAAATAGATAAGAAAAAGAAAATCGCCTCAACGGCGATCCGCCGAGGAGGCGGAAAGGCCATCAAAAAAACAGTAAAGAAAGTGGTAAAGAAGATTGCAAAGAAACCAGTAGTGAAAAAAGTAGAAAAAATAGAAAAGGTAAAAGAAGTTAAATTAACCGCTGCAGAAAAGAAAGCAAAAGAACTTGCTCGTCTTTCCGATGAGCTTTTAGAGAAAGGACGTAAGAGAGGTTTCATAACATATGACGAGATATTAAAAACTTTTCCTGATATTGAAAACAATATTCTCTTTCTAGATGATCTTTATGAAAAATTAGGAGTTGCCGGTATTGATGTGTTGGAAGGAGGAAACTTACTCAATCTTGATCTTGATGTCAACGATAAGGATTTAAATAAATCCAGCCTTCATGATTCTATTCAGATGTATTTGAAAGAAATAGGCCAGTATCCGCTGATTTATGCGAGTGATGAAAAAGATCTTGCGAAGCGCATTGAAAAAGGTGACTTGGAAGCGAAGAATTTATTAGCTCGTGCAAACCTTCGTCTTGTTGTTTCTATTGCGAAAAAGTATGTCGGTAGAAGTGCAGACTTAACCTTGCTAGATCTTATTCAGGAAGGAAACTTGGGACTTTTCAAAGCAGTTGAGAAGTTTGATTGGACTAAGGGTTATAAATTCTCTACTTATGCTACTTGGTGGATTCGCCAGTCTATCACTCGTGCTTTGGCTGATCAATCTAGAACTATCAGAATTCCAGTGCACATGGTTGAAACTATTTCTAAATACAAGCAGGTGCACCGCAGGCTTAGTCAGGATTTGGGCCGTGAGCCTCTAGCTGAAGAGATAGCGACAGAAATGGGTATCACTGTCGAAAAGATTCACGTCATTGAAAATATTAGTCAGGAGACCATTTCTCTCGAACAGCCAGTCGGTGATGACGATGATAAATCAACTCTTGAAAACTTTATTCCGGATGATAAGATTTTGCGTCCCGATCAAGAATCTTCTCGTAGAATTCTTTCTGATCAGATTCGTGAAGTGCTAGATGAGCTTAATCCAAAAGAAAGAAAAATTCTTGAAATGCGTTATGGTTTGCTCGACGGTATACAGCATACTCTGGAGAGAGTAGGAGAGGAGTTCAATGTTACTCGTGAACGTATTCGTCAGATCGAAGCAAAAGTGCATGAAAAACTTCGCCAGAATGAAAAGATTTCAAGACTTAAAAACTACTTTGATTAATAAGTTTTAATAAGAAGATTAATAAAAAGCCTTACTTTGTAAGGCTTTTTATTCTTGACTTTTGCTACAATATATGATACACTTTAGTAAGTTAATTGGCTCTTCGAAATAAGGTTTTTTTGTTTAAATAGTTGATTGTCTTGAGCCCGCAAATTTTTGTGTGTTCTTAAATAATCAATTATTTTCTAACAATTAAAATATAAATAAAATGAAAAATTCTAAGATTCTTATTTTAGTAATGTTGTCAATAGCATTATCCATTAATGGGGTAGAACTATATACTGAGTTTAGTTCGTTTCATTTGTTTTGCGTTATTTTTGGATTTTTTCTATTCGTTATCATTTTGACAGATTCAATCCTTGATGCAAAGAAATAATTAAGTATTTAATCAAAACAAAAATCCCGAACAAATAAATGTACGGGATTTTTTATTTTGTCTATTTGGCTATTTCAACAAACTATCAATCTTAGCTGTGACAGATTCGAGAGGTTCGGCGCCGGGGATAGTGTCTACTATTTTTCCATTTACTAAGATGAAACTGCTTGGTGTGCCGTTGACTCCAGCTTGAGTTCCATCAGCCATATCAGCTTTAACTTTATCGGAATATTTTCCAGAACTTAGGCATGTGTTAAATTTATTTAAATCAAGTCCGATGTTAGACGCGATTTTTGGAAGTTCTGCGATGTCGAGTCTGTTGTTGGATTCTGTTCTTGCGAAAATTTGGTCCGCATATTTCCAGAAAGTATTATTACCACCTTGTTCCCAAGCACATTCCATTGCTTCGGATTCATGAAATGCTTTAGGGTGAAGTTCAGCAATAGGGAAGTGTCTGTAAACCCAAGCCACTTGTCCATTTTCTTTTGTTAATACTTGGTGCATTGTTGTATCGAAAACTTTACAGAAAGGACATTCAGAATCAGAATATTCTACGATTGTTACTTTTGCGTTTGGATTTCCCAAAATATGTTCATCGGTTGAGACAGGTCTGATTTTTATATTAGCTACGTTTTGTACTGTGCCGTCGGTGGGTGCTACAGCTGTCGGTGTTCCACTTTTAATTAAGATTGCCCCAGCGATTAGGACTCCGGCTACGATTATTGCTCCAGCTATATTAAACTGGTTTTTATTGTTGCTAACACTACTGCTATTTGTATTTGTTTCGTTGTTTTCCATATTTTTGTATTAATTATTAATATCGTTATTGTAGCATTTTTTTTGGGTATGGTATACTTATACTAAATCTACTCGACAAAGTCGTTTGGGTAGAATATTTATAAATTAATTTATTAAAAAAAGATATGCATGCAAATTGTAAAGGAGAATGTGGTAAAGAAGGTTGTGCAAAGAAGGGCTGTGGTATGAAAATAGTCGCTAAGGTTTTAATAATCATCGGAGGATTAAACTGGGGTTTGATCGGCTTGGGAATGCTTTTAGGCAAGGCTGATGCATGGAATTTTGTCCATATGATTTTCCGATCTATGCCTTCTATTGAGGCGATCATTTATGTGCTTGTAGGTGTTGCAGCAGTTATGAAAGTTTTCGGTTGCAAGTGTCACAAGTGTATGGGTGGTGCTTGTACAGCAGGGGATAAAATGGCAGACAAAGGAGAAAGTATGATGTAATTTTTTATAAAAATCCCTCCGATTTAGGTCGGAGGGATTTTTGCTTTTTAAGCGCTTTTTTGTTATAATAAAACAATTAAATTATGAATGTGCTCTCGGGAATAGTCTATGTTTTCACCTTTTTATCTGTATACGTACAGGTTTTTTTTCTTATTACCTTTTTAGAAAGGAAGAAAAATATTCTCATTCGAACTGGTTCTATAGAGTTAAACGAATATCCTGGAGTTACTGTAATCGTGCCTTGTTACAATGAATCAAAAACAATAGAGTCTACCGTTGATTCGCTTATAAATTTAGATTATCCGAAAGATAAGCTGCATTTATTTATTGTCGATGACGGCAGTAAAGATAATACTTGGCAGATAATTCAGGAAATCACAAAAAGGGAAGGATATGAAAATATAAAAATTTTTCACAAAGAAAATGGTGGCAAATACACTGCTCTTAATCTAGGTCTTGAAAAAGTTGAAACTCCCTTTGTTGGGTGTTTAGATGCCGACTCATTCGTTGATTCGCAAGCTTTAAAAAGAATAATGACTTATTTTTCCGACAAGCACACGATGGCTGTCGCCCCTTCTATTGTCGTAGATAATCCAAAAAATATTTTACAAGGAGCACAAAAAGCAGAATATCACATGGGTGTTTACAATAAAAAAATGCTGGCTTTCTTGGGCGGAATACATGTTACTCCTGGACCTTTTTCTATTTTTAGAAAAAAGGTTTTCGATGATTTAGGACCTTATCGACATGCTCATAATACCGAAGATCAGGAGATAGCTCTCCGTATGCAAGAAAATCATTACAAGATCGAGCATTGCCCAGATGCATATGTTTACACTGTTGCGCCTAATACTGTCAAAAAATTATATCGTCAAAGACTGCGATGGATATATGGTTTTATTAGGAATGCGATAGATTACAGGAGACTTATTTTCAAGAAAGAATTTGGCACGCTTGCTTTTTTTACTTTACCATCCGGTTTGATTTCAGTTTTGTCGGCTGTTTTTTTGTTTATAATGTTGGCTTATAATTTAATTAATTTTATCCTCCACAAGATAGTGCAAATTAACGCAGTTGGTATACATAATACGTTTTCAGGTTCCGGTTTCGATTTCTTTTTTTTCGACACGAAGACCATAGTTTTTGTTTCAATTATTTTGTATACTTCAGTCATGATAGCTCTTCTGGTAGGGAAAAGTATGGTAGAAGGTAAACCGCGTATTTCATTTGATATGTTCTACTTTATGATTATTTATAGCGTAATTGCGCCATTTTGGATCCTTAAGGCACTTTTTAATGCCATAAGGTCTAGAGAGTCGAGTTGGACCCTGGAAAGGGATGTTAAGATGGCTAAATAAAAAAATGCAACAACAATTTGATTGGAAAAGATATGTAATAGTTTTCTTTATAACTCTAGGCTTATTTCTGACGGCTGTTTATGTCAGTAATTATTTCAGTGATAAAAAATTAAATCAATTGAAATCTATTCAGGATAATATATCTATTGATGTTCTTTCTTCAGAAACTCAATTTTCACTTCTTTCAGAACTTTCTTGTAAGAATGTTTCTGATTCAGTGCTCTCTAGTGAACTAAATGATCTCGGAAATAAACTTGAATGGAGCCAGCAAAATCTCGGAGCGACAGATGAAGTAAATTATTTAAAAAAATATTACTCTTTGCTTGAAATAAAAGATTACCTATTAGCCAAAAAGATTTCTTCCACTTGCGGAGTGAAATCAGCTTTCATACTTTATTTTTATACCACTGCTCAAAATTGTAGCGAATGTGAGAAGCAGGGAATAGTTCTTTCAACATTACGTGAAAAGTATCCAGAATTAAAAGTTTATTCTTTTGATTTTTCTACTGATCTTTCAGCAGTGAAAGCCATGCTTGATATATATAAAATACAAGACACAAAACTCCCAGCAGTAGTGATCAATGACGAGCTTCTAACTAGCTTTCAAAGCGTAGATGCTCTAGAATCACGCATTAAAGAATCTTTTAAACTTCAAGAACTAAAACCAGTAAAAACCACAAAGACTGCAAAATAAGTTTGCTTTTTATGGAAATTGTGATATAATTGTCTTAGACAAATTTCTTTATATATTCACACTTAAACTCACATAGCTATGGAAATGGAACTAGAAAACATGTTTTCCGATGAAACTTTCTTTTTATTTTTTCCTCCGGATAAAGTAAAAGAACTCACTTCAATTTTTGAAACTTTAAAATCAACAGCTGCGAAAGTTAAAATTCTTCAAAATAAAAAAGAGCTAGAGGATGTTCTTTATAATAATTTTTCAAGATTAAATCCCAAGCCTGATGCAATTATTTATGACGAAGATTATGCTGGTATTGCTTTGCCGGTTGAAATGATCGAACGTGAAATCGAGCCGGTTTCAGTAAAATTCTTTTCTAACAAAGAACCTGTAATTTACGCAGAACACAAAAAGACTTTGAGTCTTTTTGTTCATAATGCTTTGTATTACATAAGATATAAAGTTAAAGAAGAAGAAAAAGTGTAATATCAAAACAGTAAACAAAAAACCTTCCATAAAAATGGAAGGTTTTTTTATTTTTCGGGAGCCGCCTCTCGGATTCGAACCGAGGACCTTCACTTTACAAAAGTGTTGCTCTACCAACTGAGCTAAGGCGGCATGTATTAAAAGGGGACATGAACTAATCTCTAATACTCAAACATACTATCAAATTTATCTTATTCTATCAAGCTTATTTTTAAGATTGATTTTTCTCTTCTTCCACTATTTTGTGCTTAATTTTACTGATTTTTTGCTTGTAGTCTGATATCATTTTTAGGAATTTTGAAACTTCTTTATGGCTGGTGCTTTTTTCGAATTTATTTCTCGTAACTATTTTATGTATTTTTCTGGATAACTCATTGATTTTTCTTTTTATAGAATTCGAAACTCTAACATACAACCTAATTATAATAACCAAAAATATAAAACCATATTTTTTGATATTTTTAGTGGCAATGTGTTTTACTTCTCGATGGTCTGGTATTTCAAACAGAAAATTATTTTCAGTCGGAACTTGCTGTGTTTTTGATAGAATTAATTTTCGTCCGATCATGAAGGCGATTCCCGCAAGTGATACGAAGAATAAAATTAATATTATTTGCATTGTTTTTATATAGAATAACGCTTTACTTCTTTGATTTTTGCTTTTGCACTTTCTAGGAGCTTGCTGATTGTTAGATCAGGGTTTTTAATGAAAGGTTGGTCGAGTAGGGTTTTTTCTTTGAAATAAGTATTTATTTTACCGTCCAACATTTTCTTTTTTATGTCTTCTGACTTGTCTACGTTTGCAACTTCTTTTTCGAATATTTCAACCATTATCTTCTTTGCTTCCTCACTGATTTCATCTGATGTAATATATTCTGGTTTCATTGCTGCGATATGCATTGCGATATCCTTGGCGAGCTCTACAGTACCTCCTTCCAAGCTTACAACGACAGCTGATTTGTTGTTGTGAACATAATTACCGATAACAGGTCCTTCGATTAAATATGAATCACCAAGTTGAATATTTTCTCCAGTTTTCTGGATGATTGGGTCGATTAAATCTTTTGCTCTTGCTTTCATTTTTTCAATTCCATCTTTTATTGCTATGTCGGCTAGGTTGGATAAAAGGGAAGTAAAGTCTTCGTTTCTGGAAACGAAGTCTGTCTCACAATGAAGAGCTATCAATACAGCTTTATTGGTATCTGTTTTGACTGTGACTGCGCCGTCTGCAGCTGTACGGTCTGCTTTTTTAAGCGCAATATCAGAACTAGTCTTTTTTAGAATAGCGAGAGCTTTATTCATATCTCCTTCAGCTTCTTCAAGAGCGCGCTTACATTGCATTACAGAGATGCCAGTCGCATCTCTAAGTTCCTTTATTAACTCAGTTGTTATTGGTGATGACATATTTTTTTATTAGGCTTCCTTGGTAGGCACAGACATCTGGCCAGCCTTGTAAGCGTTAACGATAGCAGTAGTAAATAGTTTAATGGATGGTATTGATGCATCGTTTCCAACGATAGGGTAGTCGAGAGTTTTTATGTTTGAATCAGAATTTACAAGGGAAACAACAGGAACATTTGATTTTCTAGCTTCAGTCGCGGCAATGTGTTCTGCCTTAGCATCAATGATAAACATTGCATCAGGAGCTTTTTTAAGACCGATTAAGCCAGAGTAGTATTTTGAAAGTCTTTCCATTTTCTTGGCCATGACAACTCTTTCTTTTTTTGTATATTTGTCGAGTCCGCCTTCTACACTTTCTTTGCGGTAATTTTCAAGTTCGTTGATTCTTTTTTTGATTTCTACGAAATTACTTAAAGTACCTCCGATCCAGCGTTCGATAACATAAGGCATATTTAATGATTCAGCTGCATTTTTTATTGCTTCGCGAGCTTCTGGTTTTGTACCGACAAAAAGAACAACTTTGTTGCGAGCACCGAGACTCTTAATGAACTCAGATGCTTCATTTAACATAACGTTTGTTTTTTCAAGATCTATGATGTCTGTTCTGTTTTTAGTAGCATAAATATAAGAAGAAAGACTTGGGTGCCTTCTTGTTTTAGAGTAGCCGTAATGTGCGCCGGCCTGAAACATTTGTTCTATTATTGCCTCATTATTTTCTATTTTTTGCATGTCAGATATTCTAGCAGAAAGGCCCAATCTTTGCAAATTTCCCAACTTTGACTAAAAGGCTTTTTTCGGTTAAGATGAGTCCCATGAGACAATCTAAACTTTTCACAAAAACTAAGAAAGAAAACCCAGCTGATGAGGCTTCCAAGAACGCAGAGCTTTTGATTCGCGGAGGATTTATTCACAAAGAAATGGCTGGAGTTTATACTTATTTACCCTTAGGTTTACGAACTCTTAAAAAAATTGAAAAGATAATTCGTGAAGAGATGAATGCTATTGGTGGCCAAGAGGTTTCTATGACAGCACTTCAAGATCCAGAAATTTGGAAAAAAACAGGCAGATGGGACGATGATGTGGTGGATGTATGGTTTAAAACAAAATTAAAAAATGATACAGAGCTTGGACTTGGATGTACTCATGAAGAACCTATTACAAACATGATGACTAATTTTATTTCTTCATATCGAGATCTTCCAATGTTTGCTTATCAATTTCAAACAAAATTTAGAAATGAACTTCGAGCAAAAGCAGGAATATTGCGAGGAAGAGAATTTTTAATGAAAGACATGTATTCTTTTTGTAAAGATGAAAAAGAACATGATGAGTTTTATGAAAAATCAAAAGTAGCGTACATGAATGTTTACAAGAGAGTAGGCTTGGGACACATTACATATATCGTATTTGCGTCTGGTGGAATGTTTTCAAAATATTCTCATGAGTTTCAAACTATCACTTCTGTCGGTGAGGATTTGATTTATTTAGATGAGAATAAGGGAATAGCTGTAAATAAAGAAGTTCTGAATGATGATGTTTTAACATCACTTGGATTAAAGCGTGAGAATTTAGTGGAACATAAAGCGATTGAAGTTGGAAATATATTTACATATGGTAAACGTTATTCTGAACCTTTGAACCTTAATTTTATGAACGAAACAGGGGAAAGTAACCCTGTATTTATGGGTGCGTATGGTATTGGCGTGAGTCGCCTTATGGGCACTGTTGTTGAGGCATTGTCTGATGACAAAGGTATAATCTGGCCGGAAGAAATAGCTCCTTTTAAGGTTCATTTATTGGCTTTAGGAGATAGCGAGAAAGTTACAGCACAGGCAAATATGATCTACGAACAATTAAATGAAGCAGGTGTAGAAGTTCTTTTTGATGATCGTTTAGAAAACTCTGCTGGGGAAAAATTTGCTGATGCGGATTTGCTTGGCATGCCTTATCGAGCCGTTGTTTCTGAAAGAAGTATCACTGCTGGGGGAATAGAATTAAAAAAGCGTACAGAAGAAAAAGGAAAAATTGTTTCTTTAGAAGAATTGCTAAAAATTGTTTCCGAAAAGAATTAAAAAAAATGTTTAAAAAATTTTACAAATTAATTTCAAATGATATCGGTATAGACTTGGGTACTGCTAATACTTTAGTGTATTTGAAGGGTCACGGCATTGTGATCAATGAGCCTTCCGTGGTAGCAGTCAACCAAAAGACAAATCAGATTTTAGCTGTCGGTATGCAAGCGAAAGAAATGCTTGGCCGTACTCCAGGACACATCAAAGCCATTCGTCCGCTTGTCGATGGTGTCATTTCTGATTTCGAAGTTACTGAAGAAATGCTTTCTTATTTCATAAATAAAGCTGATAAAATTTCTAAGAAAATGGCGCGACCGAGAGTGGTGGTGGGTGTGCCATCCGGCACAACAAATGTCGAGACTCGCGCTGTGTATGATGCAGCTCGTAGTGCTGGTGCGCGCGAAGTTTATCTTGTCGAAGAACCTATGGCAGCTGCTATCGGTATACGTCTACCTACCAGAGAACCTGTCGGTTCGATGATTATTGATATCGGGGGAGGAACTACAGATATCGCAGTGATTTCTTTGGGAGGTATCGTAAAATCAAAAAATTTGAAAATAGCGGGAGATAGATTGAATAATGACATCATCACTTATATGCGTGATGAGTTTAAGATTTTAATCGGTGAGAAAACAGCTGAAGCTGTAAAAATAGCTATTGGTTCAGTTATTCCGGTTGAATATATGGAAACAGAAGTTCGTGGACGAGATTTACTAACAGGACTTCCAAGAGAAGTTGTGGTGACTGATTCTGATATCCGCGAAGCTATTTCATTGTCTATTAAAGAATTAGTGGAAGGAGTTAAGGATGTTTTAGAAACAACACCGCCTGAAATCCTTTCGGATGTTATGCATAAAGGTATTACTCTTTCTGGTGGCGGAGCATTGTTAACTGGTCTCGACCAGCTTCTTCAAGATATTTTGAAAATTCCTGTTTATGTCATCGATGATCCTCTTTCCGCTGTGGCTCGCGGAACAGGAGTTATATTGGATGATTTAGAATCTTATCGTGAAGCTCTAATCGGTAATCAAGATGAGTTACCTCCTAGATAGAAAAAATAAAAGAAAGAAATTTTTTGTTACTGCAGTTTTTGTAGTTTTTTTTCTAATTTGTTTTTATTTTAGATCAAATATTTTTAATGGTTTGTCTTACACTGTTAGTTTTATTTTTAGGCCGGTGATTGTTTTAGGAAATAATATTGGTGAGAAACTTTCCAGTACCGGTGATTATTTTAAAAATAAAAAAATGCTTGTTATAAAAAATGAAGAGCTTCAAGCTCAACTCGACGAGATGTTTGCTCGAGTTTCAAATTATGGAATTGTTTTAGATGAGAATAATAAATTAAAAGAAATGATGGGTAGAAAGATAGAAAAAATTAATTCAGTTTTAGCTGCAATATTGTCTAAACCAAATCAATCTCCTTACGACACGCTTGTTATCGATACAGGTATAAACCAAGGAGTAAAAGTAGGAGATACAGTTTTTGCTTTAGGAAATGTTCCCGTTGGACGCATTACTGAAGCTGATACGAATTCATCAAAAGTTATTTTATTCTCGAATCCAGGAGAAAAAATAGAAGTAGTAATCAAAGGAAAGGATACTTTTATGCAAATTGTTGGACGCGGTGGTGGAAATTTTGAAATGACTTTGCCTAGAGATTTTACTTTAGATATAGGTACCGAAGTTCATTTGCCGGGTATTACTCCTTATATACTTGGTTATGTTTCGACGATAGTTTCTGATCCTCGTGATGCTTTTCAAAAAGCTCTACTTGTCAGTCCTGTAAATATTCAAGAGCTTAAGTTTGTGGAGGTACAAATATAAAAATTAAATTACAAAAGTAATTTTTAAAATACACGACATAATTTTCTGCTGAAAATTTGCTATGCTCGGCCCGCCGGCCTGCGCAATGTATTTTAAAAACAACTTTTGTTACTTAATTAAAATTAATTATGGAATTCAAAATAGAAAAAAAATTAAAGAATAGTTTGGGACGCGTTGGAGTTTTGACCACTCCACACGGAGTTATTTTAACTCCTTCTTTTGTAGCGGTTGGTACCAAGGCGACAGTGAAATCTTTGAGTCCTGATCATGTCAGAGAAGCCGGCACTCAAGTCGTGCTCGGAAATACTTATCACTTATTTTTACAACCCGGAGATGAGATAGTTGCCAAGGCCGGAGGTATTGGGAAGTTTATGAATTGGCAGGGTCCGACGATGACTGACTCGGGGGGTTTTCAAGTTTTTTCTCTTGGTGCTGCTTACGGAAAAAATATTTCTAAAGTTATTCAAATCACTGATCCATCGCTGATGATTCCTGAAAGATTTGATGATTCAGATGCTCCGCGCCTAGCAAAGATTGGCCAAGACGGCGTGTCTTTCAAGTCGCACTTGGATGGATCAATTCATTACATTACTCCGGAGAAATCAATTCAAATCCAGCACAATCTCGGCGCGGATATGATTTTTGCTTTTGATGAATGCACTAGTCCTGCGGAAGATTTAAAATATCAAGAAGAAGCTTTAGCTCGCACGCATGCTTGGGCAAAGAGATGTTTGGAAGAGCATATTAAATTAAATACTGAAAATAAAATTAGTTTGTTTGGAATCGTGCAAGGAGGCAGGGAAGAAGAGCTTCGTAAAAGATCTGCGAAAGTTATTTCTGAAATGCAGGTAGATGGAAAAAGTTTTGATGGTTTCGGTATCGGTGGATCTTTTGCAAAAGAAGATATGAGTACTGCAGTGAAATGGGTGAATGAAATTTTACCGGAAGAAAAACCTCGTCACTTGCTCGGCATCGGAGAGCCGGAAGATTTATTTATGGGCATAGAAAATGGTGTGGATCTTTTTGATTGTGTCTTGCCGACACGCCTAGGAAGAAATGGAACAATATATACAAAGAAAGGAAAGATAATTATTACTAATGCGAAATTTAGAGATGACTTTACTCCCGTCGAAGATGATTGCGAATGTTATACCTGTAAAAATTATCAGCGCGCTTATATTGCTCATTTATTCCACGGCAAAGAAATGCTCGCAGGAACTCTAGCCTCAATACACAACTTACACTTCATAGTAAACTTAGTTAAAAAAATCCGTCAGAGTATCGTAGACGATACATTCTATCAATTTAAGGAAGAATTCTTGAAAAACTATCAATCCCGTTAGAAGTAGGACATTTATGTCCGCGACTTCTAATCGGGAAGAGATGAGTTTTTAAAAAATTACGAAAAATAAAAAGCTTCAGAATTTCTGAAGCTTTTTAAGTTTTATTTTATTAAATTAAAGTTTTTGAAAATTTAGAAGAACAAGGGCAGAATTTGCATTTTCTTTTTGCAAATACTGTTGAAGTTTAAGAATATCTTCTTTTGTTTTAACTTCATTAAATTCAATAAAGTCATTTTTACAAAAGCTTAATGCTGAATTTATCCAGTTTGGACAAAAAAAGGAAACAAAGTATTTTTTCATATTATGTAATTTTTCTCAGTTCATTGCTGAACCTACGGGTTTGTACAATTTTTTACTCCATTTATTATATACCTTTTTATTTGATTTGTCAAGAGATATAAAACCCTTATTTTGTTATACTTTTATCTGTAAATGCCAAACAATAAATTCAAACTTCATACTGAATACCAGCCTGCAGGGGATCAGCCAAAGGCTATTAAAGGTCTTTTAGAAGGTTTGAAAAAAGGTATGCACAAGCAGACCCTTTTGGGTGTGACTGGTTCTGGTAAGACTTTTACTGTGGCGAATGTTATTGCCGAGATGAATAAACCGACATTAGTTATTGCCCATAACAAAACTCTCGCAGCTCAGCTCGCTCAAGAATATAAAACTTTTTTCCCAGAGAATGCGGTGCATTATTTCGTTTCTTATTATGATTATTATCAGCCAGAAGCATACATGCCGACGACAGATACTTATATTGAAAAAGATGCGCAGATAAATAAAGAAATAGATCGTTTGCGTCACGCTTCGACTCAAGCTCTTTTAACTCGCAAAGATGTGATTATTGTCGCTTCGGTTTCTTGTATTTATGGTTTGGGAAGTCCGGAAGAATACAAGGAAGAGAATTTAGAGATAGCCATCGGAGATAAAATAACTCGCACAGATTTAATGTCTCGATTGATTGCAATGCATTTCGAAAGGACGAATGCAGATCTGACTCCGGGTACTTTTCGCGCGTTGGCAAATAAAATAGAAATCATGCCAGTGTCGGAAAATTTTTTGTATAGTATTGATTTAGAAAAAGAAAAAGTTGAAAGAATTATTCGCATTGATCCAGTTTCTTCACATATTCTTTCCGAAGAAAATAGTATTTTTATTTTCCCAGCAAAACATTTCATAACCAATAAAACAAAATTAGCGAAAGCGATAAAAGATATTCAAGCAGAGTTAAAACTGCAATTAAAAAAGTTTGATAAAGAAGGAAAACTGCTAGAAGCAGAGAGAATAAAACGCAGAACAAATTATGATATCGCAATGCTTCGTGAAGTAGGATATTGTTCCGGAATAGAAAACTACTCTCGTCTTTTGTCGGGCAAGAAAGCTGGTGAAGCACCTGAGACTTTGCTCTCTTATTTCGGTAAAGATTTTCTTACTATCATCGACGAATCACATGTCACACTGCCACAGCTTGGTGGTATGTATGCGGGTGATGCTTCTCGTAAAAATACTTTGATTGAACACGGTTTCAGACTACCAAGTGCGAAAGATAATAGACCTCTTAAATATGATGAATTTGAAAAAAGAATCGGACAGGTTATCTATACCACCGCGACTCCGTCTGATGTGGAAAGAAAAGAAAGTGATCAGATTGTAGAGCAAATTATTCGCCCGACAGGGCTTATAGACCCTGAGATTGAAGTTAGACCTGTTACGAGTTCCTTTCCCCCTTTGCCAAGGGGGAAAATGAAAGGGGGTGATGAATCTATGCACCTCACCCCAGCCCTCTCCTTAGCGAAGGAGAGGGGGAAGCAGTACCCCGGCCAGGTTCAAGATTTCATCGCAGAAGCAGAGAAAGAAATTAGAAAGGGTGGCCGAGTGATAGCGACAACTTTGACTAAAAAAATGGCGGAAGATTTGTCTGCGTATTTGAAAGACAAAAAAATAAAATCAGAGTATGTGCACAGTGATATAAAGACGATTGAACGCATAAAAATTTTGACAGAATTTCGTCGAGGAACTTTTGATATTTTAGTCGGAGTGAACTTACTCCGTGAAGGTTTAGATTTACCAGAGGTGACACTCATTGGTATTTTAGATGCGGACAAAGAAGGATTTTTGCGTTCAGAAGTTTCTTTGATTCAGACCATCGGACGTGCTGCCAGAAATGTCGCCGGACGCGTTATTCTTTACGCAGATAGAATCACAGGTTCAATGGAACGTGCAATGAAAGAAACAAACCGCAGAAGGGAAATACAAGTTGCCTATAACAAAAAACATAACATTACACCAAAAACAATTATCAAAAAGATAAATGATATTACTGAAGCTCTTGATAGTCTGCATGATAAAGCAGTGTCTTCTGAGTTGGCACTTGATACGAAACTTTTTGCGAAAAATCCTTCGAAACTTGTAAAATTAAAAGAACGCCAAATGTCTGAAGCTGTGAAGGCTCTTGATTTTGAAACTGCCGCGATTCTACGCGATGAATTGAAAATTTTAAAAGAAAGATTAGTAAAATAAAAAGCTTGATTTTTATTTTTGCTGTATTGTATAATTTAATAAACTTTTAAAATCATACAGCCATGAAAAAAATGTTCTTTTTATTTAGTATTTCTCTTGGCTTGTTTATACAGGCTAAAGGGCAACAGAAATGTCTTTGTGATTCATCGATATATCACATTGAGCAAAATTGGAAGCCGACACCTTCAAAAGATTCTCTTGTGAATAAAGTTGTTTTGGCTTCAAAAAATAACGAAGAATTTTTGTGCGTTTTATATAAAGATGGAACGATGTTCTCTAAAGAAATTCCTTTTAAAGGTAAATGGAGAATACATCAGATGACAAATTGTTCTATTACTCTTGAATCTAAAAGAACAAAAATTTTAGTTTTCAATTTAGTAACCAAACAGTTTTCTGATCCTCAAGTTTATAAAACAAATTCTTCTCTTTACGATCCTCATAATTCTGAGGATTAAAAATAAAAAAACGCTGAGAATTTATTCAGCGTTTTTATTTTTCAAACTAATTTTATCGAACCAGCCGTCTTGCGTAAGCATCTTTACCTTCACCAGGCTTTTTGTTTAAAACTGTTTTGTAAGTGTTACCATTATTGAATCTTTTGTGTTTGTTGTTGCGCTCACTAAGAGCGCCATGAGTTCGGTTTTTTCTTGTTGACATTGTTACCTCCTTTATTTAATTTCTTCTAAAGAATTTATTTATTCTAAAATAGCATATCAAAGTCAATGTAGTCAAGTATTATAAACAGTTTTTAATTGTTATAATTTTGGCAACAAAATATGAATAAAATTAATTTAAAACCAAACTATTTTTTAGTTAAATGCATAATTATTTTTCTTATAATTATTGCAGGTTTTATTTTAATTAAAAATTATATTCCTAAAAAAAATGTTGAAGTAGTTACTAATCATTATCTAAAAATCGCAGGGCAGAAAATCAAAGTCGATTTGGCTCTAACCGCTAAAGAACAAGAACAAGGACTTTCGGGGCGAGCCGGTTTGAATGAAAATGAAGGGATGCTTTTTGTTTTTCAAAATTCTTTGCCGAATTTTTTCTGGATGAAGGATATGAATTTCCCGATAGATATGATCTGGATTAGTAAAGACATGAAGGTTGTATATATTAAAAAGAACGCGACGCCGGAATCTTACCCAAATGCTTTCGGTCCCAATGTAAACACAAAATATGTTTTAGAAGTTGTTTCTGGATTTTCGGATAAGAATAATTTGAAAGAAGGGGACAGTGTAGAACTTTTACCTTAATAAAAATAAAAACAAAACAGCCCCGTCGCTCGAGAGCGACGGGGCTGTTTTTAATTAATAATTATTACATAGGCAAGTTATCTACATGATCAGCACTTCCTTTTTGAATAGCTTTTGTCATATAGTAATCTGCATAGATTTTTCTTCCGACAACTCCAAGTCCTAATAGAACTAGAAGTAATGCGAGCCATCCGAGAAGAGTAGAAGGAAGGAAACTTGCTCCAAAGAGGGAGTTTGCTTCAAGTCCAGTGCCTGCAGTTACATGATTTGTAACATAAGCGATTTCATCTTTCTCGACGGTTGATCCAGCCAAGTTGTAAGTCATGACAGCTGTTGTGATGATTACATTCTTACCAGAAGCATTTGAGTTAAGCGCGCCTTTGATAGTCATAGAACCAACTTGATTTGGAACCAATATTCCAGCATCTAATGTTACAAGATTGTTTGAATCTACTTTTCCGAAGTTTGAATCTTTGAAGTCTATTTCTTTTGGAAGCTGGACTGAGATTACTGCATTCTCGATATTCGCTGAATTAGTATTTGTGAATGTAACCAAGTATTCGATATCACCACCTACTGAGATATTGTCTGCAGTGGTTGTGATTTTTAGAACAGAACTTTGATCAGTTGTGACAGCTGATGGTGTATTGTTACTTGCAGTATTGTCTGGAACTGTACTTGCTCCTTTTGTTTGGAAGACTAGAACATTTCCTTTCAAAGTAGAACCTTGATTCACAGCTATTGCTCGGAAGTAATAGATAGTGCCAGGAGCAAGATTACTGATTGTGTCTGAGAAACTTACAGAAGATGAACTGCCTAGAGCTTTAATGGATGTTAGAGATCCCAAAGATGCAGTACTGCCGTATTCGAAATATCCTTGAGAAGAATTTCCATTTTGATTAATAAAGACTCCGTTCAATCTTGCTGAAGTACTTGTCTGATTAGTTGCTTGTACTGTAGTTATTGCACTATTCAATGTGCCAGTAGTGAAGCTTGAAATATTTCCTTTTACTGTGCCATAAGAATTATTTGCAACAGCACGGAAATAATAAGTTGTGTTTGGATTAAGGCCGGTTGTACTTTGCACTAAGGATGAAGATCCGTTTGCTGCACCTTCGGCGGTATGAGTTGTCTCATTGAAACTTGCTAAAGTGCTTCCAGTTCCGTATTCAAACCATGCAGTAGTAGTGTATCCGTTTGGATTGACTGAACCATTGAAGACTGCGGAATTGCTTCCGACGTTTGTCGCGCTCTGAGTTGTGACAGAAACAGGATAATTTAATCCAGTTCCGAAAGCACCTGGTGTAGGGTTACTGTTAGTAACAGTAAATACTGCTCCACTTGAGCTACAACCATTGTTTGCAATTGTGATAGTTTCAGTGCCTGCACTTGCCAAATCAGAGGGTGTTAAAATCATAGTGATTTGATTTTGGTAGATACTTCCAAAAATAGATCTAGTGTATCCATTAAAACGTGGTACAGAAGTATTGTCAAAATTGTTTCCACTGATGACGACATAAATTGTTCCAGATCCAACGACAGCAGAAGAAGGTGAAAGGGAAGAAATAGTTGGATTCAATCCGCAACCACCACTACCGCCTCCACCACCACTTGGGTTAGGATTTGGGTTTGGATTAGGGTTGTTAGAAGTAGAAACAGAAGATATTGTACCGTATGTAGAATTCACTGTTCCACCATTCACATTAGATGCGATGGCTCGGAAATAATAAGTAACTCCAGCTGTGATAGTTGGTGTACTTACAGTACAAGTAAATGATCCAGAACCTGGTGCTGCAGGTTGAAGATTCTGACAGACAATCATTCCATTACCAGCTTGATTGTTTGGTAGATCATTTTGGTTGGCGGAATATTCAAACATAGTAGTAGTCTGACTTCCGTTAGCCATAAAGTTTCCATTAAATGTAATGGATGAAACTGTCGAGCTTTGTCCTGTTGTTGAAACAGTAGGGGCTGAAGCTGATGCAAAACTAGCTCCAACGCCGAAAAACGCGACTAAAACGAAAACGAATATTAATTTTTTTGTAATGTTTTTCATATATTTGATTTAACAAAATCACGCTTGGCGCAATTTCGATTATTTATAATTTTTTGACCAATTTTTATTACATTCGTATTGTATCATAGCCTAATTTAAAAGTCAAGTGTTGACGGCTACTATTTTAATGTCCTTATATAAGGGTATTATGGCGTATAAAGGCTCTATTTATAGGATGCTTGACATAGGATTTTCTTTAGTATAAACTCCTCTATGCGTCTAATCCTTTTGGATAAGGCGCTTTTATTTAAGAATCTTTGACAACTGAATAACTTGAGAACCCCAGCTTAGGAGCTGGGAAGCAAGTCTCAATAGTTTATTAAAAGAAAATAATTTCAAGAGCTAGGAATCTAGTTTGAGTTAGAAAAATAATTTGAAGAACAATGCAAGTTTTACTTAATGCTGTTTTTTGTTTTGTTTCGTTCCTAACTTTTAGTTAGAGTTTGATCCTAGCTCAGGATGAACGCTGGCGGCGTGGATAAGGCATGCAAGTCGAACGGACCTCATTTTTCCTAAGATGCGATTACATCAAGTCAAAGGTCGTTTGAGGTTAGTGGCGAACGAGGTAGTAATACACAGGAACTTCCCCCGAAGTCGCGAATAATTCACCGAAAGGTGGACTAATACGCGATGGTCTCGAAAGAGTAAAGATTTATCGCTTCGGGAAAGGCCTGTGCAATATCAGCTAGTTGGTGAGGTAATGGCTCACCAAGGCTATGACGTTTAGGGGGAGTGAGAGCTTGGCCCCCACCGATGGTACTGAGACACGGACCATACACCTACGGGTGGCTGCAGTCGAGAATCTTCCACAATGGACGAAAGTCTGATGGAGCGACGCCGCGTGATTGATGAAGTCCCTTTGGGA
>JAHFNH010000010.1 GCA_023267435.1 Candidatus Nomurabacteria bacterium
TTGCTTAGAGTAATCACTCCATCTGGAATTCGAAACAACTTTTTCAAGTAGCTCCATGAAATCATTTTAAATGTATCAAAACGAAATTTGTCCTCGTCAATGATTTTTGGACCTTTTTGTCTTATTACAAAGTACTTCCACTGTAATGTTACCCAATAATTTTGGATTATAAACGAGATTATCGTGTAAAGGTAACGCACGTGTGGTTTTTTAGACGAAGTCCTCGGTTTGGACGTATTACGGATTCGATAAGACGATTCAATTGAGAACCTTCGCTCATACATTTTTGAGACTTTTTTTGGATCTGTAAAACCACTAACTGAAAAAGCATGAATTTCTAACCCATTTTTACCTTTTTTACCTTTCAAATAATTCACGCATACTGCAATGTCGAGACGTAGTGGCTTTTTTCCTTGTGGAGACATAACATACTCAAGGCAACAAGACTTCTGTACTTTTAGTAGCTTCTTCATCCGTTTTCCTTGAACCTTAACAGGAACAATAAATGGAATCTTTGCTGACTGGAGACAGCTCATCACTGCATGCGTGTAGAATTCACGATCAGCACACAGTACTTTTACTTTGACTCCAAGTTCATCAATAATTTTTATGAATGTAATAACATAATCAATCAGTGACAGATTCTTACTTTTTGGAATAACTCCGATTGTAAACTTTCTTTTCCCATCAATTAAATAACACGTTGCGTATGAGAAAAAGCGGTTAGTTGATGCTTTTCTTTTTCCACCAACAACATAATCTCCTTTCTTTTCTCCATAGTAAGGATCGTCTGTAACATCAATAGCAAATGAATACTTTTTGCCGGGTATTATGAAAGGCTTAACTTGTTCAGCAAACATAAGGTGATTTACTGTTTCCAACTGCCCTATGTCGATTTTTTTAAGATTATGATGTAACGAGTTTTCGCTGGGTATGTTTGAACCTGGACTTTGAATTGAGTGTATGGACAACTTTTGGATCGCTAGTGACGTTAAAACCTTGAAAAATTGATTGGGGGTTTGGTTTGATCTAATAGACATTGGAATATGTTTAAAAAGCAATTTAACAATGGGATTTATACATTTGGCTCCATTCAAAGTACAAAAACCAATTTTTTTTGATTTGTGTTTTGTCTTAATCATAGAGTTTGAGCAAAATTATCCCAATATATATAGCTCTTTTATTATTTTGGAAATTTGGTTATATAATCACTGCTTACGAGTTGGTGAAGTACTGGAATTACTGGCATTAGGCAAATTCCCCACCACAACAGAAATTGTATTAGGGTTTCTAAGCATTTTTTTTAGGCTTCGTCTCTGGTCATGACTATTTTGATATCGAAAGTGACAACATAAACGCTCCAGAAAGGCCACTCCCAGCAGGTCTTGTACTGAGCAAGATGTTGTTTTACTTTCCATTTTAGTGACAATGCTTGGATTTATCACAGGCTACCTGATTAGCTTAGAGGCTTTGTTAGTAGTTGAGCTTATGCCAAAATCATTTAAAATGCTTTAAATTCCAAATAAAAGCACTTAATTCTATATTTTCGCGAAAAATTCCCTTAAATCGCTTAAAAATGCAACCTTCTAAATGCAGTTGGTGCCCTTATCAGATCTTTTCTTCCAACTTTAAAAGCCGTTAATGCTGTAAGTAAAGAGGTGATGTTGCCTATAGAGACAAACATTTTAGCCCATTCAATTCTTCTTGTAGGTGTTTTTGAACGATTGTATCCCACTACTTCATTTGAGTTCTTTCTTTCAACAATGGTTCTAAGATTGTATATTTTACCAAGGAGTATATGAAATTTCCTTGGTATGTATATTCCTCTGAAGTGGGTTCCTGATTCTGTTTTAAGAATCGTCCCCACACTGTTAGCTCTTGCTGCTATAATTGGAATAACTCCATGATCAATAACCACCTGGTTAGAAGTATGACTATCGGGTCCAGCATCTGCAACCATAAAAAGTGGTTTATGAGTTATCGATTTCATGCACTGAATGGTAGTTTCTTGAAATATAGTATTGTCATTTTTACTTGCGTTTACTGCGTCCCAATAAACTGGTAAACCCCACCAACTATCAACAACACATGTGTCGGTATACCCTGTTCCAGATAGGACACTATACGTTCCTGCTTTTTTAACATAATGTCCTGCATCAGGATCTGAGAGCATACCTGTTTCTTTATTTTTTAATCCACTGCAGTTGCACTCAAAGAACCTTCGATCCCATATCCAGATTTTGTCACCTATAAGATTTAGATTTCTACATTCTTGTATCAGTAATTGAGCATATTCCACTAAATATGGATAAATACATTTCAGATTTCTACGATATGATGAGAGAGTGATTCGATCACGATTTTCAATATTTAATTCCTTTCTTAGAGCTTTATTCTGGTTAAATTCTCTGATGAATGATTCAAAATTTGAATACCCCATCTTACATCTTGCAATTTCTAACTTGAGAATGTTGTTGAAATTTAACGATTCATGCTGAGGATGGTAATCCATTGAGGCCTGTAATTCAGTGAAAAAGTTATCAAGCGAAGGATTTAGTGCAAACATGTCTCCCATATACCCATGAAAATTTTTGAAGTGTTGAAAGGCAAATACTTGATTCCAGGGCAATACGCTTTCCATATAATCTTTGCTATGTACAACTAGAAGATTAATTTTATAAGGAATACAAATTTTTCTTTTGAGAAAAATAAATCCTTCACCAAAAAAGTCTGAAAGCACTTTTTGAAAAATAGAGATCACATTACATACTTTACAATGTCTTTTGTTTTTATTAATTTTCTCAATGAAAAGGATCTTTAAATTAGAATATTCACTCAACATCTTATAGAAAATAGAGCATCTAGGCATCGATTTTTCAAAAAGATCACTTATAAAATCTGTGAGTCTTGACTGTTTTAGAGATATGATGCGGATTTTAATGTTTGTCTTTTGATCGTCCAATTTTCGACCAAAAAGCTTTTCGTATTCTTTTCTGCCTTTAACACTCTTAAGACTTATAACAATGGTGCGTGCAGACTCTAAAAAATCGTCTATTTGAGTCAATAAGTACTTATATCCTTTTGTAATAATCTTTATCATGGATTATACCTTTTTAAAGCTCAATTATTTGTTTGGCGACATAATATTGGTTTAATTAGGTATAATCCTTTCTATTTAACTTTAAATTGAAATTAAAGTGTTTTAACATAATTTTTTTAAAAAATAGTTCTTTTTAACATTCATTATTCCAAAATAAGGGATATTAACTAAAATGGCATAAGCTCAATTAGAAAAGACACTTAATATCGAATAACGTGAAAGCCACTCGCTTTGAAAATATAGAAAAACAGAAAAACCTATTAAAAATTACCATAACTCTTCGAGTAGGGATTCTATTTTTCCAATTATACCATGTCGTTCTCTTTTGTCAAGTTCATCATCATCGTCTGGAATTAATATGACACTTGATGCCGCTTTATTAAATTTCATAGGTATTGATTCAGTCGTTTCTCTTCCTCCTATATCTCTCAAATACACTCACCCCTATATAAAAGAAGCAAATCATGCATAATAAAAATATCGTATTAAAAAATATAACGAGCTTCAATTATAAATTTTTTTGGGTGTTCTTAGGAACTTCATATGTAGTATAATAAAATTAAAGTGGATATTCTGCTATAAATAACCTCCTTTTTGAAACATTTAAGCCCATAAAATCCTGTTAATAATTTTGGTAAGTAAATAACCTAACTCTATGATGTGTAAAACTAAAAATGTAAAAACCCTATATCACAAATAACAATAGCAATAATTTCAAAAATAATAGCTAAAATAATAGTTTTATATCTTTTATCATATTTAATCAAATCTTTATCGAGGGTTTTTTGGAAAACCCATCCTTTTAAAATAATTAAAACTGAAATCGTTGTGGTGGCAAAAAGGAAATAAGTGCTCGTGCTTTGAGTATAACTAATTCCGAAAGGATCTAGCTTATTACATAAAAAAGAGAAAAATATTAAAATAAAAGATGACATTCCGAAGTATAGTCCTATATTGTACCATTTAAGGAGCATTTTTGGAACTTTATGAGTGACTGTGATTGATATTTCTTCTTCATCGAGTGTTTTTGGCATATACTTAAGTTCAAAAAAAGACAACTGTTTATTTGATATAATACCAAATGTGTTTAATTTTTGTTTGGATTTGTTTAATAAAGAATAATGCACTGTGAACTCATATCCCTCGCATACTTTTATAAAAGCATATATACTCGTATCTGCATACAATGTGACACTCAGTTCTGCTTCCTTAGAAAATTGAATATTGTTTATCTTAGTTTGTACTACACTTTTGATATATTGTAATTGTATTAATCTATACTCGCCTTTATCTAAA
>JAHFNH010000011.1 GCA_023267435.1 Candidatus Nomurabacteria bacterium
TAATTGCTTATTTAGCTAAAAAATTACATCTAATGCCTTTAAAATATTATCATTAATGGAGCTGAATACTGAATCAAGCGATAAGAACTTAAATAATGTTATATGTTTTTAGAAAAATCATATTTGGTATGATTTTTCTTTACAAATTGCTTAATATTATAAATGTTAATTAAGTATTAAAAATTAACTTGACATTGTCAAACTAATTTCCAAAAAGATAGATCTTCAAATAAACTATAGTGTTGAGGAAAAAATGCCTTTTGAAACCGAAGTGACTAAGGTCATCCAGAGAACGCCTAATGTAAAGAGCGTAAGATTTGAAAAGCCTTGGGGATTCAGTTACCTTGCAGGCCAGTATGTAGTCCTGACTCTAAGTGACAGTTCTAACCAGATGAAGAAACCGTTTACATTATCCAGTAGTCCTACTGAAGATTTTCTTGAGATTACGAAGAAGCTGACAGGCCATCCCTTTTCAAATGCTCTGGCAGAACTGAGACCAGGTAGTCAGGTTTCTATAAATGGACCCTATGGTGAGTTCACCTTCCAGACTGAGTGTAATGAGTGCAATAATATAGGCATGCTCTCAGGAGGCATAGGTATAACTCCACTGCGAAGCATGATCAAATATTCGATCGATAAGAATCTAAGTGCTAACATAATTCTGCTTTACTCTAATAGCGATGAGAGTGATATGGCCTTCAGGGATGAGCTGGAGAATGTACAAAGGGAAAACTCTAACATAAAAGTAATTGACACAATCACTAGTGCATCGATTCCTAATTAATTCCATTTTAGATTGTGATTCCACCAGGCATTTCATCCATTTCTTCCATTTTATATCTCCATGTAAATAGAACTGGTTTTTCGTTAAGTTTGTTTATGTATTGACTAATTCTTTCTTTTAATTCTTTTATCGAGTCTACTCTTATTCCTCTCAACACGCTCCTCACCATTTTACTGAAAAAACTTTCAATAATATTCAACCACGAAGCGTGTTTAGGTGTGAAAACAAATTCAAATTTATCAGGAACTGTTGCCAGGTATTCCTGAGTTTCTTCTGATGTGTGTATTTTAAGATTATCCAGAATAATTATGATTTTTTCTTCTGGAAACATTGAAACAAGCTCTTTAAGATATTCAATGAACTCACAGCTTCTATGCTGCTCAAATACTTTATAATAAATTCTCCCAGATATCAAGTCAATTCCAGCTAATAGTGAAATAGTCCCATGTCTTTTATACTCATAATCTCTTGCTATTGTGGAATAATGCCCTTCTACTGGCATAAGATCTGGATAAACATTTCCAATTGCTTGAATACCTGGTTTTTCATCATAGGAAATAATCACAATCTTAACGTGTTCGTTTTTTGTTTTTTTTCATTTATTCCTTTGGCTTTTCTATATGTATCCAGAACATTGGCTGCTTTTTGATCAAAATCGGGATCAACTTTAGCAACGTAACTGCTAATTTTATGTGGTTTTAACTTGCTTGCATTGAGGATCCTTGAAACTGTCCCTTGATTTATCTTCGATAAATCAGGATGTTCCTCTTTAATACAATTCTCCCTGATATGTTCAGCAAGGAGTCTCTGAGTCCACATTTCATGAGGATAACCAAGATCTTTTGGTTTCATACATGCAAGTGAGACTACGCGAGCTCGTGATTCAGCACTAATAACTCGAGGTTTCCCGCTTCTTGATTTTTCTACCAAGCCTTCTTTAAGCCCAAGATCTAAAACTCTTTGTATCCATAGTCTTACAGTTTTGTAATCTACTTTTAACTCTCTGGATAT
The DNA here is from genome assembly GCA_023267435.1 of Candidatus Nomurabacteria bacterium. GTDB lineage: Bacteria > Patescibacteriota > Minisyncoccia > Phycocordibacterales > UBA9973 > UBA9973. The sequence goes on from JAHFNH010000011.1 coordinate 1,796, forward strand.
CTCGGTATCGTTTTTTCCCTGATAACTCAAAAGAACTATCTTGGATCTTGTAACAATGATTGCAGCTTGATTTCTAGAACGACTTAACTTGGTCAGATAATCTAATTCTTCTTGAGTAAATGATAATTTAGGACGACAACTTATACGAGGCATAAGTATATTTATACTATTACTAATATATTTAATTATGGATATATATCTGAATCAATGCACTAGTGATACAACAACACGTTATAATTATGGAAACCTCTTGAGAAATATTAACCGTTATGAAGAAGCTGAAAAACAGTATCAACTTGTTCAAAACGAAATTTGTCCTCGTCAATGATTTTTGGACCTTTTTGTCTTATTACAAAGTACTTCCACTGTAATGTTACCCAATAATTTTGGATTATAAACGAGATTATCGTGTAAAGGTAACGCACGTGTGGTTTTTTAGACGAAGTCCTCGGTTTGGACGTATTACGGATTCGATAAGACGATTCAATTGAGAACCTTCGCTCATACATTTTTGAGACTTTTTTTGGATCTGTAAAACCACTAACTGAAAAAGCATGAATTTCTAACCCATTTTTACCTTTTTTACCTTTCAAATAATTCACGCATACTGCAATGTCGAGACGTAGTGGCTTTTTTCCTTGTGGAGACATAACATACTCAAGGCAACAAGACTTCTGTACTTTTAGTAGCTTCTTCATCCGTTTTCCTTGAACCTTAACAGGAACAATAAATGGAATCTTTGCTGACTGGAGACAGCTCATCACTGCATGCGTGTAGAATTCACGATCAGCACACAGTACTTTTACTTTGACTCCAAGTTCATCAATAATTTTTATGAATGTAATAACATAATCAATCAGTGACAGATTCTTACTTTTTGGAATAACTCCGATTGTAAACTTTCTTTTCCCATCAATTAAATAACACGTTGCGTATGAGAAAAAGCGGTTAGTTGATGCTTTTCTTTTTCCACCAACAACATAATCTCCTTTCTTTTCTCCATAGTAAGGATCGTCTGTAACATCAATAGCAAATGAATACTTTTTGCCGGGTATTATGAAAGGCTTAACTTGTTCAGCAAACATAAGGTGATTTACTGTTTCCAACTGCCCTATGTCGATTTTTTTAAGATTATGATGTAACGAGTTTTCGCTGGGTATGTTTGAACCTGGACTTTGAATTGAGTGTATGGACAACTTTTGGATCGCTAGTGACGTTAAAACCTTGAAAAATTGATTGGGGGTTTGGTTTGATCTAATAGACATTGGAATATGTTTAAAAAGCAATTTAACAATGGGATTTATACATTTGGCTCCATCCAAAGTACAAAAACCAATTTTTTTTGATTTGTGTTTTGTCTTAACCATAGAGTTTGAGCAAAATTATCCCAATATATATATAGCTCTTTTATTATTTTGGAAATTTGGTTATATAATCACTGCTTACGAGTTGGTGAAGTACTGTATTAGGCTGAATGTGTCTCAGTAGCATGTTTTTTATATATCCTAGATTCGGCAGGTAAACGTATAAATTAATATACATTATTTTATATTTCTCATCGATGAAATTAAGTAGGCCCAAAAACGATGGTGGAACCATTGATGCAACTGTGAGACGTACAAGCTTTTTAGGACACTTTGGTCTCATAGCTGGAGTTTTCCAGGAACTTGAAGTTGACAAAGTTATTGATGAGAAGCTTCCGAAGAAAAGAGACCATAAAGTACCCCATTCGATCTGCATCCTTGCCATGGTAATCAATGGCCTTGGTTTTGTGGGGCAGCGTTTGTACTTGTTTCCTGATTTTTTCAAAAACATTTCAACAGAAAGGCTCTTTGGAGAAGGCGTAACAAGGGAAGATCTGAATCAATACGCAATTGGAGAAACCCTTGATAGGGTTTCTGAGTATGGTCCAACAAAACTCTTTATGGATGTCGTTCTTCATGTAATGAATCGTCTACCGATTTCTTGTCACCTATTACACACTGACACTACAAGTGTCGGTGTATATGCAACAATTACTGAAGCAAAGGATTTACTTACTACAAATTTGAACCTGAAAACTCTAAAAAGCGATGATAGATACTCATTTTATCAAACATTTGTGAATTATGGTGGGATTAAACAAAAGTGGGTTTTGTTGCTTTCGCATAAGATGAAAGAAAAGAAAGAGAAAACTCTGAAGAACAAGTTTGATAAAGAAATTGAGAAAGCAAGAACGTCTTTGAAAAAACTGAAGGGACAGGATTTCTTTTGCGAGGAAGATGCTTTAAAGGCTGCTGAGATATGGATTCAAGATTTCCCTTCTGTTGTATTTGATAAAATAGAATTGAATTCTATTAAAAAACGTGAATCTGGAAAGAGGGGTAGAATTTCAAAAGATGAGATTTTGAAGACTTATTATAAAATTGAAGCTGAAATAAAGACTAATGATGCTTTTGTTTTGAAAGAAATGGAAAAAATGGGCCTTTTCATTCTTGCAAGCAATGACATTAGCCTTTCTCCTGAAGATATTCTGGCGTACTATAAAGGACAGGATAAGGTC
>JAHFNH010000002.1 GCA_023267435.1 Candidatus Nomurabacteria bacterium
CGATAGTTAAAAATCCAGATCCGAAAGTAGAAGAAGCTGTTATTGGTATGTCCCGTGCCCTTTATTGTAAATCCAAAGAAGTCGTCGAAGATGAGATAAATGCTTGGAGTGGTATGTCTATCGGCAATATTGTCAGTACGAGCCCTATTAGTGCTGCAGAAAAATTTGCGGCTGTTTGTTCCAATTGTAAAAAAGATACTTCTGTACCATTCAAGCCTGAACCCGGACGACCAGTGTATTGCAAGGATTGTATTGCCAAGATTAAGTCAGGAAAAATAAAACCAATTCCGCAAACTTTTGTTAAAGAGCCGGTCATTGAGACTAAACCAGAACCAGCTAAGTCGGGACTTTTGTCGGTTATTAAAAAAGTTTTAAAACCAGTAATACCTTCTGTTACACCAGCCAGAAATGTATTTAAAGCTCCGATTCAAAAAGAAACTCTAAAACCTATTCGTATAACAGGAGAAAATACAGCTTTGAAAGATATTTTAAATAAAACTTTGTCAGAAAATAAGATCTTGGAAAAGCCAGCACCAGTAGCTCCCACTATGTCTTTAAATGATTTAAAGAAAACAAATCCAATAGCAACAGTTGTTCCAAATAATAAGGATAGATCTGCCAGTGCTGAAGATATGAATAAATTAAAAAATCTTATTTCAGAAAAAGTAAGTGATACAAATAATAAAGAAGTAAAAGAAGAAGCTTTTACATCAACTCCTAAAAAGAATGTGAAAGAAGTTCCAGAAGATGTTTTGAAGAAAATTTTGGAATAATAATATGGACACAAGAATAAAAGTTTTAGAAAATGAATCAGGTATTAAAAAAGATGCTCTTTTTTATATGGCAAATTTGTATCCTGAAATAGGAAGGCTTTTTTCTTTTTACGACTCGGGAAAGATAGAAGCCGCTAACAATGCAAAAAATCGCGCATTGAGCATTGTGGATTCAATTCTTTCTTTTAAAGAAATTATTCCGGCTGGCAGGGAAGAATGGAATGTAATTAAAAATTTTATTTTAGGTTTTGATAAATTGGACAGTTTTGAGAGAAAAATTTTAGAAAGATATGCAGAACCTTTTTCTTATAAATTTATGAAGCAATATGCTGCAAATTAGAAAATTATGAGAGAAAATATATTTGAAAGAGTTTTGACAGTAGAAAAATTTGAAGATTTTAGAGGTAAGGATTTGTCCAATAAAAATCTTAAAAATGTATCAATAGATTTTTTGATGACTGCAGATTTTGATACTCAAACAAAATGGCCAAGTAAAGAAAATTTACCAGTTGGTTTTAATCCTGAAGCTGTTTTAGAAAATGGTAAAAATCCTGGATTGGGAATAAAAGAATTGCATAAACAAGGCATTACCGGAAAGGGTATAAATATAGCAATTATTGATCAAAAATTGGATTTAAATCATAAAGAATATTCCGACAACATAGTTAGCTATGAAGAATTAGATAAATCAACAAAAGAACAAGCTGTAAGTATGCACGGTCCAGGAGTCGCTAGTTTATTGGTAGGTAAAAATTGTGGTATAGCTCCAGATGCAAAACTTCATTATTATGCTAATCCATGCGCAGATGATTCAAACTGGGATTTTTCTTCGGAAAGCTTAAATAAGATTATTGATTTTAATAATAAAGCAAAAGAAGGAGATAAAATAAAAGTAGTTAGCTATAGTAATGGATATCCAAATCCAGCTTTTAAGGGTGATTTAGAAAATTGGGAAAAAACTATCGAAAAAGCAAAAAATGATGGGATAATATTTATTGATGCAAATACTTTTTTTGACTTTGGTTTTATTGCTGGTGGTAGCGCTACCGATAAAGAAGATGTAGATAAATATAAAAATTGGTTAGCTTTAGATAATAAAATACCTATCTTTGATAAGATTAATCCATCTTGGAACAAAAAGGATAGAATAATTGTACCGTCTGATTATAGAACTTTTGCATCCTCATATAATAAAAAAGAAAAAAATGGTCCTGATGAATATTTGTTTATGGGTAGAGGTGGAGTAAGTTGGTCTATTCCATATTTAGCAGGATTGTGTACTTTAATGTTGCAAGTTAATAAAGATTTAAAGATGGAAGAAATGGTAAAAATCTTACAAGATACAGCTTCTGTAAATAAAGAAGGATTAAAAATAGTTAACCCTAAGGGTGCTATTGATGCGGTAAAAAGCATTCACGAAAAATAAAATATATGCTATATTGCATAAACTAAATGAAAAAAGATTACTATGAAATATTAGGAGTAAATAAGGGCGCATCGAAAGAAGAGATTAAAAAAGCTTTTCATAAGTTGGCGCATAAATATCATCCTGATAAAAAAGAAGGGGATGAAGCTAAATTTAAAGAAGTAAATGAAGCCTACCAGACTCTTTCTGATGATTCCAAGCGTGCAAAGTATGATCAATTTGGTCCTGGTTTTGAAAATATGCAGGGTGCGCATGGAGGCTATGGTCAAGGAGGACATGGAGGCGGATTTGAAGGTTTTGATTTTTCTGGTTTCCAAAATGGTGGTAGTATGGAATTCGATTTAAATGATATTTTTGGTGAATTTTTTGGAGGGGGTTTTCGTTCTCAAAGAACTCCACGCGGAAGAGATATGCAGACTGAGATATCTATTTCTATTGTTGATTCTATTTTAGGTTCAGAGAAAAAAATATCTATTGGTGGACATAAAGATGTCACAATTAAAATTCCAGCAGGAATTCAAAATGGTCAGACTTTAAAAATGACTGGTTATGGAGAAGAAATAAAAAATGGAAAGTCTGGTGATTTATATATAAATATTATAATAAAAATACCAAGTAAAATTTCCAAAAAAGCCCGTGAACTTTTAGAAGAACTTAAAAAAGAGGGAATATAGAAATTAAATTTTTTCTATCTTATATCCGTCGGAAGAGTCTTTGACTTCATAACCGAGAGATTTTATTTTATCTCGCAGTTCGTCTGATTTTTTGAAATCTTTATTTATTCGCGCATCTTCGCGTTCTTTGACTAGTTTTAAAACTTTTTCAGGAGTTTCTTCTTCTTTTATATTCTCAAAACCGAGTCCGAGAACTTTATCTAAATCAAGAACTGTTGCTTTTTTATCGGCATTGCTCATGTTTTCATCTTTAAATACATCCCAAAGAATTGTCAGGGCGCGTGGGGTATCTAAGTCATCTTCTAAGTATTCTTTGAACTTTTGTTGGTATTTAACATTAACTGTTCCAATATCATTTCCAAGGTCTTTATACAGTCTAAATAGGCGTTTTAAGGCTACTTCTGCGCCCTCTAAAGCATCCCAAACAAAGTTTACTCTAGTGCGATAGTTTGCCATTAAAAGCCAAAATCTATAAGCGATGGGATTGATATTTTTATCAGTTAGATCTCTTAAGGTGTAGAAATTTTTGGCAGACTTAGACATCTTTTTTTGGTCAACCAAAACCCATTCATTATGCATCCAATATTTTACAAACTGTTTGCCTGTGGCACCTTCAGACTGTGCAATTTCATTTTCGTGATGGGGAAACATATTATCAATTCCACCGGTATGAATATCAAGACTTTCTCCTAAATTACTCATACTCATAGCAGAACATTCGATGTGCCAACCCGGTCGGCCCTTTCCTAATTCTGTCTCCCAAAAAACATCTCCATCGTTTTCATCCCACGCTTTCCAAAGTGCGAAATCTTGAATGTTGTCTTTTTCATATTCATCTGATTTTATACGGCCAAAACGTTTTTCAGGATTTTCAAGTGCACATTCGGAGGTTACTGTTATTTTTTTCTCAAGTCTAACAAGTTTTCCGTACTCTTTATCTTTTCCAATATCGAAATAAATAGAACCATCTTCGCTTTTATAAGCTAGACCTTTTTCTAATAATTTTTTAATTATATTAACCATTTCGTCGATATAGTCTGTAGCTTTGGTAAATTTAGTAGGAGTCAAAATATTTAGAGACTTAATATCTTTAAAAAATTCTTCAGTATAAAATTCGGTAAATTCTTTGAGTGATTTTCCTTCCTTTTGTGAATCACGAATAGTTTTATCATCAACGTCAGTCAGATTCATAATATGCTTTACTTCGTATCCCTCATACAAAAGAACACGTTTTGCTGTATCAGCAAAAATATAAGCACGGTAATTGCCTATATGGGGATAGTTGTAAACTGTTGGTCCGCAAGTATACATCCTGACTTCTTTTGGATCAATCGGAGAAAAATCTTCCTTTTCTCGAGTTAGTGTATTGTAGAATTTTAAAGCCATTTTTTTAATCTAAAGAAAATAAAGGTGATGGTACTGGTTAAAAGCATTGCGCCCAATATTATATAAAAATCATTGTAAGTTTTGATAAGAGTGAAATCTGTATTCATCATAAAAATACTTGCGATAACTGTCACTGGAGTGAGGAGAAATGTGATTATTGTCAGTATTCTCATTGTTTCATTTGTTTTAGAGGAAAGAAGGGAATCATTCGTTTCGCGTAGGTCTGTCAGAACATCTCGATGATTTTCCAAGATACTTTTTATTTTATTATATTCACCTAGGATAGATTCAAGATAGAATGAAAATTCTGGTTCGAAGAATTTTTTTCCAGCTGTCTCGAAAGATTTCAACGTATCATAATGAAAACGTATAGATTGTCTGTAATCAATGAGATGTTTATTTAAATTAGAAATTGTTCTGACTGTCTCTGCTTCTTTACCTTCAAATATGTCGCGCTCTATTTTCTTTAGATCAGGATTAAATGAATCTAATTCTGTCATTACATTTTTATAAAGCTGTTTGATGATGTGGTAAAAAAGATGTCCCGCATGATTACCCATAGTATTTTTATCAAGCAAAGCATTCGCTTCGAATTTCTTGAAAAATTCATGCAGTGGATTTACTAATTCGTAATGTATTGTTATTAGAAAATTTTTGCCGATTACGAAGTCTATTTCTTGTTCAGAAGCATTTTTTTTATGGTGATTGACAGGGAAGTGAAGAACCAAGAAGATTAAATCTTTATAAAGATCTACTTTCGAGCGGACTGTTTCGGAAATAAATTCTTCGGCTACTAATTCGGGAATCGAGAATTCTTCAACTAAATGAGCAACCTCTTCTGGCGTGGGAGATTGTAAATCAACCCAGGTAATGTTGTTAAATGTGTATTTTGAAATCATATTAGTAGATTATAGCAAGAATACTTGCTTTTTTACAAATTCTCGTATAATATAGAACCTATGGAATTTGCAGTTATACAAACAGGCGGAAAACAATATAAAGTCTCTAAAGGGGATCTTTTTTCCACCGAGAAAATGAAAGGGGAATATAAGAAAGGGGACAAAGTTTCCTTTGATAAAGTTCTTCTAGTTGATGATGGGAAAGACACCACTATTGGCACTCCTTACATTTCAGGTGCGAAAGTTGATGCAGAACTTATCGAAATCGGACGCACACGCAAGGTTATGGTTATTAAATATAAACAGAAATCTCGTTACCTCCGCCGAAATGGTCACCGCCAGCCTTACTTTAAATTTAAAATACTTTCTATTGCTTAATAAATAAAAAATCCTTCGCCAACTGGCGGAGGATTTTTTATTGTACTTATACTTGACTTATAAGTAAGTTATATGATATAGTATATCAAATAAAACTTTGATAAATCAATAACTAAAACTTATAGGAGGAAGTAAAATGAAAACAAAAAATTATTTGGAAGCTTTTGGAACAATAAATTTAACTTTAGCTATAATAGGATTATGTTTTTCGCAAATTATGTTTATTCCCAATATGGAAAGTACATCACAAAAACTTTCGGAAGTTAGCTTGCGAGAATTTGAAATGCTTATTGAATATATTGTTGCCAACTTTTCGAAAGCTTTCCTTTGCTTAATTGGAATGCTTGGAGCTATGAATGGTATGTTTTCGTTCTTTGTACGCTTCGATTGGAAAAGTCTTCACTAATGTTTTACTAAACATCAAAGCTATTTATAGAAATATAAATAGCTTTTTTATTTTACCCACGATTTTTTAGGGCGTTTTTGAGAGTTTCATTATCAGAGTATTCGAGTTCGGTACCAGTAGAGAGTCCACGGCCTAATGATGAAATTTTTATATTTAATGAATCGGTAATATCTTTTAATTGTTGTCTGATATAAAAATCAGTATGGTCACCTTGAGGACTCAACGAAAAAGCTAAAATAATTTCTTGCAGATTATTTTCTTTGCCATTTTTAGCACCTTCTTTTATTTTTTCTATAAGTTCATTTATGCGTATTCTGCTTTTGGTAGTTTTTTCAACGATTGGTACGAGTCCACCTAAGACAAAATATTTTCCATGATAGGTGCGACTTTTTTTAATACTTTCCAAATCAGAATCTTTTTCGACAATCATTAAAGTAGACGCATCAGTCGAAGGGTTGATACATATTTCACATAATTTTTCTTTATTTGGATTTAAAACAAAAAATTTAAAACAATCTTTACATTGCGAAACTTCTTTTTTTAAATCTAAAATAAGTTGAGATAAATTTTCTGCATAATTTGGATTTCGAGACATTAAAAAATAAACAAAACGTTTTGCTTGTCTTTCACCGATACCAGGGAATTCTTTAAAAATTTCAGTTAATTGTTCTGAAGTGTCCATCTTATTAGAAAATTAAAATTCACTTAAACTATCACCCATATTCGATGGAGTAAATTCGCTCAGGCTACTCTTTTCCAGATTTAAGAATGTTGTAGTTTTTTCGTCGAAGTAAAGTTCAACTTTTCCAACAGGTCCATTTCTGTGTTTTTCAACTAGAATTTCAGCGATGTTTGTTTTTTCAGATTCATCTTTACCTTTATCTTCACGGTGAATAAACATAACAACATCCGCGTCTTGTTCAATAGAGCCTGAGTCACGAAGGTCTGAAAGTCTTGGTTTGCCTCCACGGGACTCCACGGCACGAGAAAGTTGGGAAAGAGCCAATACTGGCACGTTGAGCTCTTTGGCTAGACTCTTTAAAGATCTTGAAATTTCTGTTACTTGGTTGACCATCGAGTCGTAATTTTTGGAAGTAGTCATGAGTTGCAAGTAATCCACAACAATAAGATCTAAACCTTTTTCTGCTTTCAGTCTTCTTGCTAATGCTTTCATCCGTACAATAGAGTTTCCAGCTTGATCGTCGATATACATTTTTGCTTTTGCGAGCTTGTCTAATGAATCACGTAAATGTGAAAAATCTCTATCGGAAGATAAATTTCCCGTACGCAAATTCCAAGCGTTCACTCGTGATTGAGCTGAGAGCATTCTATCGACTAATTGTTGAGAAGACATTTCTAAGGAAAATATTAAAACTGATTTGTCGTGCACAGTAGAAGCCATGCGAGCCATATCCAATGCTAAAGTAGTTTTACCGACACTGGGTCGTGCAGCAAGGATTATTAAATCTTGATTTTGAAGTCCAGAGAGGAGATTGTCTAAATCTCGAAAGCCGGTAGGTATTCCACGAAGCATTCCTTTTGTCTCGTGCAATTTTTCTAATCTTTCATACGCTTCAGGTAATTCATCTTTCAAGCTGACAAATTTTTGACTCTTTGGTGAAGAAACAACACTAAACATTTTTTTCTCCGCCATATCTAAAATATCATCCATGTGATCGTCGCCTTCTTCAAAAGCGAGTTCGGAAACATAATCCGCGGCTTCGATCAAACTTCTCAATACATATTTTTTCTGAACTAGTTCAGCGTAGTGTTTGGCATTTGTAGAAGAAGGAACAATGTTTACTATTTCTGCGAGATATTGGTTGCCTCCGATATTCTCGAGTAATTTTTGTTCACCAAGTTTTGTAGACAAAGAAAGCATGTCTATCGGTTCATTTTTTGAAGATAGATCAAGCATCGCATTGAAAATTATTTTATGTTTTTCTGCATAAAAAGAATCAGGATTGATGACATCTTCTATTTCATGCATAGCTTCTTTACGAAGCATAATAGATCCAAGTACGGCTTTTTCGGATTCAATATTTTGGGGAGGAATGCGAATTTCATTTTTCTTTGTTTTTATCATTAGTGCCATTCTAGCACAGCGATGAAATAGTCAAAAATATAAAAAGTGGGCAAAACTGTTACTAAAATGGGGAAATCATCTGCATCATATAAAATATGTGTTATAATGGCAAACATGACAAAAAAGATATTATTATCCGGAATTCAGCCTTCAGGCAAACCACATATAGGTAATTATTTTGGAGCGATGAAACAATTTGTGGATTTGCAGGATCAATATGAAAGCTATGTCTTTATAGCTGATTATCATGCTCTGCATTCTTTAAGAAATGCAAAGGAAATGAGAGAAAATATAATTGGTGTAATGCTTGATTATTTGGCTATTGGCCTTGATCCAGAAAAGGTGACTATTTTTAAACAGTCAGATGTTTCAGAACATACAGAGCTTTGTTGGATTTTCGATACTATTACAACTATGCCGTATCTTATGAGAGCTCACGCTTTCAAAGATGCTGAGGCAAAAAATAAAGAGATTGATGTCGGTACATTTAATTATCCTGTTTTAATGGCAGCTGATATTTTATTATATAGTCCTGATATTGTGCCTGTTGGACAAGATCAGCAACAGCATGTCGAGATCGCTCGTGATATTGCTCTTAAATTTAATAATACTTACGGTGATACATTTAAAATACCAGAGCATAAAATAATTAAAAACGTCGCTGTTGTTCCGGGTGTTGATGGGAGGAAAATGTCTAAAAGCTATAAAAACACAATTCCACTTTTTGCTGATTATGAAGAAATAAAAAAGTGCGTGATGTCTATTGTGACAGATTCAAGCGGAGAGTTACCAATAAATGTTTATTCTATTCATAAACTTTTCCGAGATGAAAAAGAATTAGAAAAAATTTACGAAGAAAAGAAAGGAAAATATAAAGAATTAAAAGAACTACTTTTAGAGGATATAGAAAAATTTATTGCCCCGCTTCGTGAACGCAGGAAAGAATTTGAAAAGGATAAATCAAAAGTTCTAGAAATATTAAAAAAGGGAGCAGAGAAAGCTAAAAATATTTCTTCTAAAAAAATGGATTTAGTCAGAGAAAGAATAGGGGTTAAATTAGATTAAAAAAATAAATAATAAATTATGCAAAATAGAACATATATTAAAGATTTAGATAAAAAGGTTGGAGAAGAAGTTATTTTGGCTGGATGGGTAGATGTCCGTCGAGATCAGGGTAAAATGGTATTTTTTGATTTTCGCGATATGAGCGGCAAGATTCAATGTGTTACTTTGCCAGCCAGCGAAGCCATCACTCTAGCTAAAGAAATTCGTCCAGAATGGGTTTTGAAAATTACAGGAAAAGTAAATGCTCGTCCAGAAAAAAATGTAAATAAAGAAATGCAGAATGGAACTATTGAGCTTGAAGTTTTAACTATTGAAGTTTTGGCTCAAGCTGCACCGCTTCCTTTCGATATGTCCCTCGAAGGATACAATCTAGATCTTGTTACAGAATTAGAAAATAGAGCATTAGCAATCAGACATCCAAAAAATCAAGCAATATTTAAAATTCAAGAAACCGTCATAGATGCTTTCAGGGAATTTATGAAACAAAATAAGTTTTTTGAATTTCAGGCTCCAAGCATAGTGCCCGCTACGGCAGAAGGCGGAGCAGAAGTATTTCAAATTAATTATTTTGACAAAAAAGCTTTTCTTTCACAATCTCCACAATTATATAAACAAATAGTGATGACAGCATTTGAAAGATGTTTTTCTGTAAACAAGGTTTTTCGCGCAGAACCTAGTACCACTACTCGTCATTTAACAGAAGTAGTTTCTCTTGATGCTGAAATGGCATTTATTGATAGTTGGAAAGACGTGCGTGATATGGCAGAAGGTACGATTAAATATATTTTGGCACAAATAAAAGAAAGAAATGCAGAGCATTTGAAGATTTTAAAAGTAGAACTGCCAGAAATGATAGATTATACGCCTACAATGTCATTGACTGAAGCTCATCAAAAAATATTTGAAGTTTACGGAAGAGATAATAGAGGAGATAAAGATTTAAGTTCTCAGGACGAAGTTGAAATTTGTGAAATTGTTAAAAAAGAGACTGGTTCTGATTTTGTGTTTGTTTATGGTTACCCAACACGTCAAAAACCATTTTATGTTTTTCCAAATGAAGAAAATCCAGAATTTAATGAAGGAGTAGACTTAGTTTGTCGTGGACGCGAGTTATTAAGTGGCGGAAGAAGAATAAATAAATACGATCAGCTTATGGATCATGTAAAAATATGGAATATGGATCCGAATAAGATAAAAATGTTCTTGGATGCATTTAAATATGGAGCTCCACCCGAAGGAGGTTTCGCTTTCGGTGCAGAACGCATCACAATGCAATTCCTAAATCTAGCAAACGTCCGCGAAGCGTGTATGTTTCCTCGTGATATGAATAGAATTGATGAAAGTTTATAAAAACTAAATGGAAGAAATTTTAGAAAATTCTTATACAGTAAAAACAACAGGTTTTGAAGGGCCTTTTAATTTACTTTTACATTTAATCGAAGCACGAAAGCTTTTTATAAATGAAATTTCTTTATCCCAGGTAACAGAAGATTATATTCAGTATATGAAAAATTTAGGCGGATTAACTCCCGCTGAAATTTCCAGTTTTATTGTTGTCGCAGCGACTTTGATTCTAATTAAATCTAAATCTCTTTTACCGAATATGAATCTAACTTCTGAAGAAGAGAGCGATATAAAAAATCTGGAAGACAGGTTGCGTTTATATGAACTTTATATGAGACTTTCTGGAAATGTAAAAGAAAAATTTGGAAAAAAAATAATCTTTGCACCGTTAGAAAGAAAAAATGAAACATTGGTATTTTTACCTGACGATCAAATTAATAAAGAAAGCATGATGCAATTTGCTCGTGATGCTTTGGTCAGAATTCCTAAAAAAGTTTTTTTGCCGGAAGTAGAAATAAAAAAAGTTATCAGTATTGAAGAAATGATCGATAAATTAACAGATAGAATTCAAAATTCTTTAAAAATGAATTTTAGAGATTTTGCCGGTTCGGCAAAAAATCGAGAAGAAAAGGTAGTTGTAATTGTTGGATTTCTTGCTATGCTTGAATTAGTCAGACAGGGAATATTGAATGTGACGCAGGATGATAATTTTGACTCGATTATTATTGAAAAACAAACTTTAATAATTAACGAAGATTTTATATAAATTTATGGACTTAGAATCAAAAATCGAAGCGATACTTTTTTGGAAAGGAGAACCTGTCTCTGTAAATTGGCTTGTCAATACTTTAAAAGTTTCAAAAGACGAGATTGCTTCAGCAATTGTAAATCTTACAGAAAAATTATCTGGCAGGGGGATAGTGTTGCTGGCGCGCGAAGGTGAAATAACTCTCGGTACAAATCCAGAATTTTCGAGTTTAATTGAATCAATGCAAAAAGAAGAATTAAATAAAGACCTTTCAAAATCAAGCTTGGAAACATTATCGATTGTGCTTTACAAGAATGGAGTGAGCCGAGCTGAGATCGATTATATCAGAGGAGTGAATTCAAGTTTCATATTGCGAGCCTTGTCAGTGCGTGGATTGGTAGAAAAGACAATTGATTCGAAGGATAGCCGACGTTACATTTACAAACCGACATTTGAATTATTGTCTTATATGGGAATAAAATCTACTGAAGAGTTACCTGATTTCAATGAAGTAAATAGTTCGATTGAAAGTGCAGCAGAAAATCTTGAAGAAGAATTAAAAAATGAAGCAAATGGAACAGCTGTATAACAAAAATTATTTTTTATTTTTTATTCTCATTATTCTTGCCCTAGAGGCAAGTTTGTTTTTTATCGGAAATAATAAATTAAATACTTCATTTCTGAACGAAGAAAATAAAATAGTACAAATACAAAATATGCTTGCCAGTGTTCCTGTTCAAGCAAAAGCATATTCTGTTTACGACATAACTTTAAATAGAGAATTATATGGCAAAGACCAAAACGAAATGCTACCATTTGCTTCTCTTGCAAAAACCATGACAGTGCTGATAGCTCTTGCTGATCATGAGCCAGGTTCTATCTTGATTATATCTCAAAATGCTATAAATCAAGACGGAGATTATGGATTTTTTATTAATGAAAAATGGAAGATAGAAGATCTTGCAAAGTTTACATTGGTAGGTTCTGTGAATGATGGAGCTTATGCTCTTTCTGAAAACAAATCTGATTTTATAGAAAGAATGAATATTAAAGCTAGAAAAATTGGCATGGAAAATGCTTTATTTTTAAATTCTACCGGTTTGGATATTGATGGAGAAAAAGCAGGAGCTTATGCATCTGCATTAGATGCTAATATCATGGCTATTTATGCTTTAAAGGCACATCCAGAAATTTTCAGTGCGACAGTATTACCTGAAATAAATTTAAAATCTGAGTCCGGTTCTAATCACGACATAAGAAATACTGATCTTGTTTTACATAAAATTCCAAATTTATATTTTTCTAAAACTGGATTTACCAGTCTAGCTGGAGGTAATCTGACTATAATTTTTAGAAACAAAGAAGGTCATATGATTGCTATAACCGTACTTGGTTCCACACTAGATGGTCGTTTTTCAGATATGGAAAAATTAGTAAATACATTATAATAATTTATTGCTATAATATCAGTATGATTCTAAATCTAGTTAAAATATTTTTGCCGACAACATTAGCCTTTTTCTTGGGTATTTTGATCACACCTGTTGCTACTCATTTTTTCTATAAATATAAAATGTGGAAAAGGCATTCCAGGGGAGATGTTGTTTCAAGTGATGATTTTAAAAAGATTCATAATAGAGAAAATGAATTAAAAACTCCCAGAGTGGGAGGTATCGTAGTCTGGGTATCAGTTTTAGTAACGACACTTTGTTTTTTTGTTGTTTCAATTTTATTTCCATCAGATATAACTTTCAAAATGAATTTTTTAAGCAGGAATCAAACATTAATTCCTTTTTTTACTCTACTTTTGGGGTCTTTGATTGGACTTGCGGATGACTTAATGCAAATATATGGAACCGGCAAAATATCGCATGATGATAAATCTTGGCGTAAAACAAAAGCTTTACTTGTCGGTCTACTTTCGCTTTTAGTAGCGATGTGGTTTTTCTATAAGCTTGGAATGCATGCCATTCATATTCCATTTGACGGTTTTTGGGAACTCGGAATCTTTTTCATACCCATTTTTATTGTTGTATCTTTGGCGACTTTTTCCGGAGGTGTGATCGATGGTATAGATGGACTTTCTGGAGGAGTATTGGCGTCGATTTTTTCAGCGTATGGAGCCATTGCTTTTGCGAATCACCAAATGGACTTAGCGGCCTTCTCAGGAGCGGTTACAGGGGCAATTTTGGCTTTTCTTTGGTTTAATATTCCGCCGGCAAGATTTTATATGGGAGAGACGGGTATTATGGGACTTACCATAACTCTGGCAACATTGGCATTTTTAACTGATTCAGTTCTAATTCTGCCTATTGTTGCACTGCCACTTGTAATAACTTCATTATCTGTCATTTTACAAATTTCTTACAAAAAATTTACCGGCGGAAAAAAATTATTTAAACTCGCACCGATTCATCATCATTTTGAAGCTATTGGTTGGCCATCTTATAAAGTCACAATGCGTTTTTGGATTTTGTCAGTTGTTTTTGCGATTATAGGCATAATTTTAGCAATTATTAGCCGATAGTAAATATGCGAGAAAAAAAACCAGATAAATTTTTATTGATAATAGTGTTTCTGTTAATTTTTATTGGAGCAGCTATGTTTATTTCTGCATCGCTCGGTATTCTCGCAAAAAATAGAGACATTTTTTATTCGATTCTTTTCAGTCAAATAGTTCTAGGTTTCGGTTTGGGATTTATTGGGATGTATTTAGCTCTAAAAATAGATTATAAATTTTGGAGAAAAAATGCTTTTTATATTTTTTTAGGATCAATAATAGTAACAGGTTTAGTTTTTGTACCGCATGTAGGTTGGAATCACGGAGGAGCGACTAGATGGATAAAATTAGGGCCTGTTTCATTTCAGCCTGCCGAATTGCTGAAATTCGGTTTTATTATTTATTTTGCTGCGTGGCTTTCTTGGGCAAAAAGCAGAGTACAAGATTTTAAATTTGGTATTTTGCCTTTGTGTGCAATGCTCACTATTATTGCTGTAATTCTATTGAAACAACCTGATACTAAAAGTTTTATTTTGATTACTGCCACCGGACTTTCAATGCTATTTATTTCCGGTGTTCCTGTAAAATATCTTTTTGGAGGGGGAGCAATTTTACTGGTTTTATTTGGATCTCTTGTTTTCTTTACTCCGTATTTAAGAAATCGAGTAAATACTTTTATAGATCCATCACAAGATCCTCGCGGAACATCTTATCAACTTCAACAATCACTCATTGCGCTCGGTTCTGGCGGAATATTCGGGCGTGGTTTTGGTCAAAGCATACAAAAATTCAGTTACTTGCCAGAACCGCAAGGGGATTCTATTTTCGCAGTTACAGGTGAAGAATTGGGCTTTGTTGGAACTGTAATAATAATATTGCTTTATTCTTTTTTTGCTTTGCGCGGATTGCGTATAGCCAATAATTCCCCGGATCTTTTTGGTAGACTTTTAGTCTCTGGAATTGTTATACTTATCACGTTGCAGTCGTTTATGAATATCGCTTCTATCACTGGGGTCTTTCCTTTGACGGGAGTGCCACTGGTGTTCATGAGCCAAGGAGGAACTTCGCTTATGATATATCTGGTGGCGATAGGAATTGTATTTCAAATATCAAAGTTTCAAAAACAAAGTGCTTAACAAATAAATCGCATGAAAATAGTTTTTACAGGAGGTGGCACGGGCGGACATTTTTATCCGATCATTGCCGTCTCTCAAAAAGTCAATCAAATAATAGATAATGAAAAGATAATAGGCGCGAAGCTTTATTATTTTTCTGATAGTCCTTATGATAAGGAAGCTCTTTTTGAAAATGGGCTTTTGTATGAGGAAATAAACGCCGGAAAAATGCGTACTTATTTTTCTATAAAGAATTTTACCGACATTTTTAAAATGTTTTTCGGCGTTATCAATGCAATAATGAAATTATATTCAATCTATCCTGACGTTATTTTCGGTAAGGGTGGATACGCATCTTTTCCGACAATTCTCGCTGCTAGAATTTTAAACATACCTGTCATTATTCATGAATCAGATTCTGCACCGGGACGGGTAAATAAATGGGCGGGACGTTTTGCTAAAAGAGTGGCAGTATCATTCAACGAAGCGGCAGAATATTTTCCCAAAAATACCGTGGCTTGGATAGGTCAGCCGATAAGAACTGAAATAGAACATCCAGCTTTGCGCGAAGAAGCGCTTCAATATTTCAAATTAGAATCAGGTTTACCTGTCATTTTAATCTTAGGAGGTTCTCAAGGAGCAGAACTTATAAATAATACTGTACTTGATGCTTTGCCAAGACTTGTAAAAAATTATCAAGTCATTCATCAGACTGGTGTTGTAAATTTTAAAATGGTTACAGGACGAGCTGATGTTGTTCTTTCTGATGATCCAAACAAATCAAGATACACCCCTGTCTCTTTTTTGAATCCTCTTGCGATGAAAATGGCTGCTGGTGCAGCGACAATCATCGTATCGAGAGCCGGTTCATTACTTTTTGAAATAGCTTCTTGGGGAGTGCCTTCAATTTTAATACCGATAACCAAGACGAATATGGATCATCAAAGAAAAAATGCTTTCAATTATGCTCGCGCAGGCGCATGTAGCGTGGTAGAAGAAATGAATATGACTGCAAATATTTTAAGTTCCGAAATCGAAAGAATAACAGGAGACAAGCAGACGTATGATCATATGGCTGAAAGCGCAAAAGCGTTCAACAAACCCGATGCAGCCGCTAAAATAGCCAGAGAGCTCGTAAATATCGCCCTTGGGCATGAGAAATAAAAAAACACTATATTATTATAGTGTTTTTTTTGATTTAAATTATTTTTTACATTTTTACTACCAAAGAAATTTTTCCAAGAGTGTGTTTATTTCTAAGTAAATCATAAGGAATACTTATCCCTTTATTAATAGAAATTCTTTTTTCTTTGGAAATACGGCCAAGTCCTAAAGCATTAATTTTACCTTTTAAAGAGTGTTTTTTCTTCCATTCTTTAAGTTGCATTTTAGATGCATCTGTTAGATATTGAATAGCTTTTTCTTTTTCGGGTGCATTAAAGCAAAGTTCGAGTTGAGGTGCAAAAGCTACTTGTTGTCCAGATTCCTCGAAGAGGACATAATCAATAGTTAGTTTTCTGTTCATTTTTTTTAGTTTTTATGTTAAGTAACAATTAAATTTCTAATACAACAGTATCATGTAGTAATAAATAGGTCAATTCTTTATAATTCTTTTCCTAATCACTGAAAAATGCTAAAATATATGAATGGAAAATAAAGTTGTCACAAGATTTGCCCCTTCGCCCACAGGTTTTATGCATGTGGGTAATTTGCGTACAGCTTTATATTCTTGGCTTTGGGCTAAGAAAAATAACGGCACTTTTATTTTAAGAATTGAAGATACAGACAAGGAAAGGGAAGTTGCAGGTGCTGAAGAACATATTATAAAAGTTTTAAAATGGGTTGGTTTGAATTGGGACGAAGGCCCGATTGTCGGCGGTCCGCAAAATTCCTACAAGCAATCAGAAAGATTAGATTTATATAAAAAATACGCACAAACTTTAATAGATAAAGGCTTGGCTTATCCTGATCCTTACACAGCAGAGGAAGTTGAAGAATTTCGCAAAAAAGCTGAAGCAGATAAAAAAGCTTTTTTATATCGCGAACACAGGCCAGAAACTTTCGGAGTTTGGGATGGCACTAAACCTCTGCGTTTTAAAATTGAAAATATAAAACGCTATGAATGGAATGATGTAGTTTTTGGCGATCTTTCGGCTGGACCAGAAGCATTGGACGATTTTATCTTAATTAAAAGCGATGGTTACCCGACTTATAACTTTTGTCACATTGTGGATGATATTGAAATGAATATTACTCATGTGATTCGCGGTCAAGAATACATCCCTTCTATTCCAAAATTTTTAGCTCTTTATGAAGCATTAGGAGTGAAACCTCCAATTTTTGCCTGTTTACCTCACATTATGGGCAAAGATGGCCATAAAAAACTTGGTAAACGTGATGGAGCAAAAGATGCTTTTGAATATAAAGAAGAAGGTTATTTACCAGAAGCTTTAATAAACTTTTTAGCTTTATTGGGTTGGCATCCAAGTAGTGATCAAGAAGTGTTTACAGTCGAAGAATTAATAAAAAGTTTTGAATTAGAAAGAATTCAAAAATCTGGAGCTCAGTGGAATGATGAAAAATTAGATTGGATAAATAAAGAACACATCAAAAAACTTTCTTCAGAAGAACTCCAGAAAAATATTTTTGAATGGCTACCGGAGAATTTGAGAATACAAAAAATTATTCCTCTTATAACAGAGAGAATTTCAAAGTTTGGAGATATTAAAAAAATGATTGAAATAGGGGAGTTAGACTTTTTGGTTAAACAGCCTGAGTATGCCAAAGAAAAATTAATTTTCAAAAACACTGCACCTGAAAAAATAAAGTCTAATTTACAACAGGCAATAAAAGCCTTAGAAAATATAGCTGAAAATGAGTTTACGTCCGAGAACGTTAAGGCTGCTTTAATGCAAATAGCTGACACACTAGAGAGTCGAGGAGAATTATTGCATCCAGTTCGTTTCGCATTGTCAGGACTGGATAAATCTCCCGATCCTTTTATTATTGCGGATATTTTAGGAAAAAATGAAACTATATCACGCTTACAAAAAGCAATTTAATTTTTTTCTTTTAGTTATTATTTTGGTATTAATGCCAATCGTTTTTTCTTATGCGCAAACAGCGACAGAATTAAATAGTAAGATAGATCAAAAGAGCAAAGACATCGCGGCTTTGGAGCAAGAAATTAAGCAATATCAATCACAGCTTGATGATTTAGGTAAACAAAAAAGTTCCTTGAATGGTTCTTTGAAAGAACTTGATATCACTCGCAAAAAATTAATTGCTGATATTTCTGTAACTCAAAATAAAATTGATCAAACAAATTACAAGATCGAAGATTTAAATTCTCAGATAGGCAATAAAGAAGATATTATTTCAAGTGATATTGTTGCCATAAAAGATCAAATAGTTAAGACCAATGAGCTTGAGCTTGATTCGATAGTTGTAAACGTTCTTTCTGAAAAAAATATCAGTGATGCGTGGAATGATATAGACAATATGGCCACAGTCCGTGAAAAAATAAGACAAAAAATTGTTGAATTAAAACAAATAAAAGGAGAATTGGAAGATACAAGAAAAGAAACAACGGATGCCAGAAATCAATTGGTTTCTCTTAAGAATGAGTTGGCTGATCAGAAAAAGATAGTCGATCAAAATACTAATGATAAAAAGAAACTTTTAGCGCAAACAAAAAACAATGAAGCCAATTATCAGAAATTATTAAAAGATAGATTGGCTAAAAAAGATGCTTTTGAAAAAGATTTGCGTGATTATGAATCACAATTGAAATTTATTCTTGATCCTTCTAAGCTTCCTAGTAGCGGAGTTTTGAGCTGGCCGTTGGATAATATTTTTATAACTCAAATGTTCGGTAAAACTGAGGCCGGTAAGCGCTTATATGCCAACGGTACGCATAATGGAATGGATTTTCGTGCTTCTGTCGGTACACCAGTGAAAGCTATGGCAGACGGTGTTGTGGCTGGTATTGGTGATACTGATGTTCAGTGTCCAGGAGTTTCTTTTGGACGTTTTACTCTCATTAAGTATGATAACGGTCTAGCAAGCACTTATGGGCACTTGTCGCTTATAAAAGTAGCCACTGGAGATAGAGTCTCTCGGGGCCAAATTGTTGGTTATAGTGGAAATACTGGATATTATACAGGACCGCATTTACATGTCTCGGTTTATGCGCGTGACGCCGTTAATTTGAAGACTTTGCCAAGTAAATCATGTCCCGGCCATGTTTTGACTCAACCAATATCTGCTGTTAATGCATATCTTGATCCGGCTTATTATCTGCCTCCTTATAATTATAAAAATTAATTAACAATTTGTGTGTTGTTTTGAGCTGATGTTTGATGATATAATGTGATTATGAATATAAAGAATATAGAAAATAAAGAAGGCGGATTTTTAAGAATAATCCTTTTCATAATTGTAGTTGTGTTTTTGATGAGTTATTTTCATATTACCGTAACTATGGTTTTCCATTGGTTTGTAACGATGTTCCATAATGTTTTTTCATAAAACATGAAAAATAAATCAAATAAAAAAGGCGGAATAAGCATACTAGGAATATTGTTTCTAACTGTTATTTTAATTTTTGTTTTAAGTTATTTCAATATAAGTTTGAAAGCTATTGTTGAGAATCCTAATACCCAAAATAATTTCAGTTATGCTGGTTATGTCGGTAGAAGTTTATGGAATGATTATTTATCAAAACCAGTATCAGATGTATTAGGCGGAATTACAGTGAAAACAATTTGGGATGGTTTTATTTCAAATATGCAAAATATTCATGATGGCAAGCCTACAGACTTTCAAAAACTAGCTCCAATTGTCAAATTTAATTCAAATTGATTTTTCTATACTAGGGGTTATAATTTAAGTATGAAAAGAATAGGTGATCAG
This sequence comes from Candidatus Nomurabacteria bacterium, assembly GCA_023267435.1. Classification (GTDB taxonomy): domain Bacteria; phylum Patescibacteriota; class Minisyncoccia; order Phycocordibacterales; family UBA9973; genus UBA9973. The sequence goes on from JAHFNH010000002.1 coordinate 19,715, forward strand.
AGCAGGGGATTTATCCAGGCCATGATCTCCATCGCCATAATGGTGATTATCTTTTATCTCGTTGTAAATACGGCCTTATTCAAGTTCTTTTGGAATTCTTTTGTCTCAAATATGCAAAGAATTCACGATGGTAAACCGACAGATTGGCAACTCGCTGCACCTAGAGCAGTGTTTAAATAATTTGACTATTATATTTTTATATGTTAGAATTCTAACGAAGGGAAGTTAGCTCTTTTAAAAATAAATATAAACCAAAAATAAAACGAAAATGAGGAAAGTAATTTTTTTGTTGTGCTTGTTAACTCAGACAGTTAGCGCGCAACACGGTAAGATGTCGGTGTCGTTTTGTTCTGGCACAGATAAAATAAATTTTAACGGAGGTGATTTTATTAATCAGGATTCAATAAATTTTTACGATCATTCGACTGGTAAAATTACCAAATGGAAATGGGAATTCGATGGAGCGGAAAATCCTGTTCTGGAATATGACAAATTTCGTCCAGTAGTGAGTGCTAAATGGAAAAAAGATGGTCGCTATAAAGTGAAGTTAACAACTTTTAATTCAAAAGGTGATTACAGTACTTTTGGTGTAACAATCTATGTAAAATTTATTAGCACAGAACCAGAAGAAAAAAAACAGAAAAAAGATTACCTTTCTTTGTTTGTTGGTCCTACAGCTGAATTCATTTTTCCGACACAAAAAGGGAATTCAAATGAAACTTTTTTAGGTGGAATGAGTGGACTTATAATCAAACCGCATAGTAAATGGACTTCGAATATTACAGTGGGTTATTTTTTGGAACATAATATTGGATCATCAGTATCTAAGAAATTTTCGGGATTATATACCAATATAATGGTTCCTGTATCAAAAAAGGGTCATGTAATGTTCGGACCTACATTTCGGGTCGGAAAATACGTTCAAGGGTCTACAAAAGGGTTCGCTAAGGCATTTGGGTTACAAATGAATTATTTACCTAATAAGACTTTAACACCTAAAGGACCAATCGATATGCGATTACAGATCGCTTCAGCCGTTGAAGTTTTTAATGTCAGCGATGTTTCTGGTTCCTTAACAGTTTTATTTGATTTTGGTTTGAGATAGTTAGTTTAATTTAGTTTTATTACAGAAAAGCCTTCTTTTAATTAAGAGGGCTTTTTTATTATCTTTATTATATATGCTATGTCGCAAAGATATATTGTGCGACATCCTCATAATAATTCCCCTTTAAAAAATAAAGCTATAAAACCGGCTTTTATTATATTGCAGGCTCATGTTTAGTAATGCAATCATTATAAAGTTTCACTTGCCTATTATATTCGGCAGTTTCTTCTTTTAGTTTTATAATTTCTTGATTATAAACGCCAATTCTATCATTGTAGTTATTTATGTCTTTTTCGTATTCAGGATTCGTTTTATCTAAAATGTTCTCTATAGAGCTTTTTAATGCGTTTAAATTAACTGATTCAGCATCTAACTGTATCTTTTTACTGCTTGCTTCTTCTTTTAACTTTAAATCAACTCCCGGGCAAATATTTGAGGATAAACCGAAATGTTGCACGGCGACCCAAATATTTTTTCCTTGATAAAATCCTTTCTTAACTGATACCCCAATCTCTTTATACTGACTCTTTAAAATATTTGCGCGATGACCTGGGCTTGCCATCCAAGCATCCACCAAATCGCGATCATTTTCAAAATCACCCATTGCAAGATTTTCGCCGATTAAAATGAAATCATACTCACTCTCCTTGCTCAAATCTTCTATTGTCGTGCCATTTGGCGAAACATGCTCGAAATATTGTTTTTGAAAAATATCATTTAATTTTATTTCAGCAGAATTGTCTAATTTTGAATTCTCAGAAAGAGATGTAAATCCATAACGTTCTCTCTGAATATTTGTCAGTAAAATAATTCCTTTTGCATCTAAAAAACCGGAATTTTCAAAAAGATAGCTTGGGCTAGATATTTCTTCTGTTTTTGTTTTTAAAAGTGGCGGAGGCGTGAATAATTCTTTTTGTTTAGCTTGTATCACCTCTTGTTTTACTTCTGTTTTAGTATCTGGCTGTACATTTTGTTTTATTTCTTCTTGATTACTATTTCCAAAATAAACTGGATTAGAAAATTGCAAAAATAAAAATCTGATGCCAAGCAACAAAAAAATTCCAATTAAAAAAGAAACTCTTATTTTTCTGTTAATTTTTTTCATTTTTATTTACAAGAACTTGAAAGCTCATAACCGGCTTTTTCAGCTTCGGCTGGTGAGTTAAAATAAATTTTATTACCATCTTTAATGGTTTTTCCAGCTGAACATCCAGAGGGATAATATTTGTGTCCATTTTTAGATGCAAAATAATTTTGGGAAGTTTTTGTAGAAATAATGCTATTTGGAGACGTATTTAGTGTAGTATTCGACAAACCAACGGTGGCATTTTCCTGGGTTGGATATTCTATTTTGATACCCGAAGATGAACTTTCTTTTGATAATCTGCCAATTCCAAAACAGCTCAAGCCCACCAGAACAACGATAAGAATCGTCAAAGCATCCTTTCCCCCATCACTTTCTATAAATTGCTTGATTTTTTTCACGGAATTGTTTATACTCTATCTACGTTAGTTATAAAAGAATTTTACCATTAAATAATATAAAAGCAATATATGGCACATAGAAAGGCCGGCGGAACCGCCAAAAATTTAAGAGACTCCAATCCAAAGTACCTAGGTACTAAACTTGCTGATGGCCAAAAAGCTCAGTCTGGTTCTATTATTATTCGTCAGAGAGGTACAGCTATTATGGCTGGTACTAATGTCGGTATCGGTAAAGATCATACTCTTTTCGCTCTAAAACCAGGAACTGTAAAATTTGGTTCCAAACGAAAAACATCTTTCAATGGAAAGACTACAGTTAAGAAAGTGGTAAACGTAATATAAAAATTTCAATAAAAAAATCCTCTGCTAGCTAGCAGAGGATTTTTTTATATTTCTTCTACTTTTAGTTTAAAAGAAGATTTCTTTCCTTTTATTTGGATTGGTATTTCAAACTCCCCTATTTCTTTTATTGGTTTTTCTAAAACGATGAATTCTTCGTTGATTTCAGCTCGGTGTTCTAATTTCATCGCATCTACAATTTCTTTTTTATGAATTGCAGAAAAAAGATTTCCCTTCTCATTCGCCTTCCCTTTTATAGTGATTACTTTTCCTTTTATTTCCTCTAAATTTTTCATTAAAAGTTCTTCCTGAATTTCTCTTTCAACTACAATTTCTTTTTTTCTTTTTTCAAGATCTGATATTGCTTGAGCTGTAGCTGGTATTGCAAGTTGCCTTGGCAATAAAAAATTTGCGGCATAACCGTCGTTTACTTCTTTTATGTCGTGTCTTTTTCCAACTTTCGGAACATCTTTTGTTAAGATTACTTTCATTTTATTGATTATTTTAATTAATTCTTTAATAATTCAACTGCTTTGTCTAATTGTGGATCTTTTTTCTGATCAGCATCTTTCTGTGTATACTCTACAGCATAATCTGGTGTTAACCCTTTTTCAGAGATTGAATTACCTTTTGGTGTCAACCATTTTGCTACTGTAATTTTCAAAATAGTATCTGGTGTTATGTTTACGACTTCCTGTACAGATCCCTTGCCATAACTCTTAGTACCAACTAACTTTGCTTTTCCATAGTCCTGCATAGCGCCAGCAAGAATTTCTGATGCTGAGGCTGATCCGCTATCAATCAAAATTACAAACTTTAATTGATCACTAAAAATGTTGTAACCCGCACTTCTATAATCTTTAGAAGGTTCATTGTTTCCATAATCTTCAGTCACTACAACTTTGCCTGGTGGCAAAAACCAACTAGCCATGCTTACTGCAGCATCAAGATAACCACCTGGATTTCCCCTCAAATCAAGAAGTAGTTTGTCGCTCTTTGAATCAACAAATTTTTTCATTGCATCTTGGAAAAGACTAGCTGAGTTGGCAGAGAAACTGTAAAGTTTTATCACAAAAATTCCATCAGAACGGACTTCAGTATCAAGTGTTGGAATATTAATAGTATCACGCACAAGTTTTATTTCTCTTGGCTGTTTTTCACCATTGCGGAAAATAGTAAGTGCAACCGTTGTGCCTTTTTCACCACGGATAAGTTTTATTGCTTTTTCAATACTCAAATCAGAAGTTACTTTTGAATCAATTTTTAAAATTTTGTCTCCTGGCTTTATATTAGCTTTGTAGGCTGGACTATCTTTAAGTGGAGCTATGACTGTGAGTATTTTGTCTTTAATGCCGACTTCCATTCCCACACCGCTGAAATTTCCAGCTATACTATCTTCAAACATCTTTGCTTCGTCTGGAGAAAAGAATACGCTATATGGATCATTTAAAGAGCCCATGAGGCCTGAAATTGCCCCATAAACCCTATCTTGGTCACTTACTTTAGAAGCTCCCGGATATTTTTCATTGATAGTGTTCCAAACTTTCCAAAATGGTGAAAAATCAGCTTGTGTTTGGACAGCAGTGTCTTTGCTGGATAATTCTACTTTGCTTATTTCAGGGCGATTATGAAAACCTACATAAACTCCAAAAGCGAAAAAAATCGCAATTACCAAGATTAAGGAATCGGTTATTTTATTTTTTAAATTTTCGAACATGTAAAGGTGATTATATCAGATTTTTTAGTTAGGCAAAAGAGCGTCTTCGGTGTAAGTATTTGCCGGATCCCAGAGCATCCATGAATCAAGTCCGACATCAGATACTGCTTTAATTTGAGCGTCAACTAATTCTTTTGTATAAATTGCTCCGAGATTGAAATCTTGAAGCCAAGGTCGGAGTTTTTTAGGATCCTGACTCATTGCTTTCATGCGCGCAACACCTTTTTCCATTGAAACTTTAATAACTTCGTATGGCTTGGTTGCGGGTTTTTTAAAATTATTCCAACCTGGCGGAAAATGCGATGGATATACCATAGGTGCAAGATAGTCTACATAAGGCGCATCATGTTCTAATTGCTGTCCGATATTTAAGTCGTCTGTATTTGTCATAGTCATGCCAAAGACATCAGCTGATAGTTTTGGTCGCGGAGTTATTTCATTTTGTTCTCCGATAAAGTGATCATGTAAATATTTAAAGAAACTTGTCATTACATCTACTTTCGCTTTGCCATTTGAAACTGGGAAATAAATATCTTTCATATTTCCATCTGCCGGAAAACGAATGTAATCATAATTTATTTCATCGAAACCATCCGCATACGCTTCTTGTCCTAAAGCAACTACATAATCCCAGACTTTTTGTGAACCAGAATCAAGCCAGTATGTACATTGGCTTTCCTTGTTTCTTTTGATTTCTCTTTTACATTTATCGTCTTCCCAAAGAGCATTTTTATCTGTTAATTTTTTAACAGCCAGATCTTTCCATTTTTTAGCTAAGAATGGATCTTGGAAAGTTGCAATACGGCCGATAACGTAAATATTGTTGGCGTGCAGTTCTGCTATAAAACTTTTTATATCTGTGATTCTATTTTGTGCGGAGCCAACTTCTATGAGCTTAGGATCTTTAACCGGAAAAGAAATTCTACCTGTATAATCTTTTACATCTATTACGACAGCATTCAACTCTGTACGTTTTATAACACCCACGATTTTGTTTCTAAAAGAAGGTGTTCCGGCTACCCAAGACGACATATAAACAGCTTTGAGTGGTACAGGAGTATCTAAATGAGTCACGACAACACTATCCTCCTTACTTAAGATTGGAACGGGTATGGTCACTGGAGGTGATACGATATCTTTCGGTGGAGGTACTTCGTAATTGGATTGAGCTTCATATTGCAGATTATCAATTTCTGGCACCACAAAATAAGCAATAACAATCAAAAGAAAACAGGCCGAAACTCCTAGCCAAAAATTTCTTTTTTTAATTATTTTCTTCATTTAAATTTTCCTGATGTTTATTTACGTTATTTATGTCAGAATATTCTCTTTCTGTTTTATGTTGATTTGCGTCAAAATTTTGATTTTCTGAAAAATTGTCGAAAGTTTCTTGTTTCTTACCTCCTACTGTCATTTTAAATTCTTTATATAAAATATAAGAAAAATACATCAAACAAAGACCTGTTAGTGTAAATAAAGTATTTTTCCAAAAATACGGAAAACCCAAGTAAGGTAGTATTGCCACCCAAGTTCCAAATATTAAAAGTATTCTTGCTTTTCGCATCTGAGTATTATACCGCGTGCACCTACAAATATGCAACAATAAAATTGTTATATAATACTTTACTATTTAAAATATTCTGGCGTGTTAACAGACATCCAGTCTAGGAGTTCACGCATTATAAAAGGAGCCCCGACACCATTGGTAGATGGTCCAGCTTCCATCAGGATGGTAAAGGAATATTCTGGATTTTCGTAAGGAAAAAAACCCATCACCCAAGAGTTAACTTTATTTTTAGCGACACCGAGCTGAGCGGTACCTGTTTTAGAAGCGATATGCACATAAGGCACATTGAGCGCGACAGAAGTACCCACCAAGACACTTTGTCTCATTCCTTCATGCACGACATCGTAATCTTCTTTTTTAAAATCTATTTTTGAAATTTCATTTTCTTTTGTCGTATCTCCCAAAATAAAATGTGGAGTTACGAGTGTTCCGTAGTTTGCAATAGCTCCGACTGCTCGCACCATTTGAAGTGGTGTTACTTGAAATCCGTATTGTCCGATGGCGGTGTGGTAAGTGTCTCCAATGCGCCATGGATCATTTTTAAATTTCTTCGCTTTCCATTCTGGGCTCGGTATCGTTCCTCCTGCTTCATCCGGTAAATCAACATTCGTCTTTTCCCCTATCTTAAAAATATTGGCGTATTTTTCAATATTGGCGATACCAAGACCATGCTGTCCTTCGAATCCCCCGCCTATTTCATAAAAATAAACATCAGAAGATACAGCGAGAGCTTGTCGCATATCTACCCAACCTTGAGCTCTCCAGTCTTTGAAAACTGTTTTTTGATCTGGGAAATATGGGTTTTGAATCGAGATGGATCCTGTAGATAAAATCTTTTTTAAAGGATCGATAACTCCTTCATTGAGCGCGCCTAAGGCGAAAAATGGTTTGACTATCGAACCTGGTGTATAGAGTCCAGAGAGAGTTCTGTCCATAAAAACGTTCCTTTTGTCTGTTAAATAACTTTTTATTGTCGCTGTGTCTTTTCCTTGTGAAAGAACTTCAGAATCATATTCAGGGAAACTGACTGATGTGACTATTTCTCCAGTTTTTACATTCATAATTACGCCGGCACCGCCTTTAAATGAATTGCTTTCAGATAATTTTTTTATTAAAGTGAATAATTGAGCCTGAATTCTAGAATCAAGTGTTGTTACTAGTTCTGTGCCATGTTGCGGAGCGTTGATTGTATTTTCTGACTGAACTTTTTTGCGTGCATCTGTTTCAACAATTTTAGTTCCATTTTCTCCTTGAAGCTTGTCATTATATTCTTTTTCAAGCCCATCTTTTCCCTTAAATTCACTTTGCCAGTAATTTCCAGATTTGTCTTTAGCGGGATAAGTCACATAACCTAAAAGATGTGAAAAGCCTGGCGTCAAATATGCGCGAGTGGAAAAATCAGCACTTTCTTCTGTTTGCGCAGGTGAATCCCCCGCTTTTTTATTCCAGGCCAATTCTACTTTATTTCTGTCATAGATTATACCCCTGTCAGCAAAAATAATTTGTTTTTCCAGACTATTATTTTCGCTTCTATCAAAATACGTTTTACCTTTTTGTATTTGGAGATATATGAGTCGCACTGAGAACATTCCAGCGCAAACAAAAAAGAATATGCTTAGAAACAAGATGGTTCTTTTAGAAATTGGTTTTTCGATTCTTCCTTCAAACTGTTGTCTATCAAAATTTTGAAAATTTTTTGAATCTAAAAAAATTTCGTCCGGTTCCACGAAAGAATTGATATTTTTTATTCTATTTTTTTTGATTATTCTACGGATCATTTTGGATAAAATTTTAATTTCTTTTTTAAGAATTCAAGTAATATTAAAATCAAAACAGAAATAATTAAAGATACAAAAACAGAATGAAAGAACCTTATTTCTTTTACTCCAAAAAGAAGATCAGAAATTAAAAATAATAAGACAGCTTCCCAAAAGAAAGAAAACAAAATCATGCCTAAAATTGATAAAACAAAAAATACCCAAAAAGGCATAAATAGGGCTGAAAATAGAAGTATAATAAAAGCTAAAATTCTAAGCATTACATTCCTATATTACACGCTTAGTATAAAAAAACAAACTAAAAGATTCGACGCCATATAAAACGCACAAGAAAGAAAATTATTACAGCTAAAAGTCCATAAAATACAAGTTTATTATTAAAGCCTATTTGTTTTCTGAATCCATCGATTACATTCGCAGTCATTGTGATGGGTTTGGCAATAAAATCTGGAGTATTTCTTGTTACTATGTTTTGAATATTTTGTATAGAGTCTAAACTGGAAGAATTTTCAGCTCGAGCTATTTCGTTTAAAAATCTTGCAGGATAAAAGGAGGATAAAAGAATAAATATTACTAAAATAATTTTTTCTTTTCTCATATAGATATTTTACCATAAAATTAATAGTTAAAAATAATAGTTGTTAACACTAAAAAACACCCATTTTATTGAGCGTTTTTTAGTGTTTAGAATATTAAGTTAATTTGGTTTATCTTGTTACAGAGATCGCTGCGCCGAGTTCAGCATTTGGAGCTGCTACGGTTACGCGATTATTTGCTGATTTCATAATAGTATAACAAACACCAACTGCGCTACACACACCATTAGGGTCAGATGGCATAGATACTATATATTTTTCTGCAGCAGTAAGAACATTTAAATCAACAGTTGCACCACAAACTATTATACCGTTACTTTTACAGATTTCTGTTGCAGCACCAGTAATGAATGCAGGTAATGCTCCGCCATTATCAATAGCATACTGATAAGTAGCATTCAAGATAGTGTTGACATCAGATCGTCTCTGAGCATTTCTTGATTCAGCTAATTGTTTGGCTGGGTTGATGGCTATAATGACGATTGCCGCTAAGATGGCGATCATCGCTATCACCAACAAAACTTCCAAGAGAGTGAATCCTTTTTGTTGCTTAAATTTATTTTGAAACAAATTAAACATTTTCATATGATTTTTTTTTATTAATAATAATTACTCTTCTAATACTTTAATCATAACAAGCATATTTTTTATGCACAAATATTTTATGGGGATAAAGTGGATAAATAAAAGTTTTTAAGAAACTTCCTGCCATGATGTCACATTGATCGATGGATTTATCTGGTCGATAGTTATTAAAATTTTTCTAACGACGGTTCCAACTGTTCCAGTTGATGTGATTGTCCTGTTTTCAGCTCCATTATCTACAACATCATAAGTACAAGAGTCTGGCCCAATACTTATAGTATTAGTGCCGACGAATGCTGTTGAATTTCTTATCTCTTGTAGAGCGGATTCAGCACACAAATTGGCTAAAGATTTAGCTTTACTTGATTCTTCTATGATAAAACCTGTTTTAGAAGATCCGAGTCCTATAAGTAAAACTGAACTGGCTATCGCTATAGCCACGGCGCCAAAAACTAAGACGGCGAACATCGTCACAAACCCTTTTTCATTATTAAATTTATTTTTTCTAAATAATTTCATAAATTTTTCACTTAATTAGTGATGCAAAGTAGCACTTCCATAAAACGTTCGCGAATAATTATATTCATTCCTACTGCTTGGATTTAAATAAGACAAAGTAAAAGAAATCCCTACAGTGCCAGGCGTTAATGGGCGTGATAAATTCTCAAACGATAGACTAGAAGCCGAAACTTGCAAGTTATTTGTTAAAGATATTGCAGGATCAAATCCTTCTCTTATTCTAATTTCATTTCCTGATAAACTGAAAACTGTTGGATCTTTCAATGGATTAACAACACTGAGCGATAAAGAAACGTCATTTATTCCAGTTGAAGGAGAATTAATACTATTTGCATTGCGGATAGTCTGAGTCATAAGTTGCATTATTTGAGTTCCCTCCCCATCTACTTCGGATATAACTTGGTTTTTAATTCTTGATTCTAAAAAAGTAGAAAGCATCATAGATATGGCTAGAAGCATAATAGCTGACAAACTGATATATAAAATCAATTCGACTAAAGTATAGCCTTTATCTTCTTTTAAATATTTTTTGAAATTATTTTTCATATTTTTTTATTTAAAACGGCTTCCAATTTGTCAGATAAGTAGTTAAAACAACATTGCCAGTTCTTTGTAGATTTTGTTGCCAATCAACCGTAGATTTTATTAATTTTGTATTCGCATCAACGGTTGAAATATTTATTGTTCGAGTGAATATGCCATTTGTATCTGGTGTCACATCAAGTGTCCACTGACTCGCAACTTTTGTAAGACCATACGATCCGTCTGTTAAATTTGCAAAATTTTCATCTCGAATATTTCTAACAGCTTCAAGCCCTTCTTCAGACAAAAATACCGCTTGTGAATGTTTTCCGCCTAAAGATGAAGTTTCTTCGCCGAGACTTAAAATACCAACTAAAGACATTATTAATGTTGAAAAAATTACCGCAGTCAATAAAACCTCAATGAGGCTGAAACCAGAATTATTATTAATATGTAAGCGCCCCTTTTTCATTGATTGATATTGTACGAATATTTCCAGCAGTTGATAATGTTAAGATACCGGCACTATTTGGAAATCCATCTAATTTTGAAAAAACTATTTCTGTCAGACCAGTTGCAGAAATAATTGCGGGCATGTCAGATACTTCGTCGAAATCTACATCTCTAGTGGCGAAACCAGCACCCTTGAATAAGGTTATAGTGTCACTAGCAATATTTACACCCCAAGTAGAATCTCCATCGACTGCTTCAGACAATACTTGAGCTCTTCTTAAATTTTCCACGATAGTTCCGATAGTAGTATCGACATTATTACGGATTTGATAATCCTGATAGATCGGAGCTGAGATACCAAAAATTAGAACAATGACGGATATAGATAAAATGACTTCGATCAATGTAAAACCTTTTGAGAAATTTTTGATCATATTTTTATAATTTACCTTACAATCACATTAGTAACAGGGATGCTTGGTGCAATTTCCTTATTCATTCCCCCTATCAAGCTATAAATAGGCATTATTATGGATAATGCCACAGCCATGACTCCAAACCATACGAAAATCAGAAGAATCGGTTCGAGTGCCACAGTTAAGTTTTTGATAGTATTATCTGATTTATTTTCAAAAGCTTCACCAATATTTTTTAAAACACCTGACAAATTTCCAGATTGTTCTCCGACGACGATCATTTGCACTATTGTGCTTGGAATCATTTTGTTTGTATTATGGAAAAGCAAAAAAGATTTTTGTAAAGAATTACCTTCTTCTACATGTTTTCTTATGCTTCCATATAATTTTTTATAATTTTCAAGATTAGTCGAATCATAAAGTACAGAAAGTGAATCATTCAAAGATACGCCAGCGCTTAGTAGATTGCCTAAGATATATCCGAATCTGGATATTTCTATTTCTCTCATTAATTTTTTAATTCCTGGAATAGAAAATAAAAAGGCTTGGCCTATGAATTTTGTCTGTTGGTTATAAAAAATAAAATAACTTACTAGGATTATAAAAAATAATAAAGCTGGAATAAAAATCAATCCATAATTTACCAAGAATGAACTGAAAGCAATAAATATTTTTGTTATAAGAGGAAGCTGAACATTCAATTCTGTGAATACTGGAATTAGTTTCGGCAAGATAAACCAAAAAATTCCAATCGCGACAATCAGTGTGACTGACAAAACTAAAATCGGATATGCCATAGCGCTCTGTATTCGCGATAATGCAACTCTATCTTTTTGCTGTTGCACAGCTATAGCGTTTAAGTTGGCGCCGAGTTGTCCTGATTTCTCCCCTATTTTTATAAGCGTTATAGTAGACGCGCTGAAAATTCCAGCTTCTTTAAGAGCCTGCCAAAGCGGTGCACCTTGTTCTACTTCGTTCTTTACGTCTAAAATTATTCTTCTGATTTTTTTAGAACGTATTCCACTGGTGATTATTCCTAAAGATTCTGTTATACCTACACCTGCATTTACAAGCATGGCTAAGTTTTCAATAAAATAATTTCTCTCTTCTCCGAGATTAATTTTTGAAAAAATATTTAATTTCTTCTTTTTATTTTTTTTCATAAATATTTTGAGCATGAATTGGAGAAGCGACTCGGAGCAATTCTTCAAGTGTTGTGATTCCAGCTTTTACTTTTTCTAATCCATCTTGAAATAAAGATTTTGAACCTTGGCTTTTTGCTAAATCCCAAATTTGTTTAGCAGAAGGATTTTTTAGAACTAAATCATGAATTTCGGGCGTAATGTGAATAATTTCAAAAAGAGCAGTTCTTCCATGATAGCCTGTATTGTCACAAGATTTGCAACCTGCGCCTTTATAAAGAATCATTCCTTTATCCATATATTCTCCTGTAAAGAATTTTTTTATATCATTTTCCTTAGACTCATCGACTACGCGACATTTGTCGCAAATTTTTTGTACTAGGCGTTGAGCAACGATTAATTCTAATGTTGAAGCTAAAAGAAACGGACTGATGCCAAGGTCGATAAATCTAGGTATCGCAGTGGCTGCATCATTTGAGTGAAAAGTTGATAATAAAAGATGGCCTGTCAAAGCTGCTCCGATGGCTATTTGAGCTGTTTCTTCATCGCGAACTTCTCCGACTAAAATAATATTTGGATCTTGTCTGACAATAGATTGCAGTCCTTTTGCAAAAGTAAGATTGGTTAGTGGATTTACTTGGACTTGGTTTATGCCTGGAATTTTATATTCTACCGGATCTTCTATTGTTGTTATGTTAACCTCAGAATTATTCAACACTTTTAATATTGAATAAACTGTAGTGGTTTTTCCAGATCCAGTCGGACCAGTGACTACGATCATCCCAAATGGTTTTTTTGAGGCTTCCATTATCATAGCTTGATGATCTGAAGAAAGTCCTATGTCGCTGAGTGAGAAGCTTCGAATATTTTCTGAAAGTATGCGAATAGCTATTTTTTCTCCATCGAGTGTTGGCAATATCGAAACTCTCATATTGATTGTTTCGCCATTTTTAACATAACGGATAGCGCCGTCTTGCGCTGAAAAATGTTCGTCTGTTCGCAAATATGCTTGAACTTTAATTCTGTTTAATATGTTTTCATAATATTTTTTAGAAAAACGTCCCACTTCGCGCAATATTCCATCAATACGAAAACGCACAACAACTTCATTTTCCTGAGGTTCGAAATGTATGTCTGAACTCGAATATTGGAGAGCATCATTAAATATTTCTTCTATGATCTCCGGAGCGATACCCCGACCGGAATTTATTATTTCGATAAAGCGAGCTTTGAGTGATCGTTTGTATTGCTTTAGAGCTGTATCGATATCTTCGGGCAAGGAATAATTTAATTCAATTATTTTTTTAGTAAAAAACTGTTTTAATACTGAGGCATTTTTTTTCAATTCTTTTGGATTGTCTGTAGTAATTATTACAGTTTTATCATTTCCTTTAATAAAAATAACCCTATGTTTTTTTGCTATTTCTTCTGGAATTTCTAACACTTGTTCTGAAGTTACCGGTTTGGAACCTAGGTTAAAATAAGGGACATCAAACCATAAAGCTATAGATTCACCTAAAGTATTATTATTAATAATTCCCTTCATTAATAAATATTCAATAACAGATATATTGTTTTTATTGGAAAATTCCTTAGCTTTTTTAAGTTCGATAGGCGTGATATGTTTATCGCGCAATAAAACATCTTCAATAAATAACTCTCCCTCTGAATTATCATTATTAGTTTTCATATTATTATTAAGGATATCACAGAACTTTCCCATATAAAATCAATTAATGTGGATAATATAAAAATATAATGCGAATTTCGTTTATTCTATTCTACGTGAACTTGTATATCAGTGCGTTCTTTTTTTAACTTAAGAAAAAGTGCGGCAAATGATCCAATAAATATTATTATTGCAGCGACTATAAAGACATAATCATAAGCGTCTATTTGAGCCTTCAGAGTTATAAGTGAAATATATTTTTGTATATCAAATGGAGTATGACTGTTTAGTTTACTGAAGCTGTTTATAGTGAGCATATTTGTTTTTATTCTATTATTTAAAATTGTCGCGAAGATAGCTATGCCGAATGCGCCGGAAATATTTCGTACTAATGCGAGGATAGACGAAGCAATACCTATTTCACTTTGAGGTACAGCTGAGGCGATTATGTTTGTACGCTGAGCCATACCGAATCCTAGTCCGAACGCCATGATTGATAAAGGAATGATAATATCGAGTGCGGTTGATTTTGGATCAAGATAGGAAAACATGAAAATACCTATCGCTGCTACGAGAGTACTGGCAAATATTACGTATCGAGATTGCACTTTCCCTGTCAGATAACCACCGAGCGGTGCAGCAAACATCATGGCGGCAGCCATCGGCATAAAAAGATACCCTGATTCAGCAGCATTGTATCCCAAGAAAGTCTGAGCAAAAACTGGAATAAGAAAAACACCTCCCATCATTCCCATGAATACAATAAAGTTATTGAGAAGTGCGTTGACGAATGCTGGAATTTTGAAAAACTTAAGATCCACAATCGGTTCAGGAACTTTTTGTTCAATTTTTATGAAAAGACCTAGAAGTACAATAGTTGAGAAATAACACACGAAGCTGCCTATTGAAAACCATCCCCAATCAGCTCCTTTGTCTAGAACTAATACCAAAGCAGAAAGCATACCTCCTAAAGTTATAGCTCCCCACCAGTCGAAGAATTTAGTTTTTACTTCCGAGCGAGATTCATTGATAAATTTAAGTGCCATGTATATACCCAATATTCCAATCGGTAAATTAACTAAGAAGACAGATCGCCATCCGAAAGTATCAATCAACGGTCCGCCCAATAATGGCCCAAAAACTGTCGCAGCGGCAAACGATGATGACCATATTCCGAGTGCTTGCGCACGTTCCTTTCCTTCTTTAAAAGTTACGGCGATTATCGCCATGGCTGTGGGATAATCCGCTGATCCAGCAATAGCTTGGATTATGCGAAAGACAATCATAGATGAAAGATTCCAAGCAAAACCAGCGAGCACTGATCCTAAAATAAAAATAGAAAATCCTATTATGTAAACTTTTTTTCTTCCGATTGTATCTCCGAGTTTACCCCAGATAGGAACGAAAACAGCATTCGCTAAAATATAGGCTGTAGCGATCCATCCAGCCGAAGAAACAGTGATACTGAAATCATTAATTATTTTTGGTAATGCTAAGTTAACAATAGTTTGGTCAAGTCTGCCTAGAAAAGTACCTATGATAACGGTAAGTAAAATCCACCAGCGTAGATTGTTTTTAGGTTGTGTATTCATATGATTTAGTTTATAGCCTAGCTACGAATTTACTAATTCGAATCACGCTTGGCGCTTTATTTTGTATAAATCGTAACTTTTGCAGACATACCATTTTTAAGTTCTGGATATAGAGCGACATTGAAACGAACTTTCACGTCAAATTTTTTAATAGGACGTTTGTCAGAAATAGAAAATATTACTCCAGTATTGTTTGCAGTGGGGCTTACATTTTCAACAACACCAAAGTATGTCTTACCAGTAAATGCATCTACGGTAAAACTGGCTTGTTGACCAGGTTTTATGTTTTCCAATCCTTTATTTTCATCAATTGATCCGATTACACGCATATCTTCATTGTGTATCATTGAGACTACAGTTTCTCCAGGAGTAAAAAATTCACCTATATTATTTTTAACACTTATGACTGTGCCATTTTGTTTTGAAGTGACAATTGTGGTTCCTACTAATGCAACAGGAGTATTTGTTGATATTGTGTCCCCTTCTTTAATATAAAGTGCGTTCAGTGTGCCAGCCATATTTGTTGAAAGGTTTATAACAGGAGCATTGATCTCTGAATTTTCAATAAATAAAGTACCGTGGTTTGTTTGCCAAAAAATAAATCCTCCTAAAACTAGAAAGATGGTAACAATACCGATAATACTTTGCGTGATTGGTTTTTTTAATATATTTTCTTTTTTTGTGTTTTGTTCTTCGTGCATATTATTTTAAATAAAAATTATTTTGATAAAAGTTCAATTACCGGAATATTCGGTGTAGCAACTTGTCCAGTTGTTATTAATATATTAGTTATTGTTCCATCTACTGGAGCTACAATAAGAGTATTGTTGTAAGCACCTTGAGCTATTTGAAGCGCACCTTGAGTACTTTCGACTTGTGCCTTGGCCATTGTTAAATCTTCAGAACGAGCTCCAGCTACTTTTTGATCCAAGACAGCTTGTGCTGCATCAATAGCTCCTTGAGCGGTTGCGATAGTTTGAGTTTGATTTTGCAAAGCTGAATTATATGCATTGTAATAAGTTAAATAATTAGCAGATTGAGTGTTTGGAATTGAAATTGTCCAAGTGGTATTTATATTGGAAACAAAATTATCCGGGAATTTAATATAAAGTCCATGAGTACCAAGAGGCACAGCTACAGCACCGACGACACCATTTCCTTTTTCAAGTCCAGAGATATTAAAATAACTTCCGTTCCCCATTGTGTATACTGAAACACTATAAGTGCCTTCTTCAGTTCCAGTATAAGTGCCGGAAATTGTCGGTGAAGCTTGAGTTGTCGTTCCATTTATTAAAGGAATAGCGACAAGTCCGGAATTAAGCGTTGCGGAAAGTGTATTTGCAACTAAAACTTTTTGCGAAGCTACAGTATTGTTATAGGAACTTTTTGCATTATTTAAGGCAACTCTGGCTATTTCTATGTCAGGTGTCGAAGTGCCGTTTATTAATTTATCATAAGCTGTCTGCGCTGATGTGTAAGCGCCTTTGGCTTGATTGATCGCACCTAGGGTGTTTTCAGCGTCTAGGCTCGCTAAAATTGTTCCAGCTTTAACTTTATCGCCAATTTTAACTAGTACATTTTTAATTCGTCCTCCCATTGGAAAAGCCAGAGTTAAATCCTGCACAGCTGTATTACTATTTTTAATATTAGAATCTGTTAATTCTGTTGTAATTTTTTTAGATCTTTCCGTCTTTGTTTTATTATAAATATTCGAACTTATTATACCTATAACAAGAGCAATAATAAGTGCGACACTTATTGAGATCTTTGGGTTTGCAAGTATTTGGGTTAATTTTTGTTTCATATTTTTAATCTTTAATTAATATATTAAGTATTTTAGTAAATTGTTTTCTTTCAGCATCATTTAATTTTGAAAGCATTTTTGTAAATACAGTGAATTTCTTTTCGTGAATCGATTTAAAGAATTTCCAGGCTGTTGGAGTCAACGCTACTCGTATACTTCTTCTGTCTTTATCATTTGAAACACGAGTGATGAGTTTCTTTTTTTGCATTATCTCCACAATAGCTGTGGCAGAAGGCGGGGTTATTTTTAAATGATTTGCGATATCTTTCATCGAAGGTTCACCTTTTTCAGCGATATATGTCAGGGTATCGATATGCGATATGGGACACTTTAGGTCTTCAGCCTCTTTTCGCAACATATCCGAAAACTTACGGCGGAAGGCGAAAAGTGTTTTTTCTAAAGAAAGCTCATCCCCTCTTAATGTAGGTTGTTTTTTCATATTTTATATTTAATTAACTAATAGTTAGTTAGGCTAACAATCTAACATAATATATTTAAAAAGGCAAATAAAAAAGCACTGAACATCGTAATGAGAGGTGTGCTTTAATACTATTAAATATTACTTACTTTCTAATACTTTAAGTACCCTAAGTTTGTCTTCTTCCGTCATTCTTTCCAAAAGAAGATTGTTTTTATCTTTAGTATATTTGTTTAATACCCAAAAAATAAAATTAGGGTCATCAGATAAGCAATTATTACTTTCTATAAAATTAATATCTTCCATTAAGGCATTAATTAATTTTGTAATAAATTCGTCCGATCTTAATACTTCTTCTTTTACAAATTCAGGTGAAATTACACCGACACTCAACTGTAAGGATTTAACATTAAGAATTACAAGAGTTTTTGTTTTAAGGTCAGACCAATCTGGGCTTTCGGTTTGATTCAAAATATCCTCTAACTTTTTATACATATTGCTTATCCAATAATTAAAATTTTGTTCATGTTCTTTGGAAAGAGAACTAAAGACTTCTCTTGTTTTCCATACATGTGGTGTTTCATTTTTTTCTTCCATAATATTAGATTTTTATATTGATTAAGAACTTTTGTTTATTTTTCCTTATACTACAAACAAATCATTGACTTGTCAATGGGTTCGTGATATTGTTTGGTTAAATAGATTTCAGAAAACTAACCGAGCCTAGCTCATTAAAAAACAAAAAATATGAAAAATCTGTTACAGGAACTTTTATTAACTCATCAAAGTGTGAGAGGAGTTCAATTAAAAATTGTAAAACTTGCCGTTAATCGCTTAAACAGGTTATGTAAAAGAAAAATAGAATTTTCTGTACATGAAGATATAGAAGATAATTATTATTGGATTTTTATTCCCAATAAAGTAGCTTTTGTTAAAAAAGTTAAACAACTTAATGAACAAATAAGAAAAGAATTAAAAGATGCGGATGCTAAATTTAATCTCAGCTTTATGCCTCAAGCTACTAAAAGAAACATTCTCGATAGAAATGTAAACAAAGAAATTGTTTTTTAAGAAAAATTATTTTTCAAAAAGCTCCACAGAAATGTGGTGCTTTTTTATTTATACTTACTCTAAACTTTAAAGATATTTCAGACAAATAAAAAAGCCTCCCCTTGCGGTTCGGCTTAATTGACTAAAAAATATCTGTGTAATTATAAGAAGTGTTATTAGATGAATTTATTTCACCTGTACCTCCACATTTTCTACATTCAGAAATATAATATGGATCACCTCCACCTCCACCACACCTTTTGCATTTTTTCGCTTTCTTTTTATTGTCATAAAAACCATCTTCTATGTTCAATAATTTTTTTGTATTAAGAAGTTCGTGGTCATAAGGCAAAAAAGTACAAACTCTGTTATAGAATATCAAACTATTTTGCTGTTCTTTCCATGCATTAGTTAGAGCGTCAGAAGAACCAGCTATTACTATCCTTGGCATTAAAGGAGAATGGCTTGATTGTAACATTGCCATTACACCACCAGATTTATCGGATGTGATTAGAAGAATTGTGTATATTTCCATTTGTATATAGTATTTAATTGTTTAAGGACTCTGTTTATTTAACTTCACATTACCAAAAATTTGTTGACATGTCAATTAGTCTATGTTAATGTTTAGTAAACCAAATAAAACTTGTACAATGACAACAATAGAAAATTTAATCCTAGTCGGTGAAATTGAAAAACTCTTCAATGCTGACGCAAAAGCTAAAAAATATATTAAGGATGCAAAATTCATATTAGTCTCTACAGATAATGTAAAGTACAAAATGATAATGCATTTAGCAAGCTATCCGTATGAATATCACTCCCAGGCGGTATTAAAATATATGGAAGACAACAATTTAAATGAAATCTATTCTTACGGTGGTGCTAAAATTGTATTAGGTACGATAGATGACGTATTGTGTCACGGAAAATCATACGCATTAAAAACTGCCAATGATGAAAAGCTTACAGAAGTAGTAAAAAGTATTTGGCCAAATGCCGAATTAGAAATTATGACTTCTGGTGTAAAAGTTAAAGAGGCTATGCTTTTTCCAAAAGAACGAATTCAGTATTTTGCTGAACATCCTTAAGGTGATTTTAATTTATTAAATACGCTATTACAAAAACAAAAAACTTGTCTGAATATTCAGACAAGTTTTTTTAATTTTTTAATTCAAAGGTTCTTTGTTTCTAATTAGTCTCAAGATCATTCTTATTGATTTAACTTGTTCATCAGAAAGAGAAACCTGATATGATCCTACATTACATCTCTTTTGACCATTAAAATCTCGATATACATTCCCACATTTATCTTTAGACATCAAAGGCAGAATACCAAATCCAACAAGAGTTAGACTATGGCTATCAAGTAAAATCTTTTTACTTCCGTTATCATGAAGCATTTTATGTAAAAGAAATTTTACAATGTACTCAATATTACTACTGTGGTGCTCGATATTGTCATTGCAACCATAAAAAAATAATTGATTATTATTATCTCTCTTTATATGCAGAAGCGAACCCTGACTTTTGTAAAAAGTTAAGATTTCATCAATTCCAAAAGTATTAATAAAATTATTAAATAATTTTACAATTTGATCATTTATTTCCTGAGGTCTTTTTTTATCGATTTTTGCAAAATCAATTGGCCTACTAAAATCTAGTTGTGATTCCATTTTTATATATATTAAATTGTTTACGAACTCCGTTTATTTAACCTTAAACTACCAAAAAATTCTTGACCTGTCAATGTTTTTGTGATATTGTTTGTTTAAATTTGTTGAGACAAAATCTCGTTAAACAAAACCTATATATCCCCCAACAATATTGTTTAATCCTTAAAAACTAAATATCATGAAAAAACTATCAATGCTTTTATATCAAACTCAGGGCATTATCAAATTTTGTGAAGAAATAAATGCTGAATTAGTGAGATTGAAATTAACAAGAAAAACAACAGGTGGTTATCTGACCATCGTTGAACGCGATACAGGAGCTATTGTGTTAACAATCCTTATTGGAACACTCCAATTTGAAAGGACGGCAAAACATCGCAGATTATCCATTGAACAAGCAAAGAGGGTGTTTGATGAAAAACTTTCTTCCTCATTCCAAAACAGAAATATCGAACAAGGGAAATCGGCAGGAGCTGTTTCAGGAGAGAAATTTATCTATTCATTTTCCGGTCACTGTGAAGAAATAAATGAAGTTGTTTCCATACTTTCGTGTATTGAAAACGAACAATATTTAAATCCTGAGTTTCAGGCAAATTTACGGCAAGGTGAAGATCCCAAGCCAATGGATGTAATCCTGAAAAAAATGGACCTTGAATCAAAATTTATGATGGTTTCTGGTATTCGCAGTTTTATCAGCAAAATATTTGTTTGGTAAGTTCTTTGGTAAAAATTAGAAAGCCACTGGTGAAAATCAGTGGCTTTTTTTATTTAATTACTGCATTCGTTCCTGCCACAAAACCCGTCGTCCAGCATATTTGCAGACTATATCCTCCAGATGGACGGTCTATGTTTAATAAATCTCCAATTATATAAAGATTTGGATATAATCTGGAACGCATAGTTTTGAAATCAATTTCATTTAACGCTACACCTCCGCTAGAAACTATTGCTTTATCTAAACCCAAAAGTTTATCGATATTTATTGGAATTCCTTTTAATAAAGAAATTAATTTTATGCGTTCTTCACGAGTCACACTATTGCATTGAATTTCTGGATCAATGCCGGATAATTCCACTACAACTGGTACGACAGATGATAAAATCAAACCAGCTAAACAATTTTTAAATTTCTTTTTATCATTTTCTTTAAATATTTCTAAAAGCTTTAGATTAAGTTTTTCTTGATCGAAATTTGGTAAAAGATCTAATTTTATTACCACATCGCCATAGCCTAACAATCCACCTATATCTTTGCTCATATTTAAAATAGTGGGTCCACTGACGCCGACATGGGTAAATAGAATTTTACCTGTTTTTGAAATAGGACGTTTTTTGATAAATTGTTTTACATCATCCAAGTAAACAGTGAGTTTTACATTATCAAGACTGACTCCAGCTAATTTTTTAATCCATTTATCTTTCGTAGCGAGTGGCACAAGCGAAGGTATCGGTTCGATGATTGTATGCCCGATATTTTTTAGCCATTTGAATGCGTCCCCTGTCGAACCTGTTTCTGGATGAGATTTACCTCCAGTAGCGACGATAATAGAACGAGCATAAATTATTTTATCTACAATTTTTACACCAATGATATTTTTATTTTCTATAACAAAATCAACAACTGGAGAATTTGATAATATTGTTACTTTTTCTTTTTTAATATATTCCACCATAACATTCCAAACGGATTGAGATTTATTACTAACAGGGAAAACTCTTTGTCCTGGTTCTATTTTTGTTTCCATATTTCTGTTATGGAAAAAATCCAATGTTTCCTTTACGCTATATTGTGAAAAAGCTGAAAATAAGAATTTTCCGTCGTCTTTGAATTTTTCCAGAAGTTTCCTGTTGTCGAATTCTGCATTGGTGACATTACATCTGCCTCCGCCTGTAATAAGGAGTTTCTTGCCTAGAGAGTCATTTTTCTCAATTAAAATAACTTTTGCGCCGAGTTCAGCTGCTCGTCCTGCCGCCATCATTCCAGACGGTCCGCCTCCTATTATAACCACATCCCAAACATTTTCTTTCATTTTTATATGTTAGCACAAAAAATTTAAAGAAAATAAATAGATTGACATATCGTATGTTTTATGATATCATCTCTATCAGAAATAGAATTGTTGTTTAACATAATATAAAAACCAAAAAAATGAAAACTTTAATTATTTTAGATAATTTAATAGGATTACAAAATTCCTTAATTATCGCTTGTGTTTGTATTGCAGTTGGCTTCGTTGTCTTTATTTATTTATTTTTGCTTTTTAAAGCAGCGTCATCAGCTCCATTGAAACCACTTATAACCAAACCGCGCAAAACGGTTGGACTTCCGGAATTACCGGATGGAACAAATCTGATCATTTTAGACAATAAAGAAGATTTGCCGATCGCACAAGATATTAAAGATTACAATATTGGTTTGAAAAAAAATGTTCTTGAAAATACTTTCTATCTTGCTAATTTTGGCAAAGAGAAATTGGAAGTAAATCAGGTTTATATCGTCAAACTGATAGGTAGTGGCAAGATCCATACTTTATGCAAAGTTGAAATTATGTTCAGCCCGGAGTACAACACACATCTAAATTAAGTTTTAAAGAACCAATCGTTAATAATGATTGGTTCTTTTATTTTTATATATAATGCTATAATAAAAAAATGAAAAAACTTGCCAGTAAAATGTCTTTTTTAAAAACAATGGTGTGTGATTTCAAAGTAGCTGCTGTCGCCAGCAGTTCGTCTTATGTTGTTAATCGCGTTATTAGTAAAATTGACGATGGTTTGAATTTGATTATTGAACAAGGTTCTGGAGATGGAGTTATGACTAAAGCTTTGCTTACAAAGCTTTCCCCTGATGGAGCTTTAATCCTAATAGAAACTAATCCAGAATTTGTAAAACAATTAAAAAAAATTGAAGACAAAAGAATCACAATATTTTTTGGTACTGTCCAAGATTTTTATAAAAAAATAGATGCAAATCATTCTAAAGCAGATCTTGTCATATCCAGCATCCCCTTTTCTTTTCTAAAAACATCAGAAAGAGATGAAGTAATTAAAAAAAGTTTCGAAGTGCTTTCTGATTCTGGAAGTATGGTTATTTTTCATCAATACAGTCTCCTAATGCACAAATATGTTAAAAAATATTTCAAACATGTTTCAATCTTTTTTGAACCTAGAAATGTGATGCCGTGTTTTATAATTTTCGGTAAGAAAAAATAAAAAAAGACTTATTTAAACAATAAGTCTTTTTTTATTTTTATATTTTTCCGATTAAATCAACACCTGGCGTTAAAACATCTTTGCCTGGCTCCCAGTTTGCTGGGCAGACATTTCCTTTATGTTCTCTTACGAATTTAGCCGCTTCTAATTTTCTAACCATTTCCTTTGCACTTCGGCCAATGTTATTGTCATGAATTTCTATTGTCTTTAAAACTCCATCTGGATCAATAATAAAAGTCCCTCTTAAGGCCAATCCTTCAGTTTCAATATAAGTCCCAAATGCTCTAGAAATATTACCTGTCGGATCAGCCAGCATTGGATATTGTATTTTACCTATAGCAGGAGAAGTATCATGCCAAGCTTTATGCGCGAAAGCTGTATCAGTACTAATACTCATAATCTCTCCTCCTAATTTTTTTATTTCTTCGTAATGTACGGTTGCATCTTCTAATTCTGTCGGACAAACGAAAGTAAAATCTGCAGGATAAAAAATTAGTACTACCCATTTGCTTTTATAATCAGAAAGCTTGATTTTCTTTATCTCATTATTTTGATACGCATCCAGCTCAAAATCTGGAACAATTGAATTTATATTTATCATAGTATTATTATACTCCCAATTTCTTAGATTGTAATCAATCTGTAGAAATTGCAGTCCTTTAGGGCTAATAAAAAGTATTAAATCTATAAGCGTTCTTTTTCTTCTTCTTCTATTCTTTCTAGTGCTAAGATAAAAGCTGCACGGCGCAGATCTGTTTTGAGCGAGTTTGCTTTTTCGTAAATTTCCAACGCCTCGTTAACCATGATTGTTTTTAATTTCGCAAAAACATCAATTTCATTCCAATGCTCGCCTTTTAGATTTTGTTCCCATTCAAAAGTTGAGACCGTAACTCCTCCGGCATTTGCAAGGATATCTGGAATAACTGAAATACCGCGTCCAAACAAAATATCATCAGCTTCTGGAGTAGTTGGGCCGTTAGCAAGCTCCATGACAAGTTTCGTTTTTATATCATTAGCATTTTTCTCTGTAATCTGGCTTTCCATTGCGGCAGGAATAAGAACATCGCATTCCAGGATTAGAAGTTCATTGTTGGATATTTTTCTAGATCCCGGGAATCCTTCAATTTTTCCATTTACTTTTTTATACTCGTTTAGTGCATTTATATCAATTCCATCTTCTTTTAAAATTGCTCCATCTACTTCTGAGATAGCTATTATTTTATGTCCATTTTGAAATAAAATATTTGCAGCATTTCCCCCAACATTTCCAAATCCTTGAATTACAATCTTACAAGATTCGGGTAAATGTAATTTACTGCGAAGTGTATCAAAAACATAAAATCCTCCGAGTCCTGTAGCTGGACCCCTGCCTTCTGATCCGCCAGCTTCTATCGGTTTTCCAGTAAATGTCGCATTTGTTTTATCGCCAGTAATTTTTACATATTCATCAGCCATCCAAGCCATAATTTCCGGAGTCGTATTCATATCAGGCGCTGGCACGTCTATTTTTGGACCAATATCTCTTGCCATCATTTTTACCCAACCACGTGAAAGTTTTTCTATTTCACCTTTTGATAATTCTCTTGGGTCAACAGTCACACCGCCTTTACCACCACCCATCGGAATGTTTACCACAGCGCATTTGAGCGCCATCCAAAATGCCAACGCTTTAACTTCATTAATATCAGTATCTTTGTGGTATCTAATACCACCTTTGTATGGACCACGGGCATTATTGTATTGAACACGATAACCCTCAAAAACCTTTAAAGAGCCATTATCCATAGTTATTGGAATAGATATTCTAATTTCACGTTCTGGTTGTGTTAGAAGTGAAATAAATTCAGGGTTAAATTGTTTTACTTTTGTAGCTCTTTCGAGCTGATTCATTGCATTTTGAAATGGATTATTCATAGATATTTTTATTAATTATTTTAATAGAAATATCATATACTTTCTTTATGAAGCTGCCATGAAGATAAATTTAAAAATAAAAAAGTTAAATAACTTTTAAAGTTTGTAGTTTGTCGTTGGGGTTTAGTAATTTCATTTTGAAAAACCAATGACTAATACTATATTGAGCAAGAGCGTAAAGAATAGTGAGCGGTATTATTTCTATAATATTATGTAATGATGCGCTTTCTAGATTGTAAAAATTAGCGATGAATGGGATTTTAAAGAAAAGAATAATAAATATAAATTCAACTACAATAAGCAGGAAAAATTGTTTTTTCTTGTTTTTTGTAGTTGGTCTACCAAATACGTTGGGTGTATACATAAAAAATATAACTCCTAGAATAATGAACGAGAGTACCACAAGACTTGTCGGACCATGGTTTTTCATATACTCAAAGCTTTCATAAAATGCAAAAATAGCGACCAGTGCCTGAGGAATAGCCGATATGAGTGTAAAAGGAATTACTTTTCGCAAAAAAGATTTATTATAATCCACGACACTATTTTTAATAGGTCGAATAATCCAATAAAAAACAAGAAGTGATGGCAGGCCTACAGTAAAATAATTAATAAAAGTTATATTGAGTGGAGTAAATGGAAATGAATGACTTGTTATCGCGACAATTATAAAAAAGAAAAAAGTTACGAATACTTGATTGAAAATAACACTAGCGCATATTTCAAGATTTTGAATTATACTATCAGCAAGTTTTACGCCATTTGGCAGATCAGAGAAACTATTTTTTACCAATACCACTGAAGCAACTTGTCGAGTAGCTTGCGCACCGTCAAATAAGGCAATACCTAGATCGGCTTTTTTAATAGCTAGTGCGTCGTTTGCACCGTCACCTACCATTGCTGTAAAACCATCTTGTTTTAAGATTTCAATTATTTTTTCTTTTTGTTCAGGTTTTATTCTCGCAAATATAGTATATTTATGAATATTTTTTAAGAAATCAATATATGTCCAAGTTTCTAATTCAGCACCCGTTATAACATTTTGATAGTTATTTATACCAACTGCAGCAGCGACAGCTTGAACAGTTTTAGGATTATCACCGGAAATAATTCTGATTGTTACACCTCGTGCTTGAAAGAATTGTATGGCTTCTTTAACTCCTTCGCGAAGATTGTTGTTGAGTACAAATATAGATATGGCCTTCAATTTAATTCCGGAAAGATTTTTAGGTAAAACATTTAAATCCGATCCGACAAAACAGATAAGTCGTTTACCGATTTTTGCTTCAGTTTCTATGAATTTTTGTACCCATGCTTTGTCTTCTTCTTTTGATAAATATGGCAAGAAAAGATCGGGTGCTCCAGCCAATACGACACGCTCGCCAAAATCATCCTTTATATGAACAGCTCCAAACTGGAGCGATGAAGAAAAAGTCAGATCATCTATCGTGGTGCCTAAATACTCGCTTGTAAACATTTTCTTTATAGCTCTAATAGTTTGAGATGAATCCCCTGTACTTTTAATGTATGCAGCGATAGATTCTTTGACAAATTTTTCACTTAGATCTGATATATTATGCATATGTTCAACGATCAAGTTATTATCGGTCAATGTTCCAGTCTTATCCATACAAAGATTTTTAATTCTGCCAATTTTCTCAGTAGCGTTTATTTCTTGAAGCAATACATTTCTGCGATAAAGATGAGTTGCACCATATGAATAAACAAGTGTAACAATCACCACCATACCTTGTGGTAAAAGAGCACTCGTTAACGCTCCTATATTTCGGATAATATCTACTGTAGATTCATGAATTAAAAAACCTCTACCGATAACAAAAAGAATTATGAGCATAAGCACATAACCGGTGTATTTAATAACCATACTGATAGATTCCTGAATTGGACTTTGTATTAAAGAATATTTTTTTATATCCTTTGTCATAAGAGAAATTCTACTTTCAGCAAATATTTTTTCAACTTCCAAAACGCCTAATCCTGATGTGATAATACTTCCAGCTAGTACATGATCATTAGGTTTCTTTAGAAATGTCGTAGGTTCACCTGTAATTAGTGCTTCATTTACTCCAAATCCATGCGAAGACGCCAAGATACCATCACAAGGTACTTGGTCTCCTGTTTTGAGTTTAATTTTATCTTTTTCTTTTATTTCTTCAATAAGAACAACTGATTCGGTACCGTTTTTGTTAATTCTGATTACTCTGGGAGCAGCCAGTAATTGCAATTTTTCAAGAGTTAACCATGCATTAATTTCCTGAACACATCCAATGATGATATTTAATAAAGCAATTAATCCAAGAAACATTCCTTCTTGAGTGTCTCCAAATGTCGTAAGGAGAATTACAACAGAAAAAATAATTCCATTTACAAGAAGGAAGACATTACGATAAATAATATTTATAACAGTATTTAGTTTACTTAAACGGATTTTGTCCACGGATGATACGAATTAAGAATAGGATAACAGCTAAGACAAGAAGAATATGAATAAATCCACCTAAAACATGAAATCCAATAAAACCAACAACCCATAAAACAAATAAGATAATTGCAATTAATGTAAGCATATAAATATAATATTAGATAATAAATTATTAATAAAAAATTACTTTTTGGTTTTTTCCTTGATTACTTTGGTATTTTTAAAATACTCTACAACACCCCAAATTAGAGCTATAACACCTATAATTTTTAAAACAAAACCTATAACACCTATACTGACCAGAATATTTAGTCCTAGACAAATTCCGGCAGTTATTAATAAAACTTGATAAGAAGGCGATTTTTTCATATTTTTAAATTAAAATTAACTAATAATAAATGTTGCATAAATTATAACATATTTGCGCAAACTGACATATTTTTTTAGGGATAATTTATAAAAAACAAAAAGCCATATCTGTATAAGATATGGCTTTAAAACTAATTTTAACTAACAATTTTTTTACCTAAAACAATATACATCCTATCTGGTATATGAGTAACTGAATGGTTTGAACTATTAAGGTGTCCTTCATTATTCTCTGATACGAAATATGGGACAGCTGCA
This sequence comes from Candidatus Nomurabacteria bacterium, assembly GCA_023267435.1. Classification (GTDB taxonomy): domain Bacteria; phylum Patescibacteriota; class Minisyncoccia; order Phycocordibacterales; family UBA9973; genus UBA9973. The sequence continues at coordinate 48,345 of JAHFNH010000002.1, forward strand.
TGTTTCCAATAATCTTCAAGAGACAATATTCTATTTGGAGACAAAATCCAAGAATCTTTTGGTAATTCTTTATTATTATTTAAAAATAATAAAGCGATACCTTTTACTCCAGTAAGAATATATCCTTCATCTTTAGCTTCCAATAGGAATTTATATGTAGGACATATTTCTTGCTTTACTTTAAAAATAAAGAAATCAATTTTTCCTTCAAAATCTTGTTCCAGGGGGAAATTTTGATCATTCACGCCATTCGTAATTGAGCGTAAATTTTTTCCGTGTTTTTCAATAAATTCGTTTATTGAAAAACCAGGTTCAACGCGTAATGTAATATTTTTTATACATTCGAGCGAGTATCTTTCTAGTAGATTCATTTTATGTAGGTTTTAAGTTGTTTAAGAACTAAATAGTTTATTTAATTTAAAAATAACAATAAAAAATATGTTTGTCAATTAGAAACCTGAAGCTCGAGTCGTCGCGTCTAAATCTATTTCTCTAGCATAATCTTTAGTTGTTATGAGCTCTTTTAAGAGCACATATAGATCTGTTAGTTCAGAGTTTACCTTATTAGATTCTAAAAATATTCCAAGCTCTGGAGTAATTCTTTGTTTGGTTATAATTTCTTCTATTTTTTCAGCTTCTGTTCCATTAAAAAATGTTTGGTAGTTTTTCAAAGTATCTTCGATATTGTATTTAGTTTTGTATAACTCATCCGATTTTAACAACTCTAAATTACCTAATGAAAGCATTTTGCTCACACTTTGATAATGAGATAATAGTTTTCTTACCAATTCTTGATCTGTCATACAGAAAACTATTCTAACATTTTTAAATAAAAATTACCGCAATAAAAAATAAAAAAACACCTAACATAATATCAGGTGTTTTTAATGCTTACTTAAATTTTTGACAATAAAAATTTGTAACAATTTTCAATGATTTCGGTGTCCTTTACACTATTGAAAGAAATTCCCTCCGTGCTGATGTAAAAATGAAAAGAATGTTCATTATCAACAATCCCCTTATTAAACAAAAATACGGAGATTTTTTTAACTGAGCCGTTCATTGAATCTTCCCCATTTTTGCCGATCTTAATTGTGGTCATCATATACTTATTTTTATTCTCGTCAAAGAAAGAATAAGTGCGAGCGCATGGACCCATTCCGTCAGGTATTTTTCCATTTTTTTCAACATAAGTTAAAAATTTTTCAAATTTTTCTTTACCTACAAGGATTTGTGGTTGTGGTCCAGAAGTATTGATATCAATACTAGGTTTTTTAATGTTTATGTGGGTATTATCAGCAGAAACATTTTGGTCTTCTTTTTGTGAACAATTTGTCAAAACAAGAGACATAAAAATTACGATTGAAATTAAGATTCTTCTCATTGTGTTTATTTTTTGGTTTAGTTTATGTATTTGTTAGGTCATTTCTAGTTCCTTAAAGAAACAGAAATAACCCAACAAATCAAAACCAAAATTTAATGTAAAGAACTTTTACTTTTCATATAGTATAATATATACATTGATTTGTCAAATAATAATCATTTATATAGATGAAATATATTCATTGTTGGTAAAAAACAAAAAAACACCCCTGATAATAAGGGATGTTTAATTACTGATTAGATTCAAAATATCATTTGATAACTCTGGGTCATCGATGTATCTTAAATCTCTGATCAACCTGGTTTTGTAGTTTTCAATGATTTTTTGCGGTGTTTTTAAAAAAGCGACAAAAGTTTCTTGCTCTCTTAAAAACAATTCTCTGTATCTTAGATCATTTTGAAGCCTTCGTCCTATAATATAATCTTCTTCACTCGTTTGATTATCAAAATACTCGGCTGAAGTAGGAATTTCATAAAGAGAATGATCTTCATCATAAAATTCTTCTGAGCTTAAATAATCTTTGAGTTCCCCACTTGCTTCGTTCCATGCTTTATGTGCCTCGTCTACTACTTTTTGTTTAAAGTAAGGTTCAAGTAAAACATAATACAAAGTTACAAACATAATTATAAAATACAAAACTGTCGATACCTCTTGTAATATAAAAAACATAGTTGCCTCCTTTTTTAAAGTTTAACTAATTCTATTTAAAGATTACCATAATAATGGTATTAGTCAATGAAGTTTGTGTGAATAAAAAAACCCCCTCATAACATATATAAGGGGGTTGGACACTAGAGAGAAACGGCAACAACTTTCATTGGTCTTTGAGTAGTTCTTTCATGGAATTGATTTGTAAAAAAGGTATAAGTTCAATTTTTAAAGCCACCTCTATCTTACTTATTTCAATCAAAGAAAAATTATGTGACCCTGAAGTCCAGTATGAAAGTTTTCTGGGAGTAGTCTTTAATTTATTCGCCATTGTTTTTTCGTCAATTTTATTTTGACTCATGTAATGGTTTATTAAAGAAGCAATATTCGAGGAATGTGCGGTTTGAACGCATCCTACTTGGTCTTTTTTAGCTTCTGCTAATATGTTTTCAAAACGAGTGCTGTTGTTCATTTTTGCAGGTTTTTAGTGTTAGACATTTATTTCAAGTAACTAAATCTTTTTATCACATTACCAAATATCCGTTGACTCGTCAATGTTGAAATAAAAAAGCACCTCAGTTATATCGAGATGCTTTTTATTTAATTCTTTGTGATCAACTTATTAATTTTTCAATAAATTCTTTTTTGAAAACAATTGCGTAATCACGATTTTCAAACCAATGATCTGTGGCTTCAAATGGTCTTAAAACTGGAATTTTATCGCTAAATATTTGATATTCAAAACAAAGAATATTTAAATACTTTTCATCATTAATTGGTGTCGCCATCGAACCAAAAAAGTTGATTGTATTTAATTTATTTGGATTATGAATACCTCCTATTTCATTCCACCATTTTGATTTTAACTCTATTAATATTTCACGATCTTCCAATATTGCCCTTGCGCAAAATACATCAAGTGGAATATGTTTCTCATCTATTACTTGCTGTCTGAATTCTAATCCAGTAACAAATCGTTTTTTAACAGGAATAAAACACGTATCATCAAGTGTAAAAGGAATGTGCCAAATAAAATTCATTAATTGGTATTGTTTTAAAATAAAGAAATCTCCATACTCATCAGTAATCTTATTACTAAAAGTAAAAGGTTTGTCTGTATTGATAACTATTTTTTTCATTTTATTAAGTTTTAGAGTATTTATCAAAGATCTATGCTTGTTTGTATAATAAAATTATTATACACAAAAGTCAATTTCTGACCTAAAGTTTTACTACTAGACAAGACCTAGTCGATTAAAATAAGGTTTAAATTACCAAGCCATTTTCTCCCCTTTGAACCAAAATTGTCCAGTTTCAACTTTTGATATAGCTAAATCATAAATATAACCAGCTGATTCTTCGGTGGTCATAGGTGCGTCACTACCACCCATATCTGTTTTTACCCAGCCAGGGTGATATGAGGATACAGTTATTTTATCTTTCAAGTGAATAGCCAGTGTTCGAGTATACATATTGAGTGCAGTTTTTGAAATTCTGTAACTTGGATATTCATCGTCATCTATTTCTTGAGTCTTAGCCAGAGATCCAGCCGAAGACGCAGCATTTAATATATGAGCTCCAATACTAAGAACAGAAATAATTTGTTCTGTAAAAGTAATAGTTCCAATTAAATTTACTTCAAGTGTTTTTCTTAAATTTTCTATATTTACTGTGTTGAAATTTCTATCAACAAGAATTCCAGCATTATTAATTAAAATATCTATTTTTTTATTTAAAAATTTAATTTCATTAACACACTCTGTGATACTTTCCGAGTTTGATAAATCTATCTTAACAATTTTTAGATTGTCACTTTTAATATCAGAATTTCCATCAGTAGAAGTTCCGATCACATAATGACCTTCTTTTAAAAACTTTTCTGTCAGAGCTTTTCCTATTCCTCTACTAACTCCTGTTATTAATACTGTTTTCATAATTATGTATTATATCAAAAATTGTTTCTGGATGTTGAACATACGGAAACATATTACCAAAGATTCGTTGACTCGTCAATGTTTTTGTGATATTGTTCAGGTAAATAATTTCTGAGTATAAACCGAGCAATTGCTCATTAAAAATATAATATTATGAGAAGAGAAAGAATTAATAACTTTATGGAACTTTATTTCCCTGGAATTAAGGAGTGGCATTCGAAGCCGATTTTTAAATTTTATTTTGAATTTGAATTTAATGGAGTAAAAAATATATCTGCAACAGCCTATTTTTTCTGCATTCATCATGTTACAGATGTTTACAACGATGAATGGGAAATAAAATCTGATGATATATTTTTAGATCTCATGGGTAAAATTTATTTATTAAAAAATATTACAACTAATTATGATATGGAAATAATATTTAATGGGTATCAAAGAAGTTTTAAATATTTTTACGAAGAAGAAAAAGTGCAAATTGGTTACAGTATAAATAGCAAAAGTGGGACGAATTTAAAACCATTTGATACCTTTGACATTCCGAAATCTAAATGGAAATTAGTTAAACTCTTATTAGAAATAACTGAACTCCCTAAAGGATCTGAACCAGAAGAAATAAGAAAATTACTTATAGGAGAAAAGTTTCCTCTCAGTACTTGTTGTAATCTGGCTTATAGAAAGGATGGGTGTATTTTTATTCCACGAGGAGATGTTGTTGAAACATTAGAAAAATCTGGGAAAAATGAAAGTGCTGATTATTATCATAATCAAAATAAAGATTATATTTCTTTCAATTCCGGGTGCTATAAATTATTATAAAAAAAGCCAAAAAGCTGATAACTATATCGTTGTCAGCTTTTTTTATTTCTTAAAAATAAAAAAACGCCCAACATTGTTGGACGTTAATTGTGATTTTGTTTCAAGATTTATTCAGATGGCACTATAAACTTGTGCAGTTCATCTATGTTTATCATAAGATATTTGTATTGTTTGCAAAACGTAATACTTTTAATAAATTTCTCTTTATTAAGGAGAATCTTAATAGCTTCAGACAAAGACCCACTAAGATAATCAAGGCTTTTTAGTTCATCGATTGTACCGCTACTGCTTAGTAAAACATTTTCAATATCTTCAAGGTAAGCCTGAGCACTGTCTACTTTCTTTAAATCAATTGCTTCATAGACTGAGTCAGATTTCAAACGATTAGCATTAGATTTAAATAATTCTAATTGTTTTTTTAAATCTTTATTGGTTTTCTTGTAAGTTTTAAGCCAATTTTTAAACTCAGGAGAATCAACTGATAAAGTTTTTTTCTTGTAGTTTAATTGTGTTAAAGAATCCTGGGCAACCAATGAAGTCTCCTGGGAATAAACCATCTTTACATACAATGTAAGACAGATTACGAAAAATAGTTTTATCGCTTTCATATTTATATAGTTTAGAATTGTTAGATTGATTGATTTAGTTACTTTAGTCTCCGTGTAGAAGTTCAAAGTAACTAAATCAATAACAACTAAAACCTAATATCAAAGATCTATAACCAATGAAAGTATAGCATATTATATTAAAAAGTCAATAGATAAAATCCTTATAAAATAAGGCTAATTAAGACAATTAAACAAATTAATTACTCTTCGAGTCCCCTTTCAATGTAGCAAAAGCTTCTTGCACTGTAGTCATAAACTGAGCTGGGAAGATAATTGTTGAATTCTTTTCAGTTGCTATTTCAGACATTGTTTGAAGTGTTCGAAGTTGTAATGCCACTGGATGAGCAGCAATAAGATCTGCTGCTTGTCCCAATTTCTCAGCAGCCTGGAATTCACCTTCAGCTGCGACAATTTTCGCACGACGTTCACGTTCTGCTTCGGCTTCTTTTGCCATGGCTCGTTGCATATTGTCAGGTAAAGTAATGTCTTTTATTTCGACTGCTGTTACCTGAGCTCCCCATGGTTCTGTATGGGAATCGATTACATCTTTGATTTGAATATTAATATCACTTGTTTGTGAAAGTAGTTGATCAAGAGAAAAACGGCCTACTACGTTTCGCACTGTCGTCTGACTGATTTGGTTAACAGCATCATAAACATTTTCAATTGCCACGACAGACTTTTGAGGATCAACAATGTGATAATACGCTACTGCAGCAATATCTATCGAAACATTATCTTTAGTAATAATTTTCTGTGACGGAATATTCATAGTAATTGTACGTAAAGTGACTTTAGTCATACGTTCAAAAACTGGAACTAGAATAATAAGTCCAGGGCCACGCACTCCTGTGCATTTACCAAGGAAAAATATAACACCTCGGTCATATTCTTTGACCACTTTTAGTGATAATGAAAGCAATACTACTATTAATATGATTATGTATAACATAAAGTGAGTATAGCACTTTCAGCTACTTCTTCAAATTTTTCTTGATTATCCATCAATTCATCAGGGACTTTCCAGTAACACATTGAAATAACTTTGCCGTCTGTTCTTTTGTAATTAAATTTATTCCAGCCTAAAGATGCGAGTTTATCAGCTAGTTCCCCTTTTGCTTTAAAATAAACTTGATTATCAATAATTAAAGAAAAAGGTATTCCTTTAGAATAAATACACCAGCCACCCATCATAGCTCGTGAAGTTATATGAGAGAGATTATTCATGAGGTCATAAACGACATAATCATGATATGAGGTATCTTTTTTCATTTTTTAATTATAACAAATTTCCGAATTTCGCAAGGAACATTCTTGTAAATTAGAGTAGTAATCTTATAAGTTTTTTTATCTTGTTTTTCGTGCTATTTAAAAAACAGCAATACTTATAATTAACATTATAACAAAACTTAAAAATGAATTTAATAAAATTTGACTAAAACCATGTCCAGTAGAAAATCCAATCATTATAGATATAATAGCAAGAATTATAAATAACTTATTATTTTGTTTTTTATTATTTTCCATATAATTTATATTATATCACATATCGTTAATACAAAAGTCTTACTCGTTAAACTTTTTTTTGAAGTTCAGAATCAAACCAAATAGCCTTCTTTTTTCCTATTAATCTAGAAAATATAGCGATTCTCTCTCTGCGCTTTAGGCTAAACACTTTTTCTATTTCTATAGTTTTTAATCTATGAGATTGTTCTTCACTAATACAATTACCATTATGTGTACAAATTTTTTCAACTTTAATCACCCCTCTTTTTTTATAATATTTTTTTGAGCATTCAATATCACAAAATAGTGTATTTGGAGCTCTGCTATATAAAGACTTGTTACAATTTAAACAAAACATAAACGAACGAATATTATTAACTCTTTGTTTCTTTTCTTCCCTTTTTATTTTTATCCAACATTCTATGCATAATGAATAATAGGTGTCTCTTCCACATGTACTACATTTATAAATTGGTCTGTATTCAGTGTTTTGAGTTATAGGTTTTACATAAAAATTATTTTTTATCTTTAAAATTCTTTCATATGCGTTATAAACTAACGTAAAAGAAGAATCATTACCACCTTTGTCTGGGTGGGTTTTCTTTGCTTTTTCAAGGTATGCTTTTTTAATTTCTTCTAATGATGAGTACTGTGACACACCTAGAATTTCATAATCATTCATAAATTATTTCTTCTTTAAAATATTTAATACTGTTGACACTTCATCAATAAATTGTGCGTTTGCGGGCTTTAATTCATGAGGCATAAATTTAGTTCTTAAAATATTTTTAGTTGAATATCTTTCTTTTTTCATTGGAAGCAATGGACCACGTCCGTTATGATAAAGTTGCCATAGTGCTTCATGAATACCTTCTAAAAGGATACAAAATTTTTCCAATTCACTAATATTAACTTTATCAAAAAGAATTTTAACTTCTTCATTGGTAGAATATTTCTTATGTCCGAACTGGTGTCTTATTGGACGATATATATTTTCATAAATTTTCTGTTGTTTTGAAATAAATTTTTTAAATTTTCTAAAATCATCATCAGTTGGCTCATAAAAACTTTCCATATATTTTTTTAAATAGCTATTCATTTTATCAGTTTTTTTATCTTCATTGTTTACCCATCTTTTTTTAAATGATTTTTTAGAAAAAAGAGATTTATTATTTTCAACAACTTTAAATAAAGTATGGATGTTGTGCTTGGATTCATTATCAAAAATCCTTCCAATTGTTATGAAAGTTGAATTTTGAAAACCACTAAGAACTGTATTCCAAAATGTCGGAGTTCTATTCATGGTACTAAGGATATGTTTATTTTTATTAACAATAACATGAATTGCTAACTCCATATATAGATATTTAGAAAGAAGAATAACTTCATTTCTAAAAATATTTAATTCTAGTAAGAATTTTTCTTCCGAAGACATAGAACTATTTTACCATTTTTTAATTTTTGTAAACTAAAAAATATATTTTATTAAGCATTTTAAGTGCGTGGACCTAATTCAAACTGGCTAGCATCCTCTGTCTCAGATACTCCAAGACTTTGCAGTATAAAGGTTTCAGGATGATTCTTAGTATACCATTTTGACGCTCTTCGGAATAACTTTAAAAACAGAAATTAATGAAAGAAACCAAAATTAGTGCTAACCCAACAAATGCAGCAATAAACACATAATTTAATATCGAATCAATAAATTTAACTCTGATTATTCTTGGTTTAATTTCTGTATCATTAACTAAACCAACGAACTCATCTGCGTATTTCTTCATGGCTTCTTCCTCCTTCTCTAGAATTGCCTTTTTAATCTTTGCCGCATCATCTTGGTAGTCATAAATTAAATTAGATGTTGAAATTGTGGAATTTACTAGAGAATGTTTGAGGCTGAAAGCCAAATAAAGTATGGAACCAATCATTAACAACTCACCAAATAAAAATAATTCTAAATTTTCTATGAATTGAAAAGCAGTAAATCCAAATCCAGCAATAAGACCGAGAATACCCATAAGTGTATTCGCAAGTGAAATAACCTGCTGAACCTCACTATTTTCTCTCTCAGCAAGTTTTTCTCTTATGGCAATACTGAACTGAGCTCTGTTTGTTAAATTTTTTATTTGTTCTTCATTCATGACCTTTTGCTATGCTCCGCGGACTCCGAACTTACCTCAACTTTGCTGGGAGACATGGACTCGAACCATGATTCACGGCTTCAAAGGCCGCTGTCCTACCATTAGACGATCTCCCAATTTTATTATAACTTTAACTTCAATGCTCTCTTTCCTTTGGCTGTTTTGTAATATCTTTCCATATTAAATGCTTCGTACTTGTCATTATATGCTTCAGAATACAAAATTCCAAACGGAACACGAGACTTAGTAGATCTAACTCTGCCTGAATTATGATACTTAAGTCGCTCTTCTATATCTTGGGTACAACCAATATATAAGTTACCATCTTTCTCGCTTTTTAATACATAAACATAATGCATATATATTATGTCCTACCATTAGCCTCGCCCGTAGGTTGGAGCCTACTGGCTACGGCCGAGGGACAATCTTCCCAATAAAGCCCTCAAAACCTTTTAATCTTTACTTATTATCTCAATAAGTGCAAGTTCTAAAGGTAATTCTGATACAAACGCTCTATCTATGTTTTGGTACGCTTCGAGCAATACCGAAAGCTGTGCTGACCTGAGCATTCCTATCTTATCCTTTTTTACCAATTCTTTCAAGAAGTCTAAGTCCGCACTAGATAATACACCAGTCATTTCTTCTTCGAGTTTTGGCGCGTATTTCAAAATTATTGCCATGCGGAATTTTTGAATGATTAGTTTTAGATACAATTTCATATCCAAATTCTCACCAGATGCTTTTTGGACAGCCATGATTCCCTCTTCTAAATTTTTATCTGCTATTGCAGAAATAAAATTATTTACTAAAGTTGTTTTTGGCGCACCAGTTATTTTTTCTACATCTTCTCTTTTTATTACGCCTCCACGGCGTATCGCCGAAGAGGCGATTTTTCCAGAAGAGAAGTTTAAAACTTTCTGCAAAGCGCCTTCAGTATCACGAAAAGATCCATCGCCTAATATTGCGATGAGTTCTGCAGATCCGGCATCAAGTTCAAAACCTTCTTTCTCGGCAATATCTAAAATAACATTTTTTAAAATAATGTCAGATGGTTTTCTAAAAGTAAAAACCTGACATCGAGAAACAATTGTCTCAGGAACTTTGTGTAATTCTGTGGTAGCTAAAATAAATATGACGTGTGCTGGTGGTTCTTCTAAAGTTTTCAATAATGCACCCCAAGCATCTTTGGAAAGCATATGTACCTCATCGATAATATAAACTTTGTATTTTGAGTCGAAAGGAAGAGTGCGCACACCATCACGTAGAGTTCGAATATCTTCGATTCCTCTGTTTGAAGCGGCATCTATCTCATATAAGTCATTTTCGGAAACTCCGATCTGTGTGGCGAAGATTCTAGCGACAGAAGTCTTACCTGTACCGCGAGAACCGACAAAAAGGTACGCATGAGAGACCTTTCCAGTGTCTACGGAGCTTTCCAACACTTTTACGATATGATCTTGTCCTAGCACCTCTTTGAAGGTTTTAGGACGATATTTGCGGTATAAAGCTAAATCGTGCATTGGTTTATTCTAGCAAATTTCCCCTGAAAATTCAAAAGATTTTAAGAGTCGTGGGTTCCCTTTCCTATTTTTTCTGAGGGCGAAGGCTCAGAAATCTTTTTGAATTTTTAAAGGTTTAAAAATTCATTAATTAATTTTTCTATTTGTTTGGCATTTTCTGCTTCCATAAGTTTTACTCGCAATTCCTTTGCACCGTCAAAGCCATTGCAATATGCTTTATAGTGCTTTTTCATAATTGCGAAATTTTTCTCTTTGCCAAGTTTTTTTTCAAAAAGTTTTGTATGTTCTATTAAGACTTTTAATTTTTCTTTTATTGTCGGCGTTGTTTTTCTTTTACCATCAAAAAGCCATGGGTTACCAAAAATTCCTCTGCCAATCATCACTCCATCACATCCGTATTTTTTAATTTTTTCTTTAGCATCAGTTAGATCTACAACATCACCATTGCCGATGATTAAAATATTTTTGTTTATTTTATTTCGTAGTTCAACAATTTTTGGCATCAAATCCCAATGAGCTGGAACGAGAGACATCTCTTTACGAGTACGCAAATGCACTGTGAGTGCTACGATATCTTCTTTAAGTAATTCTGGTATCCAAGTATCAATTTCATTTTTATTGTAACCAATGCGCGTCTTTACAGAGACAGGTAAATTCCCTGCTCCTTCTTTCGCAGCGCGTATTATATCTATTGCGAGTTTTGGATCACGCATTGAGGCTGCACCGGAGCGTTGTTTTTCAATAGACCTGTCTGGACAACCCATATTTATATCAATTCCATCAAAACCAAGTTTGGCACAAAGTTTAACTGCGTTTTTTATATTCTTTGGATTGGATCCAAAAATCTGCGCCACTATCGGATGTTCATTTTTACTAAATTTTAAATCAATAATGAGCTTTTTGCGTGCTTCCGGATGAGCTAGACCATCGGCTGAAACAAATTCAGTCCAAAAAACATCTGGTCCGCCATTTATTTTTCCATGACGCGAATATTTAGCGATTATCTGCCTAAAAGCATAATCAGTCACATCCGCCATGGGAGCCAAGCAAAAGAATGGCTTGTTTAATTTTTGCCAGAAATTTTTATTTTGGAGTTTCATTTTGGAATTTGTAATAGACTTTATTGCCAAACCTTAAATCAATATACAAAAGTGAAGGACCTTTTTTATCAAAATAAGATTTCAACGGTTCCACTGTCATAACTGCTTGTAAATTTTCAGCTAATTTTTCAAAATCCGCATCAGACTTGAAAATTATTTTAGGCGCATTTGTTAAAACAGGATCAGATGAAAGATAAAATTCCATATCTCCATCTTCTTTTGCCAAGAATGCAGACAATTTTATGTTCATACCCTCAAGTGTGTTTTTAAATGAAGTAATTTTTTCAAAACTATCAGGCATAAAATAAGATCCGGATGGATTATCGATACTCTGTTTTATTTTACCGAAAAATCTGAAATAAACATTACCAGAAAAATATGGCGCTTCGTCGAAAATATATCCGGCATTATCCATAAAATAGCATTTGTTGTCTTTGGGATTTGAATTATCCGCAGGTATGTCATTTCCACACCAAGTGTATTTATTTTCTCTTTCTGTTATATCCACAACAAGATTGCTGAAATTTTCCTTGTAAACATTAAAAGATTTTATGCGAGGAATACTAGAAAGTTGTTTTTTTATTTTCTTTTCTGGATAAAGAAAAACATTATGTTTGGAAAAGAGGTAAAAATAATTTCCGTTTAATGCAAGATTTACATTGTCTTTAATGCTTTGCGGATCCAAAATATTAGCACCACGAATTTCTACTGATTTAATAGAAAGAGAGGAAATTTTAGAAAGAAAACTTAAACCTGTTACGAAAATTAAAAATCCAAAGACACAAAGAAGTATTTTATTTCTTGTAGCACGTCGCCTCTTTTTTTTAAGTTCTTCTAAATGCGGAGTCTTTAAAACACTTCGTTCTTTTGGTTTCATTTTAAGCAATAAATTCTTTTCCGCCCATATATTTCTTTAACACTTCTGGAATTTTTACAGAACCATCAGCTTGCTGGTAATTCTCGATAAGAGCCGCAGGTAAACGAGTAGTAGCACAAGCGGTATTATTTAAAGAGTGCGCAAAACGTAACTTACCATCATCATCTTTATATCTAATACTCAAACGACGAGTTTGAAAATCATGAAAGTAACTCGATGAATGTGTTTCTCGATATTTATTCTGTGAAGGCATCCAAGCTTCTATATCATATTTTTTAACTTGACCTAGTCCTAAATCTCCACCACAGTTTAATACTACATGATATGGTATTTTTAACGTTTGCATTAGATACTCCACATGTGCTGTGATTTCTTCATGCCATTTCACTGATTCTTCATGTGAGGCTTCAGTGAGAATAACTTGTTCAATTTTAAAAAATTCGTGTACACGAATTATTCCTTTAACATCTTTACCATGTTTTCCAGCTTCTGCGCGAAAACAAGGAGAAAAAGAAATAAATTTTTTCGGAAGATCTTTTTTGTCTAAAATTTCATTCATATAATATCCCATAGTGGCAACTTCTGCAGTTCCAGCTAAATACTCATTTTCACCAACTTTGTATAAATCTTCTTCTGATTGTGGAAGCATCCCAGTTCCAATAAGAGATTCTTTACGTACAAGTGATGGCACAATCATTGGTGTATAACCTTTTTCTATAAAATAATTTAAAAAGTATTGCCATAACGCAAAAAATAAAGTAGCTCCATCATTCTTTATGAAATAACCTCGGAATCCAGATACTTTTATTCCTCTTTCAAAATCAACCATATTTAAATTTTCCATCAACTCTACGTGATTTTTAGGCACAAAAGAAAACTGTGGTTTTTCTCCCCAAACACGAATTTCTAAATTTTGTTCATCGCTATCTCCATCTGGTACAGATATGTCAGGAATATTAGGTACCTGGATCATAATTTTTTGCCATTCTTCGGTAATTGTTTTTAATTTTTCTTCTTTCGCTTTAATATCGTCTTTCACGATACGCATTTCTTCAATGAGCTGGATTTTTAGAGCCGGATCTTGATCACGAGCAATGTCATTGGAAACTCTATTGACTTCGCTCCTTAATTCCTCGACTTCTTTCAAGACTATTAAACGCTCATCATCGAGCGTAACTAATTTTTGTATATCAATATCAACGCGTTTCTTTTTAGCGCCAGCTTGCACTATTTCTTTATTTTCACGAATAAATTTTATGTCTAACATGCTTGCCATTATAACATAATGGCTTATATACACAAAAGTTGTTCCCTAAAGGGACTTCATTTAGCAAAATGACCTACTGAGTCGTTTTCAACAGATTGATTACAATCTAAGAAAACGGGAGTATAATATACAAATATGGAAATAAGAAAATTATCAAAAGATAAATTTCCGAAGGCCTTGTTAGAAATTCCTCAGCCTCCCGAGGATCTTTGGATTATAGGAGATTTACCCGACCAAGACCTTATTTATTTATGCGTCGTCGGTTCTCGTAAATTTACTTCGTATGGAAAAGAAGTATGTGAAAAATTAGTGGCGGGTTTGAAAGGCTACCCGATAGCAATTGTCTCCGGTTTTGCGATGGGCATCGATACTATTGCTCATAAGAAAGCGATGGAAGTCGGACTCAAAACTTTAGTTTTCCCTGGTTCCGGACTTTCGAAAGAAGCGATGTATCCGAAAACAAATGTTCAGCTGATGGAGGAAGTCGTTAGAAATGGCGGATGCTTGATTTCAGAATTTGAACCAGACTTCAAAGCAACGCAGTGGAGCTTCCCAATGCGCAACAGACTTATGGCGGGTATTTCTAAAGCTGTGCTTGTGATAGAGGCTGAAGAAAAATCCGGCACGCTCATCACTGCTCGCCTCACTACCGAATACAATCGTGATCTACTCGCAGTGCCAGGATCAATTTATTCTCCAAATTCAAAAGGAACAAATAGATTAATCCGCCAAGGCGCGACACCGATAACTTGCGTGGAAGATGTTTTAGAAGCACTCGGTTTCGAATTAGAAAAAGATGAAGACAAGCAGATGAAACTCTTTGCGGATTTATCTCCAGAAGAAAAAAAGGTTATTGAATTATTGCGTGAACCAATAGAAAGAGATGAATTAGTCAGAGCAATGAAAATGCAAATCTCCGCCGCGAATTCCCTGCTTTCCGTAATGGAAATAAAAGGACTCATAAAAGAAGAATTAGGAGAAATTCGATTGGCGTAATTTGCCAAAAAATTATGTTTCGTGTAATACTGGTACTTAATGAATCCCGTTAGAAGCCGCGGTCGCAGTTTTAAACGGTATTTAATTAAGAGATTATTATTTTAAATTAAATTATTAGCAGATAAAGGTTTTTAAAAAAGACCGCGACCTGCTTCTAAACGGGATGAAACTATTAATTGTGGAATCACCTTCAAAAGCAAAGACTATTGAGAAATATCTCGATGGCGCATTTACCGTGCGCGCATCTGTCGGACATATTCGCGATTTACCAAAATCAAATAAACTTGCTATTGATATTCCCGCTGGATTCGTGCCTCATTATGAAATATCAAAAGGTAAAGAAAAAGTCGTCCACGAACTCCAAAGCCTCGCAGAAAAAGCAACAGAAATAATGTTGGCGACAGACCCCGACCGCGAAGGAGAAGCTATCGCTTGGCATATCGAAGAATTATTGAAACAAGATAAAAAAGTAAAAGCTCCGATGCAACGCGTGGCTTTTCATGAAATCACTAAAGAAGCCGTGGAAGAAGCTTTGAAGCACCCTCGTGCAATAGATACTGATTTACGCAAAGCTCAAGAAGCTCGCAGAGTACTAGACAGGCTCGTGGGTTATGATTTGTCAGGTTTAATTTGGAAAAAAGTTCGCTACGGACTTTCAGCAGGACGCGTGCAATCCCCAGCTCTCCGCATAATCATGGAACGCGAAAGAGAAATTCGCGCATTTATTCCAGAAAAATATTGGAGACTCTACGGACTTTTTGAAACTCTAAAAAAAGAAAAAATATCTTTAGAATGTTCCAAAGAACCAAGAGACAAAGAACTTGTTGATAAAATTCTTCATGAAGGCAAGAATGGTAATTGGAAAATTTCTGGAGTAAAAGAATCAGAACAAAAGCGTTCACCTCGTGCGCCTTTTACCACTTCCACTTTGCAACAGACAGCGAGTTCTCGTCTGGGATACTCACCTTCTCGCACAATGCAAATAGCGCAGAAGCTTTATGAAGCTGGACATATCACATACATGAGAACAGATAGTACAAATTTGTCTGTAGCAGCTCAAACACAAATCGTCGCACTGATTGAAAAAGAATACGGTGGAAAATATGCGGAAGCGAGAGTTTATAAAACAAAATCAAAAAATGCGCAGGAAGCTCACGAAGCTATTCGTCCAACACATGTCGAACATTTTGAAGCTGGTAGTGATGATCAACAAAAACTTTATAGACTTATCTGGGAACGTGCAGTTTCTTCACAGATGACTGATGCGAAACTTTTAAAAACAAAAGTCACCGCAAATATCGAAAGTCACGAAGACTTGCCTGATTTTTCCATTGTCGGCTCAAGAGTTCTTTTTTCTGGCTGGCTCGAAGTAGACAAAGATGCGCGCGGAGATGATGTAGAACTTCCAGAAGTAAAAGAAGGTGAAAAATTAAAACTGTTGGAATTATTAAGTGAAGAGAAATTTACCGAACCACCAAACAGATATTCTGAAGCAGGACTTGTGAAAGAACTAGAATCCCGTGATATCGGTAGACCTTCGACTTACGCTGCTATTATGCGCACTTTGGAAGACAGAGAATATGTTCGAAAAGAAGGTAAGACATTATTCCCGACTGATACCGGTGAAGTCGTCTCTGATTTCTTGGAAAATAATTTCCCTACATATATTTCAGATACATTCACCGCAGAGATGGAAGATAAACTCGATGAAATTTCTCGTGGTGAACGCGAATATGAAAAAACATTGAAAGATTTCTATGGTCCATTCTTAAAAGAAGTTAAAGAAAAAGATAAACTAGAAAAAGCGACAAATCTCGGTGAAGCACCGGAAGATATAAAATGTCCAAAGTGTGGAGGTAAAATGATAATAAAATTATCAAAAAATGGTAAATTTTATTCTTGTGCAAATTATCCAGATTGTGAAGGAGCATTGAAACTAGATGGTACGGAAATGGCTGGTCCAAAAGAAACTGGTGAAATGTGTCCAAAATGCGGAGATAAAAAAGGAAAATCTGGTGGAGGAAAACTTGTTGTGCGAGAAGGTAAATTCGGCACATTCATCTCCTGCTCTCGTTATCCAAAATGTAAATTTATCAAACAAGATGAAGAAGAAGTAAAAAGAAAAATGACTGATGTCACCTGTCCAACTTGTAAAAATGGCAAGATGATGGAACGCCGCGGAAGATTTGGAATATTTTATTCTTGTTCCAATTACCCTGATTGTAAAAATGCTATAAAAGCAAAACCCACCGGCCGCATCTGCGAACTCTGCCAATCGCTCATGATGGAAGGCACAAAAACAATTCCTGAGCGTTGTTCAAACAAAGCTTGCAAGAATCACAATCCACATAAACTAAATAAAATGGAATAAAAAAGTGTCCCCTAAAGGGACTGCGATTTCTACAATCTTTGAAGATTAAGAAATCGGGAGTATAATATCTATCTATGACAGACGTAAAGCAAATATTTAATTCAATACAAGGAAAAGTTCCAAAGAAAGACGAGGAGCTAATCATTAAAGCTTACGAATTTTCTAAAAAAGCACATGAAGGACAGAAACGAATGAGTGGTGAACCATATTTCATTCACGTTTTTGAAACTGCGAAACTTATTGCGAAGCTCGGCATGGATGCCAAGACTATTGCGGCTGGACTTTTGCACGATGTATTAGAAGATACACTCATAAAAGAATCTGAAATGGAAAAAGAATTCGGAAAAGATATCGTCTTCTTGGTAAGGGGTGTGACGAAACTCGGAACCTTAAAATATCGCGGACATGAAAGACATGTAGAGAGTCTGCGTAAATTTTTCGTTGCTATAGCAAACGACCTCCGTGTAGTTATCATAAAATTCGCTGATAGAATGCACAATCTCAGTACACTGCAACACGTACGAGAAGATAAAAGAAAAAGAATAGCCATAGAATCAATCGAGGTTTACGCTCCCCTGGCGAATCGTCTCGGAATGGGAAAATTAAAAGGTGAAATAGAAGACGCGGCTTTTCCTTACGCTTATCCGGAAGAATACGCACAAGTAGAAGAATTGATAAAAGGAAAAAAAGAATTGTATGAAAAATATTTAACTGAAGTCCGCAATGATCTCGAAAAAGAATTAAAGAAAAATAAAATAAAATATGTCGAGATTGATTACCGAATGAAGCATAAATACAGTCTTTACAAAAAACTTGTTCAGCATGATATGGATATAGATAAGATTTATGACATCGTCGCTTTGCGCGTCGTTGTGGAGACTGTCGAAGATTGTTATCGAGTTCTTGGTTTAGTGCATTCTATATGGAAACCACTACCAGGTAGAATTAAAGATTATATTGCAGTACCAAAACCAAACGGTTATCGTTCGATTCATACCACTATCTTTACTGGTTCCGGTGGAATTGCCGAGATACAAATACGAACGAGAGAAATGCATGCTGAAGCGGCTTATGGTATCGCTGCGCACTTCGCATACAAAGAACAAGGCGATAAAAAAGCCCAAGATGATAAATCGAAATTTAAGTGGATTAAAGATCTGAAAGATTTAAAACATATTCCGGAAGATCCATCGAAGTTTATTGAGAATTTAAAAATGGACGTTTTTAATGATCGCATCTTCGTTTTCACTCCCGAAGGAGATGTTGTAGATTTACCAGAAGGCTCTAGCCCGATTGATTTCGCTTATACAATTCATTCCGATATAGGAAATCATATTGCAAGCGCAAAAGTAAGCGGTAAAATGACACCAATCAGTACGAAATTGCACAATGGCGATATTGTAGAAATAGTAACCAAAAAAGACGCTCACCCATCAAATAAATGGCTGGAGTATACTAAGACAACCTTAGCGAAAAAACATATTAGAATCTACGGTGAAAAACATAGTCTGCTTTCTATTTTGAAATCTTTCGGTCAAAAATAAATTTTAGACACTAAAATTAGAAATATCGTAGAGATTCGCGTCGTCACTTTCTATTTCATCTTTTGTTCGATCATCAATAGGCGCTTCTAGTTTTTCTTCTGATGAAGTTTCTGAGGCAGGAACATTTTGAGCAATATAATTCTCAAGCATCTGCTCAGGCATTTTTTGTGCACCTGTCTTGTTTATTAAATCTAAAATAGCTCGCAAATCTTCCGTTGAAAAGAAATCGATTTTAATCTGCCCGCCTAATTCTTTTCGGTCTATATGCACGCGAGTGCCGAGTTTGTCTTGAAATTCTTCTTCGAGTTCGGTTATTTCCGGATCAGGCATAAACTCTTTCTTGCGAACACGATCAAAGGCTATTTTTCTAGCCAATCTTTCCGCTTCACGCACGGTTATCTTTTTGAATAATATTTCTTTAAACAAAACGATCTGTTCTTCTGGATGATCTGCAAGCATCAATATCGGTCGAGTATGTCCTTCGGTAATTCTGCCTTCAGAAAGAGCGTCAAGAATTTCATTTGGTAATGAAAGTATGCGCAGTGAGTTTGAAACATATTCTCGACTGCGTCCCATTTTTTTAGCAATTTCATTATGAGTAAATTTAAATTCACTCGCTAAGCGAAAAAAAGCTCTAGCGCGATCAACAGAATTCAAATCCTCGCGTTGCAAGTTTTCTATAATAGCAAGCTCAAGCTTCATCATAGAAGTATCACCTGTTCTTATGATCGCTGGCACTTGAGCGACTCCAGCGATCTTGGCAGCACGCAGTCTGCGTTCTCCGGCAATGAGTTCATATTCAGTCACAAGTCCTCCGTCTTCTTTTTCCACTTCCATGCGAGAAACTGTCAGTGGCTGAAGCACTCCATATTGTTTTATAGAATCAGCCAAATCTTGAAGACGCGCTTCTTCGAATTCCCTTCTTGGTTGGTAAGGGTTTGGTTTAATTTTGTCTGTGTCGATCCAGAAAATTGAATTGGAATAAATGTTAGACATGGCACTATTTTAGCATATTTTTAAAAAGTAAAAAATTGATTTTGTGATTAATTTAGGGTAAAATTCTGTTTAATGCCCAGATGGCGGAATTGGTAGACGCGATGGACTCAAAATCCATTGATGGCAACATCATGAGAGTTCGATTCTCTCTCTGGGCACATATTATGAAAAAAACAAAATATAATTCAATCGATTTTCAAGTTGTCGGAGATAAAAAACTCCACGGAAGTATTACTACAAATTTTTCTAAAAACGGCTCAGTCGGTCTTCTTTGTGCTTCTCTTTTAAATAAAGGAAAAACTACATTGAACGGTATAGCCCGAATAGAAGAAGTTTATCGAGTTATAGAAATCATAGAGAGTATAGGAGTAAATATACACTGGTCAGGAAAAAATTCCGTAGTCATAACTCCGCCTAAAAATTTCAATCTAAAAAAAATCAACGTAGAATCTGCTATTAAAACACGCTCTGTTATCATGCTGATCGGTCCATTGATACATTATTTAAATTCTTTTTCTTTGCCTCACGCACAAGGATGCAATCTAGGTAAACGCACGATATCTGCACATACTTATGCCCTAGAAGAATTAGGAGTAAAAATAAAAACCACAAACAATAGCTACGATATAACTACTAAAAAATTAAAACCAGCAAATATTGTAATGTATGAAGCTGGTGATACTGCTTGTGAAAATATTTTGACAGCTTGTGCTCTTATAGACGGCATAAGTGTCATAAATTTCGCTAGTGCGAATTATATGGTTCAAGAAATTTGTTTTTTCTTGGAAACATTAGGAGTAAAAATTGATGGCATAGGCACTTCTACTTTGACTGTGCATGGAATAAAAGAAATCAATAAAAATATTGAATATACAAACAGTGAAGACCCGATAGAATCAATGATGTTTATTTCCGCTGCTGTTATGACAGATTCAAAATTAAATATTATGCGTTGTCCGGTGGATTTCCTTTCTTTGGAATTAGAAAAATTAAAAAGAATGGGACTTAAATATAAAATTCTTAAAGAATATGTATCATACAATGGACGTACAAAATTAATAGATCTTGAAATCTTACCATCAAAACTCACAGCATTAGAAGATAAAATACACGCTTTGCCTTATCCTGGAATCAATATGGACAATTTACCATTTTTTGTTCCGATAGCTGTGCGAGCAAAAGGTCAAACAATGATTCATGACTGGGTTTATGAGAACAGAGCTATATATTTCACTGAATTAAACCGTTTAGGGGCAAATATAACCCTTGCAGACCCACATAGAGTGTATATACAAGGCGGTACTACCTTAAAACCTGCACAAGTTGTCTGCCCTCCAGCTCTTCGTCCTTCGATGGTTATACTCATAGCGATGCTTGGCGCAAATGGCACTTCTATACTTCACAATGTCTATATGATAAATCGTGGCTATGAGGAAATAGCAGAGCGTTTAAACTCTATAGGTGCTGATATTAAAATAATCAAAAACTAATGAAAGTAAGTGCAGGAAATAAGGTTTTTGTAATACTCGGACAGACTGCCACTGGTAAAAGTAATTTAGCGGTAAAAATCGCCAAGAAAATAAAAGGTGAAATAATTTCTGCCGATTCACGACAGGTTTATAAAGATCTCGACATCGGTTCTGGTAAAATCACTAAAAAAGAAATGCTTGGAGTCCCGCATTATTTACTTGATATTGCAAACCCAAAACGTAAATTCACCGTAGCTCAATATAAAAAATTAGCTGATAAACAAATAAAAGAAATAATTAAAAAAGATAAAACCCCAATAATTTGCGGAGGCACAGGATTTTATATTGATGCAATTACTAAAGGAATAATTTTTCCAGAAGTTCCACCCAATATAAAACTTCGAAAAGAATTAGAAAAGAAAAGTGTAGAAGAACTTTTTAAAATACTGAAAAAATTAGATTTAAAAAGAGCTCAAAATATCGATGTTAAAAATGGAGTGCGTTTAATCAGAGCGATTGAAATTGCAAAATATTTAGGCAAAGTCCCCTCTTTAGAAATTAAAAAACCAAAGTATGAATTCGTAAAAATAGGCCTTTTCCTGCCAACTGAAATATTGAAAAAGAAAGTCACCAAGAGAGTCAAAGGCATGTTTCATCCGCCAGCTGGCGGAGGTTTATTGAACGAAATTAAAAAATTAAAAAGAAATGGCATATCTGAAAAAAGACTAAAAGAATTTGGTTTTGAATACTTTCATCCGACTGAAGAATCAGTCATAACTGAAACAATTAAATATGCTAAAAGACAAATGACTTGGTTTAAACGCGACTCTGAAATAAAATGGTTTGATGCTTCAAATAAAGACCAAAGTGAGATAATGAAATTAATTAAAAACTAAATTTTATTAATTTGAAATCAAATTTAAAATAAGTTTAACAATTTTATCTTTATGATTTGGGTCACTTTCTGCTACAAGTACTGTCAAAGCTGTCAGAGCTGAAGGACTCAATTTTTGAGTATTAAGAGTACCAGCTTGTTTTAAAAACCAAATAAACGCAAAAGCACCTGATCGCTTGTTGCCATCAGTAAATGGATGATTTTTAACCATAAAATATAAAAGATGCGCAGCTTTTTCTTCTACTGTCGGATAAAGTTCATTACCTCCGAATGACTGCATCACATTACCGACGATTCCTGATACAGATCCAGTATTTCTTTCATGGCCAAAAATATCTGTCGCCTCACCTTTTTCTATAAGAACTTTTCTAAGTTCAAATAAGTCTTTTGATATTACTTCTGAAGTAAGACTTACTTTCTTTTTAGTAAGTTTTCCTTTTGGTAAAAGTTCTCGATCATAAGCATCAAGAGAAAGCCATGTATCGGCAAAAAGTGATATAAGTTCTATTACATCTTTTGGATTAACAGCCGAACCTGGAGGTAAAAGTTTTTTAATATCATCAACTACATTCAAAAATTGTTCATAATTTTTTGTAATACGATTTTTGTTTATAGCAAAACCATCTACAATATAACTTCGTAATGTTTTAGTTGCCCATTGGCGAAACTCGATAGCTTTTTTTGAACTCGTTCTGTATCCGACAGCCAAAATAACATCAAGATTATAAAACTGCACCTGGTATACTTTTCCATCATCAGCAGTATGTGCAAATTTTGCACATACTGCGTTAGTTTCTAATTCTTTATCCTTAAGAATATTTCTAATATGTTTAGTCACAACCGATCGTTCAGCTTGAAAAACATCAGCAATTTGCGCCTGCGTAGCCCATACAGTTTCACGAGTAAAATCACCCCGAAGCTCAATAGCTCCATTTTTTGCTTGGTAAATTACCACACCTTTATTTTTTTGTATTTTTTTTGGTGTCATACTTCTATATTATAACACTTTTTAATATCTAGAAAAATTATATTTTAATAAATTCTTGATCCGTTCTTCTTTAAATCTTTTCGAATCTCGTGATGGTCTGGAATAGTTTGAGCGACTAGATTCCAAAAGTTTCTGGAATGATTGAATTCTCCGAGATGGCACAATTCATGCACGATGATGTAATCTGCCATTTTTTCTGGTAGTAAAGCAATTTTGTAATTAAAACTTATATTTCCTCTTTTAGAACAACTTCCCCATCTGGTTTTTTGATTCCGGATAGTTATTTTATTGAAAGAGAAATTATAAAATTTATTAAAATATTCAATACGCGTCTCCGCCACCATCCGCGCACGTTCTTTGTGTTCAATAAATTCCCTCTTGGTACTTTTCATAAAGACCATACCCGAAAATTGCTTGAAATATTCCAATTTTTTTATGATCCATTGTGACTTCTGAACAATAAATTGCTCGATAATATTTTCACTAATAGCTCGTGGAGCAGTCACCACAAAAGCCCCATCTCGATAAATAGATAGTCGTAATCGTCGCACCCGCGAACTCACTTTGAGTGTGTAAGGTATTGTCTTTTCTTGAAGTTCTATGTTTTTTTGCAAAAGAATTTTTTATTTAACGTTTTATTTAATTGAGAAAGTAAATACTTTATCAGCTGGTGCTATCGTTACACCTGCTGTTTTTTGAGGTTTTACATCTACGAGAGTTATGGAATATCCATACATAGTAAATGGTTGGTTTAATGTCAGAGTTACATCTTGACCCAATAAACCGTATGAGAAATGTACCTTAACTCTAACAGTTCCAGCTTGGATACACTGCACGTCGATAGGACATAAACTATCTTCAACAACTTCAGTTAAAGTGCCATTAACGCCACTAAAAGTGATCGATTGGCCTAATTTAGCAGTAAAAGTCGTGTCAGCTGTACTTGTGGTACCCGTAGGAACAGTGGTAGTGGTTGATGTGGTTGTAGTCGTATTATTTTGAATGGTGGTAGAAGTCGTAGTATTAGTAGGGGTAGTATTGGTAGTGTTATTTCCTGAAGGAATATTATTTCCCGCAGGATTTTGAACAGTAGATTTATTAATAAATAGAAACAAAGCGATCAAGCCTAAAACAACAACTATTGCTATGATTATTTTTTTATTCATATCTATATAATATCACATTAAAAATAAAAGTTTTTTTGCATTTAACCTTAAAAACACTTATATTATTTTGATTACTTCTTGAACAATACCTTGAACGCTATCGTTTTCATTTGGAATTATAGGTTTATGAATAATATTAGTACTTTTAGGCAATAATATTCTACGTCCATCTTTTTTATCATATATTTTTATTGTTACATTGTCACCCAAAAGAGCCACAACCCTATCACCAGTATCAGCTTTTAATTGTTGGCGACACAAAACAAGATCACCATCATTAATTCCAGCTTTATTCATGGAATCACCAATGGCACGTAATATAAAATAATTAAATCCAGGTCTGATTTTACTTTTCTCTACCATTATTACTTCTTCAGTATTAGTTTCTCCTAAAAATGGCTCACCACAAGGAGCTGAACCTACTAATGGAATACCTATAATTTCTTTTGAGTATGGAGATATTTGTTCTTTTTCTTTTATTATTTCCTTAATTAAACTTTCTGTATTGATTTTTTCTTTTAAATACTTTCTTAAATTCTCATCACAAACATATAAATATGTTCCTTTTATTCCACGAGTAAGCAAGGTTTTATAAATATTTATCACATATCTTTCAAGCTCGTTTGGATCCGTAATACCATTGCGTCCATTAGTGTCAAAATATTTTTCTTTATCTACTTTAAATTTTTTGTTTTCAAAATCATACGAAAATTCTGGACCAATAATCACTCCAACATAATTTAAATCATAACCTTGAACAGTATGAATACAACCGACTTCATTTATAGCATTTGGTGAATTAACCCAATCCTGTGCTGTTGAATTCCAAATCAACTTTAAACCATTTATTTCAATATCATGTTTTTGTGTAGATCTACTTCCCGGTTTTGTATGCCAAGGCCAAGCATAACCAGCCACAACACGAGCAAGTTTATGTTTTTTATCTTTTTCTTTAATAGAAGAAACCATTTTGTCTGCGTCATCATAAATTTTAAAATCATAATTTTTAAAACTATTTTGCTTTGGTGTTTTTAAATCAAAAATATCTTCAATGAATTTAATATACTCTTCGCCTGCTTCCACACGCATTTGTGAATTTAATTCGTATTTTTTAGTATTTAATTTTCTAAAATCTTCAGGCCTAACATCTGCTGGTTTTATACTTTGATTTTCATCATAAAAAAATATTTGGTGTTTTGAAGATTTCATAATCCAATCAAGCTGATTTCCACTATTATCTAAGCCTAATTTTTTATTTACTTGATCAAAAGAACCATAACCCATAATTCCCTTTCTTCTTTGTAGTCTATGAGATTCGTCTACGATCAATAAATCGTATTGCTCTTTTACAACATCATTCGGACCAATAACCATACTTGATTTTAAACCTTTTATTTTTGAAAAAACTTTTCCTATAGTTTTACGAAGTGAAGCCATAGGCACAACAAGTCCAATTTTAAGATTTTTTGTTTCATCTTTTTCTTTTAAATATTTAAACAAATAAGTAGCTAAAATAGTTTTTCCAGTTCCCGGCTTTCCATTTACAACAAAAGTATTATATTCATTCTTTTGAATATCTTTAAATATTTGTTTAGCAACAAGAAACTGATCTTCTGTTAAGGACTTATAAGGAGAATATTTGAATAAATCGCTATTTTTAAGATCTTCTAAAGTATTTTTTACTAAGCCCATTTCTCTTAGATTTTCCCATGCAAGTTCAAATTTTGTCTTATATTTTACTCTGTCATAATAATTATGATTTTTTAATCCACCATTACCATTTTGTAATATAAATTTTCCATCAGCGGAAATATATTGAATCAACCAAGACTCAATATCAAGAGCTGCTGAGACATTAAATTCTTCGTCTGTGATAATATGAATTTCTTTTAATTTACTTCTGTCTGGATTTTCAAAGTGTTGTTTACTTCTATAATATGCATTTACAGTTTGACCTATATAAACTTCGTTTTTATCCTCAATAATATATACAACAGGCCAATTATGACCAAATTTGTATTCTCTTATTTGATTAAAATCTTCTTTATTAAAAGGAAAAGTTTTTATTTCAGACATATATCTATAATTCTGTATATTTAGTATGTTTCCCTTTTGCCTTTTCAACTGGATATTTTATTTCATTTTTTGCAAGCTTTTTTTCTCCTGCCTTAATAAGATCAATTCCAAGATCATGAGACATAATTATTAAATAATTTAAAACATCTGCCAGTTCATCAGCGATATCATCCTTGTTTGTCTTAATATGTTTTTCAATTTCTTTTCCATTTTTCCATTGAAAATGTTCTAAAACCTCCAAAGATTCAAGAGATAGTGAAATTGCTAGATCTTTTGGATTATGAAATTGTTTCCAATTTCTAGCGTCTCGAAATTTTATTATTTTATCAGTCAGTTTTTTCATACCTGGTATTATACTACAGATTCTACCTTCGTAGATATACCATCAATAACATAAAGACAACCACCAGTTTGGCAGTTATACCACCGGAAGAATCTAGGAACATCTTTGTTAGTGGCGTATTTATACTAAAAACAACATGAAAGAATAACGCTATTGGTAATGTCAGCCAGAGCCATTGTTCTGTGTTTACGTGAATGCCAATTAATGCGAAAAGTTTCGATAAATACGGTGCTAAAAAATACATCGCAATGTACGAAATTGCGAAATCAAATATGGCAAACGGTCCTATGCGAAATGAACGTAAAAATGTAATTATCATATTGATAATTATAACATATTACATATAGATTAAAGATTGGAATTACTTTAAATAACTACCGAAATAGATTCGATGACAAGTATATCCTTTTGGATTCTTTTGCAGATAGTCTTGATGATATTCTTCTGCCAAGTAGAATTTTTTAAAAGGTTCTAGAGTAGTGACGACAGGATCTTTCCAACGACCGGATTTATTTACAATATCTATAAAATCCTCAGCTTCTTTTTTCTCTTCATCATCAGTATAAAATATCGCAGAACGATATGATGTGCCCATATCATTACCCTGTTGATTCAATGTCGTCGGGTTATGAATTTGAAAGAAAAAATCTAATAAATTTTTATAAGAAGTTTTTTCTGTGTCGTATTCTATTTCCACCGCTTCGGCGTGACCTTCATGATTTTCATAAGTTGGATTTTCAACTTCCCCGCCAGTATAACCGACATGCGTGGTGACGATGCCCGGCTGTTTCCTTATTAAATCTTGCAGACCCCAAAAACAACCTCCCGCTAAATATGCTTTTTTAATCATGTTGTTTTCCAGGTATAAATTTCATTGATATTGAATTTACGCAATATCTTTTATTCTTTGCTGTTAAATTTTCTCCCAAGAATAAATGTCCTAAATGCGCGCCACATTTTGCACAAGTTATTTCTGTGCGAACTCCGTCAGCATCTAAACTTTTATGAACTGCACCAGGTATTTCATCATCGAAACTCGGCCAACCACAATCCGACTCAAATTTATCTTTTGAATTATAAAGTGGTGCTCCACATTGTCGGCAAACATATACGCCAGTCTCTTTAGAATTCACATATTCACCAGTAAAAGGCGCTTCGGTGCCCTTGTCTATAATTATTCTTTTTTCTTCAGGTGTTAACGGATTCATATATTTATTATACAATAGTACCCATGGAAACAGAAAATGAAGACGAGGAAGTAGTTATTACTAAAGATGCGCATGGCAATGTTTTAGCCAATGGAGACAATATCATAATCATTAAGGATTTAAAAGTAAAAGGCACATCAGTCACTCTCAAAGGCGGTACCAAGATCAAAAATATCCGTCTGACAGACGACGAAGAACTCATCGAGTGCAATGCTGATGGTATGAAAGGTCTCGTTTTACGAACTGAATTTTTGAAGAAAGCGTAAAATAAAAAAACACCCACACGGGTGTTTTTTTTGTTAAAGTTTTAGATCGGACACATTTTAGGTTTTACTGCATACTCATTGAGCTCACAATAAAATGGAGGTGGCGGATCTCCTATTCTGACGACTGGTGGGCCACAACTTTGAATACATTGAGATCCGCTCGGACAACTTGTATCAGAAGATCCATTACACTGTCGGCCGATAGGATTGGTGCAAATTGAGGAATGACAAATCAAACCAGATTGGCATTCTTGATCGGAGTTACATTTACTGCCAGCTTTTAAACTTAGTTTGCATGTTCCTTTGGTAATCGTAAAAGTTGGTACACAATTCGGGTCATTACTGGAGCATGCAGTACCGACACCTTGAGTTCCTTCACAAATATAGTTTGTGGCACAATCAAAATCTTTGGTACATTGCGTAACGGGCGTTGGACTTACTGTAGGGCATTTTGTAAATTCACAATTTGGTCCAGTACGACCAACATATGATCCATCAGGACATTGTTTCGCTTCCATAGTACAAGCGACAGGAGTCGGATTCGGTGTTGGGTTTGGAATAGGTTTCGGGGTTGGTGTCGGATTTGTATATGTGGAGGGTTCCTCTTGTTTAATTTCTGCAAAATAAATTCCTACTCCGACAAGCACAACAGCGATGATAATAAATATTATATTTATAAATCCTTTTGATGATCCAGGTATTACGAGAAATTTATTTTTTAAATTCATGATTATATTTTAACACAAATCTAAAGAAGACTTGATTTGTATTTTTCAGGATGATGAGCCTCGAGAAAAATAAAAGGAATATCCATCTTTTTTAATTCCTCAGAAATTCTTTGCTGATCATGTCCGAGGAAAACTATACTGGAAGGATACTTTTTAAAAACACTCCATTCTCCTAAAATCAAATCCCCTGGCATAATAACGAAATCCTGATTATATTCTTTAATTTTTGAAATTCGCTCATCAAGAGAATATTTTGGCGGATGTTTTTTGAACAATTCAACGATTTCTGACTGAGTTATGCACACGACAAGTTTGTCGCATCTTTTCTCTGCTTCTCTCAGAAAATATTCATGACCTGGATGCAGATCGTCAAATACCCCGAAAACTACTCCTTGAGAATAATTAAGTTTTTTATTTTTATCATCATTAATCATTTTTAATTTTAAAAAACTTAGTGCGGTGAGATTCGCCGATACTGCGGCGGGTACTTTTCGGCAAAATTCCTTATAGTCATTTTGCAACGAAAAATCTTTCGAACCTCACTCAAGAGCAAAACAGTTTGCTCTTTCGCCTCGCAGTTTTTCACTACGTTTCAAAACTTTGCGGAGGCGGTGAGATTCGAACTCACGGTCCCAATTAAGGGACGACGGTTTAGTAAACCGTTGATTTAAACCACTCATCCACGCCTCCTCACTTCGTTCGTCGGCTTGTCTTCGTGCCCTCTCGGGCCCTTCCCTATATCCTCATGCTAACGCATATCAGATATTTTTGCTAAAGCAGAATCAGATTAAATATGAAGTAGTTCATATTTAATATCCACGCCTCCAATAACGAACTAAAGCATTCTAGCATACTGTTTAGAATTCAGCCATTAGTTAATTTAGAACCCAAATAGAGTAGTTTAGGTACGAAGCGAAACTAACCCAAATTATATATGGAACAAGTAAATATGCTGCTGTTGGAGAAATTTTATAAAAAATAAAAATTGTTGAAAGTATAGAAATCCAAAGCAAAACTATATCAAGAAAGGCTAAAGCTGGATTATGTATTCCAAAGAAAAAAATAGACCATAAAACATTTAACGCCAATTGAATTCCAAAAACAATAAGCGCGATTTTTACATCTTTACGATCGAGTCCTTTGTTCCAAATAAGATAAGCTGATACACCCATCAAAAAATACAAAGTAGTCCACACTGGAGCAAATATCCAAGCTGGAGGATTAAGAGTTGGTTTATTTAAAGTCGCATACCAAGTCGTAATTTGTGACATAGTAAAAATCGAACCTAAGGTACCTGCAAGTTCACAAACAACAATTGAAGTAATTAATTTAAAAAAATTCATAAGCTTATTATACAATAATATATTGGAAATTAAAAAGTCCCTAAAACTTTTTACGGTTCAAGGGACTTACATAGCAAGTTATTAATGACTTACTACTACTTTATTAAACATTCTAAGATTTTTACTTTCTACTGAAATAGTATAAATTCCCTCTGCTAATTGGGAAACATATATTGCAGTATCACTTTCCACTTCTTTTTCAATCACAATTTTTCCAACGACATCATACAAGCGTAATGTAGATTTACCTGAAATACCTGTTATGTTTAAAATGTTATTAACAGGATTTGGATAAATTTTTATTACTGCATCATTGTTTGATTGCTGAACTCCGGTAGTCCCAACATATTTAATATTGGAATAAGCAGAGCCATAAACTGAACGGGTTGGATTACAATTTCCAGACTGCATCACCGCCTCCACATAATAACTGGCATTGGGATAAGACGAATAATTTATGTCCGTATATCCCAATTGATTCCCTGTCGTATTTCCAATAAGCAGAAAATTACCTGTTGAATTATCATCTCTGTATACATTGTAAGTAGCTACTGGTGTCGTGTTGTTTTCAACTTGATATGGAGTCCAGCTGAAATTCGCACCGGTATTGGTCAGATAGATAGTATTGTGATAATCACTGGCAAGCGATATTACACCGTGTGCGTTTTTGCATTTTAATTTATACCGAAATCCAGTAGTCGATGGATTGGCAATAGAATCATCAAACACACTTAGAGAATCAGCATGTACGGCACCGATACGCTGATAATTATTTGTGGTTACTTCACGATACACCACGAAACTATCAACGACTGCCATATTCAAACTTGTTTTTTCCCAAACCACCACATTGCGTGTAATGGCAGGATCTACAGTTATCAAACAAATTGAAGGTGCTGGCGGAATCGGTCCTGCTTGGATAGTTTGCGCATACACATTTGCACAACTGTTTGAATCAACTAAATGCAAAGTATAAACACCAGGACAAAGACCCGCAATAGAATCAACCGAAGATAAAAAAGTCGAAGCCGAATCCCATTGGAATAAAACTGGATTTGCACCGCCTGTTAAATTTGCCTTTATTGAACCATCACAATACAAGCTGGAACTTTCGTTCTGTGTTGTAAATGTGGCAGTCGGTAAAGGATTGACCACGATAGTCTTGGTCGCAACATTTGAACATTCTCCTGTTGTTCCCATCACTGTGTAAGTGGTGGTAGATGATGGTGCTGAAAAAGCAACTCCATCTGTAATTCCACCCGTCCAGCTGTAAGAAGTAGCACCGCCACCGGTAAGCGTCAGATATGATCCTGCGCAAATTACAGTGTCAGTTGCATTAGCAGTGACAGGCAATGGATTGTTCAATAATACGGATACATTTTGCGAATAATAATTTGCCGTTGCAAAATCTGTTTTTCCGTCTCCGTTGAAGTCTGCACAAGTAAAAGCATAAAGCTCATTGCCTGCTACAGAAAAATTTACAGCCGGAGCAAAACCGCCTGATCCATTTCCAATCAATACAGATATGCTGTGCGAAAAATAATTAACTGCAGCCAAGTCAGCATTGCCATCTCCATTGAAGTCTGCGCTGATAATCGAGCTGGGGTTCACTTCTACGGAAAAATTTACAGCCGGAGCAAAACCGCCTGATCCATTTCCAAATAATACAGATATATTATTTGAATTGTAATTGGCTGTCGCTAAGTCTGTTTTTCCGTCTCCGTTGAAGTCTCCACTGATGACTGAACTGGGCTTAATACCTGCTGCAAAATTCACAGCGGGAGCAAAACCTCCTAATCCATTTCCAAATAATACAGATATATTATTTGAATTGTAATTGGCTGTCGCTAAGTCTGTTTTTCCGTCTCCATTGAAATCTCCACTAGTGACTGATACGGGAAAAAGATTTACTGAAAAATTTACAGCGGTATCAAGACCGCCTGAACCATCGCCAAGCAATACAGACACTTTGTTGCTGTTTTGATTAGCCACAGCCAAATCAGCATTGCCGTCTCCATTGAAGTCTGCGCTGATGACCGATCTAGGACCGGAACCAACTGCAAAATTAATGGCGGAGGTAAGACCGCCTGAACCATTGCCGTATAGCAATGATACATTGTTGCTGTTTTGATTAGCCACAGCCAAGTCAGCATTGCCGTCTCCATTGAAGTCTGCGCTGATGGCCGATCTAGGACCGGAACCAACTGCAAAGCTAACAATAGTAGTATCAAAACCGCCAAAACCATTGCCGAACAGTAATGATACATTGTTTAATCCATAATTAACTACAGCCAAATCTGCCTTAGCGTCTGTATTAAAATCAGCATTAGTAATAGACATTGGACTGCTGCCCGATAATGCAAAACTGTTTGTGTCAGTAAAACATACTTGAGCTTTTAATTGAGTGTTTAAAAATTGAAAATTAAAAGTTGCAAAAGCAACCAATACGGGTAAAAGGCTTTTCTTTTTCATTTCGTTTGATTTTTTAGGGTTTATTTAGAATTGTTTATTTTTCAAAAAACTGAATATTACTATTACTTTAACAAAGATTTATTGACCAGTCAATGTTTTTGTGATATTGTTTGAGTAAATAATTTTGTCATTGTTAAACTTCTTTAAAAACCAAATAATATGAAAAAATCAACT
The DNA here is from genome assembly GCA_023267435.1 of Candidatus Nomurabacteria bacterium. GTDB lineage: Bacteria > Patescibacteriota > Minisyncoccia > Phycocordibacterales > UBA9973 > UBA9973. Next base: position 81,181 of record JAHFNH010000002.1, read on the forward strand.
ATTTTCTTTCCCATGGAAGATATCCAGGAGGAAATTTATCCTATTTTTGTAAAAGAAAAAAATTTCATTTATAGCTCCTTTCCTTTTGTTGATATACAACATGTCGGTGGCACGTCTATTCCCGGCTCAATTACTAAAAAAGAATTAGACATCCAAATAAGAATAGTGCCGGATGGTCTAAATGAAATAGTTCAATTCTTTCTTGAAAATGGGTATAAACCGCACAATCAGGAAATATGGACAGACACATTTGCCATCATGTCTGCTGAAAAAAATGGAATCCCTGTGGACTACATGATCACAGTCAGAGAAGCAAAAGAAGATGATCATTATAAACTTCGCGATTTTTTAAAAGAAAACAAAGATGCATTGAATAAATATAATGCATTAAAAATCGCGTATGCTGGCAAAAATTATGGTGATTACAGAAAAGCAAAACTTGAATTCTTAATCGGACATGGAAGAATTCCATTCTTAAACCAAGAAGAGGTGAATTCTAATTTAGAAGATGAATTCAACAAATTAGCAAAAAGATGGAAAGCTGATATGGAATTTTTCTCTCTTGCTTATTTAGCATGGTCCCATGAAGATTATTTAAAGATAATTGAAATGGGTAAAAAAATGTTACCTTTTATTTTGAAAGATTTAGAGGAAACAAAAAATTATTGGTTCCCTGCTTTGGTTAAAATCACCGGAGAAGACCCAGTAGATATGCGAGATGTTGGAGATAAAAATAGAATGACTGAACGTTGGCTCGAATGGGCTAAAATAAAAAATATTCAGTATTAAAAGCAAAAAGAGACGAACAATTCGTCTCTTTTTTTATTGTAAATTAAAAATCCCTTGCATTTTTAATACAAGGGATGGAGATTTTTATTACCTCCAAAACAAGTGCCATTTTAAACTTTTGTAAAATTCTTATCAGTAATACTTGTTGATTTAATCTGATACATAACAAAAGCAATCACTGAAACAATTACATATATACCAAAATATACAATCTTATATATAGGTGCTCCAAAACTGGCTCCATAAAATATCTCGATTATAAAAATCGGCAACATAATTAATAAAAGTCCAATCGGAACAATTTTTACTACTAACTTTTTTGGAACGTTTTCGTTTGAAGACAAAACCATTAATGTAAAAAGAGAAGCGAAAATGATCGGAAGCTGAGGAAGAATAACTCCCATAACAAATGCTTCGATGTAGCTTATTTCATTATTACGTTGTAACAACGTAGCTACATATCCCATTTGGTCATAAGGGATAAAAAAAGAAAGCATTGCAAAAATAACCGAAAGAAGAGCAAAGATTTTTTTCATGTTTTTAAGTTTTAAATTGTTTATGAACTATTTACTTATTTCCTTTCTAGAATAACAAAAACTGTATTGTTCGTCAATAAGTAAATATTGATCTAGGTCCAAAAAATAAAGGCTCTCATTTTGAGAGCCTTTAAAATTTACGATCCGTCTACTTTTTCTTTATTCTCAGATCTAATTTCTTTGGAACTAATCTGTCCGCTTTTATCTATTTGATAGATATACGCTTCAGCTGTTCCCATTTCTAAATTAAAGATTTCATCTTCGTTAAGGTTTTCTAAATACTTAATCAATGCACGCAATGAATTACCGTGTGCAACTACGATGACATTATTACCATTCTTTAAATCAGGCTGAATATTATTTTCATAATATGGAACGACTCTTTGATAAACATCTTCAAGTGTTTCCCCTTCTGATATAGGATAATTCCAGCTTCTTCTGATTTTTTTGAATTCAATCTCGCCAACTTCTGTCTTAACCTGCCATTTATTTTTTCCGGTAAAAATACCGTAATTTCTTTCATTCAAAGATTGGTCGGCAATTGTTGGCAAGTCGGTGATTTTTAAAGTATTCTTAATTATTTCTAGAGTCTCCTTAGCTCTTTTTAGGTTTGAAGAATATGCTTTGTGAATAGAAATATTTTGCAACTGCATTCCTGTTCTTTTAGCTTCTTCTTGACCTTCTTTGATTAAAGAAACGTCTTTCCATCCAGTCCATAAACCGAGGGCATTCCATTCTGATTTTCCGTGACGAATAATGATGAGATATGACATAGTTATAAGTTTTTAGGTTTGTATAAGATCTATTTTTCAATAATAAGAATAGCAGGTAAGGTTAAATATATCAAATATAAGATTTGAGAATAAAAAACACCTCGACAATTTGTTGAGGTGTTAAAGAATAATTTTAAATTATTCTTTTTTGTCCTTTAAAATGGTTGCACTGCCTTTTAAATTTTCTGTTTCAAGCTTATCTGCTCTAATCATTTTCGGTTCAATCCATTTTTGAATCCTTATAGAGCCGTCAGGATTTCTGTATATTCTTGGATGACCCCTTCTAGGATGTGGGCATTTTTCACTACCATGACCTTTTCCAATAAAAATAATTCCAATCTCTTCTTGATCTTCCGTACTTCTAGTTTCACACACAGGAACAGAGTGCCAAGGATATTCCCTTGAGAATTTTGTAGTATGATTTTGCTTTTTACTCTCTTCTTCCAAAATAATTACCTTCTTAGAAGGCAATTCAGCTATCATCTTACAAAAAGCGTTGATAAGGTCTGGCAGACCTTCATTTGTAGAAAATCCAGCAAATTCTTCTTTTAAAGACAGATCAACTTCTTCTGGCGACATCTTTCCAGACTTATCTTTAAATTTAAAATCAACATCATCGCAATCATAAACTATTGTTATTTCTTCATCATTTTTTCTGTAATTTTTTGCAATTGGCAAACCAGTCTCAATATCAATAGATAATCCATAAAAAATATCATTTTTTGATAGAAAAGATAAATATTCTAATTTATTAACTTTTCTATCACTTACCTTAGAATATTTTAAGTATTCATTAAATGAATTTCTTGTTTTTGAATCCATTAACATAGTATGTATATTTTCCGGAATAAAAAATAAGTCAACCTTATTACCATCAGAAGAAATTAAAATAATATTCGCTATTATTTCTATCGGATCTAGGGTTTCATCACCAGACATATTGACGCAAATTTTTTCTATAACAATACCATGATTAATTTTTAAACAAAAAGAACCATAAGGAAGTTTAGAAAAATAATTATCAACAGACAAATCTGTATACGGAATAGAGCAAACACAATCAATAGAAAACACTCTTTTTGTTTCCAACCATTTACTTAACATGTATGGAAAAGCTGAAATTTGAGACATATAATAAGATCTCATAAAATCAGACTGATTATATGTTTCTCTATATTCTGCAGGAACTCTAGGTAAAAAACTATATGGATCTAACTTAAGATTATTTTCTACACAAGATCTAAAGCCTTTGAAATTTTTAATTGCTCTTCTGATAATTCCATACTCATCTGATTCTGAACCTACGAGAGGTTCAAGATATTCATGATATTCGATTGATTTTTCTTTTTTTAATTTAAAAAATAATTCTGAATGAAGGTTTACATCTTCCCAGTACTGGAGTGCATACTCAAGTTCACTGAGTATTAAAGTTCTTTTTTCCATCTTATTTAATTTTCAATGAATTCTGTGGCAATATTGCCAATATTTTCTAGCTGTAGAGTATCATTATTTATTTAATTTGTCAAAGTAAACGTAAATTGATGGTTTTTATTCGTACTCTATTGTTGCTGGAGGTTTTTGGGTTATATCATACAACACTCTATTGACACCATGCACCTTTCCTATAATAGCGCTAGAAATTTTCTCTAAAAGAGGATTTGGTATTTTATGCCAATCAGCACTCATACCGTCGACAGAATCAACTGCGCGGAGAGTAATAATATATTCATATGTTCGTGAATCTCCCATAACTCCGACAACTTTAAGAGGTAAAAGAGCCGCAAATGCCTGCCATATTTTTTCGTATTCCCCTGCTTTTTTTAATTCTTCAATAAATATTGCATCAGCTTCTTGTAAAATTTTTAAGCGATCTTTGGTGACGTCTCCCACAATACGAACAGCTAGTCCGGGTCCTGGAAATGGATGTCTCCATAATAGTTCATGAGGAATTCCAATAGTAGCGCCAGCTTTTCTTACTTCATCTTTATAAAGATCCGCAAGCGGTTCTAGAATCTTGAAACCAAGTTTTTCCGGTAGTGTCATATTGTGATGACTTTTTATTTTTGTGACACTTTTTGAAGAACTAGCTGATTCTATTCTGTCGGGATATATTGTTCCCTGCGCTAAATATTTTATTGGAAATTTTTTCAATGTTGTTTTGATAGTATTTTCAAAAATCTCAATAAATGCATGTCCGATTATTTTTCTTTTTGTTTCTGGATCAGATATATCTTTCAATCTATTAATAAATAATTTATCTGCTTTTATTACGTGAAGTTTCTTGAAGCCGTTTTTACGCAAATAAGAGGAAACTTGTTCAACCTCACCTTTTCTAAGCAATCCATTGTCTACAAAGACAGCGTGAAGTTTATTTCCAATAGCTTTATGAATTAATCGAGCCGCTACAAGCGAATCGACACCACCAGAAATACCGACCACGACATGATCTTTACCGACTTTTTTCTTAATATCTGAAATAATATTTTTAGTCACATCTTGTATGTTCCAATCTTTTTTTGATTTGCAGATTTTGAATACAAAATTCTTTAATATTTTTTCTCCATGTATTGTATGAGTTACTTCCGGATGAAATTGCAATCCAAAAAATTGTTTTTCTTTATTTTCAAACGAAGAAATATCGCATCCCATAGTAGAAGCAGTTTTAGAAAAACTTTTCGGCAAAATCTCCACATAATCACCATGAGAAAACCAAACAGTTTCCTTTTTGGATAAAGATGAAAATAATCCTGTATTATTTTTAATAGATAAAATTTCTTTGCCAAATTCCCTATGTGATCCATGTTTAACCTTACCACCAAGTATTTTTGCCATAACCTGATGGCCATAACAAACACCCAAAATAGGTATTTCTAGATTAAAAATTTCAATGTTCGGTCTGGGACTATTTTTCTCTAGAACTGAAGCGGGCCCTCCCGAAAGAATTATTCCTGATGGATTATATTTCCTGATTTCTTCCAAACTAGCATCAAACGACAGTATTTCCGCTCTGACACCCAAATCTCTAACCCTGCGAGCTAAAAGATGTGCAAACTGACTACCGAAATTAAGAATTATTATCATGAGATATTAATTATTCTAACATAAAAATTATTTATTTATAAAAAAGATACTTCGTCTTTACGCTCTTTAATATCAATAGGATATTCACCAGTAAAACACGGGGTTGAAAAAGAAAATTCATCAAGTCTTGTCGCTTTTATCAGACCATTATATGAAAGATAGTTAAGTGAAGTGGAACCAAGATATTTATTTATTTCATCTATAGATTTTCCAACAGCAATGAGATCATTCTGATTGGGTAGATCAATGCCATAAAAATCTGGAAATTTGACCGGCGGAGAACTTACAAGAAAATGAACTTCTTTTGCTCCATTTTCAAAAAGCATTTTTACTATTTGCTTTGATGTGGTGCCACGCACAATAGAATCATCAACTACGATTACTCTTTTACCCTCAACAACTTCTCTAATAGCTGTTAGTTTTAATTTAACACCCTGTTCACGAATATGCTGTTCTGGTTCAATAAAAGTTCTATGAATATAACGACTTTTTATTAAACCTGTTTCAAAAGGTATACCCGACGCATTTGCATAACCAATAGCGACAGGAAATGCAGTTTCCGGCACCGGAATAACCACATCTGCCGATATGGGATATTCTTTTGCTAATTCTTCACCAAATCTTTTCCTAACTTCATAAACAGATTGTCCTAGTAAATTACTATCAGGACGGGAAAAATATACAAATTCAAAAATATCTAATTTTTGAACACCGGTAACAATTTGCTTGCTCCTTAAACCTTGGTCGTCAACTATCACCATTTCTCCAGGTTTCACATCACGTAAAAATGTCGCACCAATAGGATTGAAAGCACAAGTCTCTGAAGAAAAAACAAATCCTCCGTCTAATTTTCCTATAGAAAAAGGACGTATGCCAAAACTATCACGTATGGCGATGAGTTTTTCTTTATTCATTATTAAAATTGAAAATGCTCCAGTCATTAAAGGGAAAATTTCTTCGATAGCTTTTTCTATTTCAATACCTTCTTTTAAAAGACAATGAATTGCTTCGGTAATTATTTTTGAATCAGATGCGCCTGTTATAGATACATCTTTTTTATTTAAAAAATTAATGAGTTCTGTTACACTTGGTAAATTTCCATTATGAACTAGAGCGATAGACGAATCATCTACCTCAATGGGCTGAACATGCTCAAGACCAGCACCAGATGAAGTGGAATAACGATTGTGGCCTATTGCAATATGACCAGACAAACTTTTTATTATTTCTTCGTTGAATACTTGAGAAACTAAACCTAAATTTTTGTAACAATATATTTTATGACCATCGGTAGAAGCAATACCAGAGCTTTCTTGTCCCCTGTGTTGCAAGGCATATAAACTAAAAAAGGCCAGACGACTTACATCTAAACCTCTGCCATAAATACCAAATACTCCGCATTTTTCTCCGATACTTCTCATGTACTTTCATTATAACGCATAATCAAACAAATAAAAAAGCCCAATATTTCTATGGGCCTGTTTTATTTACATGTTTTTCTCTTTTAATTTCATGAAAAAGTACAATAAGCAAAAGAATAAAGACAAACCCTGTAAAGATAAAGGAAATAATAATTACTGAGTGTCCTTCTGGTGTTTTTGCTTTCATAAAAAGAATAATTTGAATGATCATAGATATGACCAGAACAATTAATGGAATGGATAACAGTTTTTTCATAACTTTAGGTTTTAAGTGGAACAATTTTTATTTAACTCTAAGATACCAAGAAATCATTTACAAGTCAATGTTTCTGTGATATTGTTTATTCAAATAGATCTGAAAACTAACCGAGCTTTGCTCATTAAAACTAAATAAAATAATGGAAAAAGAATTAAAAATAAGCCAGCATTTCTTAGATAAATCATGGTTAATGGAAATCTATCCGGAATTAAAAAATCTTTCCGATGGACTTGTCGCAAAAGACGAAAAAGAAAGAAAAGAAATTAAAGAATATCCAAATCAGGTTGCCAATATTCTCTTCGATTTTCACTGTAAAAATTACCTTAATGATTTAAAGGGATATTCAACCGATATTATGATTATTTCTTGTAAACAAGGAAAAGATGAACGAGGAAGTTATCAGATTAAAAATAAATTACATGTGATGAGCGGTAAAATTTTTTCCTTTTGTGAAGAATCTGCAAATATCAGCAATAATAATGATTATCATTGGTTCATACAGAAATTACATTTTCCCGATGAAGATTCATTGCTTGAACACAAAAACCAATTTAATTTTTCAAAAATTAAATGGTTTGAAAATGTAAAAAAATATGTTCAACAAAATACATTCGATGGTATTTATCCCACTTATTTATCAAAAGTAACAGCTGATTATTTCTTTAAGTAAAATTTCATCAATAAATTTAAAAGACCGATATTAATATTAATATCGGTCTTTTTTTATTTCCTTCCAATTTGATAAATCAGTTTACCAAAAGTGCCAAAAGTAAATCTGGCATCTAGGGCAATAAATTCAGAATGTTCATTGTATATAACATTTATCAATTCAAAACTCCCATGTATATAAGGAGATTCTTCACTGAAAATATTTTTTGCCCTGATAAACTTATCAGTCGGTTCTACAATTCTTGCATTTAATATTTCATGATTAATAAATGTATGAGTCCCCTGTGTTCCCTTAGTAGGACGTTCAAACCATAAAGACAAAACAGTATTTGTAACTTTGAGAAAGAAGAGGTAATCAATAGCGTCATAATATAGCTTGTTTGGAACTAAACAAAATTCTATACTAGTTTGCTTTTTTGTAAAATCATCATGAATACTGTACACAAGTAAGGAATATTCAGAGTTTTCTGATAGTTTTAGAATTTTTGTTTCCATTTTATAGAGCTAAAATTGTTTAAGGACTACGTTTATTTACTTTAAAACTACCAAGAAATCATTTACAAGTCAATATATTTGTGATATTGTGTATTTGAAAAAATAATTGTTTTTAAACATAAAAAGGAGGTAAATATGCTAATAAAACTTATAAGTTCACATATGGGTGGACATACAGTAATTGAATTTCAATCTGAAAAAAATATCTACAGAATGGGAACATTTTGTTCTCAAATTCCGGGCCAGATAAATTCAAATGATTTTTTTGAAATTCCCGATGAGTTTATGAAAAAGGAATTGGGTCTTACTGAAAATCAGAATCCGTTAAAATGGTATACGGATGAGGATAAAAAAGCTAAAAACAATGCATCTGAAAGCAACAATCTTTTTGAAAAATTTATGGATGCAGTAGCTAAATTTTGTAATTATGATCGAAAAGGAGAAATGGAAAAACGGCAGAGATGGTATGAAAGTAATTTTGGATAATTTATGCTAAAAAGTAGCCCCGTCTTAATGATGGGGCTTTTTTATTTCCCCATTTTTCAATCTTTAATCTGACTTGCTAAATCTTCTAGTGAATAGACTATTTCTATTTCAGGACGCTGCTGGTGCTTCTATATAATTCATAAAAAAGATTTAAATTTGGGCTTCACCTTTTTCCAATCTTCTTTCAATAAACCATAAACATATTCATCGTGAAGTCTTCCTGATGCTAAACTTCTCGCGACCTTTCTCATAAGTCCTTCGAGTTTATACCCCATTTTTGATTGAGTAGCATTTGAAGCTTTATTTTCTTTGAAAACTTTTGAAGTTAATCTTATTAATCCGAGCTTATTAAACGCAAAATCATTTACAGCTATTTTCGCTTCAGTCATATAACCATTTCTCCAATATTTTTTATTTATCCAAGAGCCCGTCGTGCCAACTCCAGAAAATTTATCTATCTTATGAATTCCAATGGCTCCAATTACTTTCTTTTCAGATTTTAATTCAATAAAAAATAAAATATTAGCTGGTTCTTTCTGTTTCCATTCTTTTATCACTTTATTTACAAATTTTTTCGCATCTTCTTTTTTATATGGGTAAGGAACTCTTAGTAACATTTTTGCAACATCATATTCACCCACTCCTTCTAAAAGATCCTTCCAGTCACTATTTTTAGGTTTTCGTAATATTAATCTTTTTGTTTCTAATTTTATATCTAACATAGATAAATAATACCAAATAAAATCATTTAAACAAAAAAAACACCCCACTAGAAAAACTAGGGGGCAGCGATTTAAAACTATTTAAAGGTTTTAGAAAACTAACTAAAAAAGAATTTTAGGTATTCTTAACCTTTTTTAAAAAACTAAAGACAAGAGACTATCTACGTCTTCCATATTTCTTAATAACTCCAGGGGTCATAACTGTTCCACAATCTCTACCATTAATGTAAAGAGTGGCTTCTCCTGTAGATGAGTGATCTAGATCTACTTCTCCGTTTGAATCAGTCCAACCATTTTGGGAATGACCCCAGGTGAATCCTAGGCATACTTTTGCGTTTTCGATGGGTTCATTTGTTTCCCTATCGATTAAAATAATTGTTGTCGTTGGCATTTTTACCTCCTTTTATAAATCATTTAAATCATAAATATAAGCATCACAACCCTTTTCAACCTTTTTACCACAATTATTACAGGTATAAACATGTATTGGATAGGTTGGACTGAAAAATCCTCCTGTTTTTCTCATAACTGTAACTGGTTCATTGAGATTAAAATCATGACGACCATAAATCTTTTTTTGTCCATTACATGTAGGACAAGTCTCACGCCATGATGGGCGTTGATACTCTTTAAAACCATTAAAACATAAATTGAGTTTATGTTCTCCTTCTGATTCATAAACCGTAACTTTACCTTCACCTTTACAACGGCTACAGGTTACTTTTTTACTGCAGGACATTTTGACCTCCTTTTTTAGTTAATTATTAAAGAACTTATTTACACTAATATAGTATAACTATTAGTTAAAAATGTCAATAAAAAGTTCGATTCCTTTATCGGGTATTAAAAATAAACATTATAAAATATAGTTCAAAATCTGCGGGCGATGAGAGAATCGAACTCCCACCAAAGGTTTTGGAGACCTTCGTTCTACCATTAAACTAATCGCCCACACTCCGCATACGCGGAGGTGCGAGAATGTGGAAAATAATAATACTTAACGCATTCCCTAGAGTGTCACCCCTTGCGGGTGGACTCATTGGAAAGAACAAACAGCAATAAATTGCTGTTTGTGAATTATAGCAATAAATACTGAAAAAACAAAAAAACTGGATATTATCCAGTCATTTTTGCTTCTTTGTGTTTAGTCTTCTTTCTGCAAGTTTTACAGAACTTTAAAAGCTCAATCTTTTTAGGAACGAGTTTTTTGTTCTTACTAGTATAGTAATTAGCATTTTTACAAACGCTGCATTTTAATCTAAAAAGTCTATCTTGGGACATGGTTCTAGGATAATATAAAACGCTTAAAAAAGCAACCTTAATAAAGGTTTTACCTTAAATTACAACTCTAGGCAAAAGCGGACTGATACGAGTGGTAATTTCATAGTTAATTGTATCGATATGAGAGGCCATTTCTTCAACTGATATTTTCTCCTTTCCTTGTGCTCCAATAATCACAACCTCATCTTCAGCCCTAACATTTGATAAATGACTCACATCTACTACAAGCATATTCATCATAACTCTGCCCAATATTTTACAGCGCGTTCCGCCAATTAACACAAAACCTTTATTGGAAAAACCTCGATCAAAACCATCAGCATAACCTTGCGGTATCACTGCTATTTTTGTCACTGAATAAGTCATGAAGGTCAATCCATAACCGATAGTGTACCCTTCTGGTAAAATTTTTACTTGAGCTATCTTTGTCTTCCAAGAAAGAACTGGTTTTAGTTCAATTTTATTTTTATATAAATATTCAATTTGAGTAGAAGGCCACAATCCATAAGCACCGACACCAAGCCGAACAATAGAATTTATGCCTTGATTTTTCTCATAAACCAAAAGCCCTGAAGTTGCCGAAATATGAGTATCTAATTTTTTAAAGCCAAATTTTTGCGCAAGTTTCAAAGCCTCTTCGTATCTTTTAATTTGTTTTTTTGCGTGAGTAAAATTATTTGTATCTTCAATATTTGCAAAGTGTGCATACATGCCGGTAAGTTTTATAAATCTGGATTTCTTAATCTCTGTAAAAATTTCTCCAAGATCTTCTTTTAAGAATCCTTCTCTTCCCAAATATGCATCCACTGAAATATGAACCTCTTGTTTGATTTTATTTTCACCAGCAACCTTTTCTAAATTTCGCAATTGTTCGATTGAAAAAATAGACAAAATGCAACCCAGTTTTATCGTTTCTAATAAATCAGTCTTCTGTATATACCCAAAAACAAAAGTTTTTTTATTAGTGACCTTTCGCAGTAATTTTAATTCTTCAATACTATCAACCTGTAAATAATCGACATACGGCTCGATAATCTTTGCAACTTGATTTTGCCCATGCCCATAAGCGTTGCCTTTAATAGCCACAGACATTTTAATGCCTTTCTTTGCCACACTTTTTAATTGCTTAATATTATGAATTAAATTTTCTTTAGATAATTCAATATAAGCAAGAGGTAAATTTTTGACCATTAGAGCAATTTGACAATATCGTGATAAGTAACGAGAAGCATTAGAATAATCAAAATAGCAAAACCAATCATGTTTACAGTATTAGCGACATTAGGATTGATACGTGAACCTTTAATTTTTTCAATCAAAAGAAAGAATAGACGTCCGCCGTCGAGTGCTGGAAATGGTATCAAATTTATCACTGCAAGATTTACGGAAATAAGAGCAGCAAAAGAAAGGAGGTATGCGAAGCCAAATTTATAAGCATCTCCTACGACACCCACCATGCCGACAGGTCCAGTGACTTCAGAAAAGCTACCTTTACCGTGTATACCCTGCGCTATAAGCGTATAAAGCCCTACAACAGTACCTTTAGTAACAGACCAGTCCATCTTTAATCCCTCCCAAATAGCCAAGAAAAATGGCAATTTAGCCATTCCGATCTGATCCATGGCGATACCAATACTAGGGTTACTACTAGTGGTATTCACAACTGGAATTATTTTAGTATTGTTTAATTCTTCTGTTTTACCGCGTAAATAACCAACTTCAATTTCTTTACCTCCATGCGAAACAACAAAAGATTTTAATGAATCTGGATTTACATCTGAAACTACATCATTGCCACTTTTTACAGATATTATTTTATCGCCAGATTTAAGTCCTGCCATCTCAGCTGGAGATTTTGCAAGAACAGATACTACAACTAAATGTACATTTTCCAATGCATAGTCTTTTGATTCCGTACCGACTGAAGTAGGAAGTCCAGACATAAATCCAAAAGAAAACAAAAGCCAAGCGAGTACGAAGTTCGCAAAAACTCCAGCAAAAAGAACAACTGCCTGCATGTATTTTGGTTTATTCACAAAACTTCGTGCACTATCAGCGCCAGTAGTATTTTCCTCATCTGGATTCTCTCCAAAAATTTTAACAAAACCTCCGAAAGGTATTGCGTTAAAAGTATATTCTGTCTCCCCTTTTTTAACGCCAAAAAGTTTTGGCGGAAAACCGAAACCAAATTCATCAACTCTGATGCCGAATTTCTTCGCACTGAAAAAATGTCCGAATTCATGAACCAAAACCACCACAAGTAAAATTATTATAAATATAATAGCGTTCATTAGAATTATCCTAGAACTTCTATTTCTTTCTTTTCAAAAATAGATTCTAGATTATTATTAACCTCATCTACTAATTTTTGGATTTCTTCTTTGGCATTAAATTTTTCATCTTCAGTCATTTTGCCTTCTTTTTCTTGAGATTGAACATCGTTCCAAACATTTTCGCGTTCTTTGCGGACTGTGATTCTAGCTTCTTCCATTTTTGTTTTTAAAACTTTTACTAAAGTTTGTCTTGTTTCAGTTGTTAATTGAGGAAAAATAACACGAATACCCATGTCATCGGTCGCGACAGATAAACCTAAATTTGCAGCGTTAATAGATTTTTCAATGCCTTTAATCTGACTTTTATCCCAAGGCACAATACGTAAAGTTTTAGGATCTTCTATAGAAACTGAAGCCACATTTTTGATAGGCTGATATGCGCCGTATACTTCGATAGAAACTCCATCAAGCACCATCGGTGACGCACGGCCAGTAGATAGCTGACTATATTCTTTACTCAAAAACTCCCCTGCTTTTTTTAATTCTATTTTAAAATTTGAAAAATTGTATTGCATATTTTGATAGTATATCAGAAATTATAAATTTGGCACAACGATAGCCACTGATTCCATGAGAGATTTTACGGACGAACCAGGTTGACGCAAAAATTCTCGAACCTTAAAGAAATGCTTAAAAAAGCTAGTATCAATATCTGTCTTTTTTGAAAGAATTTTTCTGTGCAATGCCACTTCTAGTGCATTTAAGAATTTAGAAGCTCTTATGCGTGGAGATTCAAAATCTCCCTCTCCTTGATAAGGAGAGGGTTGGGGTGAGGTAGATTCCTCATCTTCATCTTTTTCAGTTTTAGCAAATATTTTTAAAAATTCTATTCGATCAGCCAACTTCATACTAATAAATTTCTCAGCTTCTTTTATTGCATCTTTCATTTCTGGCTTGGTAGAAATAAAATAAAACCTAGAAATAACAGTTTTTAACAATGCTGCCGTATCGGGCATGATTAAGAAAAAATGAGTATCAAGAGTGGGTTCTTCAAACATTTTCAAAAGAACTCCTTGAGCATCCAAAGTAAATTGATTAGCAGATATAACAAATACTTTTTTACCAGTGGAAAAACTTTTCTCAGTTCCAAAGGCTCTTAAATTTAAAGCATCATCTATTTTTAAATTATCATATGCAATATCGTAAAAATCAGGATTAGCGGATGTTTTTATATTTATTTCTTCAAGAAAAGAAATTATTTCCGGTAATATTTCATTACGTGATCCTTCTATCAGATATGCGTGATGTAGGTTGTCTTTATCTAAATGCTCTAAAATATTCATATGAGCGATTATTTTTTACTTAAAACAGTTTTTTTGTATACGTCTAAATGTTCTAGTGCTATACCTGTGCCTTTTACAACACAAAAAAGAGAATCTTCTGCGAGAACTGCTTTTACGCCAGTCTTTCTGTAAACCAAATCAGTAAAACAACGCAACTGAGAAGAACCTCCAGTCATAACAATGCCGTGATCAATAATATCAGAAGCGAGCTCTGGAGGAGTTTCTTGCAGGACATCTTTTATAGCTTTAATAACTTGTTTTAATTCACTGTCTATCGCTTTCACTATTTCATTGGTTCCGACTTGAGCAGAACGAGGCAAGCCTTGAATAAAATCTCTTCCTTTGATGGTGACACGGAGTTCTTCTTCGAGAGCAACAGCCGCACCGATTTTTATTTTTACTTCTTCAGCAGTTTTATCACCGATAGCTAGATTGAAAGTTTTTTTAATATAATCTGCGATAGCCTGGTCGATTTTATTTCCGGCGCATTTCACGGAAGTCGAGGCCACTATTCCTCCTAGAGATATAACTGCGACATCCGTCGTGCCTCCGCCAATATCGACAACCATGTGACCCTTTGATTCGTAAATAGGAATTCCTGCACCGATAGCTGCAAGAATTGGCTCCTTCACCACGTATGCATTTTTTGCACCGGCGCGAATTGCAGCCTCGACGACTGCTCTGCGTTCTGTTGAAGTCACGCCGGCTGGAACTGAAACCATCACATCTGGTTTAAATAAATTAAATTTACCCATCGCTTTATTTATGAAATATCGAAGCATTGCTTCAGTCACGCGGTAGTCTGCTATCACTCCGTCTTTCATCGGGCGATAAGCAATAATAGAATCTGGAGTTTTGCCGATCATATCTTTCGCTTCAAAACCGATAGCTAGGATTTTATTATCTTGTTCTGAAACAGCCACCACGGAAGGCTCGTTTAAAACGATACCTTTACCAGGCACGAAAACCAATGTATTAGCGGTTCCAAGATCTATTCCTATTTTCTTTGAAAACATTCCCATAGGGCTAAATATAGCATAAGTTATGTTAGAATAAAACTATGAAAATAGTGACGGTAATTCCACTTAAAAAAGGAGCTTTTAAGGAAAATCTGACCTATTTCACCTCGAAAGATATACCTGATGGAAGTATTGTGACTGTGCCTATGCGCAACAGTCAAATTCTTGGTTTAGCTGTCTCTTCTGAAGAAGCAACAGACACCAAGTCCGACATAAAAAATCTTAAATTTAATTTAAAAAAAATAACTGAAGTAAAAGAGAATTCTATTTTCTTAAAAGAATATATCGAGTCCACTCTCGAAATAAGCAAATATTTTAGTTCAAAGAAAAATGATGCGATCGTATCTCTTATACCAGCAATATTACGCGAAGAGTATGACAAGATATCTAAATATAAAAATGAAACAGAAAATGTAAAAGAAGTAGAAAATAATTCTGTAAAATTAAAAAAAGAAAAATTACTTTTTCAATTTCCATTCGCCGACCGTATTAATTTTTATAAAACTTTAATTCGCGGATCCTTCGCTGAAAAAAAATCTGTCTTCATTGTATTACCGACTGAAATAGATATAGAAAGTTTTTCCAATGCACTTTGCAAAGGCATAGAAAATTTTACTTTCATTATGCACGGAGGATTGAGTTCAAAAAAAGTATTGAAAAATTTCGAAGAAATCATTACATCCACACACCCTGTACTCATATTTGGTACTGCACCATTTCTTTCAATTCCCCGCCGAGATTTCGGGACGATTATCGTAGAACACGAAAGTTCTAATGCTTACAGAATGATCAGCCGGCCATATTTCGACTTACGTTCCTTTGCAGAGCTTTATGCTTCAAAAATAGGCGCAAAACTAATACTAGGAGATTCATTGCTCCGTTTTGAAACAATAGCTCGAAAAGAAATAGATAATTTTTCAGAAGTTCATCCATTATCTTTTAGAATAAATTTCGAGGGAGAAATAAAGATTCCTAAAAAAGAAGATAAATTTAAAATACTATCTGATGACAGTATCGAAGAAATAAAAAATAAAATTTCAAAAAAAGAAAACGTATTTATTTTCTCACTTCGAAAAGGCCTAGCATCTGAAACACTCTGTCAGGATTGTAACAATCCTGTCATGTGTGAAAAATGTTCTGTGCCTGTCGTTCTGTATTTATCTAGAGATAGTAAAAAAAGAATGTTTGCCTGCAATAGATGCAATACTGAAAAAGACCCTGAAACCAGATGCCTGCACTGTAATAGCTGGAATTTAATGCCACTCGGCATAGGTACAGATACAGTCTACGAAGAAGCAAAAAAACTTTTCCCTAAAACTAAAATTTTCCAACTCGACAAAGAATCTGCCAAGACTGCTAAAGGTGCAGAAAAAATCATGAAAGAATTTGAAGAAAATTCCGGATCAATCCTCGTCGGGACTGAAATGGCACTTTTATATATGAAAGAACCAGTAGCTCTGTCAGTTATCGCTTCCTTTGATTCTCTTTGGAGCGTACCGAGTTTTAAAATGAATGAGAAAATTATTCAGCTCATTGTATCGATAATTTCTAAGACAAAAGAGGAACTAATCATCCAAACTAAAAATGAACAAGACCCTGCTATTCATGCAATTAAGACTGAAAATGTTTTAGCTTTTGTGCGCGAAGAGCTAGAGGACAGAAAAAACCTTGGCTATCCGCCATTTAAAAGATTTATCAAAATAACACACATGGGTAGTAAAGAAGAATCAGATCATACTAAAAAAGCATTAGCGGATGTCTTTAAAGACTACGACCCAGATATTTTCGGTGGTTTTATAAATAAAATAAAAGACAAGTATGTCACCAATATGCTTGTAAAACTAGACCCTAAAAAATGGTCTCTATCTGAACTATCATCAAATTCTGAAATAGATGAAAAACTCCTCTCAAAACTCCTCTCTCTCCCGCACGAATTTTCAGTAACCGTTGATCCAGAAAATTTGTTGTAAATAAAAAAAACAAGGGATTTAAATTCCTTGTTTTTAATTCTGTTTATTAATAACCTAATTCCAAGTTACTGAGTTCGATGGAACCTCATAAAATGGAGCCTGTCCTGGTTTATCAGATACAGCAATTCCATCTTTCCCAATGCAACCATAAGTATACTCACTATACTCATGCACTTCTTTCCCTTTTTTTAGATCATTACTGAGCCAAGGATAATCTTTTTTCCTTAAATCTCTATTTAACACACCCTTTTTCATGTCTTTGGAATTTTAATTTGTGAACTTTTTTATTTCCAACTCAAAGTTTACCATATATAATATATCTGTCAAATAAGACAACCTTTATCAAGAAACAAGCACAACAAACTCCCCTTTTTGTTTTACAGGGTTTTTGGTTAGATATGCAAGAAGTTCTTCTGCAGAACCGGTTTTAAATTCTTCATAGATTTTTGTTATTTCACGAGCAATGCAGACTTTTTTGTCTGGGCAGAATTTTATTAACGATTCTAGAGTTTTTAAAATTCTGTGTGGAGACTCATAAAAAACCATCGTGCGTTTTGCTTCGGAAATTTCTTTAAATAATGTTTCTCTACCTTTCTTATGTGGCAAGAAGCCTAAAAATGTAAATTCATGAGTTGGCAAACCTGACGCACAAAGCGCAGCGATCAAAGCCGTCGCACCGGGTATAGGAATAACTTGAACTTCATCGCCAAATTTCTCTTTCATTTTTGAAACAAGCATTGCACCTGGGTCTGATATTGTCGGCGTGCCGGCATCAGAAACTAAAGCAAGATTTTTTCCTTGTTCCAATAATTCAAAAATTTTATCAGTCTTCGCTAGTTTACTCTGAGCATGATAACTCATCGTTGGCTTGCTGATATTATATTTATCTAAAATTCTTTTTGTATCGCGAGTATCTTCGCACAATATCAAATCCACTTCTTTAAGTGTTTCAATTGCTCGGAGTGTAATATCTCCCATATTTCCTATTGGTGTGGCAACTATATAAAATTTAACCACACACTTATTTTCTAAATGTTCAGAAAAACCTTTTGCAGAATTGTCATTAAATAAGTGTTTGGTTTTAGACATAATATTAAGCTATTTTCTCAAGCTTATTTTTTTCTTTATAAACGAGAGGATGTAGATGCGCCAAGATAACAATCATCAAAGCAATAGTTAAAATATTATCAATAATAAATCGTCCTTCTAATGTTGGTATTAAAAAACCACTCCAAGTAAATTCTGGCAATAAGAAAAGCGGTAGGATCACTACTATTAAATGCAAAGTAAGAAAGAAAAGCGCCAAATGTCTCAAACTATGATTGATAATAGTCAGAGCTATAATTATTTCGAAAACTCCCAACACAATAAGAAGATTATTCAAAGGCACTCCTGGTATTGTTTTTGTTATGAGTTCAGAAATAATCGGATTTAAAGGAGAAAGAGAAAGTAATTTTAAAATACCAGACCAAAAATAAACTATAAAAATAGAAAATCTGGCAAATGGCATCGCCCATCTTCTAACATTAGATATCATCCAATAATCAAAATTTTCTATTCTTTCAAGAATTTTTCCCATAAAAATATTATACCACCTACCTTATAATATCCACAATAATAATGTTTATGTTAATTATTTTCTATTGTATCTACCCATCAATTCTGCTTCAGCTAAAATATACCCTTGCATAGCATCGATAACTTCCTGTTTCATAGCACCCTCAGCTAGATTGAGCATAGAATCAAGAGCGTAAAGCTTGAAGAAATATCTGTGTTCTCTGTCAGGCGGACAAGGACTTCCATATGCCATATTGCCTCTGGTATTTTTACCTAAAACTCCAGGCGGAGTGGAATTTTCTTTTATCTCTTTTACATCTGGCGGCATATTAAAAACAACCCAGTGATCCCAAACTTCAATTCCAAAACTTTGTTTGGCAGAATCTGGAATATCAGGATCATCCATCAAAAGAACTAAACTTTTAGCCTCTATAGGAACATCACCAATAATAAGTGAAGGATTTATCCCTTCGCCATCGCAAGTGTACTTCGATGGAATTTCTTTTCCATTTTCAAAACTTGGACTTTGTATATTCATACATGAATTATATAATATCAACCAAAATAATCACACTGCTTTTTGGTTTGATTTCTAAGACCCCACCAGAAATGGTAAAGGTATTTTTTTCAGATCCAGTATCAAGAACAATATCTCCTTTTGCCAGAGCTGAGACGAGTTGCATATGTTCAGGCAGTACTTCGATAATTCCGCTCTTTGTGGGCACAACTACAGAAATAGCCTCACCATCGTAGGCGACTTTATCTTTAGCTATAATTGCGATTTTAAGATTTGTCATTTTAAAAAATTAAAAATTATTTATTTTCTTCTGCTAACACATCTTCAATGCCTCCTTTCAAATAAAAAGCTTGTTCAGAAATATGGTCATACTTTCCGGCTAGAATTTCTTCGAAGGATCTGATTGTTTCTTCTAGGGGAACATATTTTCCAGGGCGTCCTGTGAATTGTTCTGCCACGAAGAATGGTTGAGAAAGGAATTTCTGAATTCTGCGAGCACGTGACACTGTGAGTCTATCATCGTCAGACAATTCATCCATACCAAGAATCGCGATGATATCTTGAAGGTCTTTATATCTCTGCAAAATTTTCTGGATATCACGAGCGACATCGTAATGTCTCTGTCCGATAATGTTCGGATCAAGAATTGTTGAAGAAGAGTCCAGTGGATCCACAGCTGGGTAAATACCAAGCTCAGACAAAGGACGTGAAAGCACCACAGTAGAGTCCAAGTGTGAGAAAGTTGTCGCTGGAGCTGGGTCAGTCAAGTCGTCAGCTGGCACGTAAATAGCTTGCACGGAAGTAATAGAACCCTTGTCAGTAGAAGTAATTCTTTCCTGTAAGTTTCCCATTTCTGATGCAAGAGTTGGCTGGTAACCCACAGCGGATGGCATACGGCCAAGCAAAGCGGAAACCTCGGAACCAGCTTGAGTAAAGCGGAAAATGTTATCCATGAACAAAAGCAAATCTTTACCCTCAACATCACGAAAGTGTTCCGCCATTGTCAAAGCTGAAAGAGCAACACGGGCACGAGCACCTGGTGGTTCGTTCATTTGTCCGAACACGAGCATTGTTTTATCCAACACATTTGATTCTTCCATTTCACGGTACAAATCATTTCCTTCACGAGTTCTTTCTCCAACTCCGGCGAATACAGAATATCCTCCGTGTTCAGCTGCGATGTTTCTGATCAACTCTTGGATAACGACAGTCTTACCGACTCCCGCTCCTCCGAAAAGACCAACCTTTCCTCCTTTCAAGAAAGGACACATTAGATCAATAACCTTGATACCAGTTTCAAGCACTTCAGTTTTTGGAGATTGTTGCGCAAAGGTAGGAGCTTTTCTGTGAATAGGCATTCTCTTTGCATTCTTTGGAGCTTCCTTATCATCAATAGGATTTCCGGAAACGTCGAACATTCTGCCCAGAGTTTCCATACCGACAGGTACTGAGATAGGCGCACCTGTATCGTGTACTTCATCTCCACGAGAAAGTCCGTCTGTAGATGACATAGCGATAGTTCGAACTTCATTCAAACCCAAGTGTCCTGCGACTTCTAGAACCAAATCTTTTTCAACACCTTTCGCGTCTTTTGTTTTCACTGTTAACGCATTTAAAAGAGATGGCAATTCGCCTTCGAATCGTACATCGACAACCGCTCCAATAATTTGTGATATTTTTCCTTTTTGCATAAATTTATAATTTAATAATAATTTTTAATTGCTTGATAATGCTTCCGCTCCGGCGACTATCTCGGAAAGCTCTCTGGTGATACCGTCTTGTCTTGCATGGTTGTAAGACAACATAAGTTTATTTAATATTGTCGTGGCATTGTCTCCGGCGTTCTTCATCGCAAACATTCTGGCGGAGTGTTCTGAGGCAAAGGCTTCGGATAATGCTTGATAAACGACTACATCGACTAACCCTGGTAAAATATTTTCTAAGATCGTTTCTATGTCTGGCTCAAATTTATAATCTACAAAACTTTCATCTTCTTTCACACTCACTTTTTCTTCTTCAGTCTCTATTATATTTTTTACTGATTCAGGGCTGATTGGGAAGAGTTCTCGCAAGACTGGTTTGTAAGAAGTTGATTTCAGGAATTGTGTGTATAAAATCTTTGCGCTCTTGTATCCCCCTTCGACATATTCTTTTGAAACCAAATCCGATAATTCTTTTATCTGTTCCATACTCGAAGCTTCGGAGAAAGTTGTGAAGCTTGCGAAAGTTGGGACACCAGCTTTCTTGCAAATCTTCTCGCCATACTTTCCTATCGTTATGGCTTTCAAATCAATTCCTCGAGACTCTTCTTTTTTCAAATAAATATTTAAAGCTTTAAAAAGGTTTGTATGATACCCACCGCAAAGACCCTTACTACTAGCGACAACGACAAGTAATTCCTTGTCAGTTTTCCCTTTTTCCATCAAAGGATGTGAGACATCTTTATTTTTTGAAAGGTTCACCAATAGGTCTAAAGCAAAACGAGCATAAGCGCGTGAGGCAAGAGTTTTGTCCACCGCGCGACGCATTTTGGAAACAGAAACCATCTCCATCGTTTTTGTGATTTTTTTGATGTTTCCTGTCGATTTTATTTTTTGTTTTATTTCTTTAGTTGAAGCCATATGAGTAGCTAAATAAATTAGCTTTTAAAATTACATTCCCATGAATTCAATAATTGCACCGCGTAGTTCTGTCTCTATAACATCATCCCAACCTCCTGATAATTTTGTAAGTAAATCTTTTTTGGCACGCTCTAAGTGTGTGTAGAAATTTTCTTCCCACGCTTTGATTTCTGTAGTTTCTAATTCATCCAAATATCCTTCGTTTACAGCGAAAATAGAGGTGACTTGCTTGGCGACAGATATAGGAGAATATTGATTTTGTTTTAGAAGTTCAGTCACTCTCTTTCCTCTGTTGATAGATTTCTTTGTTTCAGGATCAAGATCGGAATCAAACTGTGCGAAAGATTCAAGTTCACGATATTGAGCCATCGCTAGTTTCATTTTACCAGCAACTTTCTTCATTGATTTTATTTGTGCACTTGAACCCACGCGAGAAACAGAAAGACCGACGTTGATAGCTGGACGAAGACCTTTGTTGAAAAGACCTGTCTCCAAGAATATTTGTCCGTCAGTGATAGAAATAACGTTAGTAGGAATATATGCAGACACGTCACCGGCTTGAGTTTCGATGATAGGCAAAGCAGTGATAGATCCACCTCCGTAATTTTTATTCAATCGGCAAGCGCGTTCCAATAAACGGGAGTGCAAATAGAAAACGTCTCCAGGATAAGCTTCACGACCCGGTGGACGGCGAAGCAAAAGAGAAATCTCACGGTAAGCCACAGCGTGCTTGGAAAGATCATCATAAATTATTAAAACATCTTTTCCTTTGTCCAAGAAATATTCTCCAAGTGCTGTACCAGAGTAAGGAGCAAGGTATGAGAAAGCTGGACCGTCAGATGATCCGGCTGAGACGACGATAGTGTAATCCATCGCACCTGCTTCTTTTAATTTTGAAACGATACGAGCGACTTTTGATTGTTTTTGTGAAATAGCGACATAGATACAAATAATATCTTCGCCTTTTTGGTTGATGATAGTGTCGATAGCTATCGCAGTCTTACCTGTCTGACGGTCACCGATGATAAGCTCGCGTTGTCCGCGACCGATCGGAATCATAGCGTCTATGGCCTTTATACCAGTCTGTACGGGGGTTTTCACAGGTTCACGAGTCATAACACCTGAAGCGACTTTTTCCACCGGGTAAACAGCGTCTGACTGAATAGCACCTGCTTCATCGATAGGTTCACCTAGAGGGTTTACCACACGTCCGATGAAATTTTCTCCGACAGGAATAGAAAGAATCTGGTTTGTTCTCTTTACTGTTTCCCCTTCTTTGATTTTAGAAAAATCTCCGAGGACGATAGCTCCGACAGAATCTTCTTCCAAGTTGAGCGCGAGCCCAATAGCTCCGGATTCGAAAGAAACCATTTCTGAAGACTGACATTTTGCAAGACCAGAAATCTTTGCGATTCCGTCTGCAACTGAAAGGACTGTGCCATATTCATACATCTCGGCACCTCCTTCAAAACCGGCAATTCTCTTTTTCAAATTTTCTATTGTTGTATTCGCGCTCATAATTTTAAAATTAATTATTTATAATATTTTTTTCTAATTTTTTCAGACCTGTCATGATACTCGCGTCATAAATCTTTCCTCCGAACTTCGCTCTAAACCCTGCGATTAATTCTTTTTTTATTTTTAATGATTCATCTAAATGTTCAGCTTTTAGGAAACTCTTTATTTGTTTAGCGGTCTCGGGTTTTATCTCGTGAGCTATTTCTATTTGTATTCCTTTTTTCTCTTTTTCTTTTTCAGTAATTCTTTCAAGGTGATAAAGTATTGAATTCATCTGACCTTTCAAATTTCTCTTTTCAATAAAATCAAAAAACTTCTGGTCGAGACCTTCTGTATTTTCTTCAGACAATTCGAATAAAGCCTGAGCCAGTTGTTTTGATTTGATCATTTATTTTTTGGCCAACATTGCGTTGATAATTTCTTCGCCCTTACCTGCAGATACATAACCTTCAACCATTTTACGAACACCGACAGATACAAGCTCTGCGACTTCTTTTCTGATTGCGTCATCTCCATTTTTCTTTTCTTTTTCTGCATCAAGCTTGGCTTGTCTCAAGATTTCTTCTTTTTCAAGAGTTGCTTTGTCTTTCGCTTCTTTTACTATTTCTTTACCGTCAGCTTGTGATTGACTGATAATATTTTTAGCATTATCTTTCGCTTCTCTGATTATTTCTTCTTTTTTGAAACCTGCGCCTTCAAGTTCGACTATTGCTTTTTCAGCATTAGTCAAACCATCCTTTATTTCATTCTCACGATCATCCATCAACTTGCGAAGAGGTTTCGCTGCAATAAAATAAAGCGCAATAAAAACAAGCACAAAGTTAAATAACTGCGCGAGCATTATCTTCCAATCTATGTGAAATGTCGAAATTAATTCATTCATGATTTTTCTTTTTTGTAAATTAAAAAAATTAAGGCGTCGTGGGTCCCCTTTCCTATCTTTTCAGAGGGCGAAGGCGCAGAATTTTTTTAAATTTATAAAAAACTTATAAAAATTATTTAATAGAGAACGCAATAACTAGACCGTAAATAGCCACAGCTTCTGCGAAGGCTGATGCGATCAACATGGGAACAAGGACTTTACCTGTAGCTTCTGGGTTTCTTCCAATAGCTTCCATAGCTCTTCCTCCGATAAGACCGATACCGATACCTGCACCAACTGCTGATAAACCAATAGCTAAACCTTTACCTACTGGTGCGAAACTAACTACTGCATCTACTACTTGTTTTGTATCCATAATATTTTTTTGCTTTACTGATATTTCAGTGTAAGCGATAATTAAACTTATAATTTATTCGACTAATTTTTAATTTCGCCTCTTCGGCGAATCAGCCGTTGAGGCTGAAATTTCTAATGTGCGTGTGCTTCCTTGTGTTCTTCGTGTTCACTGTGATCTTGTGCTGCTATTGCGAAATACACAGTGGCGAGCAAACTAAAAATCAAAGCTTGAATCAAGCCAACGAATACTTCCAAAAACAAAAATGGTGCTGGCACAAGATATGCCATAATGACACCCATAGAAGCCAATAACACTTCTCCTGCAAAAACATTTCCGAAAAGACGGAAAGATAGTGATGCGATTTTTGCCATTTCACCGACTAATTCAAGTATTCCAACAAAGAAATTTATAGGAGCAACAATGAGCACTGTCGGGTCTTTTTTCACCTTTGTGAATATGGAACCGAGCGATATTAGATTAACATATTTATTGAAACTTTTCCATAATCCAACCATAAATATTCCAAAAATATTTGAAGCGATTACCACCATAATAGCAAGCGCTAATGTGGTATTTATATCAGCTGTGGCAGATCTGAAAAGAGGTACGAAGGTTGCATTTCCTCCTTCAAAAGAAGTAAAACCTAAAGAACCTAGAAGTGGCATCAATCCAAGCCAATTACTAATCAGTATGAAAAAGAAAAGTGAAAAAGATAATGGAAAAACTTTTTTAGAAATTTTCCTGTCGCCAGTCACCTGATCGCAAAGAGATAAAGCGCCTTCCATTATGATTTCAAAAAAATTCTGCAACTTTCCTGGTATTTTTTTTAATTTTAAACGAATAGCAAATGCTAATGCTAAAATTATAAGAAGTGTTAACCACGAAGTGATGATAGAATTTGTAACAGTAAAATTACCAATATTAAAAATCGGCTCAGCAAAGATAGTCACTTCGTGAGATATTGGAATATTAGTATTTATATTTTGCGTATTACTTTGAGTCATTATTATAAACTTTTTTGATAATTTTTTACTTCTTTAAATATTCCATAACAAGAAACACCAAAACTTAATCCGATTAAAATTGGAAAAATAAATTGAGAATTTAGATTAAAAAAATTTTTAACAAATAAAGACAACAAAGCTGGAATCAAAATCCATGCTGTTGTCTTGGCATAAAAAACCAATGCTATAACTTTCCAATCTTTCTCTTTTTTATCTAATTCTTTCATTTCACAAAAAACCAAAAATAAATCTGAATAATTAGAATAACTAAAACAAAAACTATTGTTATAATTTCATTTCTATTATTCATTTGTGAGTGTGGATGGAATCGGACCATCGACCTCTGTCTTATCAGGACAGCGTTCTACCACTGAACTACACACTCATGTGATCTAAAATTAACTCATAAAATATAACAAATATAACAAAAAAGGGCAAATAAAAAACACTCTATTGCTAGAGTGTTTTTTATTTTTAGAAACTAATTTGAGATTAG
This sequence comes from Candidatus Nomurabacteria bacterium, assembly GCA_023267435.1. Lineage (GTDB taxonomy): Bacteria > Patescibacteriota > Minisyncoccia > Phycocordibacterales > UBA9973 > UBA9973. Next base: position 107,231 of record JAHFNH010000002.1, read on the forward strand.
TATTCTCGGCGTCCACCGCGGTTTCCACCACCGTATCCACCACCATTGCCTCCTCCGAATCCACCAGTTCTTGGTGGTCGAGCTTCCATAGGGCGAGCTTCGTTGACTGTTAGTTTGCGTCCTTCGAATTCCTGGCCGTTGAACATTGAGACAGCACTTTGTGCTTCCTCGTCTGTTGACATTTCAACGAATCCGAAACCTTTTGAGCGACCGGACATTTTGTCCATGATAATCACAGCGGAAGTAACACTTCCTGCTTGTGCGAAAAGCTCTTTAAGAGCATCTTCTTGTGTACTGTAAGGTAATCCCCCTACGTATAGCTTTGTAGCCATTCTTATATTTCTCCCGTTTTTTAAAAATCGGGCAAAAACTATTTATAATGCGTAGATACTCTTACCGCTCAATTGGCTTAATTGGTGCCTAACAATCGCCTCATCGGCGATCTGCCGTAGAGGCAGATCAACACTCACAACTCAAACAAAAAGCTCTGGAGAAACTACACGCGAAGTATAGCACAAAAATAGAAAAAAGCAATGAAAGTGTATAGGTGTGGATAAATTTTATTCCTCTTCTTCATCCCCTACAGCTCCAGATTCAATAGATTCTATGATTTCTCCTATTCCGCCTTCCATTATTTTAGGCAGATTATGCCAAGATTTTTTAATGCGGTGGTCTGTCACACGATCCTGTGGAAAATTATAAGTACGAATTTTCTCACTTCTGTCCCCTGTTCCGATCTGACCTTTACGTTCACTAGAATATTTTTTTGCCTCCTCTTCTTCTTTTAATTGCTGAATCTTCGCAGTCAGAATCATCATCGCTTTTTCACGGTTTGCGAGCTGACTTCTTTCGTTAGTCGAACGAACATCTAGACCTGTCGGTATGTGAATCAAACGAACTGCCGTCTCAACCTTGTTCACGTTCTGTCCTCCTTTTCCACCAGAACGAGAATATTCCATTTCCAAATCAGCCGGATTAATAACAAAATTCACTCTTTTTTTGATAGGTAAAATAGCAACAGATGCTGTCGAAGTGTGTACGCGTCCATTTTTTTCTGTCGCAGGAATTCTCTGTACTCGATGCACGCCAGTTTCATAACGCATTTTTTTATAAACATCTTTGCCTTTTATTTCAAAACTCGCTTCTTTATATCCACCAATATCATTTTTTGATTCGTCGTTTGTCTTCCATTGCCAACCTTCTACTTCAGAAAATCTTTCATACATGTGCGCCAGTTCCCAAGCAAAAAGAGCGGCTTCATCTCCTCCAGCACCTGCACGAACTTCGAGAACTATTTCATTTGGAAATTCTTCTTCCTCTTTATCTTTATCTAAAATTTCTTGAATTTGTTTTTCTGCACCATCTTTCTGTTCTTGAATAGACTTCAACTCAGTTTGAGCCATTTCATGTAAAGTATCATCACTCGCGAGCATTTCACGCACTTCAGCTTCTTCACGAGCAAGACGCTCTAAAATACCTGCTAGATAGCTCGTCTTGTGATTTTTTTTTAATTCTTCTAGATCCATATGATATAAGAAAAAAGCTTCTTAAAATTTTTTACTTCCGAGGGTCCCAACCGGTACTCCGGGAAGGGCGCAGGAATAAAAAATTTCAAGAAGCTTTGGTCAGTTATTTCTTTGCTTTAGGAGATGCAGCTCGGCGCTTGTTGAAACGTTCTACACGTCCAGCTGTGTCCATGATCTTTTCATTACCAGTATAGAAAGGATGGCACTGACTGCAGATTTCCACAGAAATTTCAGGTAAAGTTGAACCAACTTCAAATTCAGCTCCGCAGGCGCAAGTAGCTTTGGTCTTATCACTATATTTTGGGTGTATACCTTTTTTCATATTTAAGAGATTATCACAAACCTAAATCGAAAGCAAATCTATATCAGACTGTATCTTCTTAGCCTTACTCATAACACCATCACCATAAAAGGCATTAGCTTTTTTATTCCAATTACTACCGGCATAATATTTCAAAGCAGCCGTACGCTCAGCGGTAAATCCTCCAGCACTAGCCCCCAGCTCTCCTAGATAAATAGACGATGCCATAAACGCATGCTCCGGTTCCCAAGGATTTGGCATTCCGCTTATACCGAGTGCATTTGCGATTTTACCTGCATAAAGTTCCCATGTAGAAGGAATAAATTGTGAAGGACCCATTGCTCCGCCATAACCACCCTTCCAAGGACAAGACACTGGCATAGAATATGGATTCAAGCCAAGAGCTGCAGTTATGCGTTCAAATGGAGCTTGATCTCGATCAGGTTTCATAACATTTTTCCAACTCTTTGAAGGTGGATCATCTGGTCTATTGCATGTACCGATATTTGCTCCTAGATTTGTTTCTTGAGTAAGAATAGCGAGGACAAATGCCGGACGCACACCTGTCTTCTTTTCAGCTTCTTGTGCATACTTCAAAGCTGTTCCGAAAGGAATAGCTTTCGAATCACGCAACTGGAAAAGCGCAGCGCGAATTTTATCTGCTCTGGATTTTTTCTCAGCGGCAAGTTTTTGATAAGCATCTTCTTTTTGTTTTGAAATTGCTAAAAGCTGCTTCTTGTCGGCTTCACTTTTAGCAAATTGTTTCTGTGCAGTCTCAAGTTCGACTTTTGCATCAGTTTCAGCATTTTGTTTTATTTCTAAATCTTTCTTTTCAGTTTCAGTTTGAACTTTAACTCCGGTAATTTCTTCCACAGAAGCTTTAACAGCTTGTTTAATAGAAGCATACGATTCTAAATCGCTGTAGAAATTTGAAATACTTTGATCAGAAAGAATCAAATGCATTATATTTTCATTATCAAATTCATTGGTATTTCTTAAAAGCTGAGCGAGAGATTCATGTTCGCGATCTATCTTGTCGGAAAGAGTTCCTATTGTTGTTACTTTTTCACTAATTGAAACTTTCAATTGAGCTATAACCAAAGCGCGAGCTTTTATTTTTGTTTTTAGAGCATTGATCTGACTAGTCAAATAATTTACATCGCCTTTCAATGTACCAGTTTGTTTTTGCTGTTCTTTTTGTTTTGCCAATAAGTCTGTTAATTGTTGTTCTATTTGGGCTAATTCATTACGACAGTAATCCTTATCTGTTTGTGAAGAAGATATGGAAAGTGTTAAACAGTCAAAAACAGCGTACGCTTTATGGGCCGTAAATCCTGAAAACAACAATATTACAACAAAAAAAGTTATGACCGTTTTCCGTATCATAACTTTAATTGTAACATAATTTAGTTTAATTTTTCCCTCGGTCATAAACCTACAGGTGAAACTATTCCGCTGGAGCAGCTTCTTCTTCTTTCTTACCTTTCTTTTCAACTTCGATTGCAGATAGATCAACTGGTGCAGCAACTTCTTCAACTTCTTCTTTTTGTTCTGCGATCGATGCAACAACTTCGTCAGCTTCAGCAAGGATTGTAACTCCAGCTGGAGCTTTCAAATCTGAAATAAGTATCTGATCATCTAATGTTGCAAGCTTGGAAATATCAACAACGATATTGTGTGGAAGATCTTTTGGAAGAGCTTCAACTTCAACTTCGTGCAAAACTTTCACAAGTGTACCAGAACCTGATTTAACAGCTTCTGAAATACCTTCGAATTCAAGAGGGATATTAACGGTAATTTTCTTGTTCATATCGATCACTAGGAAATCTGCATGTATAGGATCATCGGTTACAGGATCAACTTGAACATCATGAATTAAAACATCTACATCTCCTTCTGGAGTAGAAATTTTAACAGCAGAAGACTCTCCTGCTTGTTGCCAAACTTTTTTAAATTCAATTTTTGATACTGAAATTGAAGTGGTCTTTTTATTTAATCCGTAAAAAACAGCTGGCAATTCACCTGCTTTTCGCATTTCTGATAAGTCTTGTTTTATATCTCTATTTTTCGCTGTTAATTTAAGCATGAAGACATTATATACAAAATTTTTAAAAAGGCAAATTATTTCTATACCCCATGGTGTGGTTTTGGGTGTTCTATGGCTAAATGGCTTGCAACGTATTCTTTGGTGCCCATACCTCCCTGAGGCAGTGCGATCTTTTTACCAGGATTGAAAATATTTTTGGGATCAAAGATATTCTTAACTTCACCAAATAAAGCATAAATTTTCTCGCCGTACATTTTTTCCAAATATGGCGTACGGATTATTCCATCATTATGTTCCGCGGTAATAGAACCTTCATAATCTAAAACTAAATCATAAACCTTTTCGGAAAGCTCAGTTATAATTTCAGCTGTATTGCTCCGACTAAAATCCATCAAGGGGATAATATGAAAATTACCATCACCTGCGTGTCCGGCAATCGTATATTCTAAATTATAATTTTTCAAAATATTATTAAGTTCTGGAATAAATTTCGGTAAGAATTCTGGACGAACAATAATGTCATCGATAAATGGCGCAGTACGTTTTCCAGAAACATGTTTGCGTAATAGATTAAAGCTCTCACGTCTAATGTCCCAATATTTCCCTGCTTCAGCTTCTGTTTTAGTAATGTGCACTTCTAGTTTAAAATCTTTTATTTTTTCTTTCAAACTTAAACACTGCTTATTTACTTCTGTATCATCGTCACTAGCAAATTCAGCTAATAAAATTAATTTCGGAAATCCGCCCGTAATCATCATTTTTAATTCCGGCAAGAAACTCCACATGAATTTTATCATTCCAAAAAATCCTTTAGTCTTTAAAAAATCTGGGAAAAATCGCACTGCAAGCTTCATAGTCTTATCGTCATAAGTTTCCAATGTCTCAAGGTTCGTTTCTAAAATAGAATCTACAAGTTTACCCAATGGCGCTAAATCATTCATGAAAATAACCACAAGTTTCGAATGTTTTGGATTTTTAACAAGTTTGAAAGTTATTTCTGTGGCTATGCCTAAAGTTCCTTGTGAACCTACGAGTAATTTATTCAGATTAAAGACCGGCAAAGAATTTTTAGCGTCGTGGGTTCCCTGTCCTATGTCTCCGAGGGCGAAGGCGCCTAAATTCTTTGCTGGTTGGTTCTCTATAACATTCCAAAGATAATATCCAGCAGAATTCTTATGAACTTTTGGTTTTGCATTATTTATTTCTTCTTGATTATTTTTTATTAAATCATAAAGTTTTTTATAATTTTCTTCTTTCTGTGAAATTTCACTTAAAGGAAAAGATTTCACAACTCTTTCCACTCCATCTGAGAAAACAACTTTCGCTTCCATAACATAATCTTCCGTCTTGCCATATTTCAAAGTTCTTTCACCAGCAGAATTATTACCATACATTCCACCCATCGCATTGAGACTTTTTGACGCTGTATAACAAGGTAAAATTAAACCTTCGGCTAAAGTTATCTTTTCAAAATCTCGGTAAAACGTTCCAGGCTGAACGGTAATAGTACTCTCCAGTAAAGGATTTTTAGAGTCGTGGGTTCCCTGTCCTTTGTCTCCGAGGGCGAAGGCTCCAAAATCCTTTACTGGAGAGAAGGACACCAACTTATTCATATATTTAGTGAAATCTAAAATAATAGATTCATTTATCGCCCCACCAGACATATCTGTACCAGCGCAACGAGCTGTAATTGAGAGTTCTGGATACTTGGTTTTATTTTCATTTACCCATTTCACTAAATTCTGTACATCTTCTGAATCTTTTGGAAAAACAACTAACTTTGGTCTAACTTCAAAAATACTCGCATCATGCGAATATTTTTTGAGAGTTTCTTCACTATCATCCACATCTCCCCTGAAAAATTTTTTAATTTCTTCTTTCACAAAAGATTATTGAGATTATTGCATTCCACTAAATAATTTTAATCTTGCTTCGACGACTGCTTCGATAGCATCTACCGCCGGCTGTAAAATTTTTGCCGGAGTTATTTCAGATGAATTTTCTTTCAAGAATTTTTCTACAGCTTCTCTAAAAGCTAAACGTATCTCACTATTTATATGCACAATGGAAATACCCGCTTTGATAGCATTCGTAAAATCTTCATCTCGCAAACCTGAACCACCATGAAGCACAAGGGGAATACCTGTAACTTTTTTTATTTCTGTCACAAGTTCTGCATTAATATGTGGCTTGCCTGTTTTAATAAGTCCGTGAATACTGCCGACTGACGGAGCAAATAAATCTATACTAGTCGCATCTACAAATTTCTTTGCATCTTCAGGAGTTGTTAAAATTCCAGCACCTTCCGGTACTACATCTCTGATAATTGACCCAGAACCAATATAACCAAGTTCAGCTTCAACTAAAATATCTCTGCCAGTCTTCGCAGTCACTTCACGTGCATAATCTACACATTGTTTAGTAACAGCTACATTTTCATCAAAAGGTAATTTCGCAGCATCGATGATAACCATATCGAAACCAACATCAATACACTTCTTTACTGATTCGAAACTCGCATGATGATCTGCGTTTAAAAATATTGGGTAATTATCACGGGTACGAATTTCAGAAACAACTGCATAAACTTCTTCTAATCCAGCAAATTTTTCTTCCCCTTCTGAAACTCCAATAATAACTGGAAGATTTAATTTCTTTGCTGCATTATAAATACCGTGTAAAGCTTCCAAATTTGAAATATTAAAATGCCCGATGGCAATTCCCTTTTCACCAGCTTCCTTTATGTACTCGCGTAATGTTTTCATGAATATATTTTATCATATTAAAAATAAAAAAACGCTATACTTTTTACAAGCATAGCGTTTTAGCCAAATCATTACTTAAATTAACCTTTTTCAATAATTACTGAAAGTTCTTTTCTTTTTTCAATTCTTTCAGAGCGAAGCTTTGCGCTTTTATTCCAAAGTCTTTGTAATAACATTTTACGAACTTTTTCGTTTTTTTGATGTTTACTTTCTATCGCAATTTCTTTTTCTTTTTCTAATTTTTCGTATTGTTCAGCTTCATCACTGTCTTTTTTAGGCCAGGTAATTACTGCCAAAGCATTAAAAAATCGAATATTTGATATATTGCTCTTTATTTGTAAAACATCACTTTCTTTGAAGAAGCTAACCTCAAGATTATCAATAGTAGGCGGTAAGGCAGATAAATACTTTGTGTGCTTATCTTTTGGTATTATTTTTTTAAATCCAAAAAACCATTCCTGAGCTCCGTGTCCTCCGGCATAAGAAACATAACCGGTATCAAAATCTTTTTTATTTCTCAATACTAAAATAGAATTTTTTGAAAAAGCATCAAAGTAATTTCCGTAAGCAATAAGTTTTAAAAAGTAAATTTTTTTACCCCTGTATTTAAACAAAAAGTAAAGTTGTCCGTTTAGTTTAACAACGGTAATAATTATTTTTTCCATTTTCAAAGAGTTTAAATTTTTTATACTGATTTATTTATTTTTATAATACAAAACTTATTTAAATAAGTCAATAAAAACGTAACGGGCAACGTACACGCTTCCTGAATTCAATATAAAAATACTATTTAAGTAAATCTTTTAAGATTTCGATAACTATTTTAGGATTTGCACTACCATTACTTTCTTTGATGATTTTTCCGACTAGAGACATAATGGCATTTTCTTTTCCACCCTTATAAGTAGCAACAACTTCAGGATTTTCTAAAACAACCTTTTCTGCAATAGTTTTAATTGCACCTGTATCATTTTTCTGAAGTAAATCTTTTTCTGTCGCAATTTTGAGTGGCGATTCATCATTTAATACAATCATAGCCAAGATATCTTTGGCGACTCTGGAAGATATTTTATTTTCAGTAAACAAAGATACTAATTCAGCGAAATTCTCTACTTTTGGGAGTTGAACTCCCAAATTTGTTTTCTTAAGACCAAGATAATCAGAAGTTATAAAATTCGAAGCTATTTTTAATTTATCAGCTACTGGAATAATCTTCGCAACGTTTTCAAACCAAGTTCCAAGTATCGGATCATTGATATATACCTCTATATCTTCTTCTTTAATACCGAAATCATTTTTGTATCGTGCGCGCATTTCTGAAGGAAGTTCCGGCAAACTTTTCTTTAATTCTTCTATATTAAAAATCTCATGAAGTTTAAACTTTGTAATATCTGGATCTGGGAAATATCTGTAATCCTGACTAGATTCTTTTTTTCTCTGTGAGAATGTTTTTTGTTTTCCATCATCCCAACCACGAGTTTCTTTTACTATTTCACTTTCTCTGCCTGTTTCAAAAAGATCTATCATTCTTTCTACTTCATATTTGATAGCTTTCTCAACAGTTCGAAATGAATTTAGATTTTTTACTTCGACATATGCAGTCCATTTTTTATCTTTATCTGGAGAAACAGAAACATTCGCTTCCACGCGCATCTCACCTTTTTCCATATTTGCCTCGGACGCACCGAGATACCAAAGTATTAACTGGTACTCTTTTGCAAAAATAGACGCAGCTTTCGCAGCATCATCAGGATTCTCAAATGTATGCGCTTCAGTTACAAGTTCCATAAGTGGTACACCTGCACGATTAAAATCAATCAATGAGTATCCTCCACTTGCACTCTCATAGTGCTTATTATTTGCGGTATCTTCTTCTAGATGAATACGAGTCAGGTCCATACCTACCAAACGTCCACCGAAAACTATTGGATATTTAAATTGTGAAATCTGATAACCTTTTGGAATATCTGGGTAGAAATAATTCTTTCTGTCGAACTCTGTAAAATCTGCAATATTTGAACCTAGAGCCAAACCAACTTTTATCACACTTTCAACGGCTTTTTTATTTACAACCGGCAAAGTACCAGGATGCGCCATGCAAACTGGGCAGATGTTTTTATTTGGAGTTTCTTCGTCAGGATCATTTTTGCAACTACAAAACATCTTTGTGTTTGTCTTCAATTCTGCGTGTATTTCTAAGCCGATTGTCGTGTAATATTTCTTTTCCATAGCTACTATAATATCATATTTTTATTCTTTTATAGTCGCTTCGACGTGAATAGTCTCACTAGAAGAACTTGAAGGTGTGTCACTTTTTACAAATTTGTTATATATCCAAAATCCTTTTCTTGAAACATTGTTAGCCGTGCCCATTATCGCTTTAAATTTTAAAAATATAATTAGTGAAACTATTCCTGCAATAACAAAAGGCAAAATAGCAATAAAGAAAATTACTTTAAAAAATAAATACGGCCCGCCTAGAAAATGCGTAAACCCTAGTGCCCAGATCAAAAGCATTGTTAAAAAAGAGCTGGAGATTCTCATTTATTTTTTCTTTAAAATCTTTACTAAGTCGTCTCTGAAATCTTTTACTGACTTATCATCAAATAAAGATATAGTGAAAACTTTCTTACCTAATTTTTCAAATTCTTTTTTTCTTTTTTCTATAAGTTTAGGATCTTCTGCAACGTCTGTCTTCGTAAGAAGAATTATTTCATCTTTAGTTGAAAGACCATCTTCTGTTAAATCATTTTTCTTGTCATAAGCTTCCAGTTCTTTACGAATCTCTTTGTAAACTTTCATCATGTTTGCATTTTCAAAAGAAATAAGATGAGCAAGCATTTTTGTACGTTTGATGTGTTTCAAAAATTTAACACCTAAACCTTTTCCTTCAGAAGCACCTTCAATAATTCCTGGGATATCGGCAATAATGTATCCATAAAATTCTCCAAGGTTTGGGTCGAGTGTCGTAAAAGCATAATCGCCCACTTTCGCTTCAGCATTGGTCAAAGCATTCAGTAATGAAGATTTACCAGCATTTGGTAGACCAACAAGTCCAATATCTGCGAAAAGTTCGAGTTCAACATGAAAATCACCCTGCTCGCCTTCTTGACCAGGATTAAATTCTTGAGGAGTTGTATTCGTAGAACTTTTAAAATGTTCATTGCCGTATCCACCATATCCACCTTTCAAAAGTTGAACCTTTTCTCCTTCTTCAAAAAGCTGAATTTTTTCTCCGGTTGCAACATTGGTAACAATAGAACCGATTGGCAATTCTAAAACAAAATCTTCACCATTCTTGCCATGCAGACTTTTCTTTGCTCCGTCTTCACCGCGTTCAGCGGAAAACTCTTTTTTCATTTTATATTTCGAAAGAATATTAATATCACGCACAGTTTGCACGTAAAAATTACCTCCACGTCCGCCATCACCACCTGCAGGCCCACCTTTGGGTACGAATTTTTCCTGACGCCAACGTACTACGCCGTCACCACCTCTTCCAGCCTCTGCATGTATATTTATTTCATCTATAAAAGCCATATTTAAGATACTAGCGCAATTTGAGCTAATTTGATAGCCCCCTCACGAGATTTCGCTACAGCCAAGAAAAGTGCACGGTGACAAAACACAGCGTCTTCTACTCCAGAAATTTTTGCAAATTCTTCATCTCTAAGCCCAGCCCAGTTTGTAGGAAAATATTTTTTAGATTTAAAACTCTTATTGTCTACGCGCACAGTTCTAGCTCCCCAAGTATTATCACTCTCTTTTGGATAAACCACAAAACAAGGTTCTGGAAAATTACTCAAAGCTTCACCGTAAGGATAATCTTTATCTAAAACAATAATTCTTTTATCTTCGGTATTTTTATAAATAGTAATGACAGACTCTTCAGCAATAATAAAATCTTTCGCGCAAACTATTTCACGCAATAAAATTTTTTTAGCTATCGCAACACATTCCAAAAACTTCTGATCAACATCCACATAACTCTCTCGCCAGGTAGGACGCATTGATATAAAAAGATCTTGAATTATGTAAGGTGAAACATCGTATTTTTTTTCAACCAAATCCATACCATTGTCGTGCGCATCTATCGGAGCAGCTAAACGCTTATCTATCATTCTAAATATTTCTTCTGATTCAGTTATTTCAACTCCGAAATGTTTCCAAACAAGACCGAATGAAGAATATTCTATACTAGAATCCCGTTTTCCTGCACCGCCTATTTGATGATGATCGAATCTATTGGTGGCTGGATCGTAAATTCCTCCAACATCAAAAACATAATCCGCATTTTTTATTATCTCTTCATCTCGTGTACGAGCAAGTTCAAAGGTCTCACCTCTCTTGTCGAATAAAATAGAAAGTGTCGCACAAGCAAAAATATCGTCTGAATGGAACGATCCATTGTGAGTTACTATTTTTCTATTTATTGTTGTCATAAAATGTTTCAAAAAGTTCAAACAACCAACCAGCTAATTTATCAAAAATAATAAATCCTATCACCAAAAGTAGAACAATCAACGAAAATCTCCATATCTCACGACTCACATTGAGCGCAGTGTAACCGAAAAAATATCCCAACGATAAAAGTAATGGTGCCCAAATGACTGTAGAAATAAATTCTGCTTTCAAATATGTTTTCAGTGGTATTCTCTTAAAACCAGAGAAGATTATCACAATATGATTCACTCCCAAGATAAATTTAGAAAGAAAAATTGACCAAAATGGTCTTGCTTCGAAATGTGGCATGACATATGAAACTCTGCGCTCAAGATATTTTACAAATTTTGTTTCTTTCCAGTTTTTGTTTATAACTGTTCCGATATAATATCCTAAAAATGTTTTACCCACACCTCCGCATAAAATAAAAACAAAAACAGAGTAAACATCCAATGCTCCCAAATAAGCAAGTATTCCTGTGCAGATAATAATAAACTCTCCTTCAAAAATAATACCCGCAAAGATCATAGCATAAGCGAGAGCCTCGTGACCTTCTACTAAATGTTTTAATAAATTTACAGTATGCATATTAAAAATTTAGAAGAGCGCGTCGACAACCTCTTTCACCACCATGCCGTCAGCCTTGCCTTTCAAGTCTTTCATAAGAGCAGACATAAGCATTCCTTTTTTTGTCGGATCAGTGATATTTAATTCTTCTTTTTTAGCTTTAGCTATTTTTTCTACTTCTTCTTTACTCATCAATTCTGGTAAATAAGTCTCAAGGATTTTAAGCTGAGCTTCTTCTTCAGCTACTAGGTCTTCTCTGCCACCCTTCTTAAACTGATCAATAGAATCTTTTCTTTGTTTTGCCAAGCGAGTAATGACAGCTATAACTTGTTCATCGGTAAGAAAATCTTGCGGTGTATGCCCTGTCGCCACCAATTCGTTTGTAAAAGCCGTGACCAGTCCGCGCATAACTTCAAGACGAACTTTATCTTTCGCCATCATTGCCTCTTTTATTCCTGCTTTTATTTGTTCGTGTAACATGTCTGGAATTATAGCAAAATATGGTAGAATAGTGAAATGCAAAAGATTATATTTTTCGATACGGAGACCACAGGCAATACTGAAAAAGATTTCCTGTGCCAAATCGCCTACAAGACAGGCGATGAAAATTTTAACGGACTTTATAAACCTCCTGTCAAAATTCCACCCGAAGCTTCCGCAGTACATCACATCACAAATAAAATGCTCGAAGGCAAACCGGCTTTCAGTGAAAGTTCCAATTCTAAAAAAATAAAAGAACTTTTTGAAGATGAAAATTCTGTCGTTGTCGCACATAATGCGACTTTCGACTTGATGATAATCAAAAAAGAAAATATTATCCCTAAAAATTTCATTTGCACATTGAGACTCGCTCGACACCTTGATCCGGAAGGAAAAATAGAAAAATATAATTTGCAATATTTGCGCTACTTGCTCGACCTCGATGTCGAAGCTACGGCGCACGATGCTCTAGGTGATGTTTTGGTTTTAGAAAAACTATTTGAAAGATTAAAAACTAAAATGACTGAAAGTGAAAACTTAACCGAAGAGCAAGCTATAAATAAAATGATAGAAATTTCTTCACACCCTTCACTACTTAGACACATTCCATTCGGAAAACATAATGGTAAAACAGTCGAAGAAGTTCTTCGTGTTGATCCTGGTTACCTAGAATGGCTTTTAAAACAAAAACTGGAGAGTGACCAAATCGACGAAGATTGGATTTATACGTTGAAGTATTATTTAAATAAATAAAAATGGATACACAAAACATTCTCTGGATTATCATAGGAGTTTTAGGCGGAGGAATACTCGCCTATTTGTTGTTGAATAAAAAAGACCTGTCCGACGATGAGGCGGAAAAAAAAGCTCACAATGACGTCGGTCTTCAGCTTATTCTGACTCAACTAAATGAAATCTCCCGAACAGTCGACTCTAAAATTGGTGAATCACATAGACAAGTCAATGAGAGTCTTAAATTTCACTCTTCTGAATCAAATAAAATAATCCGTGATGTTACAGAAAGATTAACTAGACTCGATGAGACAAACAAACAAGTCATTTCTTTTGCTGACCAGCTTCAAAGCTTGCAAGATGTGTTGAAAAATCCAAAACAACGCGGAATACTCGGCGAATATTATCTTGAAACAGTTTTAAAAAATGTTCTTCCACCGGGAAGCTACCAAATGCAATACCCTTTTCCAGACGGCACTATCGTGGATGCTGTTGTATTCGTAAAAGATAAAATAATTCCTATCGATTCTAAATTCTCATTGGAGAATTATAATAGAATGATCGAGAGTAAAAGTACTGAAGAAAAAGACAGATATGAGAAAATTTTCGTGAATGATTTAAAAAACAGAATCGTGGAAACTTCAAAATATATCCAACCTGCTCAAGGTACGACAGACTTCGCTTTTATGTTCATTCCGCACGAAGCTATTTATTATGATTTGCTTGTAAATAAAATCGGCGGATTAAAAGATGAAGAAAATGAAAACCTCATCCAACGCGCCGCCGGAAAATACAAAGTTATAATCACTTCACCCACTTCTTTCCTCGCATATTTGCAGACAGTCCTCCAGGGACTCAAAGCTTTACAAATAGAAGAATCTGCAAAAGAAATAATCAAGAAAGTCGAAGATCTCGGTAAGCATTTAAAGTCTTATGATGAATATCACACAAAGCTCGGCAATTCCCTTTCGACTGTCATAAACCACTACAACGCTTCAAATAAAGAACTTAAAAAAATAGATAAAGATGTCTTGCGTATTTCTGGCTCCTCACCAGAACTCTCAGCCCTCGAACTCGAGAAACCTAGAACAGAAGAAGATTAAAAAATTACTTGTTTTAATATTGACATACACGCACTATTTTTATATAGTGTAAGTCTTGATTTTTGACAACTAAATAATACTAACCTCTAAAAACAAAACTTATGAAAAACGGAAATGGAAAAACATGTCTAACGGTTATAACCTATGCCATGAAACACTTTTATTTAAAAAGTGTAAAAACACTAGAAAAAGAATTGGCTGATTTGATATCAGCTAATAAGTATCCTGACCCAAACATTGTTGAGGCAACAATGGAAAAACTAACTGAAAAACAAAGAATAGCTAGTTCTACTTCTATTGTTCCACATGATCAAACAGAAGAAGTTAAACTCGGCAATGCCGTTGAAGTTATATTGACTGGTGGAAAATACAGAACAATATTTATTGATGGAGTTGGTTTTGGAATGGAAGGAAAAGACTTTTTACCCGAAAACCATACTGTAATTCCTACAAATTCTCCGTTTGGTAAAGCTATCCTTGGAAAAAAAGTAGGCGAAGAAGGAAGTTATACTGTTGGAAACCTTACTTTTAAATTTAAAGTGGTGAAAATAATCCCTTATTTAGAAGCAGTAAAAATATTTTTTAGAGACCTTCGACCTAAAGAGGAAGAAGTAAAAGAAAAATTACAACAAGAAGTGACAGTATAAATGCTGTTACTTAATCACAAAAACGCGTTTCTAAACAGATACGCGTTTTATTTTTTTCTTTTTTATAAAAAAATGTTATATTAAAAAAGTTAGTTACATGGCCTCATCGTCTATCAGTTAGGACACAAGCTTCTCAAGCTTGGAAGCTGGGTGCGATTCCCAGTGAGGTCACCATTTAGAGCTAGCACGAGAAGCATAGAAAATTTAAATAAAAAAACTCCCACCTAAATAATATAGGTAAGAGTTTTGTAAAATTTACTTTTTAAGTATTAATCAATGGCAGCAGAAAAAGATACAAACGATTCATTGTAAAGTAAAGTCTGAGAAATATCCAAGACTCTATGTGTTTTTTTAACTTTAACGATAGTAGTAGAACCATCTTTTAGCTTTACGTAAAATAAATTCGCTGTGCCATCTATAAGTAGACCATCATAAGTTTCGTCTTTAACATGAAATTTAGCATGAAAAAGCATTGACCATAGTACTCGAACAAAATTTTTGAAATCTATTGGTGTTAAACGATTAAGTTCTCCTCTGAGTACACCCGCTAATTTACCTTCAAAAGCATCCTTAGAAAAATTATCAATTTTTCTAAGCTTAGTTCGACTTTCAAATTCTAATGTTATATTCCTAAAAGGAGTTATAAAATTATCAAAAAACTCCTCTGTTAAATATAAATCAATTCCGAGTTGCCTAGAACTGAAATCCCCAAACTTATCTGGAAGATCTAATTTAGAAAGATTTAAAATTATTATGTTCCTAATATTCGCATGATTTTTTATCATACTTCCAGTAAAGAATCCTTTATTCACTAAATATTCAACCGCTTCTGTTATTAATTTTTCTTTAATAACTTTACTCGTCACATCGTTCGGATTTATGCCCATATTTTTAAGAGCATTTTCATACCCCAAAAGCAATTCATGCCCTTGAGTGTGACTAATTACCTGGCTTACATTTTTCATTTTGCATACCGTATTAAATTAACAAATTACATTATGTCCTTTTAAGGACATGGCCGATATCGTGGAATCGGTTACCTTTACCATTTATTTTACACTACAACTTACTTTCTAATTTAGCAAGAAAAAATTCTAAATACCTTTATATTACTTATAATAAGGTTCCAATTCCGTCCCGTTTGGCTCACAAAAAGATACTTATACGAAAAGTATCAATACCTATCTTTCAATAAAAAAACGCACCATTTAAGATGCGCTCTAATAATTTTATTTATTTAAAACCAATCACCAATTTTACCCTTAACTCCGAGAGGAGCTTTGTCATCATAAAAATGAACAAAATAATCCTCTACCTTAAGATTAAAATCTTTCCATTTAATCAGAAAGTTTGGATATTCTTTACTGTATCGAGAATCTTTAGAAAAAAAATCAATCGGGTATATTTTTGATTCTCCTTTCTTAAGGACATCTCCTTCAGCAATACCACCTGTATGCCACATCTGTGTTTTCATGTATGGTTCATAATAATAACCACTTTTTGTGCCAACAATAACTTTCTCACATAATAAATTGGTAATTCCCCAGTATTTCTTACCATCTTTTTGTAAAACACAAATTTTTATACTATCGTTATTTATTTTTTTAATTGCGTAAGTGGTGTAAGTTTTTTGACCAAATACAAGCATACAGGACAACATATAAGTTGTCAGAATAATTAGTGTTTTCATTTTATTTAAGGTTTTTAAAGAAGTTAATACTTATTTCTATCTAAATTCAGATTACCATATAAATCATTGACTTGTCAATTATTACGTGGGTACAACTCAATGTGTAAGTACAACACCGAAATTACTTATATTTCTTACTATAAAGTTCCAATTCCGTCCCGTTTGGGACACAGAAAATAAAAAAGACCTAACAAATGTGTTAGGTCTTTTGAGTGCAATTCATACATGGATCACACTCTGTAATTTTTATTAAAATCATTAATCACAAAGGAAAGAAGATCAAATCGCTGTTCCCATCTGATATTAACTTTCTCTGTGCTGTATGATTTAAACTGAGCATTAATATCTCCAACCTCATAACCTGAAGAAATAATACATTCAGTTTTTAATTCCATAGTCCATATATATTTTTCATATCCTTTTTCAATGTATTCATCGGGCTTACTCGAACGGGAGCAAGTCATTCGAACATTTACACATTGATCGTGTTTTTGAAAACAAAAAATTAAAATACTATGGAACATGTTTATTGTTAATTCAATGTGCCCGGCAATAGGTTTACCATCTTTTCTTGAAATGGAAAAATCCACTTCCTTTATTATTGTTCCATTACGATCTGTGATTTCTTCTTTTCCAATGGCATGTTTTAAGTATGCTTTATACATTTTTTCGAGATTCTTAGGATCAAAACCAATCTTTGGTTCAGTTTCCTTTTTAAATGTTTCCATTCTTATTAGTTATTAAGTTGTTAGTATTATTAGTTAATACGCCAAAATGTTTGTAAAAGTGCGTTTAACTACAGACTACAACCTTTGTTATTTTTTGTCAAATCAAAAAAATCACCTGTTTCAACAAGTGATTTTTAAAAAAGATTTATTTTTACAGATGCTTTTCAAAAATATTTTTGAAAATATCGTGACGAGAAACAATGCCTACGATTTTACCATTTTCAACTACTGGTATTCTATTGATACCGCGAGAAAGCATAATGGAACCAATCTTCATAACCGGCATATCCGGATCAGCAAAAATCACAACTTTAGTCATAAATTTTTCAATATGATGATCTTTAATTTCTTCGATTTTTTTCTCCCTTTCTTCAAAATCTGTATAAGCTTCGGGGTTAGTATAGAAACTGCTATAAAACGGATACAAGACTCGGAAAAGATCTTTTTCGGAAAGCACACCGACAAGGTTGCCTGCATCGTCAACTACCGGTGCACCAGAAATATTTTTCTCACGGAGAATTTTTGCCGCATCATGATACGAGGTGTCTTTGTGAATCGTGACTAATAAGGTTGTCATCACGTCTTTGACTTTCATACTTTAATGATACCACGCCGATAAAATATCTCAACAAGCAAATTATCAATATGCAACATAAAAAACAAAAATACCAGTGACTCTCATTTGAGAGACACTGGTATTAATTCAGCTGCTATTTTTTTGTCGGGACAGCTGGAAAGCTTCGCTAATTCTTTTAATTGCTTGGCACAGGTTTGATACAGAACAAGAGTTTCTTTGGTCATCGGCTCAGGTCTGTCATTGTTATGAAAACCAATTATAGTGCCAGCCAATACGCACAGTTCTTCGAAAGTCATCTCTTGAACATTTTTTTTACAAGTTATGTTCATTCGCAATGCGCCTTTCTCTATGGTCAAGCTGTCGAATGGCACTATAATGTAATGTATGGAAATATTTGAAAAGATATTTTCTATATCCTTATCAAACTTTTTCCATAACAATGTCTGCGCTTCAGTAGAATCGCCATAAGTGTGGCTATTCATAACAAGGCAGAATTCAAGCAGATTCGAAGCATTTTGAGCGGCAGTAAGGTAAGTGCTGGTAACAGTGGGTAATGCTACATCAAATGGATCGATTTTACCCTTTTGTGCTTTTGTTTCGTAAGCTTCTTTAGCCTGCAACATTTCCTGGTAACTTGCATCAAATTTTTTCGACACGCAGTCGTTTTGAGCATGTGCCAGCGGTCCTAAAAGAACCACGAGAATTAGAATTATTTTTTTCATTTATGAAAGTCCCTCCGCGGACTGTTTTTAAAAAACTATTTATAGACTTTTTCTATTTTGATTTTAACATACCAAATATATTTGTCAAACTTTACGTAAACAATGCTCAAAATTTATTTATCTGCTAATATAAAAGAGTGAAAATAACATCCATGAAATTCGTAAGAGGAATCGTGAGTGACGATCCGATCTTGGGCAACAATATCCCCCAGATCGCCTTTATTGGGCGCTCCAATGTCGGTAAATCAACTCTTATCAATACTTTGACCAATAGTAAAATAGTTCGCACAAGTTCCTTTCCGGGCAGAACTCAAGAGATAAATCTTTTCCTTGTGAACAACTCGCATTACTTTGTCGATCTTCCAGGATATGGCTTTGCTCGCGCTTCTGGTGCTGGCCGTGAAAAAATCAGTAGTTTGATAGAGTCTTATTTGTTTAATTCCCTTTACGAACAAAAGAAAATAATATTTATTATTGATGCAAGTGTCGGGATGACAGATGGAGACAAAGCAATGCTCCGAGATCTAGAAGACAATCACAAGGATTTTATTATTGTTACCAATAAAGTAGACAGAATGAATCAATCTGAATATCACAAAAAAATAACTGAAATAAAAAATACAGTGGGTGCGCACACCATCATCCCATTTTCATCAACAAAAAAAATAGGAGTCAAACCGCTTTTGAGCGAGATTTTTAATTAAATAAACTAATTTGTTACAACTAATTGATTGGGAGAAGAAACCGCCAGGTCAAAATCTATCATATATAATCGTGGTACGCGTTTAAAATCAACATTCTCTTTTTCATCCCTAAAGAAACGAAGACAAAAATTGCGTTCATGAGAATGGCCGTGTTTTATTTTTAACTTATTTAAAACTTTGATTATTTTATCTTTTTGTTCTCGCAATTCATCCACAAAAATTTCAGTTTTATCCGCCCAATCCGATAAATTTAAATCTAAAACACCACTATAGACATCGACCAAACCTTCCTTATTTAATTTATAAGATTGTATTGGTTCTATAGGCACATAATCAAAACTAGCTTCTTTCCATTCAGCGTAATCTTCATAAAGCTTCTGCCAAGTCATAAATGCTTCCGGTTTTATATGTCGTATTATTGTTTTATCTTTTAATTCACCACCAATCAATGTGAGACCAGAACCAGTTTTTTCAAATTCTTGTCTTGAGAAAGTTTTTTCATCAATTTTTTTATTGTCATATAAGGGTGATTTGATTAGTTCTTCACCTAACCCTTTTTCTATCAGCAAATTTATTAATTCTTTTTTATTTTCTTCCGGTACTGCCCAAAGCATTTTTACATATGCTTTTTGTATATCGACATTGTGATTTTCAATACCCCTTTTTACTTTTTCTAATATTTTTATTTTTAAATTAACCGCATCTTCGTCAGGCACTGATCTCAGTATACCTACAGCTGCGTTTTGTATTTCAATATTTGGATTTTCCAGACACAAATTAATCAAATAACCTCTTTCTTTATATAATGCATTTTCGATCATTCTCACAGAGATCTTTTGTATTTCAATACTTGGATTTTCTAATCCCAGTTTAATCAAAGATGTTCTTTCTTCTTCGGGTACCAATCCCATTATTGATGCAGCTGCTTTTTGTATTTCAAAATTTTGATTTTCAAGGCATTGTTTAACAAAAACAGATCTGCCTTTATATGGTAAATCTCCAATCATGCCTATATATGCCTTCTGTATTTCAACATTCGGATTTTCAAGACCCTCTTTTACTTTTTCTACAAGATCTTTTTTAAAAGAATCTTTTTCTTCATCTGACAACAACCAAAACATTCCGGTAGATATCTTTTGTATTTCAACATTTTTATTTTCAACCCCCAGCTTGATTAGAGATGCCTTATCTTCTTCTGGTGCAAATTCAATCATTTTTACGGAAGTCTTTTGTATATCAATATTTGAGTTTTCAAGACCGAGCTTGATTAAAGATGTTCTTTCTTTTTCTGGTGCAGATGTAACCATTTCTGCAAATTCCCTTTGCACTTCAGTTATATGATTTAAATTTTGCTTCGGGGAAAATTTTTTTTCTTTTAAAGGCGGAGCATTTTCTATTTGTTCTCTAATGAGATTATCTTGATTTTTATCTTTTATATATCTTTTAAAACTATGTTCTGTTATTGAGTTTTGACCAGAAATCTCATACATTTTCAAGTATTCTGGCGTTATAGATTCTAGTTTTTTGATCTCTAAATTTGATTTTTCCATTAAAAATTATTAAGAGACAAATAATACTGCGCGGATTTCGTTTACTTTTTTCATAAATTCCATTTCATGATCCCTGCGCGGATGAGCTATGGATATAGGTATTTCTTTCAATATTTTTCCGCCAGCGACTACTATCACCCTATCTGCCAATGAGACAGCTTCTTCTACCTGGTGAGTCACCATAAGAACAGTGATATTCATTTCTTTACATATTTGAATCAGATCATCATGAAGTTCGGCTGATGTCTTTTCATCAAGAGAAGAAAACGGTTCATCTAAAAGAAGTAATTCTGGTTTTACAGCTAATGCGCGCGCAATACCCACACGCTGACGCTGTCCGCCTGATAAATTTCTAGGATACTTATCAGCAAAATCTTTCAACTTCATCATTGTTAAATATTTATCAACTTCTTCTTTTATTCTTTCACCTGAAAGTCCTGACGCTTCCAGTGCAATAGCAATATTGTCAGACACTGTCCTCCATGGCAAAAGCGCTCCATTTTGAAAAACCATAGAAAAATTGCAATCACACGAAACAGAACCAGCTGATTTATTTTCAATACCAGCAGCTATTTTAAGTATTGTTGATTTGCTGGAACCAGAAGGTCCGACGATGCAGACAAATTCATTTTTAGAAATTGAAAATGTGACATCACAAAGCTGAGCGACAGAATCATTGTCATAAGTTTTGAAAATCTTTTTGAATTCCAGTATTTTTTTATTCGAATCTAAATTTTTGTGCATAATTAAGCAAATTTTGCCATATAAAAATATTAATAATAGCTATAAAAATAATCATAACGGTAACAGCAGCAAGAAATATATATGTATTGCCGTCAGTGATTGCTTTTACAAGTTCACTACCTATACCCGGAAGATCTCTGACTGTCGAACCGACTGGTAAATAAGTATGCAGAACTTCAGCCACAATGGCTATGTTCCAACTTTGAGACCAAGCTAAAATAGATGCAGTCACGAGCTGTGGCGTAATGGCAGGAATAATAATGTGCCGTATATATTGATATTTTGAAAAATTAAAAACTTTTGACATAGATAATATTTCTCTCGGAATAATTTTTAAACCTCCAATGAGAGAGAACGTCATCATCCAAAGCATCGTAAAGAAAAATACGACAATAGCTGCGAGATTAAATAAACCAAATTGCACAAAAAGAAAAACCAAAATCGGGAAAAATGCCAAAATTGGAACAGATTGCAAAATATCTATTATCGGAAGTAAAACTTTTTCCGTGCGTGGACTTCGAACAGTAAAAATGGCTAGAGTGACTGAAAAAATAACAGCAAAAATGTAAGCAATAATAATACGTCCAAATGTCTGCACTGCTGCTGCTAAAATGCCGAGCATTGGTATTTCGCGTGCTTCCTCTTTGAATTCATGACCGCCTCCAGTGAGAGCCACCACGACAGCGAAAAAAGCAATAAGAACAGTCGGTATTAATATCGATAAATATAAAAGCTTGCCCGTCGGCAAAGAATATAATCCCCTTATGCTTTCACCTAATTTTTTAATCTTTTGATACATGACTTTTCCAACAAAGTAATTACACTAATTATTCTTTTGATATCCACTCTGCATCCTGGCGGACTAATAGATTTTCTTTATTCTTCTGGTCTAAGAGCACTGCTTCGACAGTACGTTCCATACGCATCCCCTGAGAGCCTTTTATTAGTACTAAATCACCTGGTTGTACAAAGACTTTAAGAAACTCTCCAGCTTCACGCGAATTTAAAAGTTCAAAAATATTTTTTGGATTCATTTCAGCTGAAAGTGCACCTTCTTTAATAGCTTGCGCTCTGGGTCCGACAACAACAAGAACTTCAGCATTTTCTTTGGCAATTCTTCCAATATTTTTATGAGCTTCTTCTGTATGCTTGCCAAGTTCCAACATATCACCCAAGACAGCGACTTTCCTGCCTGTTGTCTCGCCCACACTGACAGGCTTCACTTCTCCTAAAGTTTTCAAAGCAGACTCGCAAGCAAAAGGAGATGAATTGTAAGTGTCATCGATAATCATAGAATTATTTATGCCTTTCAAAAGACGCATTCTACCCGGAGGAACGTCGTAATTTTTTAATGCATTAATCGCATTGATGATATTAAATTTCAAACCAAAAGAAAGTGCCAATGATGCGAGTGAAGCATAAACATGATTTCTTCCGAATACTCCCGCAATAATAACCGGCAAACTTTTTCCTTCTTTATCTACTCTGAAAATTATTCCTTGAGGTTCTCCTGATTGTGTAGAATCATTATAAAAAATAGTATCTGCAGAACCCATCACATCAGCGCCTTCTTTGAATCCATAAGTTATGACGCGATTCTTGCTTTTAATTTTCATTTCCAATACAGCCTCATCATCAGCATTCAACACTAGAAGACCGTCTTTTTTCAAAGTTTTAATAAGCTGACTTTTTTCATCTATTAAATGTTCGCGTGATTTGAAAAATTCAATATGCACAGGAGTCTCTCCTATCGCTGTGATGATAACCGCATCAGTTTTTAACCAAGAAGCAGTCTGTTTCATATCACCCGGCTTGCCTATGCCGACTTCGAGCACAAGCCACTTTGGATATTTATGCGGAGCAATGATAAGCCACAAACCTTTTAAAATATTTTGTAACCAGACATAAGGATTATTCCAACCATTCGGACATCCTAAAATAGTAAGGGGTAAACCGATCTCGCTATTATAACTTTTTTCACTCTTGCGTACATGTGAAATTCCAGAAAGCACAGCGTATACCGCGTCTTTAGTGGAAGTCTTGCCGACTGAACCGGTAATAGCCACAACTTTCGGTTTGTATTTCCAAAGAACCAGTCGTGATTCTATTTTTAATATGTTAGCTATTATTTTTTTAAAAGTTGTTTTCATTATTTTGTTTATGGCCTAGCCATGAATTTGCTAATTCATATCGGGTATAAATTTGCTAATTCACCTATCAGGTGGAATTTCATAATAATTTATCAAAAATTTAGAGAGATCTAAAAACGGATCAGACCAAGTTTGAAACGCGTAAGGCACTCCTTTAGGATTTACTGCATAAAGAAAAACTATAAATTTCGGATCATACGCTGGAAAATATGAGAAGAAAGAATGCGTATGCCTATCTTCATAATATCCTCCACCACCTTCTTTCGCAACTTGCGCGGTACCTGTCTTTGATGCGATAGAATAATGTTCTAGATTGGTAATTTTATTTTTCATATAAGCATCCATAACATTCACAAGCATTCGAGTTATCTCTTCGGAAGTTTTTCCAGAAATTTTTGTAGGCTTGGTAGGATACGATAAAACTTTTTCCGTACCATCGTCATACTTTATAGCTTTTACAATATGCGGAGTAACTAGATTGCCACCATTTGAAAGAGAAGCCAATGCACGAATCATTTCCATTGGAGTAAAAGAAACACCCTGTCCGAAAGAAGCATTTGCATTCTCAAGATCTCTAGGGCTTTTCAAAAAATTAGAAACTAAACCGCTTGTTTCATTTGGTAAATCAATTCCTGTTTTTTCTTTGACGCCATAAGACAACATATAATCATGTAAATTTTGTTTGCCTAAATGCTGATAAACAAAAACCATTCCAGTATTTAATGATTGATTTAAAACTTCCTGCATTGAAATACCGTTTCCACGTCCCTTTTTATCAAAGTTATTTATTTGCTTTTTATCTATAATTACAAAACCCCTATCATTGTATTTAGTATCAGCAGTCACTACGCCAGTATCAAGACCGGCTGCCATAACCAAAGGCTTCACAACCGATCCAAATTCAAGAACATGTTCGATTAATGGATTCGCGAAAATTGACGCATCTGTTTCTTGAGAAAAATTATTTGGATTAAAATCCGGCTTAGCACTAAGCGCATAAATAGAACCGTCTTTAGGATTCATAATTATCCCGCCGACAGCATCGACGTTTTCTTTCTCTTTCACCTCAGATAATTTTTTTTCTAAAAATCCTTGCACTGCCGGCTCTATTGTCGTCACTACATCTCCGCCTGGTTTTGATTTTTTAAATAGTGTTTCGTTTATATTGGAAAAAACTTCTGCAAAAAAATTAACATAAGGATTGTCTACATCTCGAGAGAGTTCTGAATTGTATTGCCTTTCTATGCCATAACGCCCGCTAAATTCATTACCTTTGTATCCAACAATACCAAGTGTGTGTGAAGCAAGTGTATCCCCCGGATAAAAACGCCATTTTTCTTTGTATACGGAAACGCCAGAAATCTTTTCGGCTGAAATGGCATCAGCCTGTTCTTTTGAAAGACGATCTGCAATCTCTTCATAAGGATCATCTTTCTTAGAAGCTTTAGCAACAAATGAACCATGATCAAGGGTTATTTTTCCTGCTAATTTCTGATAAACATTTTCTACATTAACAATTTTGTTTGGAGTGATAGCTAATTTAAATCCGGTAGTTTGCGTCGCAGCAGAAACGAGCTGTCCATCCTTGCGTTCAAAAAAAATAGTTCTGCGTTCGAAAATATCAGATGATGGCGTGGCGTACTGCCTATCTGCACGCTCTGAATAAGAATTTTTATGAACCACTTGCACCAAAAAAAGCTTTCCTATTAAAATCAAAGCAAGAACTAGTAACCCTAGAGAGACGATTCTTGTTCGAGAAAGAAAACTATAAGTCATTTTTTGCAAGTTTTATACTGCCAAGATATTCACGAGTTGCGTATTTTGTTTTCGTTTCTTGGAAACCCATCGATTTTGCAAGATTAAGATCAACTTTATTTGAGACAGAAAGATATTGCAACTCCAAATCTTGAACTTGATTTGAAAGAGTGTTAGCCTCAGCTTCAAGACTTTTTCGTTCTACAATATTAAAAACCATATTCGCTAAGAAGAAAACGTAGCAAGCTGCAAGTGCAACTAAAAACCAAAGCACAATATTTAATACCTGCCTTTCTAGGTTATTGTTTGCGATGTTTATGCTCATCGTATGCATCTTTGGTTTTATGGACATTGTTCTCATAATTTTTATAATTTTTCTAAAATTCTTAATTTTGCACTTCTTGCTCTTGGATTATTTTTAATTTCTGCATCTCCAGAGACAATCGGCTTTTTATTTATTAATTTCGCTTCATCATTCTTTTCTTTCTCTTTAAAAAACTTTTTAACAATTCTATCTTCTAAACTATGGAATGAAATGACTGACATCCTGCCTTCTTTTTTTAAAACACTGAAACCTTTCTCTAAACCTTTCTCTAACGCACCTAATTCATCATTCACTGCTATCCGTATTGCCTGAAAACTCCTCGTAGCAAAATGTAATCTTCCCTTTCGATATGCAGCTGGAACAGAATCACTGATAATCTTTACTAATTCAAAGGTCGTCTCAATCTTTTTAATTTTTCTAGCTTCGCATATTGCTTTAGCAATTCTTCTAGAAAATCTCTCTTCGCCGTAACCGTATATAACATTTGCGAGATTCTCTTCGCTCCAAGTATTTACCACATCCATGGCGGTTAAATCTTCTGGAAGCGGATTTTCTTTCATCGTCATGAGCAATGGCTCGTTTTTCATGAAAGAAAATCCTCGTCCGGAATTATCTAACTGGTCTGAACTCAATCCTATATCTAATATGATTCCATCAACTTCTTTTATCTCTTCAGTCTCTAAGGCTTTATCTAATTCTCTGAAATTAACATTGTGAAAAGAAACTTTGCAGTCCACATTTTCAAACTTACTCTTTGCTTTTTCCCAAGCACTCTTGTCTTGATCGATGGCAATGATTTTCACTCCAGGAAATTTTTTACAAACTTCCGCACTGTGTCCTCCGCCACCAAATGTGCCATCTAGCACAATCGACTTTGAATTCAAATTCAAACCCTCTATTGTTTCATTTAAAAGAACTGTCTTGTGAACGCTCTCCATCTTATAAAACTCCCGCACTGCTTAACTTTTCTGCTAATTGATCCGCTTGTTTTTCAACAACCTGTCGATAATCTGACCATGCTTTTTCATTCCACACTTCCACTCGATTCTTTACTCCGATCAATGCCGCCTTGCCGTCTAATCCAACTCTGGCCTTTAAAAAATCTGGAATAAGTATTCTACCGATTGAATCTACATCTATCTCTGTCGCTCCTCCGAACATGTAACGATTCAAACCTCTGCTGTCTGACTGCAAGAAAGATGGCGTAGAAAGCTGTTCTGAAATTTTTATCCATTCCTTGCTGGTAAAAATAAATAAACAATTATCGAAACCGGGAGTGATGACTATTTTCTTACCCATTTCTTTGCGAAATTTAGAAGGTAATGAAATTCTATTTTTATCATCTATTGTATGTATATATTCGCCGATTAACATAATTTTTTATTCATTTATTTTTATCCCACTCTTTCCCACTTACTACACATTATAAACCACTATCCCCCACAATGCCAAAGTCTTTACTGTGGATAACTAAAAACAACATTTCCATCTTTATGTTGCAATTTAAGTTTTTTATTGTATTATGAGACTTAGACAAATAAATTCTTCACAAACCTATAAAAACATATAGAAAAATGGAAACAGCCCAGACACAAACAGACAAAGGTATTAGACTATATCTTTGCAACATAAACTTGTTCATAGCAGAACATTTAGGTTGTACAATTCCAGGTAATAAATATTACAGAAAACCTGACGGAGAATTACGTTCAATGATTCCTCCAGCTGAATTTGATCACATGAAATATAATCACCCCAATTTGAATAAAAACACTGAACTTTGGGGGAAAGGTAAAGTGCTTTTCTCTGCCGGTGAAACACCTGAACCATTTTTTGAAATGCCATTAGTAGACGAAGTTGTTGATTTAGATGATATAAAAATATCTGACATAATCATAGCAGTGTGGGGTTTCCTTATGGACGAAGGAAGAATGTTTTTCAAATTAAAAAGTGACAATGTCGCTCTTGAAATTGATTACAAAAATCAAAAAATTCTTCTGTATGAATTATAAAATTTCATGGTAGTTATATCGGTCTACCCAATAAACAAAATCGAGAGAAGAAATAAATATTTTTTTATTTAATATCTTCGAGTACCTACCTTAGGGTACTTTTAAAATTAAAGGAGTACCGATGGTGCTCCTTTTTTTATTTCTTTTTATATTTTAATAATAAAAAAAACGCCCTCACATATGTGACGACGCTTTTGCGTTTTTCTCAATCTTTTGATTGATTAAAACTATGATGGAGGAAATGAAAATCGCTTTAGTCCTTATCTTTGGGAGTTGCTCAAGAGCAATCTTATATGATGAAGGACGGGATTCCATTCGATTTTTACTGGCTTTATTTTTGTCGTAGATTGGCTAACCTTTGACTAAAATAGTTTTGAATATCGTTTGCTTTTTAAGGCAATGATGAGACATTACTACTCTCTCGTTTGATAAACTTGCGTTTTTCTTAGAAAGAACCAATATTTTAAAGAACTATATCCTATGTCTTTTTTAGGGACATTATTTATTTGATTGATCTCTGTTGCCAGATAAAACCAAATTTTTTCGGAAGAAACTTGTCTTGTTTATGTTTATTTGTTTAGCTTTCGCTTCACATTTAGAACATAGAACAAGATTACGAAACCCTGACGAATCTTTTGATTTGGAGTCACTCCTTTTGGGAGGCTTTGACATCAATTAACTCGTATTAAAGATACTACTCAAAAATAAAATTCCGTCAATTGTGGAAAAGTATTCCGCAACAAAATTATATTTTTTGTCAAAAACTATTCTTTTTTAGGTCTCATTAGAGGGAAAATTTGAGTTTCGCGAATAGGTTTGTCAGCTAGGAACGCGAACAACATTTCACCAAAACCGAAACCACACGTCGGAGGCATACCATGTTCGAGCATTTCTACGAATTCCATATCTGGCATCATTGCTTCTTTGTCCCCCGCTTTCAATAATTCTTGTTGAGCTTCGAATCTTTCAGATTGGTCGATGGGATCATTTAATTCGGAGAATCCATTGCCAACTTCTGATCCAGCGATGATTATTTGAAATCTTTCTGTTAGATCTTTATTATCCAGCATTGATTTTGATAATGGAGAAACAAGTTTTGGATGACCAGTTAAAAATACCGGACCGGAGATTTGCTTTCGGCAATATTTCCAAAGTGTATCCACCATGCGTTCCATCGTATTGCCATCATAAACAACATGAAGCTCATCGAGCTTTTTCTTTACTTCATCATAAGTAGCATCTAATACATCGATACCTGTTTGAGCTTTCACTGTTTCTCGGTAATCTATTTTTTTCCATTCACCACTCAAATCAAATTTATGTCCGCGTGTTTCGAATTCAGTTTTTCCAAATACATCATTCGCTATTTTTTTATATAATTCTTCGGTGAGTTTCATTCCGTCTTTATAATTCGCATAAGCCCAGTAAAATTCCAAATTAGTAAATTCTTGCAAATGATTAGCATCCGAACCTTCATTGCGATAAGCGCGTCCTATTTCAAAAGTCTTTGGAAAACCTGCCGCCATCAAACGCTTCTGCCAAAGCTCTCCGATAGAGATACGCATATATAAAGGCAGTTTAAAATCTTCATTGTATGTTTTAAAAGGTGTCGCTTCGGCACCGCCAGTCGTAACTTCCAGCGATGGAGTTTCGACTTCCATAAAACCATGATCTTTCATAAAATTGCGGGCAGTGTCCCAAAATTTAGTTTTCTTTTCTAATATATCTCTCACTTCCGGATCCATTAAAATATCCAAATATCTTTTTCGAAAACGCTCTTCAATATCTTGCAACCCATGCCATTTTTCTGGTAATGGCTGTAATGTTTTTGTGAGCATGCGCCAATCTTTCACTTCAACTGTCTTCTCTCCTCTTTTAGTTGTAAAAAATATTCCTTGCACTTCTACGAAGTCTCCTATGTCTGTGACTTCATTAAAGAAATCAAATTTATCATCACCGAGAGAATCTTTCTTAAGAAGAGCCTGAAATTGCGCAGTACCATCATTTAAAGTCAAAAAAATAATCGCACCTTGTCCACGCATCGACATAATTCTGCCGGCAACCCATTTCATCTCGCCAGACTTTTCTAAATCTGAAAAACTCTCAATCGCTTCTGCTAAGGAAAGTTCTCTTTTTGATTCTGCTGGATACGGATTAATACCTCTTTCTTTTAAGAGGTTGAGTTTTTTTATTCTAGCGTCTCTAATCTCAGCAATTGTAGACATTATTAATAATTATGATACGTCGATGATTTTATAATTAACTGTGCCACCAGGAGTTTGGAATGAAACACTGTCTCCTTTCTTTTTTCCAAAAAGAGCTTCGCCGAACGGTGAATGATTTGAAATTTTACCGGCAGCCATATCTGCCTCCTCTGATCCCACAATAAAATAAGTTTTGTTTTCTTTTGTACCTTCTTTTTCCACCACGACAGTAGAACCGACTTGCGCCGTGTCACCTCCATGTTTTGAAACAACCATTGATGTCTGTAAAATATGTTCTATCTTTGCAATACGTTCTTCTAATTTACCTTGATCTTCTCTGGCTTGGTGATACTCTGCATTTTCTGAAAGGTCTCCGAGAGATTTGGCGTACTCCAAGGCATCGATTATTTCTTTGCGCTTTGGGCCTTTTAAATCTTCAAGCTCAGCTTGAAGCAATTTTTTCTTCTCTTCGGTTATATAATCTGCTGTCTTATCCATTAGTTAAATCTAACTTTTTTCCATTAAAAAGTCAAAAAATGCTTTCAAATTATAAAGATGACGATATTTACACCACGACAAAACTTGCGATAAATTTTTTATATGATATTCTATTGGAATATATGGCAAAAACAATAATAGAAGTTAAGAAAAATCCAAATGAAAATAACGCGAGCATAATGCGCCGTTTTTCTCGTAAGGTTCAGGAATCAGGCGTAATCCACAAAGTGAAAGGTTCTCGATATAACGAAAGAAAGGAATCAAAGCTTAAGGTTAAAGCTGGAGCTCTAAAGAGACTAGGTAGAAGAAAAGAAATCGACAAGCTTCGCAAACTAGGCAAATTGGTAAAGTAAAATATGCAGGAAAATTTATCTATTATAAACAAAACAAAAGGCAAGCTTCCGAGCTTGCCTTTTAACGAGTTGAAAAATAACATCTTGGGCAAAAATTACTCTTGCTCGATTGTTTTCGTCGGAGAAAAAAGATCCAGAGAGTTCAATAAAAAATATCGAGATAAAGATAAGTCTACGAATATTTTATCTTTTTGTTTATCAAAAACTGACGGCGAGATGATTCTATGTCCAGCCGTCGCAAAACGCGAATATAAAAAATTCGACAGAACTTTTCCAAATTTCCTAGGATTTTTAGTTATCCACGGAATGCTTCATTTGAAAGGAATGGAACATAGTAGTAGAATGGAGAAAGCGGAACAAAAATATGATCAGAAATATTTCTATCGGGATAGACATAGGATCATCAACGACAAGAGTCGTGGTGGGAGAATTCTTAAAGGGAGAAAAAAATCCTAAAGTTATTGGCATTGGTGAAAATGAAACAAAAGGCATCCGACATGGTTATGTCGTAAATTTCAATGACGCAGTAAATTCTGTTAAGAAAGCTGTTGCTATGGCAGAAAAAACTTCCGGTGTAAAAATAAAACACGCATTTGTTTCAGTCGGCGGCACAACTCTGCATTCAGAAATGAGTTCAGGGGTCGCAATTATTTCCAAAGCAGATGGCGAAGTGACCAGCCTAGACATAAATAAAGCTATTGAAGACGGAGAAAATAATCTAAAACTCGGCAATAAAAGAGTGATCCAATTGTTCCCTATTTCTTTCCGCCTCGATGGCAAAGAAGTTTTAGGCAGACCGGAAGGAATGCGAGGAGTAAAGCTTGAAATTAAAACTATTTTCGTTGTTTGTTCAAGTCAACATTTAGAAGACTTACTAGAAGTAATAGCCGAAGCTGGAGTAGAACCGCTAAATATCATCGCCTCGCCTATCGCCGGAAGTAATATCGCATTATCCGACAGACAAAAAATCGTAGGATCAGCATTGGTTAGTATCGGTTCGGAAACTGTATCAATCGGAGTATTTGAAAATGGCTCGCTCATATCTCTCCACACATTTTCAATCGGTTCATCTGATATCACAAATGACATAGCTTTGGGTTTGAAAATTCCGTTGGAAAAAGCAGAGAGTTTCAAACTTGGAAATATTTCCGAAGATTATTCAAAGAAAAAACTAGATGAGATCATTGAAGCTCGTTTATCTGATATTTTTGAACTCATCGAGAATCATCTGAAAAAAATAAAAAGAAATGAACTCCTGCCTGCCGGCATTGTATGGATAGGTGGAGGTTCTTCTATACCTAAACTTGAAGAATTTTCAAGGTCTGCATTAAAACTCCCATCCAGAGTGGGACAGACAGATATGTTTGGTAATGCAAAAACAAAACTTCGAGACCCGTCCTGGTTTACAGCACTGGGTCTTATAATAGAAAACAAAGATAGTAAAGGACCAACCGGCAACCCATTTTCCAATCTTTTAAAAGATCTAATAAACGCAATAAAATCAATGACTAAACAGCTCATGCCTTAAAAATATGAAGTTTTTTTAAAATGTAATATAGTTGTAAAAAAGCAAAAATTTTGCTTTTTTTTATTTTCTGCTATTATAAGACTTATACAAACTAATCATTTTTATTAGAAATTAATTTTAAAAACATATGCCAAAAGTAAACCCAGCTATTGAAACATTCGCTCGCATTAAAGTCATCGGAGTCGGAGGTTCCGGAAAAAATGCCCTTAACCATATGATAATGAATAAGGTGAAAGGCGTGGAATTTATCTGTATGAACACAGATACTCAAGACCTACACCACTCTCTAGCTGATAAGAAAATTCACATTGGAAAAAATTTAACTAAAGGACTCGGAGCAGGAATGAATCCGGAAATCGGAAGAAAGGCTGCCGAGGAAACTAAGTCTGAAATCCAAGATGTGATCAAGGGAGCTGATATGGTTTTCATAGCATGCGGTTTGGGCGGAGGTACAGGCACTGGTGCAGCTCCGATTGTAGCTAGAGCGGCAAAAGAGCAAGGCATATTGACTGTCGCTGTCGTTACCAAGCCATTCTTTTTCGAAGGCAGTCACAGAATGAAGTTGGCCGACAAGGGACTTGAGGAACTTTCCAAGGAAGTGGATGCAATCATCGTAATCCCTAATGATAAACTTCTACAAATTTCCGACAAAAACACCAACTTCAAAGATGCTTTTGCTACTTGCGATGATGTTTTACGTCAAGCAGTAGAAGGCATTTCAGACCTTATTACAACTCCAGGTATCATCAATGTAGACTTCGCTGATATAAAGACAATCATGGCTGATGCAGGAAGTGCACTTATGGGTATCGGTTCTGCTTCTGGCGAGAAGCGTGCTGAGAAGGCCGCACTTATGGCAATCAATTCACCTCTTCTCGAAGTATCTATCAACGGTGCAAGAGGCGTACTCTTTGCTATTTCCGGCGGGGATGATATTACAATCCACGAAATTCAAGAAGCGGCAAAAATAATTACCGAATCAATCGACAAAGATGCAAAAGTAATTTTCGGAACTATACGAGATGAAAAATTAAAAAAAGGAGAATTAAAAGTTACAGTTATTGCTACCAGCTTCCCTACTGAAATGCCAAAGAAAAATCTTTTTAACTCCAACGCAAATCTAAATCAGCCAATCTTAAAAGAAGACAACGCGATCACAGCCAAGAAAGAAATTCACAACAGTATTGTGAATCCAAATACACAAAATTCCAATACGCAAAACTCAAGCATGAATAATAATGACTTTGTGAGAAAAGTAGAAAAAAAGCCTGAAGTTGTTGAAGAAATAATCATCGAAGAAGATTCCGACGACTGGAGTGCTGTTCCAGCTTTCTTAAGAAGAAATAAAAAATAATATACCTATGATCTATGATTTAATCATTGTCGGAGGCGGACCTGCAGGAGTAGCTGCGGCTGTGTATGCTTCACGCAAGCGCCTCAACACCCTATTTTTAACTTCCGAATTCGGAGGGCAATCTGTCGTATCAGAAAATATCTATAATTGGATAGGATCAGTTTCTATCTCCGGCGCAGATCTCGCAAAAAATTTCAAAGCACATGTCACGGCAAATGCTGGTGATATGCTCCAAATAAAAGAAGGCGCCAAAGTTGATAGTATTTCAAAAGATGGAGATTTATTCAAAATAAAAACAAATTCCAACGAAGAATTTTCAACAAAAAGTTTACTCATTGCGACTGGAAGCGGACGCAGAAAATTGATCGCAAAAAATGCAGATGCTTTAGAACACAAAGGCATCACCTATTGCGCATCTTGTGATGGTCCGCTTTTTTCCGGTGCAGATGTTGTGGTGATCGGAGGAGGCAATGCTGGTTTTGAAAGTGCAGCCCAGCTTCTCGCCTATTGTAATTCTGTAACTTTAATAAACAGAAGTAATGAATTTCGTGCGGATAAAATAACTGTTGAAAAATTACTTTCTAATCCAAAAATGAAAGTTATAAAAAATGTTGATATCTTGGAAATAAAAGGTGAAAAATTCGTAGAAGGACTCACCTATTTAGATAAAAATACAAACGAAACAAAAGAATTGAAAGTCACAGGTATCTTTGTAGAAATCGGTCAAATCCCCAACACGGACTGGGTTAAAGACTTGGTGGAGTTAGATGAAATAAATAGAGTTAAAATAGACCCTTGGACCAATCGCACCTCTGTGCCGGGCATCTGGGCAGCTGGAGACTGTACAAATATCCTCTATCATCAAAACAATATCGCTGCTGGTGACGGAGTCAAAGCTCTCGAAGACATATATCTCTATTTACACGCAAAATAGAAAAAATAAAAACCGATCTGTGATCGGTTTTTTTAATTATTTATAACTATTTTAGTTGTATTGCATTCTACCTTGAAAATGAATTTGTAATTTCTTAACTGATTCATGTAAATCGAAAGTTTGATCGTCTTTTTTTTCGAATACTATTTTTATAAGTTCCGCATCTTGTGTGTTTTTTTCTTTTTGTAAATTTTTCTGTTTTTGCAGATCTTTAATCATTGAAAATAAAAGAGGGGCAAGGTCTTCGAATATACATTCATAATGACATATTTTTCCCTTACCAAAAATTTCTTCTCTGTAATTGCCAGTCGCAATTAACTTTCCCTTGAATTCCTCGTCTGATCGCATTTGTTTTACAAAAGGTAGAGTTTCAGCATGACGACAATTTTCCAAAATCGAAGTAATTATTACAAAGTCTAACTTATTCTTATTTAACTCAAAAATTTCTTTAGCACTTTTTAACGATTTTGCTCGTAATAAATTGCAAAAATTTCCAATTTTAATTTCACACTGTCCGTAAAGATAAGAACTGGTTATAATTACAAGAACATTTACATCTTTAGTAAATTGTCCGTCTGGTTTATTTTCTTTTGTCATAGAGCTATAAATTAAGGTTAGTACTAGAATATCTTGAGAAAGTATAGCACAATCAAACACTAATGTCAATGCGGAAGCGGTGAGATTTGAACTCACGATGAGGTTTCCCCCATGCTGGTTTTCGAAACCAGTGCCTTCAACCACTCAGCCACGCTTCCGTTAAAAGCTTTTTACAACAACATATATTATGTTAGCTGTCAACTGTGACCCTACAGAGAATCGAACTCTGATTACCGCCTTGAAAAGGCGATGTCCTAACCGTTAGACGATAGGGCCATCCAAATAACTTAACCAATATAACATTTTTATAATAAAATGCAAAAAATCCCCACAAATTTTGTGGGGATTTTTGATCAAACTAAAATTTTATTTTGTAAACAAAGGAACAATGGCTAACGAAAGAAGAATCAAACATACTCCCACATCCAAAAAATTCTTTTGGATAATACGATATCTTTCCGTATAAACAAAAGACACCAGAACAAAAAAACAAATAAAACAGCCAAGCGAAAAAGTTATTGTAAAAAAATACTCATTATTCTTTGGCAATGTAAATAAACAAGCAAAAAGTCCGACAAGTATGAAAGACGCGACCAGTCTGATTATTTCACTTTCAGATAATCCTTTCTCTGTTATTTGTTCTTTTTTATGGCGCTTTTCCATATCTTTAAGAATTTCCCGCCCAAGAACAACACAAAAAACAAATACAAAGAAAGCTATACATTTCCCCGCCCCGATATCATCTATATTAAATGCAAATAATATGGGTAAACTATTTGCTATCGCAGTTAATATTGTCGAGAAAAAATAAAATCGCCTAACACTAGGCAAAAATATTCCAATAACAATACAAACAAGCAACAAGATGCTTTGATGGTGAGAAAATGAAAATCTGGAATAAGACAACAAAACAGCGGCTATCCATAACAATGAAAGAATCATCGAGAAAAAAATTCTATCATTATTATTCATAATGTATTTACTTTTTTCAGGATTATGATTTCTTTCATAAAAATCATTCCAGGTAACTCTGGCCAAGGTTATGATAAATACTGTAAAAGTTATAAGCAAATAATCTTGTGTTAACCAGAAATCCTTACTGCCGGATAAAACAAAACTGATATGTATTAACAATACGGACAATAATGCCACGGACAGCCTGAGGCCACCGAAGCATCTGAATAAATGTTTCGTCATATTTAGGGAGTTTTATGTTGTTTATTTTTCAGTGAACTTTTTTCTTTTTATACATTAACATAAAAAATACGATTTAGCAAATTAAAAATTACTTAAAAAGCTTTTCTTTTTCAAGAAAAAAGAGTAAATTTGTCTATATGCTAAATAATCAAGAAAAAATAAAGATTGTCATCTTGGCTGGTGGCAAAGGAAAAAGAATGCAAAGCGAATTACCGAAGGTGCTTATGCCTTTGAAAAACAAGCCGATGATTTCCCATATAGTTTCAGAAATAAAAAAAATTTCAGATGAAAAGCCGATAGCCATCGTCGGACACAAAGCAGAACTGGTGCAATCCGAACTTGGTGATTTATGTTTTTATGCACTTCAAGAAGAACAGCTCGGCACAGGCCATGCAGTCTCTTGTGCTAAAGGTGACTGCGCCGATGCTGAACAAATCGTAGTTCTTTCTGGAGATCAGCCTTTCATTTCAGCAAAGACAATAGTGAACCTGATAGAGAAACAATTAGACTCAAAGTCAAAAATAACTTTCGCTACGACCGAAGTCCCCGACTTTTTTGATTGGCGCAAAGCGTTTCTTGCTCTCGGAAGAATTCTGCGTAAAGATGGCGAAGTCGTCGGTATTAAAGAATACAAAGACGCGACAGAAGAAGAAAAGGAAATAAAAGAAATAAATGTCGGATGCTATTGTTTTGAAGCAAAATGGCTTTGGGAAAATTTAGAGAAAATAAATAACGACAACAATCAGAAAGAATATTACCTGACCGATCTTTTAAAGATAGCAAAAAGCGAGGAAGAAAAAATCGAAACAATTAAGATAGATAATCACGAAGCCTTGGGAGCAAATTCCAAAGAAGAACTTGAGATATTAGAGAACTTTGCTGTATAAAATATAGAAAATAAAAAAAACACCCCTAATTAACAAGAGTGTTTTATACTTAAACTAGAACGAAAATTTTATTTACTATCCAATAAATTCTTAACCGCCATTTTTATTTTACCATCTAAAAATATAGATAAATTTGGATCACCATCATGAGAAGTTCCTGGACATGGTAAATTTAAAAAATCTTCCCAACGAATATATCTTCCTTGATAAGCAGAATTGCCTCCATATCTTTCAATCAACCATTCTGACCCATTAGGACAATAATCAGATAAACCAAATGCACCACTGAGAGCTTTTTTATTAAGAATTATTATTCCCTCAATACTTTCCCTAATAGAAAACCTTATTTCGTATTTTAATTGGAATTTGCCTTTTTCTTCTTCTTTCGTAATAGTTAAATTGGCAACATCACCATTTTTAAGATATACATAAACATCACTACTAACAACAACCTTCATTTTTATTCCGTGACGATTATACCAATCAGGAAAAAATGAATTAGAAAGTTTTGGAATTTTTGATTTTACAGTTTGTGTTTCCATTTTTTTAGTTTTTAGTTAGACATAAATTTAGTTAATTTTCTCAACCCTCATAAAGGAGCTGGGAAAATCAACCAAATAGCCTGCTAAAACAAATATTTCAAACAACTGAATCTTGTCATTATATTATCAAACATTTATTGACTCGTCAATATTTTTGTGATATTGTTTGGATAAATAAATTTGTTATTGTTAAACCTTAAAAACTAAATATCATGTTAAACATAAATCGTTTCAATAATGAAACTAAGGAAATCATCAATCTGATAATCAATTGTTGGCCAATGCGGTACGCTGGCAAAAATGAAAACGTCCAAAAAGATATTGAAAAAACGATCAAGAATCTTAAACGGATGAGGAAAGAAAACCTCAATGGTATTCTTAGTCTTGGTGGTTCAATTGAAGAATATCTTGATGCACTTGCCATTTGCGAGAAAAACAAAGAATTATTATCACAAGCCATATTTTCAAGCTTTATTGCAGAAAAGAAAAAAATTGAAATGTACCAAAGATTTCAAAATGCCAAACTTGGTTTAATTGAAGAACTGCTTGAACGTAAACAAATTACTTCCAGAACAGCTCAATACTTAAGACGATGGAAAAGTTTGGGTAAGGGTTCAGAAAGTTCATTTATTTGATACATGGTTTAAATTAAAGCTCCACAGAAATGTGAGAGCTTTTTTATTTTCCTAAAATATTTGATAATTTACTAAAAAATAGCTATTATAGGTTACATGCGCGGTTAGCTCAGTTGGTAGAGCGACCCCTTGACGTGGGGTAGGTCACAGGTTCGAATCCTGTATCGCGCACAAAAGGCTTATTTTTTAAGCATATTAAAGGGCTTGACAAGTTGTATATTATCTGATATACTTGGTTCAGATAAGATCATTAAACCAAAAAACAAGTCCTGCTGAGTCAAGTAGGTGGGCAAAAGAAAAATGAAAAAGAAAGTAAAAGTTTTCGCAATGACCATTGGGTTTTTTGCACTAATTGCATTAGTACAAATAAATTTAGCTGGAGGGATCACTTCCGATAATATGATTGCTACCGGTGTTTACATGTTTGCTGGAATAGCGTTAGGATTTTTATTATGTTCTCCTTTCAGTAAAAAGGAAGTAAATAAAGATGTAACTACCGCTATCAGGACAAGTAACAAACCGGTACACTTCAGAGATATCAAATACCGAAACATTAAAGGACAAAGAAATGTGAGAAGTACTGAAAAATCTTTGCAAGTATCAGAATGTGACATAGCGATGCGAAATTAAAATTAGGGGTTCATGAAATAATTCATGAACCCCTTTTTATTTTGCAATTTTTATAAATTTTTATCTTTAAACACTTCCCCTTTCAAAAAAGATCTTATTTTGATAGTATAAACGAACGTTTTAATTAATGACATATATGAAAATACTCGCAATCGAAACATCCTGCGACGAAACAGGAATAAGTATATTGGAAATAAAAGGAGGAATTAAAAATCCTTCTTTTAGAGTTTTGGCGGACAGCTTGAATTCTCAAATAAAAATACACGCTCCTTTCGGTGGAGTGTACCCCATGCTAGCCAAAAGAGAACATCAAAAAAATCTTCCGATTTTATTTGAAAGAACATTAAAAAAAGCGGGTAAAAAAATCGCCTCTTCGGCGATCCGCCGTAGAGGCGGAAAACTATTTGATTTAATAGCTGTCACTTCCGGCCCAGGCCTCGAACCTGCACTTTGGACAGGAATAATGTTCGCGCAAGAACTAGCTAAAAAATGGAAAGTTCCCATTGTACCAGTTAATCATATGGAAGGTCATATTCTTTCTGTATTTGGAAAACAAAAAGGTGAATTCTCCATTCCAAAAATAAAATTCCCTATTCTTTCCTTGCTTGTTTCCGGCGGACATACGGAATTGGTGCTTTCAAAAGATTGGATGAAATACGAAGTCATCGGCGAGACACTGGATGATGCAGCTGGAGAGGCTTTTGATAAAGTTGCCAGAATGCTCGAACTTCCCTATCCTGGCGGACCGGAAATTTCAAAGCTGGCAGAACAAGGCAGGAAAACTTTTAAAAATCTTCCGGAAGAAATAAAATTACCTCGCCCGATGATGTACAGTAAAAATTTTGATTTTTCTTTTTCTGGATTAAAAACTGCCGTATTATACCTAACTCAGAAAATTGGAAAATTAAACGACAAAACTAAAAAGCAGATAGCAACAGAATTTGAAAATGCCGTAGTTGAAACTTTAATTTACAAAACAAAAAAAGCTATAGAAAAATACAATATCAAAACAATCGTGGTGGCGGGCGGGGTATCTTCTAATAAACATTTAAGAAAAGAAATAAAAAAAATGGTAGGGTTGAAACAAAAAATTCTATTTCCTGGCAAAAAACTTTCTACCGATAATTCTGTGATGATAGGCATAACAGGATATTTCAGATTTATAAAAAAAGGAAAAAAAATCGGCGCCTCAAAAATAAAAGCTGAAGGATATATGCACCTTTAAAAAATAACTTAAAAATGCTATATTATAAGGATGGAAATTAATCCAAAACTGCTAAAACCATACGATCCGGCTGAAACAGAAAGCAACATCTACAGGCTTTGGGAAGAGAGCGGTTTTTTTAATCCGGACAATTTGCCCGATGACAGGAAAAATCCTTTTACTATCATAATGCCACCTCCAAATGTGACTGGTGTCCTTCATATGGGTCACGCATTAATGATCACTCTTGAAGATATAATGATCCGTTATAAACGCATGCAAGGATATAAAACACTCTGGCTCCCTGGCACAGACCACGCTGCGATAGCCACTCAGTCAAAAGTTGAAAAAGAAATTCAAAAAAAAGAAGGAAAATCTCGCCATGATTTAGGTAGAGAAGAAATGTTGAAAAGAATAAAAGAATTTGCTCAGCAAAGTCATGATACGATCATCTCTCAAATAAAAACTATGGGCGCATCTTGCGATTGGTCTCGAGAAGCTTTTACTTTGGATGAAAAAAGAAATCTCGCAGTCAATACTGTTTTCAAAAAAATGTACGACGATGGCATAATCTATCGCGGTAATAGAATTATAAACTGGGATCCGAAAGGACAGACAACTATTTCCGACGATGAAATTGTTTACGAAGAACGTACAGCAAAAATGTACACTTTTAAATATTCAAAAGACTTCCCTATTTCAATTTCTACCACTCGTCCAGAAACAAAAGTCGGAGACGTGGCAGTCGCAGTGCATCCAGAAGATACAAGATACACAAACTTTATTGGTAAAGAATATGATTTAGTATTCTGTGGAGTTCCTATTCACATAAAAATAATTGCAGATAAAGAAGTCGATCCAGCTTTTGGTACTGGCGCGCTTGGTGTCACACCCGCACACTCTATGACTGACTGGGAAATAGCTGATAGGCACGACCTCCCTCGCCCACAAGTTATAAACGAATATGCCAAAATGACAGTAGGTGCAGATAATTTATTGGGCAAGAAAACAACTGAAGCAAGAGAGGTAATTGTAGAATGGCTTCGCGCAGAAAAACTTTTAGAAAAAGAAGAAGAAATAAAACAAAATATTTCTACAGCTGAACGCACAGGTGGAATCATCGAACCTCTTCCAAAACTTCAATGGTTTATAAATGTAAATAAGCCTATCAAAGAACGCGATAATAAGACTCTGAAGGAGTTAATGCGTGAGCCATTAGAAAATGGAAATATAAACATAATTCCTGATTATTTTTCAAAAACATATTTCCACTGGATAGAAAATTTGCGCGACTGGTGCATTTCAAGGCAGATTTGGTATGGACATCGAGTTCCTGTTTGGTACCGTTCGGCTTCGCTCACGGCGAGTCGTGAAGATGAAGTTTACTGCGGAGTAACAGCCCCTGAAGGTGAAAACTGGAAACAAGATGAAGACACATTGGACACATGGTTTTCTTCCGGCATGTGGACATTTTCCACGCTCGGTTGGCCAGAACAAACAGCAGACTTAAAAACATATCATCCGACAGATGTACTAGAAACAGGTAGTGAAATAATTTTCTTTTGGGTTGCTCGAATGATACTCATGAGTGAATATGTTCTTGGAGAAATCCCATTTAAAACTATTTATCTTCACGGCACAGTCCGCGATGCAAAAGGACGCAAAATGTCGAAATCTCTCGGCAATGGAATCGATCCTATCGATATTGCTCAAAAATTTGGCGCTGATGCTGGACGCATGGCTCTCGTTACAGGTACGGCTCCAGGCACAGATAGCAGAATAGATGAAAACAAAATAAAAGGTTATAAAAATTTTGCAAATAAAATTTGGAACATTACCCGCTTCGTCTTAGATAATGTCAGTGAAAATAATTTTGAAAACAATATCCAAAATGATCTAACAGAAGAATTTAAAAAAATATATCAAGACATAACATCAGATATGGAAAATTATCGTTTTCATATCGCATCAGAAAAAATATATCATTATATCTGGCACAGATTTGCAGATGAAATAATCGAAGAAAGTAAAGAAATAATAAAAGCTGGCGGTGAAAAAGCTGAAGAAAGAAAAAACGCATTAGTTTCAATTTGGAAAGATTGTCTTAGAACTCTTCACCCATTTATGCCTTTTGTCACCGAAGAAATTTG
The DNA here is from genome assembly GCA_023267435.1 of Candidatus Nomurabacteria bacterium. GTDB lineage: Bacteria > Patescibacteriota > Minisyncoccia > Phycocordibacterales > UBA9973 > UBA9973. Next base: position 149,512 of record JAHFNH010000002.1, read on the forward strand.
GTCGATGATTCCTAAAAAAAATAAAAATCTTTTAATAATAGAGAAGTGGCCAAATGAATAACGATCCAAAAATTTTAGGCTTGGCACTCTTGGGTGGAATCGTCCCCGCACTTTTTTGGCTATGGTTTTGGCTCCGTGAGAATAGAGAAAAACCGGAACCAAAAGGCCTTTTAACTATTTGTTTCATTATCGGCATGATCGCGGTTATTTTCGTGTTGCCAATCGAAAAATTTCTTCAAACAAATATTCACGTTAATGAATGGCAGATCATCAGCTGGGCCACGGCCGAAGAATTAATAAAATATTTGGCTGTTATGACAATTCTTTTTAGAACGTCTTATGTAAAAAATCCCATAGACTGGCCTATTTACATGATAACCGTAGCTTTAGGTTTCGCTGCGCTGGAAAATATGCTTTTTTTAATAAAACCACTTTCATTAAATCAATCAACTGTAGGACTTTTAACAAGCCAATTAAGATTCTTGGGGTCTACCTTATTGCATGCCGTATCGAGCGGAATAGTCGGCATTTCTCTCGGACTTTCTTTCTTTATTAAAGATTGGAAAAAAAAATGGTATCTTCTCATGGGACTTATACTAGCTATTTCCTTGCATAGTGCCTTTAATTTTTTTATAATGAAGAATAACGGAAGCGATTTTTTGAAAGTCTTCGCTTTCCTGTGGGTCGCAACCATTATCAATATGTTACTTTTTGAAAAAATAAGAAGAATGAGCGGAGAATATTAATTGCTCATAAAAAAAATATGTTAAATAATAAAAGAAAATCGTTTTTTGAGAGATTAACAGGAAGTGTTCGTGCTGACGAAGAACAGGAGCAAGAGGAACAGACAAAAAGAGTGTCAGTGCGAGGAGGTCAAAAAATTCCTAGCAACTGGATGGAAGAAGAAGTTGAAGAAGCTGAGCTCACTGTGGATGTGTATCAGACACCTACAGACATAATTGTGCAGACAATGGTCGCTGGAGTAAAGCCTGAAGATTTAGAACTCACCATCGCTCGCGATATGATCACTATCCGAGGCAAGCGCGAAGAATCTCGCACAATAGACGAAGATAATTATTTTACAAAAGAACTTTATTGGGGTACATTCTCTCGAACGATACTCCTTCCCCAAGAAGTCGACCCCGAAGAAGCTGAAGCGACAGAAAAACACGGTTTACTCACTATAAAGCTTCCAAAAATAGACAAAGAGAAAAAAACAAGCGTAAAAGTGAAATCTATATAACATAAAATAAAAACCCCACCAACTATGTTGATGGGGTTGCCTCTGCGATAGAGCACAGGTCTAAGCCGATTTAGCCATAAAATCACAAACAGGACAAAATCGGGTCTTTGATCGCGTTCAATGTTTCCCTTGAGAGCGAGAACGCCATTAGCAATAAGGGGTAACTGTCCAAGTCGTAGAGTTCACTCACGACTATGCTGATCCGTTACATCGATTTACCAGCCCCCATAGATTAGCATAATTAACTTGACTTGTCAATATTTTTATGCTAGTATCAGTTTAGATTGAATTTGTTGGATTTTTATCCGTTAAATTAATAAACCCGATATATATTCCCTCAACTTATTTTATTTAACCTTTTAAAACTTAAGAAACATGAAATTTAAAGATATTAATTTTAACTTCGACAAACTTAGGGAAAATTTCCTTTCTTTATTAAAAGAAGAAGTATCTCCCCTTTTTGAGAATGCTGTTCAAGATGAACAAAGTAAAGCGGACGATTTTATTAATTACGACATTATTTGGTCCTTCACTGCTAAAAATAAAAGTCGTGAAGTTACAATAGATTGCACTAAAAACAAAGGAGTGGCTGTTGGTTTTGATAGAGAAAACTCTGATATTTATTACTGTTCTAAAAGCATGAGCGTACTGGAATTTCAAAGAGTAATTCCTGACATAAAAGCATATCTAAAAAATGGCAAGGTTAATTATGACAAATTTGAAAAACAGGAATTGTAAAAATTAAATCTGTTTTTAAAAGCACTGAATCAATCAGTGCTTTTTTAATTATCTGCGTGATTTGAAAGGGCTTTTTTTACAATTTTTATAAATTCTTCAGCCTCAATTGATTTTGGTATGCATCCCAACACCCCCAGCTCTTTTACTGCTTTTTCTTCTTCAATTGATAAATCTACATTAGTTAAGAAAATAATTGGAATATTAGAAGTTTCTTTTTCCTCTTTTAGTAAACTGGAAGTTTTTATACCATCCATCACAGGCATGTTTATATCCATCAAGATAAGATCTGGTTGAAAGCGTCGTGCTATTTCTCGTCCCTCATTGCCATCCTTTCCATATAAAACCTCAAATCCAGCAGAAGCTAATTTGGAGCCGAAGAACCGACGATTTATCTCATCTTCATCAACAAGGAGAATGTGAATTTTTTTATCCATATTTTTATTATAACAATAAAATTTTAATATGCGAAATAAATTTGCTTTTTCTTGCACACTTTATGTGTTAGATTATTAAATAAGTCTTCGTAGTTAAATGGATATAACGACTCCGTCCTAAGGAGTAGTTGCAGGTTCGATTCCTGCCGAGGACACAAGAGAAATAAACTGCTTTATTTCGAGCAGAAATCGAAAAGCTTTTCGTTCTCTGATGAAATCAGAGCGAAAAGGTATACTGTTCCTGTAAGGAAAGATTCCTGCCGAGGACACAAATTTAAAATTGGCTTTTTATAAGTCTTATGCTAAAATACCATTATGGATCCTGAATCAAAGCAATTACTTGAAAATACATACGCATTATCCGAGGAGAATAATAAAATGCTTCACAGCATGAGACGTGCGCAAAAAATCGCATCTTTTATGCGTGTAATGTATTGGATAGTTATTATTGCCATCACTTTTGGATCTTATTATTTCTTGCAACCATATGTGACGCAATTGCAGAAATTTATGCAGGATTCCGGTGCTAGTATTGATCAATTAAAAAATATAGGTAATTATTTACCTAAAAAATAAACACGCAAGCCGAGATGACTGTTTTGGTTGATAACGCCAAATAAAGAAAATAAGTTAAAAAGTTTTGAAAATAAAATAAACATGCCGAGATAGCTCAGTTGGTAGAGCGCTCCCCTGAAGAGGGATAGGTCCCCAGTTCGACCCTGGGTCTCGGCACATAAAAACAATAAAAGGCTGACATTAAAAGTGTCAGCCTTTTTGTTTTAAATAAATTAAACAAACTATGATACAGTCAGTCCTTGTGGACGCTCTCTTTCAAAATCACCACATATAGCACCAGCATCCTCTTTATTTGTGTCATCCAAAAAGCGCATATGTGTTCCATTGTGGAATACATAATCTTGTACATTAATGGAATTCACAGGGCGGCTTAAAAGATGCGTTGGATATTTTCCTGGTCCTCCACAGTTAGCAACTAAAACAGTCCATATTTTGTTATTTTTATCTTGGATTTCAGAGTCTTTTTTAAGACCCTTAAAATCTTTTAAATCGATCATGCTCTCCATGTTTATTTATTTTTTAATTAGTACTACTTTTATTTCTATCTTCCACACTACTATAAAATCTTTGACTCGTCAATCTTTTTGTGATATTATTTTATTAAATAAATGTAAGTCAAACAGTTCTTAAAAAGAGAAAAACATGAGAAAAGTTAATAGATACCACCAGGAAATACTCGATCAGGCTAAGGCATATGATCTGAATCTTGATAATTTAAGAGAAAAATACGGCCTTATTTTTGTTTTAAAACTTTTTAAATACCTTATAAAAGAAACAAAAAAGGACAATAAAAAAATTTGGTTTATTTGTCCGGAAAAGAATTTTAATTACGAATCTGACCTTTCTGATTATGTAGATGGATTGGAAAATGCTGGATTTAAATTAAAAAAACACAAAGAAGATTTTATCGATGAAGATACTGGAGAGGTTGTAGGTATCGAAAGATACTACTTTAAGCCGTTAAAATAAAAATCTATTCTAATACAAAAAACACCTGTAAATATTACAGGTGTTTTTAATTAATTTATTTTGCTATTAGAAGCATTAACTTATCATAATCATTGCAAAGCTCTTCTTCTTTCATTAAACATTTTGTCGTGTCAATTTCTGCTCTGTAAAATTGTACTTTTGTTTTATGATATTCAGGATTTCCCCCATTCCATAAAGTTTGTACATCACCAACAACAGAATATGCATTACAATTGTACGTGTTAATTTTTTCAACTTCTTTTATGTCATATTTAAAAAAACCATGATACCCACCGATACTGGTAATAAAATCAATGGGCTGACCAGACTTTTGAAGACTTTTTACATGAAATTCAGGTTCACCATTATCCATACATGCGCCAACTTTTCTTTTTTGAGTAAACCATGTATTTTTTCCAAACTTCATTAGCACATACAAAGGGAAAGTTTTAGGCTGAAAAGTACTTTTCATTAAACTTGGCCATTTTTCTCTTAATAAACGATGAGTGTCGGGACCAATATGAATATTTTTAATCATATCCGAACTTCGTACTCCAATAAATCTTGTACCGTCTGTCCACCCATGACAATCTACATCAGAAACCAAACTAGGACTTCTTTGTCCTTCATGATGTAAATGAGCTAAGCCGCTGATAGAAAGAAGATGTGCAAAAGGTATACCTATCCTTTCAAAATTAGATTTAAAACCCTTACCATCATTTTCACTACGCCCGTAATTAGGAGAAGGTGCACCACCCATCGTTAAAATAAATGGATCTTCAATGTTAAGGTTCCTTTCCAAATGCCACTCCTTTGCCAACTTTGCATGGTATCTAATATAATCCTCTGCCCTTTTTCCTAAACGGGCTTTCATCAAAGGGTCACTTAATGCTTCACTAGCACGAATTGTAGTGTTACAAAACAAATATAAATATTTATTTGCGAGTTCACTCAAATCGACAATTGAAACTTCTCCATACTTACCACTTTCAAGATCATAAAATTCCTTTTCAGAAATCCTACCACCTTCTATTTTTCTCGTCTTGTCTTTAAATGAATGACGGTAAGCACTACAAACACCTTTTAAGGTTGCCATGGGACTATCGCCATGAGCAACAATAATAATACTTGTACCACCTTTACTCTTCCACATATATTCAGACGATGTGGTTGTAAAATAATTTTCCCAAGGAACTTCCCCTGGTTTTGTTGCAAGTCGAGCAGTAATAATATCAGGAAGGGTCGCAATATGACCACTAGTTCCTGCAAAAGTACCTGCATGCTTCCAACTTGGAATGATTCCGTTCTGATGATAGAACGCCATCACATTAGTTGTTGATTTTTTCATAGTTTTTTACCTTTTTAAAGGTCTTTTTTAATGAACACCTACCTTTTTTTCTGGTTGTCGGCAAAATTCCAGTTTTCTATTTAATAAGTTTTCTGTCTACAGATTACCATCTTACCTTTGACTTGTCAAAAATTTTATTATGTCGTTTTATTAAATAAAAAACACCAGCATTAGCTGGTGTTTTTTATTTTTAAATCTTTATATTTTAAAGTCCCAACATCGAAGCGATTTTGGGCTGGTCGAAACCGACAGTCAATTCGTCCCCTATTATTATTACCGGCACGCCCATTTGTCCGCTCTTATCAACCATTTCTTTTCTTTTTTCTAAATCAGCCGCTACGTCATACTCAGTGTAAGCTATATTATTTTCATCGAAATAATCTTTCGCTAAGTGGCAAAAGTGACAAGAAGGCGTTGAATAAATTAATACTTTTTTTTCCATATTTTTTAAATTATTATTTTTAATAAATCTATTTTATCATACTCTAATATTAGCGCAATTTATTTAAGTAGATTTTTAAAAAAAGAAAAGAATCCATTTTGTTTAGGTGCTGTAGTTTCTGGTTGATTTTTATCTTGAACCACTACTATTATTCCCTCGCCATCTTTTACTAGACCAAATTTTTCTCGAACAGCTGCTTCTTTTCCCTTGTCTGTCTGTAAATTTTGAATATCAGCTGAAAGTTTTTCTTGATTTTTTTGCAATTCTGCTATTTTATCTTCCGCTATTTTTTTATTTTTAGAAGCCTCCACAGCTTTACTGACAATACCCATCACACTCCAAGCAAAAACAAGAGTCATAATAAGAAGCAAAGCTAAAACAGGTCTGGATTCTAAAATAGCACGAAACCTTCTTTTTTCTTGAAAATTTTTCATAATCTGATACTATGATTATATGCTTTTCAATAAAAAACATCAAAAGAGAATACAGATAGCTTGGGCGATAGTCGGACTACTAGTTATCGTCAGTATGATTTTGCTATACATTCCAAGTTTGCGACCGCAATAAAATTATTTATCTCCTGCGCGCATCATCTTTAAAAACACATCTTGCGGAATATTTACGCGTCCGCGCTCTTTCATTTTCTTCTTGCCTTTTTTCTGCTTTTCGCGCAGTTTCATTTTTCGAGTTATATCTCCGCCGTACATATGCTGAGTAACATCTTTCTTGAAAGCTTGCATAGTCCTAGAAGAAATAATGCGTCCCAAAGCCTTGCCTTGTATTTTTGTCGTGAACATCTGTTTCGGTAAAATTCCATGTAATTTCTCAACTGCATTTTCTGCTTCTTCTTCCACTCGTTTTTTTGATACGACACGAGAAAAGGCAGCCACCGGTTCATCAGCCACAAGAATATCCAAACGAGTAACATTCGCTTCGCGCATATCGCCTATTTCATAAGAGATAGAACCATAACCCGAAGAAACACTTTTTAATTCATCGAAGAAATTACGCATCAATTCTCGCAAAGGCATTTTGACAGATATTGCTGAACGACTGTCACCGAAATTCTCCGTCTCGCCTATTTCCGCTTCATGATCAAAAAGAAGCTGCATAATATTTCCCAAATAAGCTGCGGGAGATATTATTTTCACCATTACCCACGGTTCAAACACAATTTGAATATCACCATCATCCGGAAAATAATATGGAGAATATACTTTTTCTTTTTTGCCATTTTTCATCAACACCTCATAGGTAATAGAAGGCGTCGTAATAACTAATTCCAAATCAAATTCTCTTCTCAATCTTTCAGAAATTATTTCCAAATGAAGCATTCCTAAAAATCCGCATCGGAAACCTCTGCCCAAAGATCCGCTTGATTCTTCTTCATAAGAAAAAGCTGAATCAGAAAGTTTTAATTTTCCTAACGCTGCTTTTAATTCTGTAAAATCATCTGCATCCTCTGGAAAAATAGATGCCCAGACGACAGGTCGAGGTTGCATATAACCTCCCAATGCCGGCAATGGATTTTTTAATAAAGTTATCGTATCTCCGACAGATGCAATGCCTGGCTTTTTAATACCTGTCACTATGTAACCTGTATCTCCTGCCGATAAAAAATCTCTCGGTGTTTCTTCAGGTGAAAATGTACCGACTTCGAGTGCGTTAAATTTTTCATTCGAAGCAGAAAAAATCAAACTGTCTCCTTTAGAAACTTTTCCATCCAAGACTCTAATATAGACAATAACTCCCCTGTGATTTGAATATTTAAAATCAAAAACAAGCGCGCGTAAATTATTATCTCCCTGATAACTTTCTTTCGGTGGAGCTATGCGTTTTATGACTTCATGTAAAAGATCCTCTACTCCTTCTCCAGTACGCCCAGAAACTAAAAGTATCTCATTTGGATCACAGTCTAAAAGCTTCACAACTTCTTCTTTTATTTCTTCGACTCTTGCCAAAGGCGAATCGATCTTTGAAAGGACAGGAATAATCTTGAGCCCTCCCTCGCGCGCCATAGCGAGCGTAGTGAGTGTTTGCGCCTGCACGCCTTGTGTCGAGTCAACGAGTAAAATAGAGCCTTCTACGGCCTTTAAAGCGCGAGAAACCTCGTAAGAGAAGTCTATGTGCCCAGGAGTATCGATCAGGTTTAAAACGTAATTTTCATTGCCAAATTTATATTCCATTCGAACAGGCTGCATCTTTATTGTGATTCCACGTTCTCGTTCCAATTCCATAGAATCCAGCACTTGATCACGCATTTTTCTTGTTTCAATTGTGTGTGTTATTTCAAGCATTCTGTCTGCCAAGGTACTTTTACCGTGGTCGATGTGGGCAATAATTGAAAAATTCCTAATATGCTTTAGGTCCATAAAGACATCTTAACAGAAAATAGATTAATTTTAAAGCTCTTCTTGAGACGGAGCGATAATTTTCGCATGCCAGAATTTTGTTCTGAGAGTTTTGATCAAATCTTTCAACTCTTCATTTTTAAGCAAATAAAGAACTAAAACTCCCGCTATGATTCCTGCAATTCCTGAAATAAATCCTTGCAAAAAAACACCCAAGAAAGTGGTGGTTCCAAAAATTGGAGAAAGAATATTTAAGCAGAAATAAGATACGAGACCAATGAAAAATGACGCGCCAAGGCTTTGAAAAAAAGTTTTAGATATAAATGATTCGTCTCCCATAAAATCTCTCTTGATAAAAATCCAATGCAAAATAAAATTTAAAATTGTACCCACAGAATATGCCAGAGGCAACATCAATACTTCTGTGCCAGGAATATCTGAAACTTTCAGTATTGATTCTATGAAATAACGGAATGAAGCAAAGTTTTCAAAAACATGGATAAAGAAATAAGATAAAAATATAATTAAAATAGAACAGCATAAATTCACACTAAGAGGACGCTTTGTATCCCCCGAAGCATAATAAGCTCGAGACAAAAGAGCGATCATCGCCTGCGCCAGAACTGAAACAGAAAAGATTGCTAATGATGCTGCAACAAGACGAGTATTTTCCCAAGAAAAAGATCCTGAACCTAAAATAACGCGCACGATCTGCGCTCGAAGAACAATGAAAAGAAAAGTTATCGGCAAGGACCAAAAAATAATTTGATTCGCAGCTGATTTTAAATGTTTTTTAAATTCCTCTTTATGTCCAGCTCCATATGATTTCGCTAAAGTAGGAAAAGCGGCTACCGCATACGACACACCAATAATATTTAAGGGTACGGATTGAAGATTCCACGAAAAATTAAAAATCGAAATAGAACCGCTCTTTAAAAACGACGCGAGAGCGACAATGACAATCAACGCAATATTATTGAAGGCAAGACCTAAGGTTCTAGGGAAAGATGTTTGGATTGCTTTTTTAATATCTGTAAAATTAACTGAAGAAGAAAATCTAGGAGCAAATCCGCAACCAGAAGAAGCAAAAGCCTGAATTGAAAAATGCATCAAAGCACCAAGTGCGACACCGATAGCCAAACCGTAAATACCGAAAACTGGATACAAAAATAAAACTCCGATAATGATGCCGAAATTGTAAAAAATAGGACTAAGCGAGTAGATAAAGAATTTACGGAAAAGCTGGGTGACTGTTCCAAAAAGATTGGAAAGACCCATCAATATCGGAGAAAGAAGCATAATACGAGACATCACTATTACCTTTGATTGCATTAATGGCGTAAATCCAGGAGCGATGAAATGTGCCAAATAAGGCATCAACAAAAAGGCAATAAAAGAAACTAAAATCATTGTGCTAAAAAACACAGTAAAAACATCATTCAAGAATTTTCTAGCTTCAGGACTCACCTTCTCTTCGGGCATTCTGCTGACCAAAAAAGGTATGAGTACTGTGATAGAAGCCAGTGATGCGATAGAAATAAAAATCAAATCCGGTATTCTGAAAGCCGCATAATATGCATCGAGTTGCGCTGATGGACCGATAACGTGTGCAATAGTTCTATCTCGCAGAAGCCCGAGAATTTGCGAGAAAAGCGTGAAGATGCCCAAAAGCAACGCCGCTTGGTTTAAGTTTCCAAATTCTTTTCCTAAAATTCTCAGTATCTTTTCCATTCAATATCTATTTCAATATTATTGAGTTTTTGCAGGTTTATTATTAGTGTTATCTTTTACAGTACTTGAATTATCAACTACGGGATTTTTTAGATAATTGACATATTGTTCCAGATTTTTATTCTGAGGATTGATCAAAAAAGCTGCTTGTGCATATGAAAGCGCGTCTGCATTATTTCCTTCATTTTTAGCTACTTGAGAAAGAAGAACTAAAGCATCAACATAGTCTGATTTAAGAGAAAGAACTTCAGTGGCATAATCTTTTGCTCCTTTCATGTCTCCCTTCGCGAAAGATACGCGAGCTAATGCGAACTTAATTCCTGGATTCAATGGATTAAGACTTGAGGCGGTATGATAAGCAACTAGAGCCTTATCGTAAGCGCCAGTTACTCCTAGCGGAGCAACTGCTTCATATACGGCACCTAAAGCGCTGAAATTTAAATAATTATTTTGATCATAAGCTTCTGCTGCTTGCAAGCTGGAGACAGCCTGATCAAAGCTTGTCTGCAAATCAGCTTTATCTGATTCAGAAATAGACTGGCCTTTTGAAACTAAAGAATTTATTTTAGCAATCTGTGTCTGTGAATATGTGCGCAAATATAAATCATTGGAATAAAGAGTGAGAGCTTTAGAAATATTTAACTGCGCGTCTGGAACAGATTGTGCAGAAAATGTTTTCTGGAAATATACAATAGAAGCAAAACGTTCCATGTATTTGAATGATAGAGATGCTGTGGCAACCATCGCCAACACAAGCAAGAGTATCGAGAAGAAACTTTTTCTAGGATCATCTAGAAAAGAAATAACAATATTCCCTTTTGGATGATTGAGGGTCGAAACTCCTATGAAAGCTCCTGTAAATGCAAAAGCTAAAAGAAATAACGCAATTCCAACAGAATAAAAGAAAGCTGAAATAAACAGATAAAAAGCTGCTAAGAAAAAGATCGATTGAATATCCAATTCTTCCTTGCTCTTCAAATCAAAAAGCAGTCTTATTCCGGTAAGCAAAAGAAGAACCATAAAAATAATCCAAGACAAAATACCCAGAGATCCTGTCGTAACTGCAAAAGTAGGCAAAGTACCCATTCCAGAGTCAAAAGAAGTATCCCAAAAAGGAGTTGCATTGATTATGGATGGCTTATACATATTCCACTCATTATTAAATCTATTTGGACCAGCACCTAAAATAGGATTGCTTTTCAAGACTGATTTAGCGACAGACATAGTGGCAGAAAAAGATGGCCTGATTTCAAGATTTGGAATTCTTAGTTTGCTTGGCAAAAAACCGCCGACAAAACTTCCTGACATGAAGAATAAAAGAGAGATCATAATAACAGCGAATGAAGCTGCGGGAAAACTTCTCTTATGGCCTTCTGAACCTTGAAAAGAAACTTTATAAACAAACATTATCAATGCGAAAACTCCCAAAATACCCCAGACCACTGAAAAGTTGACAATGATTGCCAAGAAAAGAGATATTAATAAAGTGATGCTGAATAACCATTTTTTGATTTTCTTATTTTGGAAAAATTCAAGAATAAATAAAGAAACAAGAACGGTGAATCCGGCAAAGATACCGAGCGCATTGAAAGAACCTAAAATATTGTCTGTCTGACCGCCTAGAATTCCCAATGACAATGCCTGAGGCATCAATAAATGTAAACTCTGGAATATGACTAAAATAGCTGAAGACACGATCACTCCTTTTAAAACAGTCTTCGCATTTTTAACATCTCTCAAGAGAATTGAAGACATGAACATCAAGAGAAAAGCTGAAAGCATAAACCAAAAAGTTCCAGAATCGAGCATCATGCCGAAGAAAGAAACTTTCAACGCAGGAGAAAAAATAGCTGAAAGAAGGAAAACCAATACAATGCCGAAACCGGAAGTCAAAAGCCAAGACCTTGGCAAAATAATTTTGCCATCGGAAAATCGCGCTGCCATCCAAAAAATAATCGAGATAGTGAGCCCTACCACCAAAAGAAAACCCTTTGAAACTTCAACAGGAATTCTAGTGAAAGGCAGGAAGAAAATTGGTAATAATACTATGACCGCAAAAAGAGCCCAAAACGAAATTCTATCTAAAATATTTGATAACATAATTTACTAAAAAATTTAATAATAAAATCTAACGACTTTTGTTAATTTACCTATTATACTATAGTCTGTTTTAAAAACGCAATAAAAAATACCCTGACTTAAATCAGAGTATTTTTTATTTTTAATTGTTTATGGACAAGTAACTCCAGTTGCTGTAATTGTGCCGGCAGAATTTACTGTTATTCGATGACAAGTCGCTGCATCGGTATCTTTTAATATTACACCATTACCTTGAGTTTTAATGTATAAATCTCCGGTATTTACACCAACGTTTCCTGTGTTGCCTTTTATTGTTAATACATCAACATATGGATTCCATGTTGTACCACTCGCGCCAGTTAATGCGGTTTGAAATACTATATCTCCATTATTTCCATTACCTGTTCCCCTGCCTCCTCTAAACCTCCAAGTGGTTATTGAAGAACCACAATCAGTACATCCTTCATTTACACTCGAAGCATGCCAGTTCATATCTGTTGTACCGAAACCACCTATTGCTGAAACACCTAATCCCATATACCAATTCAATAATGGATACGTATATGCACCGAAAACTGCCTGATAACTACTAGTAGTAACTCCACCGATAGCTAAATTATAACTACCAGTACCATCTGCCATGTTACCATTAATTAAAGTATTGTAACTACCAGTGGTTAAACCACTTCCAGAACCATATCCCATTATGGTATTAAAATTACCAGATGTAAGTGTTGGAGTAACAAAAGCTCCGATCATTATATTTCCTCCACCAGTAACATTGAAAGTACCAGTATCATTACTACCTAAAAGGGTATTATATGATCCGCTCGGTGTTGGAAATGCTGCATTACTTTTCCATAAAATTAAATTTTGCGTTCCTGTTTGATCTAATATTTTTGTACCTCCAATTCCATATCCTTTTAAGGAATCAACAAATCCATTTACCGTCAAAGTTTGAAGTGCTGGATTTGAATTAAATTGACCGTAAATAAGCGCTGATGTTCTGGCGTTAATTTCTGAGGTAGCTGCGTCTGTTAAAAATCTAGATTGATTGTCAATAAATAATTTATTTGAACCTGTTTCGTAATATCCTGCATTATTTCCAAGAAATACATTTCCTGCACCGGTTGTATTTCTAGCACCTGCATAAGCTCCAACACCTGTGTTAGAGTCACCTGAAGTTGTTGCTCCTAATGCTCCTGCTCCTATAGCTGTATTATAACCAGCAGTACTAAACTCCAAAGCGTCCACGCCTATTCCTGTGCTATATCCACTCGTTGTATTAAATTCTAAAACCTGTGCTCCAATAGCCACATTACTGTTACCACTAGTATTTCTCTGTAAAGCTGTCCATCCGATTGCAACGTTAAACTGAGCATCATTGTTAACTTTTAATGTATCTGTACCTAAAGCAGTATTGTATCTACCTGTTGTGTTTCCAGTTAAAGCATTTTTACCGAAAGCTGTATTATCCGATACTGATCCTCCTCCAAGATTATAAACACTCGTACCATCATCAATCATCGAACTGTCGCCAAGTGTCGTTCCGTCTGGTGTAAATCTTGCGACGTGGTTGAGTGTTCCACTGCCTGCTAAACCGCTCGCAGCCGGCGTTTGCCAAGTCGCTACTCCAGTCGCATCTGAAGTTAGAACTTTACCTGCGCCAGGAGAACCTTGGGATATTTTTAATTGACCGTTGATTGTCAAAACCTGGTTTGCTGGAATTGCATCAAATTTTCCGTAAATTAATGAATTTGTTTTATCATCAGCGACACTTCCTCTGTTTTGATTATCTATATATAAAACGTCTGAATCTGTTAAAGAATTATAACCAGCATTATTACCTAAGAAAACATTGTTTGAACCTGAAGTATTTAAATATCCAGCTTGATAACCAAGAGCGGTATTATTCTGTCCAGCTATATCTGAATATAAAGCAGAGAAACCTAAACCTGTATTATTACTTCCAGTAGCTGTATTTAAAACACTTACTCCGACCGCTACGTTGGAACCTCCTGTATTTCCGTTAAGGGCATATCGTCCAACAGCTACGTTGAAATTATTTCCATTAGCTGTTTCACTTGTTCTTGAACCGATAGCAATGTTGTAATTTCCAGTAATACCTATGCCTGAATGATAACCAAGAGAAGTATTTTCATTCCCTGTAATATTATTTCCTAAAGCTTCTCTACCAATACCAACATTTTCACTACCAGTTGTATTTGATCCTATTGCACCATATCCCATAGCATCGTTAGAATCACCTATTGTATTTGCATTTAAAGCATAAGTACCTAATGCCTGATTAAAACTACCAGTTGTATTACTTAACAATGACCAATAACCAACGGCAACATTTATTCCTCCTGTTGCATTTCTTAATGCTTGATATCCTATCGCAGTGCTTGAGTTCAAAGCATACGATGATAGAGCTTCATAACCAATAGCTGTATTCCATAATCCTGTTAAATTAGAATATAAAGCTGAAGAACCAATCGCAACATTTCTTGTTCCACTTGTATTAGTATATAAAGCACTGTCTCCAACAGCTACATTGTGATTAGAAGTATTATCGTGTAGAGCATTATTACCGACTGCGACATTATTAGTTCCTATTAAATTACTGTACAAAGCGCTACTACCAAGTGCAGTGTTATCTGCTCCTGTTGTATTGTTATATAAAGCTTGATAACCAAGTCCAGTGTTATAAGATGCTGTATTAAAAAACAAAGCTTGTGTTCCAACAGCGGTATTGTTGGCTCCTATTTGATTTGTATACAAAGCACTTCCACCAACAGCTACGTTGCCATCTGCAGAAGTATTGTTAAATAAAGCATTAATACCTACACCTATGTTTCCAGAACCAGTTAGATTAGTTGCTAATGTATTATAACCAACAGCTGTATTATAAGCACCACTTGTATTTGAAGCTAAACCTTGATATCCAAAAGATGTATTCCAATCTGCTGTATTAGTTGTTAACGTTCTATATCCAACTGCTGTATTACCAGCACCAATTACATTTGTTAATAAAGCACTATTACCAAAAGCCGTGTTAAATGCTCCTGTTGTATTGTTTATTAAAGCACTACCACCAAATGCTGTATTTGTCGCAACAGCTCCCCCACCCATGCTATAAACAGAACCATCTTTTGTAATTCTAAATCTTTCTACCCCATTTGTATAAAATGGCAAATCAAAATTATCATTTGTACCGATGTATTTTTCAGAGCCGTTGGTGTTACCGTCTAAAATCCAACCACTGACTCCTGTTGAACCATTGGCTGCTAACGTGATTCTGCCTTGTGCATCCACTGTGATGTCGGCATTGGTATACGCACCAGGAGTCACAGCTGTATCAGCCAATGAAATAGTTCCAGAGGTTGTGATAGCTCCACCATCTAATCCTGTACCAGCTGTAACAGAAGTAACGCTTCCCCCTCCAAAAGTAACTTCACTCCAATCAGGATCTGTAGTAGGATTATTTACTCCAGGATCAGTAATAAGGCGCCAGGTTTTAGAATCACCTGTGGTGTAGACTAGCATTCCAATGTTTCTTCTTTGAGAAATGATATTGTTTCTAGCTGTAGTGTCTGCTACTTGCATGTAGCCTCCTTTTAATTCATTTACGTTTGCTACTGGATAGTTACCTGATGAGAAGAATGGTGTACCGAATGATAGGTCGGCTAGTGCACTATATGCAAAAGAACCTGACATTATCATTATGAGGAGGAAGAGGGATAGATTTTTGTAGAAGTTTTTTTGCATAATTTTAAAAATTAAATAATTAATGAACAACAGCAACTAAATCTGGATTACCGCCTGTTCTGTAAAATGCTCCGACTGTTAATCCTCCGGTTATAGCATCTCCGTTGTTTGCATATACAGGAAGACCAACGACTTGCAATTTACTTGTAGGAGTCGATGTTCCGATACCAACATTTACTGATCCATTACCCAACACCATGGAATTACTTGCGGAAACTAAAGCATTATATCCGATAGCCGTAGCGTTGGTAAGATTGTTGGCACCGACATCGGCAGCATAACCTATAGCGGTGTTTTGGCTTCCTGTGGTATTTGAAAGAAGCGCTAAATTACCTATTGCTGTATTTTCAAAACCATTTGATGTTGAAGTTGGTTGATTATTATAAAGAGACTGATAACCAACAGCGACGTTATCACTGACATATGTTGTACCACTATTATCAAAAGACTGGGTATACAACGCTTGGCTACCAATTGCCGTATTGGCAGTTGCTGTAGTGTTACCATTAAGAGCCTGAAGTCCGAAGGCAGCATTAGCATTTCCTATGGTGTTAGAAGAAAGAGCACCAAATCCAGTTGCAGTATTATCGAAACCTATGGTATTTGAATAAAGAGCAGATTGACCGATTGCTGTATTAACATAACCAGTAGTATTGGAATAAAGAGCATAATTTCCAACAGCGGTGTTTAAAACACCATTTGATGTACTTGTAGGTTGGTTAGATCTAAGTGCAAAATCTCCAATAGCCACATTATTGCTATCCCAATCAGTATTTGAATTACTAAAAGATTGTAATAATAATGCATCATAACCAATAGCTATGTTTTGGTTTGCTGTAGTATTACCAGCCAAAGCATCGACTCCCATAGCAGTATTTTTATTTCCTTTAGTATTAGCGTAAAGAGAATCAGTTCCAACTGCAGTATTATCAGCCCCTACAGTATTAGAATAAAGGGAATATGTTCCAAGAGTGCTATTTGAATTTCCTGTAGTATTTAAAACCAATGCTTGATTTCCAACTGCAGTATTATCATATCCAATACCGAATGAAGGAATAGTAGCATTTCCTGTTTTGTAACCCAAAAAAGTATTTCCGTAAATAAGGTTTGGTGCAGTAACAGCAGCTCCAGCGTCTAGTCCAAAAAATGTTGAATTATTTGATTGAGTACCACTACTACTACCCACAGCCACCCAAGCAGAACCATTCCAAAATTCAAATTGATTTGTCGTCGTATTAAAAATTTCAAGACCTGTAGCGGGAGTACCAATAGCATCACGATTAACTGTGGTCATTCTTGGGGTAAGAAAACCTCTCGTAGTAGAAGTAAGGTCAAGGATAGAAGAAGTGTTTGGCGTAGTTGTTCCAATACCGACATTAACATCAGCAGTTGCAAGATTCACACCATTTATACTTCCCAAAACAAGGGAATTACTTTGTCCCACAAAAGCGTTTGCTCCAATAGCTGTCGCATTAGTAAAACCGTCAGCAGATACACCGGCATTATAACCTAAAGCGGTGTCATTATCTGATGAGGAAGAAATATTAAAAAGAGTATTGGCTCCAATAGCAGTATTATTGCTTCCTAAAGTATTATTTTGCAAAGCTCCCATTCCAATGGCGACATTAATATTTCCTGTAGTATTACCATAAAGAGCATTATAACCATCAGCAGTATTTTCATTTCCTTCAGTATTTGAAAGAAGAGAAGCTCCACCAGTAGCAGTATTTTGTTGTCCTGTAGTATTGGCTGCAAGAGAACCCATTCCATTAGCAGTATTTTGACTTCCTGAAGTATTCACATAAAGAGCTAGAGCTCCAGTCGCAGTATTGTTATACCCAACATCGTTAGCACGGAGAGCTGATTCTCCGGTGGCAGTATTTTCAGTACCTGAAGTATTAGCATAAAGAGCAGTAGAACCAGTGGCAGTGTTATTGCTTGCTGTATTGAAATAAAGAGCTTGGTATCCGTTGGCTACGTTACCACCTCCTGTACTATTCCAAAAAAGAGCTTGGTATCCGTTGGCTACGTTGTCACTACTTGCAGTGTTATGATAAAGAGCCTGAGCTCCGTTGGCTACGTTTTCAAAACCTGTTTGATTGGAATAAAGAGCTTGGTATCCGTTGGCGACGTTGTCGTGACCTGAAAGAGTTGTATGGTGAAAAAGATCTACAATAGTAGAACTTGAGAAAAGAGCCTGATAACCGTTGGCAGTGTTATTGTTTCCTTCTTTGTTAGTCCAAAGAGCTTGAAAACCATTAGCAACATTACTATTTCCTCCATTGTTATTATAAAGTGCAGCGCTACCAGTGGCAGTATTTTGTCCGCCTGTAATATTTTGAGCTAAAGCATAAGAACCTATTGCAGCATTGTCTGAACCTGTAGAATTTGCGGCTAATGCCTGGATACCGAATGCAACATCATCTTGTCCAGTTAAACCTCCAACATCGCCAGCTCCTGCACCCCAACCATAAAAAGTATTTTCATTTGTAATTGCAGAATTATTTAATCCAGCATCTATTCCAAAAAATGTTGAGTTAATAGATTGAGTTCCACCACCGCCACCCCCTCCAAAAGTAACTTCACTCCAATCAGGATCTGTCGTAGGATTGTTTACTCCAGGATCAGTAATAAGGCGCCAGGTTTTAGAATCACCTGTGGTGTAGACTAGCATTCCAATGTTTCTTCTTTGAGAAATGACATTGTTTCTAGCTGTAGTATCAGCTACTTGCATGTAGCCTCCTTTTAATTCATTTACGTTTGCTACTGGATAGTTACCTGATGAAAAGAATGGTGTACCGAATGATAGGTCGGCTAGTGCGTTATATGCAAAAGAACCTGACATTATCATTATGAGGAGGAAGAGGGATAGATTTTTGTAGAAGTTTTTTTGCATAATTTTAAAAATTAAAAATTAATAAAATAATTATTGCGCGCCAAAGTAATTGGAACCGCTACCAAGTATATTGAATGAATCGACTGAACGAAATACATTGTAAGTAATTGGTAAACTATATGTATTGGTAATACTTAACGTTGTCGGAGTATCCCAGAAAGCGGGGCTCATCGCTTGAGTACAAGCGGCAGAACCGGTGGCAAGACAGCCTTGAGTTATAGCAGTAACACCGTTTGGATTTGCTGGGAATAAATAATAGAAGTAACTGCTGTTTGAAGCAGGACCAGTGACTGTCGCAGGAGCTCGGACAGCTGTACCTGTTGGGAATGTTGATTGTGCAGAACCACCGTTCAAATCACTAAGACCTGTAATAGAAGCAAGAGTTGAAAATCCCCAATATGTTCTGTGAGACCAAGTTGCTGTTTTAACCGCTTGAAAGTCTACAGAATTAGTATTGGTACCTTTTAGAGTGACAGTTTCTGATCCTGGAATACTTCTAGAATAAGGACTGCTTAAAATAAAATCAAATGATCCATTGGGTGCAGCATAAGTAAATCCGGAAATACTTCCAGTGGTTGATAGAGGATAAGTTGCTTTTGGCATTACAGAAACATTGGCCGTATTGCTTACAGAAAATGGTATATGGTAAGTGTTAGCAGCAATTTGCTGACCAACTTCCAATGATGCAGAGAAAGGATCAGATGGAGTAATACTACCTAAAGCTATAACTGGTGATTGATATGTGTGCAGTAAATTATTCCACATTGTCTGCATATTAATAGGAGTGTTAAGAGGAACATTTGTTGCATTTAAACCTCCAATAGGAGTAACAGCTGTAGTTGCAGTATAAGTATCTCCTCCGCCTCCACCAGCACCATTTGCTGCCATCGTCACTCTACCTTGCGCATCAACAGTAATATTTGAATTAGTATATGAACCCGGAGTAACTCCGCTGTTTGGCAGATTTAAAGAAAATTCAAGTCCCAAAAGAGAAAGCCCGCTACCGGCAGTGTAACCTTGCATTTCAGTAAACTGCACCCAAGCTGTACCATTGAAAACCCAACCCTTTTTATCGGTTGTAGTAAAGACAGCCCAGTATGGTGTAGTGCCTGGAGGAGTAGAACAAGTCCAAGAAGTAGTACCGGCAACATATTGAACAATATCATTCGCCACACAAGTACTCCAACCAGTTAAATCAATATATCTATCGGTATCATTTGGGGCTCCTGGAGCAGAAGAAACTTTATCTATCACCGGTGACTGCCAAATAAGGCCCGAAGCCATCGCATCGACATAAGTCTTTGTCGCTTGAACAGTCGGATACAATATATTGTTTACTGTTGAAAAATTAATTGCTTTATTTGCGACATCTTCAGGAGTGAAACCTAAAGCATTTTGCTTGCCATTAAAAATAGTCCAATCAGCTGAAGTTAAATATCCGTCGCTTGACCCAGAAGACGTTGATATTAAAAGAGGATCAATAGAAGTTCCCGTACCTGATAATGGAGGATTAGCAATAACTAAAGAAGCTATATTT
The DNA here is from genome assembly GCA_023267435.1 of Candidatus Nomurabacteria bacterium. GTDB lineage: Bacteria > Patescibacteriota > Minisyncoccia > Phycocordibacterales > UBA9973 > UBA9973. The sequence continues at coordinate 169,627 of JAHFNH010000002.1, forward strand.
GAAGGATCCGCCCAAGTCAAAACACCTCCTGAATCAGTAGATAAAAATTTATTTGTGGCTGAACCAAGATTAGCTGGCCAAGAGTATGCTTGATTATTAAATAAAACAGAATGCGTACCAGTATCTACTTTAAAATCTGGAGTTGTTCCAACAGTCAAACTAGTACCGTCCCAGTTAAGACTAGAATTATTAGAGAGCTTGCCTCCTGAATCTACAAAAAGAAGAGCGTTGAGGTTGGTTCCAGACACGGCACTGTGGTCGATATAAAGAGGAGCAACAGCACAACCGGATTCAGGGGTACAATTTGGATTCAATGTCTGTCCAGGAGAAAAAAGATTATTTAGGTCAGGATCATTTGGCGTGGTAGCCATAATATGTGACTGAGTTACAACGGAAGCAACCAAAAATATGGCAATAATAGAGAGCTTGTGATTTCTCCAAATGTGTCCTAAAAATTTATTAATTGTATTTAAAAGCATTTTATTTTTTGTTTATTAATAATGAAACTCCAATAATTTTTATAATCTTATTTTGTCTATTTAATTATACATTAACTGGCTTAATTATACACTAATCTAAAAAAAATTGCAAGTATTTTAGGGCAAATTGTCAAGATAACACTATATTTACAAGCCTTCCCTTGACATATATCTTTTTTATGATGATCTTCCCTTCCGTCCATTTCTTGACATTTTCATTTTTTTCCGCCAAATCCAAAACATCTGCCTCCAACATGTCAGCGGGTATCTCTATTTCAGCTCTCACCTTTCCATTTATTTGCACAGCAATTTTTATCTCTTCGTCTTTAATTAATTTTTCATTCCATTTTGGCCAACCAGAAATATTGATTGATTTTTTCTCGCCGAGTGAGAACCATAATTCTTCTGTCACATGTGGAGCAAACGGTGCCAAAATCTGCAAGAATTTTTTGTAATCTTCTATATTTATATTTTCAGACTTTTCCATCTCAGATGCGAGTATCATCATCGCTGAAACTGCAGTATTGAAACGCATCGCTTCTATATCTTCAGTTACTTTTTTGATTGTTTTATGAAGAAGTTTCTGTAAAGAAACCAAAGAATGATTTTGAGAAGACCCTTGCTGTATTCCTCCGAAAGCGTATCTTCCAAAATTATTCTTTGGTTTCGCCATCACCTTCTCCCCTATACGCCAAACTTTTTCAATAAATCTTCTTGGACCAATAATACTGTCTGTATTCCACGCAACAGTTTCCTCAAATGGACCCATAAACATTTCATAAATACGCAAAGTATCTGCGCCGTAAATTTTTACAATATCATCTGGATTCACAACATTACCCCAACGCTTAGACATTTTGCGTCCATCGTTTGCCATAATGAGTCCTTGATTCTTTAAAGTCTTAAATGGTTCTGATGTCGGCACGTAACCAGAGTCATATAGAAATTTATGCCAAAAACGAGAATACAATAAATGCCCTGTCGCGTGTTCTTGACCGCCGACATATAAATCCACGTCTTTCCAATATTTAATATTCTTTTTATCCGCAAAAGATTTTTTATTTTTCGGATCCATGTAACGCAAGAAATACCAAGAACTTCCTGCCCAGCCCGGCATTGTATTTGTCTCATAACCGCCTTTAACCCAAGCCTTCACTCCTGCCAAAGGACTCTCACCTGTGCCGATCGGTTCATAAGATGTAACATTTGGCAAAACAAGAGGAAGTTTTTTCTCAGGCACAGCAACTACGGTCCCATCTTTTTTATGAATGAGTGGAATTGGCTCACCCCAATATCTTTGTCGCGCAAAAATAGCATCACGCATTTTGTATTTTGTAACTAATTTTCCACCGACAAATTCGGTAATTTTCTTTCGAGCTTCTTCAGAGGTTAAGCCATCGAATTGGTTTGAATGGGAAAGAATACCATCACTCAAATATGCTTGTGATTTAATAAATACTCTCCAAATAAATTGCATATCTTCGTCTGTACTCACAAATGCATCTACTTTTTCTTTATCTACCCACACTAAATCATGTAATAATTTTTCTTCTTCTGCTAACTCTTTTTGTTCACTGTCTTTTAATTTAAAATAAAGGACATCAAAATGTGCAAATCTATTTTGTTTTTTTACTTCGTGATAAAACTGTGAATGAATTTTATATTCTAACTTTTTTATATATTCCAAATTTTGATAGCCTGTTTCTTCTTTTATTTCTCTTTCTCCCGCAGAGATTAAATTTTCTCCATTTTCAATACCACCAACAACAAAACCTTTCCAGTCGTTCTTCTTCCAAGCTAAACAAAGAAACTTTTTTTCTGACCAATGTTCGACAACACAAACTACAGCATTTCGTTCAATAAGTTCTAAATTGGGTTTTACTCCATCACTACCATTCTTTTTAATAAATATTGGTTCAATAACTTGTTTTGTTGGTAAATTATATTTCTTCGCAAATTCGAAATCTCTTTCATCATGCGCAGGTACAGCCATCACTGCTCCGGTGCCATATGAAGCCAAAACGTAATCCCCAATCCATACTGGAACTTCTTCGCCATTGGCTGGGTTAATAGCTTTAATTCCTTTTAATTCTATTCCTGTTTTTCCCGCCTCACCGGCGGGCAGGCCTTTTTCTCTATTCATATCTCCTTTATTTAATCTTTCTTTTGCTTCACGAATATATTTTGAAGCTTCTGCCATATTTTGCGACTGCACTAAAAACTCTCCAATATTTGTATGTTCTGGTGAAAGTACGACATAAGTCACACCAAATAAAGTATCCGCACGAGTGGTGAATACTTTTATATTTCTATCAATGTTTGTTTTAAATTCAATTTCACTTCCATGACTAATACCAATCCAATTTTTTTGAATTTCTTTTATGTGTTGTGGCCAATTCAAACCATCTAAATCAGAAGCAAGGCGATCAGCATATGCAGTAATGCGCATGAACCACTGACGCATTGATTTTTTTTCAACTGGATATCCTCCGCGCTCAGAAACAGGATTGCCATCTTTGTCGTCAACTATTTCATCATTCGCAAGCACTGTGCCGAGTTTTGGGCACCAATTCACTTCACTGTAGCCTTCGTAAGCCAAACGATAATTCATTAATATTTTTTCTTTTTCAATCTCTGAAAGTTTTTTGAAATTTCTGTCAGTTTTTTCTAACTTTTTAATGAGTTCTGAAATAGGTCTAGCTTTATTTTTTTCTGCATCATAATAAGAATTGTAAATCTGCAAAAATATCCATTGAGTCCATTTATAATATTCAGGATCAGTCGTATTCACCTGTCGTGACCAGTCAAAAGAAAAACCAATCTTGTCTAATTGAGATCGAAAAGTTTTAACATTTTTTTCTACAGCTTTACGAGGGTGAACATTGTGTTCTATTGCATACTGTTCTGCTGGTAAACCAAAAGCATCATAACCCATCGGATGAAGTACATTAAAACCCTGCATCCTTTTTATGCGCGCATAAATATCACTACCGATATAACCACGGGGATGCCCGACATGAAGCCCTGATCCTGATGGATATGGAAACATATCAAGAACATAAAATTTCTTTTTCTTTGATTTATTTTCAGTCTGATAAGTTTTTTTAGTGTCCCAAAACTTCTGCCACTTCTTTTCAATTTTATTATGATCGTATTCTTTCATATTGGAACTACTTTACTGGTTTTGGAAATGGTGGATAAATCTGAGGGTCTATTGTACGTTCAAAACAAGTTCGTCCAGTTTGATGATCCCAAGAATCATTTGAGCCGTAGCCTGGACCAGGATATGGATAAGAAACATTTGTTGTGCCAACATCTGAAACAGAAACAGCCATTGGTTGTATTCCTCCTCCACTTTGTTCTACCCAACCTTTTGGAATCGGCGCAGAAAACGTCGCGCAAAGTTCAAATGATAAATCTCCGGTAGTTTTATATTCATAAATTTTTCCATTCTGGAATTCAGGATCAACCGGTAAAGAATATCCGGAAATTGGATTTGCAACATCGGTAATCTTTGCAGGTAATTTTTCTTTCTGTTGCCAGTAATTAATTATTTGATACTGCATATTTTGTAAATCTTGCACGCGTTTATCGTCTAGGCGCCAAGTACGCTGTTGATTAGGGATACCGATAACACTAAAACTCCAAATAATTAAAATCAAAACAAGAACAGAAGATTTTATAGCAGACCAAAGATCAATCTTGAATCCCCACATAGTTTTCTGTTCACGAAGTTCAAGAATATAATATACACCAGTACCCAGACCGACGACAAGTGCAATGACAACTTTCAAAATAAATCGAGTAGTGATTTCTCCTGCGACGAAATATCGCACAAGTGTTACTAAATCAACAGCAGTAACTATCGCAGAAAGAAAAAGAATAAGATAAATCATCCATTTTCTAATAACTGAATCAGCCACACTGAGACCATTTGCAATAGTTTTCTTCCAGTAACGCATCAAGATTAAAAATATCGGAAAGAAAATAATAAGCGTAGCGATAGCCATGCGGGCTCCGTCGTAGTTGTATGAATAATAACCAGATTGATATGTCGCATTCAAAACATCTGGAAATCTAAAATCAAGTGTCTCAAACGCAAGGTTTAAAAATGACGTGACAGTGGTAATAAGACCAATCAATACTCCTAACGAAAGAAAGAAAAATTTCGGGGTCATCTTTGTGTTTGTTTCCATAAAAAATATAACTATTAATTAATAATATATAGCTATATTGTAGCAAAAAAATACTTATTTTTCAAAAGCCGTCCAGATAGCAGTGTTGGCGAGAGGGATGATTCGGTTGTTACTTTTTTCTACAACGCAAAGTTCACCTTGTTCAGTGTTTCCTTTGAAATCTTTCATAGTTTCTTCTAGAGCATAACCAAGTGAAAGAGAGGAAGAATCAATCGCATAGGAAGTCAAAATGACAAAAAGAGGTTTATCGCTCAAAATTTTTCTCGTCTGTGCTAAAAGCTTCGGGAGCATTTCTTCTATCTTCCATGTCTCACCTTTCGGACCACGACCAAACTTCGGCGGATCCATTATTATCGCATCATATTTATTTCCTCTTTTTTCTTCACGTTCGATAAATTTCATCGCATCATCCAATATAAGTCGCATCGGCATTTCTGACATTCCATTGAGATCTCGATTTTCTTTTGCCCAGGTAAGAGTCTGTGAAGATGCATCTAAGTGAGTTACTTCCGCTCCTGCACGAAGCGCAAAAAGACTCGCGACTCCAGTGTATCCAAAGAGACTTAAAAATTTTATCGGTCGTTTTGCATTTTTTATTTTTTCTTCAATCAATTCCCAATGACTCGCCTGTTCCGGGAAAAATCCTAAGTGACGGAAAGAAGTCGGTGATGCTAAAAATTTAATATCTTTGTATGACATCTCCCATTGGGGTGCTATTTCTGTTTCCATTTTCCAACCACTCTTGGCACCAGTTTTAGAACTCCAAAATTTACCGTCGATATTACCCCATTCTTTTTTAGAAAGTGTTTTTGGCCAGACGGCATCTTCATAAGGTCTAACAAAAGTATATTTACCAAAGCGTTCTAGCTTCTCGCCTTCTCCCGTGTCGAGCATTTCATAATCTTTCCAATCTTTGGTATAAAATAATTTAATTTCTTTTTTCATTTTATTTGATGTCCTTTAAAGCGCGACACTTTTATGTTATTGTGTCCTTTATAATGCGTGTCTTATATAATTATATTTTAAATTCAATTTATTCCACATTACATTCTGAATCTACGAATTCAAAATTATCAAATCTTGAATTCTACGACATCCCCATCTTTCACAATATAATCCTTACCTTCGGTACGAACCTTACCTTTTGCACGCGCTTCTCCGTATGAACCCGCATCAAGTAAATCTTTCCAAAAAACGACTTCTGCGCGAATAAATTTATCTTTAAAATCAGTATGAATCGCCATACCAGCTACGGGCGCAGTACTGCCTTTTTTAATAGTCCACGCGCGAGTTTCTTCCACACCTGTTGTGAAATACGTTTCCAAGCCGAGTAGTTTATAACATCCAGCGATAAGGTCATTCACTCCATCGTGTTCCCCACCCATTTCTTTTCTAAACATATCTTTCTCTTCTCCTTCAAAATCTTTCAATTCGTCTTCGATCTTCGCATCAATTAAAATAAAATTTGAACCATTTTTTATGATCTCATCAGTCATTTTTTTAAAATATTCTGGATTCTCTTCATCTAGATTTTTTACTCCAGCTTTTTTATTAAGCCCATAAATCATCGGCTTGGATGTCAGTAAATTTAATTGTTTTACTTTTTTTAGTTCTTCTTCTGTGTACTCTAAACTATTTGCGAGTTTTTCTGCTTCCAGTGCATCGTAAACTCTTTTCAAAACAGCTTCTTCTAAAAGAGCTTCTTTGTCCCCTTTCTTGGTATCTTTCTGAATATTTGAAATTCTTTTTGTAACAGTTTCAAAATCCGCCAATACAAGCTCGAGATTTATTACTCCGATATCTCGCATTGGGTCAACATTACCATACACATGAGCTATTTCTTTATCTCCACCAGTCAATGGAAAAAGACGCACCATATGCAATATCGCATCAGTCTCACGAATATTAGCTAGAAATTTATTTCCCAGACCTTCACCTTTTGATGCACCTGCGACAAGTCCGGCAATATCCACGAATTCTACAACAGCGGGAATGGTTCTGTTTGTCTTGGAAAAATCTGCGAGTTTATAAAGTCGTTCGTCAGGCACAGGAACAATGCCCACAGACGGATCTATAGTACAAAAAGGATAATTCTCTGCTGGCACGCATTTCTTAGTCAACGCATTAAAAAGGGTCGATTTACCGACGTTTGGCAGACCTACGATTCCGATTGAAAGTGACATGATGAGATGAATATAACAAAATTATAGAAACTAAGCCAATTTTTTTAGCTCGTCTTGATATTTTTGCATTACTTGCATTGAAGCGGTGTTTTGATCCACTCCAGCTTTCATTTTTTCCTGGATTTCTTCAGCTATTTTCTTGAAAAGTTCTGGATTCTTTTCCATCATGCTGATAACCATATCAATCTGATTTTCTGGCACGCCTTGTGTGCGAAGCATTTTTTTAAGTAAAAAGTTTTTAAACATTTGATTTCATAAGTTATTATTAAATAGACTAAACGCTTTATAGTATAATAGAACAATGACAAAGGAGCAAACGCTGGCGGAAATAAATGAAAAATGGAAAAAAGACTGCAAATGCGAGTTGAAAAAGACAGCTAAGCAAGCGGTGTTCGGAAACGGCAATCCTAATGCAGAAATTGTTTTCATCGGTGAAGCTCCGGGAAAATCAGAAGATGAGCAAGGCATTCCTTTTGTCGGCGCAGCTGGCAAATTCTTAAATGAAATGCTTGGAGAAATAAAAATGAGTCGTCGCGCTTCAATCGACGGTGCGCGGCATGATTTCGCAAAATCAGATATTTATATTACAAACATAGTCAAATATCGCCCGCCAAACAATCGCGACCCTGAACCAAAAGAAAAAGAAGACTGTCGAGAATGGCTTATCGAAGAATTAAATTGCATCAATCCAAAACTCGTAATATTTTTAGGTAGACATTCGATGAATGATTTTTTCTCGACGGAAAAAATATCAGAAATTCACGGCAAACTTCTAGTCAAAAAATTCACTCATATTAAATGCAAACACTTCTTCCCTCTTTATCACCCAGCAGCTGCACTATACAACGGTGGAATGCGAGAAACCTTAATGCAAGATTTCAAAAAGATTCCTAAAGTTTTAGAAAAAATAAAACAAGAAAAGAAATAGAATTATTCGTCTAAGATTTCAAAATCTCCATCTGCTTCAGGCACAATTTTATTGTGACGAATAAAATACACTGCACCCGCACTAAATCCAAGCAAAGCTACCAATCCAGCTATTGTTGAGTATAAATTTTTTGAATTACTTGGGATGGCGTCATTCTGTATCACCGAAGCTGATAAATCTTTGGCTGGAATTTGCACTCCGGATACAGGAATAACCGAAACCAAATTCGATATTTTCTCCGGTTCTTTTGTTTCTTTTATCTCTTTTGTTTTTGGTGATATTTTTATTGAATTTTTATTTTCTGTTACGCTCGTATTTTTTACAGTTTGCTCTGGGACTAGAGTGACAACTTGAGCTGGTATATCATTTTTTACAACAGCCAACGTCAATGAAACACCATAATCAAATGCCACCTCGCCCGTCGGTGCAATTAATTTCAAATCTTTCGCATCACTCGCAACGAATTGTGTTGTTTTGCCCGATACTATTATTGATTTTTTAGGCATAATCAAGGTATTCTTTGAAAAAAGAAAATTCTTACTTCCCGAGGAAAGTGTCCATTTTGAAAGATCCATCTCGTATTCAGAACCATTTGTAAGCTCCACGAAAAAATCTTTTTCGTCTCCAACTTTTGATATAGATACTTGTATAGGCACAGCTTTTATTGTAATTCGATCAGTAGCATCTGGATTTTGACTGTAAGCATTTGAATAATATTCTAGTGAGACAACGTATTCACCGGCATAAGAATATGTATGAGTGAATTTTTCTATTCCATTTGTTTCTTTTGAATCCCCGTCGCCAAAATTCCAAAAATATTTTCCGTAAGAAAGAGCTTCACCGGAAAGTCCTGTCGCGCTGGATTTGAACTCTACAGGAAGTCCACTAAAAACTAAATGACTCGCTGTAATTTTCGTCTTAATTGCCGGAATTTCTACCACTTTTTCTTTTTTCTTTATTTCAGTAGTCGTGGAAGAATTTTCCGCAATGTTTGAATTGTCTGTATTGCTATTTAAAACAGCTCCTCCCCCAGAAGGTGAAGTTGGTGGAGAAGAAATTTTGTTTATTGAATTAGGAGTTGGCGCAGTTGCTGTCCAAGAACTATCTATCAGCTGTAAAGAATTTCCATCACCGCTTGCACCTTGCGTTGAATTGTAAGTCACCGAAGACAGTGGTAAATTTTTATCGCCGGCATTTATTTCAACTTTCGCAGTATCGTTAGGCAAAGAAAAACTAGCGGTAAAAATATTTCCTGCACTTCCCCATTTGTTCGTAAAATCTGTAATGCTTGAAGTGGGCACAATGATGCCGTATTCTCCAGAATGTAAAATTTCTGAACCGTCATGTTTTACTATTCCATGATTTGATGTGGAGTTGCTTATTAAAAGTTTAAGTGCAGTGAGATCGACATCACTACTGTCTGGATTGTAAACTTCAACCCAGTCAATATCTCCGCCATCCGAGTCATACATAATCTCATTAATGACAGGACTGGCAAAAGCAAAATGCGAACGAGAAATAATAATAAAACTAACTAAAACAAAAATTATCTTTTTAGACATAATGTTTTTTGGTTATTTTATAATATGTTATAATCGTAACATGAGTGAAAAAAAGAGCAAAATAGACTTTTTGGCAGTTGGGGATATCGTTATCGATGCGTTTATAAAGCTGAAAGACGCCCATGTTCACAAAGGAATAGATGATTCTGAAAGCACAGAGCTTTGTATTCGCTTTGGAGATAAAGTTCCTTATGAATCAGTCGATGTGATCAATGCTGTCGGCAACAGTCCAAACGCAGCCGTTGCGGCTGTCCGACTCGGCCTCACCTCCGCAGTTTTGACAAACATTGGCGATGATAAACATGGAGCAGATTGTTTAGCTTCGTTGAAAAACGATAATATCATCACAGATTTTGTAACTACAGAAAATGGAAAATTAACAAATTATCACTATGTACTATGGTACGGCATCGAACGCACTATCTTGATCAAGCACACTGAATTTACTTATAAATTTCCAGCGACAGATCTACCCGAAATCGGATGGATTTATTTGAGTTCGCTTGCGGACAATTCCCTACCTTACCAATTAGAAATCGCAGAATATTTAAAAAATCACCCTGAAACAAAACTCGCCTTCCAACCAGGCACATTTCAAATAAAACTCGGCACAGAATTATTGAAAGATATTTATGCACGCACAGAAATTTTCTTCTGTAATGTCGAAGAAGCTGAGAAAATTTTAAATATTCAAAACAAAGATATCTCCACTCTCATGAATGGCATACATGCTCTCGGACCAAAAATAGTTTCCATTAGTGACGGACCAAATGGCGCGTATGCATCCGATGGAAAAAATATTTGGTTCACACCGATGTATCCAGATGTCGGCACACCGATAGACCGCACTGGCGCAGGCGACGCTTTTTCTTCCACCTTTACTGTGGCCATAGCACTAGGAAAAACTATTCCGGAAGCTCTTTCTTGGGGACCAATAAATTCAATGTCTGTCGTGGAATATGTCGGCGCACAAGCAGGATTACTTTCTAAAGAAAAACTTGAAGAGTATTTGACAAAAGCTCCTGAAAGTTATAAAATAAAGGTATTAAAATAATTCGAATTAGTAAATTCGTGGCTAGGCCATAAACAAAAAGATGAAAGAATTTAATCTTGAACAATTTAAAAAACAACACGAAGAAAAAACTTTGAAGGAAATGGAAGATAAAATTAAAACTCTAAAAGAGACTATTCTTGAACTTGGTTTAAAAATGGAGTTACTGGATGATCATGATAGAGAACTTAGTGAGGAAAAATTTAAAGAAAAAATAAAACCATACCAAGAAGAATTGGCAATGTGGGAAAACGCATATAAAGAAAAAGTAAAAAGAGTCAGCAATCCTGATTATACCGAACCTGAGCCTGAAACAGTTGGAACTTACAAAGGACCGAAGATGGAAATTGTAGATATGGAATATAAATTAAATGGAATACTAGAAAAAATAAACAAGGCAATTGGAAATAAAATAAAATGGGAAGAAAAAAAGGAAGAGACAGGAAAAAGATCTTTGCAAGCGGAGAAAACTGGTGGAAAATTTTTCCATAGAATCGAAGAAAATACTGATGCTGGAAATATAGAAAAAAGAGCATTGGGAGACGAAAGCGTAAAAATTCCAACAGATAAACCTAAAAGCTTAAGAGAAAAATTTGAAGAATCAATAGAAAAGAAAGAATTAAAAAACCAACATATAAAAAACCCATTACAAGAACTAAAAAGTTTAAAGGAAGAAATTCAGAATCTTCATAAAGAATTTAAACAAAAGGATATAGAAGCTGAAAAAAGTGGTACTCCCCTAAGCGAACAAGAAATAGAAGAATTCAATAAAAAAATTGAAGAAAAGAAAAAAATTGTAGATAATTATATTAAATCAAATTAAATTTATAGATAAGATAACAAAAACAACATTAATAGAAACTAATCAAGAAAATTAAAAATATATGAAAGAATTTAAAGAAGAAGGATTAAAAGAAGGTTTGCCAGTAGTCAAAAGGGATACTGAACAAATGCTAGAACAGATGGCAAAAGATATGCAAAACGAGATTATTGAAAAAGAATCATTAGTTAAAATAGGTTATCAAGAAAACTCTGTTCAGAGATTAAATAATCTAAAGAAAGATCTAGAACTGCACAAGAATATGGTAGAAACAGAAGAGGTAAAAAAAGAAATAGAAAAAATCGAATCCGAAATAAAAGATACAATAAAATCAAACTAACTCTTTCTTTTTAGCACTTTTCTCACCGCATCTTTAATAGAATCTTTACCCATACCATAATGTTCCACTAGCTCGTCTGGAGTACCAGACTGGCCGAATTTGTCGTGCACGCCGATGAATTCTATCGGCACGGGATAATTTTGTGAGAGAACTTCTGCGACAGCCGAACCCATTCCTCCGGCTACCTGATGCTCTTCGACAGTCACTATAGCTTTCGTTTCTTTCGCTAAAATTATTAGAGCTTCTGAATCGATTGGTTTAATCGAAGGTAAATTCATAACTTTTACTTTTATACCTTCAGCTTCCAATTCTTTTGCAGCTAAAAGAGCTTTATAGAGCAATGCACCAGTCGCGACAATTCCGACTTGGGCAAGACCAACATCTGGTATCCAGTAAACCTGCGCCTTCCCTATTTCAAATGAAGTTTCTTCAGTGGTGATGATCGGGGTCTTTTCACGAACTAGTCTTAAGTAGGTTGGGAATTTTGTTTTAGCAATAGCCAGTGTTGCCTTCTTTGCTTCTATCGCATCACAAGGAGAAATCACCTGCATATTGGGAATCACGCGGGTAATAGCAATATCTTCGATTGCTTGGTGTGTACCTCCGTCAGGACCGACAGAAACTCCTGCATGAGAACCTGCGATTTTTACGGGTCGATCATTGTAACAAATCGTCGTACGAATCTGTTCCCAATTTCTACCCGGAGAAAACATCGCATAAGAAGAAATAAAAGGAATTTTTCCCATCGCTGCCATACCTGAAGCTGTTGCTGCTAAATTTTGTTCTGCGACACCCATTTCTATAAATCTTTCTGGAAACTTTTCAGCAAATAAATTCATCTGCGTACTTTCCGTTAAATCAGCGCAAAGTCCGACAACATTTTTATCTACCTCGCCTGCCGCCAACAAACCCTGTCCGAATCCTTTACGAATCGGAACTTGCTCCACATCTGGATTAAAAAGTTTTGGATTTAATTTTAATTCTGGGTTTAACATTTTATTGATGTTCACTTTTAATTTTACCTCCCAAAGTACGGAGTTCTGCTAATGCTACTTCACCTTGTTTATCTTTTTTTATTTTATCTTCCGGACCGGATCCTGGCGGTGTGCCATGCCAGTGATAATCACGTTCGAATTCTTTCACACCTTTTCCAGGTATTGTATGCGCAATGATTACTGAAGGCTTTTCATAAACTCCTTGTGCCTCTTCCACAGCTTCATTAAGAGCATTGAAATCATGTCCGGAAACTTCTATCACATGCCAACCGAATGCTCGCCATTTATCAGCTAATGGCTCTAATGGCATTATGTTTTCTGTAAAGCCATCGATTTGAATATTATTTCTGTCTACTACCGCGATAAGATTTCTTAATTTATTTTTTCCTGCAAGCATCATTGCTTCCCAAGTATTTCCTTCATCGTGCTCGCCATCAGACATAAAACAATAAATATATCTGTCAGTGCCTACGCCATTGTCCATCCTATCTGCCAAAGCCATGCCGACGGCCTGTGAAAGTCCGAGGCCGAGCGGACCGGAGGAAGTTTCAACATAAGGTAAATATTCTCGATGCGGATGACCCTGCAAGCGCGTGCCGAATTTACGCAAAGTTTTCAATTCTTCCACTGGAAAATATCCCGCGTGCGCCATTGTAGAATAAAGTACCGGACAAATATGACCATTGGAAAGCACCAATCTATCACGCTCCGGCCAAGAAGGATTTTTTGGATCATGCTTCAATATATGAAAATAAAAAAGAGTGAAAATATCCGCCATACCGAGAGGCCCAGCTGTATGTCCAGACTTCGCTTCGATTAAAGATTCAATAAGAGAGATACGAATATCGTTCGCCTTTTTTTCTAAATCTAAAATTTTCTCTTGAGTTAAAATCATTTAGTATTATTATACCAAACTCTTAAACATCTCGACAGTGCCGATAATGTCACTTGTATTAAAAATAGCGCTACCCATCACGAGACGATCAGCCCCAGCATCTATTAACTCCTGAGCTGTATCTGAATTGACTCCCCCATCGACACTGATAACAACTTCTGAAAATTCTTTTCTAAGATCTTCTACATTATTTAAAACACGCTCGTCAAAATCTTGTCCTTGAAAACCAACTTTTTCAATACCCATGCATTGAACAAAATCAACATGCGGAACAATTGGAAAAATATTTTCTATTGGTGTGCTTGGCTTTATCGCCACTCCTATTTGTATAGTCTCTCGAATATACATATCCATACCTTCCAAGAAATCTCTAAAAGATTCCAAGTCTCTCTGAGCTTCTAAATGAAACACCACTCTCTTGGGTCCGAATTTCATATAAAAATCAAAATTCTCCACCGCATCAATAACCATTAAATCCAATTCAAATTCAATATCTTCCCAAAAAGGCAAACCTTCTCGTTCGCCTAAAATATCCTGCGCATGAAAATCTAATTCGAGGATGTCTCTGTCTGCTCCAGTCGAACGAAATGGCCAAGTGTAATTTTGAGTGTAAACTCCATCACAAATATCTATCTGCACAATAGGAACAACTCCACGCACAAGCGCGATTTTATTTTTCAAATCATCATAAGTTTTGGTAAGTATTGCGGGTATAATTTCAGCCATAATTAATTCTCGTCTATTTTTTTAACTCTTCTAAAATGTCTTTCTTCATTTGAAAATTCTGTTTCAAGAAAAATTAAAATAGCTTGCTTAGCTTCTTCTTCAGAAACGAAACGCGCGCCGATGGATAAAATATTTGCATCATTGTGCTGTCGAGCAAGCCTGACTATTTCAAACGGATCATCACTTTTATGCCCTTCGATATTGATCGCTCCCATTGGTAAACGTGGACCATAAAATACCATTGCGCGTGCACCTGACACACGATTCGCAACCATCGCCTCACCCTGCCCACTGCCACCGATAACAATACCGAGACTGCCTTCAGAATTTCGAGCCACAGCTTCAGCCACTGGTTTTATAAAATCAGGATAATCATCATTCGCATCAAAAACCAAAGGACCTTTGTCCTCTGCTTCGTGTCCGAGCTACACCAAAAAATCTCGAATCT
>JAHFNH010000012.1 GCA_023267435.1 Candidatus Nomurabacteria bacterium
CTGAGGTAGCAACACCATCAAAACCTTCTTGTTGAGCAGGAGTACGTCCAGCAGTATTAACAGTTGAACCAGTCTGGAAACCGTTACGAGCATCACCAGGACGACCATGAGGACCAGCAGGTTGAGCAACAGTGAAAGAACGGAGAGCAAAAATAAGACCAGTTGGGCCACTCATTGGTTGAACACCAACCATGTCATATGCAACTAGATTTGGAGCAAGCCTACGAACTAGGTTGATTAGAATTGGATCTACGTTATCAATTCCACCAGTTACGTTTGAACTAGAACCGCCAATGCCGTTCTCTTTCAAATATTCTACTTTTGCATTTTCCAAAAGTGCTGCTGTGCAAGCACGTTTATGAGCATCTTTAATTGGTGCATAGCCAAGGCTTTCACCATCTTTATCAACACCATCAACGATGGGCTTCCAAGTTTCGCGGATTTGTTTCTGTTCTTCTTCTTTTAGTGTTGCCATTGTAATATCTCCTTAAAGTGGCTTTTTCTATTCTACTATTATTTATACTTTTTCGAAATTCTCTAGTCTTTTCGGTTAATCTTCTTAACTGATGCAAGCAATTTACTCATATCAGATTCAGCTTTAGTTTCTTTAGTTACTTCGTTTAGTGGTTTTTTAACTTCTGTGAATACACTTTCGCGTAAAATCATTGCTTTTTCTTTGAAACTTTCAATAGATTTAGCATCAACTTCTTTAATAAGACTATTCAATTTTTCAGCTTGTGTAACAGCAAGACCTTCGGATAATTCTTTGATTACTTTGGATTTTTCCATTTCAAAAGTCTTTTCATCAGCTTCTACTAATTTAGCAGCAAGAGCAGCTACTTCATTGCGGAGTAAATCCATTTCAGATTTAGCAGCCTCAAGCATATTGACTTTTTCTTCTGGAATTTCAATACTATGCTTTTCAAATAATGCTTTTAGGTCTGTAATAAAGGATTCAGCAATTTCCTGTCTAACACCAGTCTCAATGGCAAGTTTATTTTCTTCTGCCCATTCAGCAACTACTGTTTCCATATATTCATCAATTTGTGCAATAGTTTGTTCTTCAGCTTCGGCAAGTTTAACGGCAAGAGCTTCTTGGGCTTCTGCTTCAATAAGCGCAACTTCTGAATTAACACGAGCAGCAAGAGCAGCTTCAAAAATGGTTGTTGCGCGTTTTTTGAAATCTTCGGAAAGTTCTTGACCATTAAAGAGTAATGCTACATCTTCAGAAATAGCATCAGTTGGAGTTTTATAAGGTTGAACAATACGTTCAGCCTCAGTTGTCACAGCTTGTTTATCCATTTCATCTTCACTTTTATCAGTCATACCAATCTCTTTTTTGTCTTCTTTAGCTTCTTCTGCATCTTCTTTTTTAGATTTCTTTGTTTTATCTGCTTTATCAGCAAGAATATCAACTTGTGCATCAAGTTCTTCTTGAATTAGTTGCTCTTTTGTCTTCTTAGCCATTTTATGGTATCTCCTTGAATAAATTCTATATGTATTTATAAATCTTAGTTATTTAGTCTATTTACCTTCATGTTGAAGAATTTGACCTTTTTTAGCATAAGCTACAGTATCACGTTGATTATTAAACATAAAAACTTCATGGTTTTTCTTATCAGAGGCCAATTTATAAAATTGTTCACGAGCAGATTCTCTAGAAGAATGGTCTGAACCAGAAACAGATTCTCCATTTTTATCACGGACAAGAATAGAATGAGAGTCCATTCCACCAGAACCTTCTATTTCATGGATTTTATGAATATCTGCAGAATGAGGTTTCAAATTCTTACCAGTAAGGCTGAAATCATATTCACCCTGAATTTTTAGAGTATGATGTCCCATGCCAAAATGATTGGCAACAGTGGCAATTTTCCCATGCGCCCAATGACTTGGACGATTTATTTTAACTTTTGAGCCAATTGGATGGATAGGAATAGTTTCTTCGGTCATCTTGGCAGAATGAGGTTTGCCATGTTCATCTTTTCCGATATACATATGACCTTCACCTTCATCAGACTGTAAAAACTGAGCAAGTTCGTCATTATCATGATGTTTTATTGATGAGATTTTTGTACCATGTCTATCGACAAATGTGGCTGGTGCTGATTCTTTAAGTTCTTGATATAATTGTGAAAAAGTTTTCATTATTATTCTTTAATTGAATGGGCAAATTCCAGATCAAGACCTTTATGTAGAATTCCATATCCAGCATGACCTTTATTATGAAACCACATCTCTTTTTTACCAGAATCTTTATCTTGGAGAATATGTCCACCACTTGGATGTTTACCAATGTAATTATAACCAGCTTTTTCGATAGTTTCTCTTTGATGTGTTTCTCCAAATACTTCTTTGACAAGTTTTGGGTTAACATTGGTAATAAGATTTTCAAAAATTTTGAGCATATCTTCTTCGGACATTTTTTCAGGGGATGGAGCAGTTTCTTGCAAAATTTTTGCAGTATGCCCATGTTTTGCGAGGATTGCTTTTTCAGTAGCATCATTTACTTCAACAATCATGTTGTTAACCAAAGCAAATTCCTTTGATTCCATCACATGATTAACAAAACAGTTGATTCCTGAAGGATTGAGGACTGAATCTATGGCCACAATTCTAAGATCATCTTGTACCTCATTAATTCCATCTTTATTTAATTTTAAAGATCCTGCTCCACGACTAGAAACTCCAACAGTTCCTCCAGATTTAATCAATCCTTTTAAAAGATTGCCCATTTCTGTTTCAGTAATAACTGCTTTCCCCATAATAGCATTTTTAGAAGGATCATCCCACAATTCAATAATTCTACCACAAATTCTCTCAGGATTTATGGATAGAGAATCCGGGTGTCCCATTTCCATCCATGCAGCATTTTCATCAACAACTTCTTTTTTATAACGCATAGCCTCTTTCATAAGAGTATTTTTAGAATATAATCGTTTGTTTTTATTAGGCACATCATATGACATAAATGGACCAGTAATAAACATTTGTTTTTCACCAGTCTTTTCATTAAGAATTTCTTCATAAAGTACGGATTCTGTCATAATATCATTGATAAACTTCATCTTTTTCAATCCTTTATTGACTATTTATACATATTCGACTTTTATAATATCTTTATGATGACTTCGCCTACCTTTTAATACATCACATAATTTGCTACAATTATATCCATTTTCTTTACACCATTGTCTTGATCCATAAATTTCTATAATTCTACCATCTTTAAAGTATATACGATATTTTTTTGAACAAGGACTATTTTCTCCAATTCTTCCATACATTCCATTATTTTCTCCAGAACTAGTAATATGCAATTTATCACGAGTTTCTTGTGTAGGAGTTCTTCCAGTCATCATAATTCTATGATTTTCACACCATTCTTTAGTACGCTTTGTGCCTAATAGTGGATTATCTTTACCAGACATTCTTTCAGATATCATTTTTGAATGTTCTTTTCTTGAATTTTCATATAATTTAGAATTTGGAACTTTTGTAAAATTTGACATCATATTAATAGTATATCTCATATCAATTGTTAATTGGTGATGTTCCCCATAAATTTTAAGACAAGCTTTGTAAAGAAACCAATGTGCCATGTGGTGTTCTTTTGCTGTGAAAAGCACAAGATTCCATGATCCGTTAATAATTTTATTTGGTTTTCCTTGTTTTTCTAGTTTGGACTTTGGAATAATATGATGTTTTTCATAATAATCGCCATTCTTTTTGGCCAATTTACGAATCTCTTCTTCTCTTTTGGCTTTTCTTACAAGATTTTTGTATAGTGATAAATAGTCCATAATGCTGGTAACTCCTTAAAGTTGTTAGAACCTGTGGTATTTTGCGATACGCGACAGGTATTTCTTTTATTTATACCTTAAACAATTTTGGCGAAACCTGTTTCCAGAATTTCGCCAAATAATTGAAATTATTATAATTTATTTAATATTAGGGGTTACATCTGCATTTTTACGCAGAC
>JAHFNH010000006.1:0-39676 GCA_023267435.1 Candidatus Nomurabacteria bacterium
TCATATCGACGGCGGAGTTCGGCACCTCGATGTCGGCTCACCTTAGCGCGGCGGTGGAGAAGCTGCCAAGCGTTTGGCTGTTCGCCAATTAAAAAGGTACGCGAGCTGGGTTCAGACCGTGGAGGAGTTGCATCATATAGCAATATATATCGCGACTTTTCCACAGTCTGAGCCCTCAGAGGCAAATAAAGTTTTTATGTAAGTTGTAAGAACTTAGACTGTTTTAATCGAAATTAACCATGTTACAGTTTGTAACATCACGGCGGCGATATGTAGAAATACATATTGGCAAGCTAACTTATATCGGAGAAATCCTATTTCCTTAACAAGGAAAGGACAACGCCGAGGGAAGAGTTTATACTCACCCGTAGAGACTAAATGTTAGCGTTCTCGCAAGAGAATATGTCATAGTCCGATCCCTTCAGTAATGAAGGTTCAGTTTAAATACTGATGTAAAACGTAGATGCGTGAGACAGGTTGGTCTCCTATCTACTGCACTCGTTGATTCTTGAAAAGATTTGCTCCTAGTACGAGAGGACCGGAGTGAACTAACCTCTGGTGTATGAGCTGTCCTGCCAAGGGCATTGCTCAGTAGCTATGTTGGGAATGGATAACCTCTGAAAGCATCTAAGAGGGAAGCCAGCTTTAAGATAAGGAATCGTTTTAGAACCCTGAGAGATGATCAGGTTGATAGGCTTTAAGTGGAAGTGCAGCAATGCATTAAGCTGAGAAGTACTAATGTTTCGATTCCTGTTAAGAAATTTGAAAGTCACAGTACGCCGATGAGGCGTATAAATAAAAAACAACTCGCCTCAACGGCGAGTGCGCCGAAGAGGCGCAAAACAAAACAAACTGAGTGTGCCGATGAGGCACAAAATCAAGTTTTCAGTGTTGGTGATTTGTCGCAGGGGCCACACCTCTTCCCATTCCGAACAGAGAAGTTAAGCCCTGTTGAGCCGATGATACTCATATAGGGGAAAGTAGGCTATCGCCAACACCGAGTACTTGATTTTTATCTCTTAAATTTAAACCTTTGAAATATAAGGTTTTTTGTGCTATTGACTTTTTTGTATAAAAATGCTAATATGTTGGTAGGTTTTTCTACTTCCTTGATTAGTAGATATGGGGTGAATTGATAAACTCCCTTAAAGCCTAAAGGAAAAAAATAGTCTCGGTGCATGTTCCGATTAACAAGCTAGTCCTTAAGTACTTGGACGAAAATATGTACATTGAAAAATGAAAACTATCAGCCAAATCGGGAGACAGGTCATTAACCGTCTTTTCAACGAAAAGTATAGAGTTGATCAACCATCTTATCCAGTTCACAGAACCGTTTGTTTTCCACAAGAAAACATAGATGAGTTCAAGAAAGATTTTTATTTAGAGAAATCAATAGAAAGTCAGAGTTCCCTTGATGGAATGGGAGTAGGATTGAAACGAACATTGATCTATGTGTGGGGGATTGAATTCGGATTGGTGTTTATTCCGACAAATGGAAAGGAATCGTTGTTGAATGCTTTTTTAAGAGACAAAGAAAATTTCAAGTTGAGACGAGGTATTCCTTCCCACATTGTTATGATTGATGGTTGGAATCATGTTGAAAAACAAAAATCTTTTGAGATTGTTTCTGTTTTTCGTATTTCTTTAAACCAAGAAGCGATAATTCAAAAACTTGTCAAGTAATGTCATAAGATATATTGTAGGCTCATGTTGTAAAAACATGAGCCTTTTTATTTTATGTTATACTGTTTTTAAATAATCTTGTTTTGTATAAACTAAAAAATAAATAAAAATGGCATCACTAAACGAAGACCTTAAACAAAAGCTTACTAAATTAGCAAAAGATGGAAAACTCTATGCTGTACCTGATGAGGAGGCAAAGAGTGCATTTGATGCAATACGGAAAGAGCTTGAACCATTAAATCGTGAATCAAAATTAAAACAATTTGGTTCTGAAATGAAGGCAAGAGATAGATTTTTTAATATATAATCTTCTCTTTTAAAACAAAAATCCCTTAGTAAAATAACTAAGGGATTTTTTTATTTAAACCAAATTAACATTAGGTTTTTTGTTGTTTGACTTTTTAATATCTACGTGCTAATATGTAAGAAATAAATTGTTAGTGAATATTCACCCTTTAAAATTATAAAATCATGAAAAATAAAACTTATGTCGCTTCCATTTTTTTTGGATTAATTACTTTTTATGTATTTCATTCCTCACTCCATTTTGACCTAATTCAATCAGGTCTTTTGTCCGGAATGGTTATATGCTGTTGTTCTATAACAGGCTTAGTGTCTAAGGATATATACGAGCGTGAAGCTACAGGTAAACCGGAAAAGGAATCTGTGCTTAAAAAACATTCTGGTAAAAAACTCAAAGTAGAGGCAAGTTTTTATTATGAAAAAAAATCAGGCGATAACACAGTTGCAACTTTGTTTTCTTATCCCGGTAGTCGTGGAAATAATGGTAGTGGTGGTATTGAATTAATTTTCTGTTACACAAGTAATAAATTTGAACCCGGTGATGTTATTGATATAACTTATCACGAGGAAGATAACAAATTGTGCTTTGTAGGAAAAGGAATTTTTAAAACTTCTGCTTTGTGAATTATTTCATTGTTAAAAATTTTAAGCCCCGAGTATCATTGATACCAGGGGCTTTTTTTATTTCTATTTTTAAATTTTATTTAATCTGAAACGAAGCTTTGACTGTCACCATTATTTCTTTCTGGATTTTGGAAGTGTCATACATTCCATAATCACTGACTTCAGCTGAATTGGGAGCCATGACTTGCACCACGCCACTCGAGGCTGATTTTAATGTTCCGATTTTCTTTCCACCAGCTTCAGCGAGTTTATTTGCGCGAGCTTTAGCATCAGCAATCGCATCTGTTAAGAGTTCAATGCGAGCATCGGGAAGTTTGGAATAATAGTACTCAAGAGAATTTGTTACAAAAATAACACCTTTGTTGATAACAAGAGAATTGGTATTTTTAGCTAAGTCAGAAATTTTTTGAACATCGGCTGATTGTACTTCGATATTTTGTACGAGATTATAACTTTTCTCTGCTTGGCTGTTGTTGTCATAAATTTCATTCATCAAAACAGGGGAGACATCGATTTGTTCTGCGGGTATTCCATTGGAAGCTAAAAAGTTTTTTACTTCTTTCAAGTCGGCATCTAGTTTTACATATCCGTCTTTCACGGTGGAGAGTTTTACTACGCGAGTGATATTAGAAGTCCATTTTACTTTATCAGATGTATATTCTCTTTTAGCGGATCCGGTAGTAGTGATGTTATCTGTCGAACGAAGTGAATAAAATGTATAAGATGCGAGAGCAAAACTTATGATAATAGACAGACCTAAGATTAATCCGAAACCAATCAACTTTTGACTTGTTTTTTCTTTATTTTCCATAAGCCTATTTTATAAAATATCAGGAATATAAGCAATTTATTTTGTTTTTAAATATGTTATCATAACCATATGACTTGGGCTTTCAGACGACAGCTTTTTTATTTGAGTATTTTTGTTGCCTTTTTGGCAATTTTGGGATTTTTAATAATTTACCCGCGTTTAACTAAAGCACCATCTTGTTCGGATGGAAAACAAAATGGTACCGAGACAGGGGTGGATTGTGGAGGTTCTTGCCAGATAGCCTGTACTTATCAAGTGGATCAAGTTTCGATACTTTGGTCTCGTGCTTTTGAAGTTGTGCCTGGACGATACAATGCTGTGGCTTATTTAGAAAACCATAATCAAAATACTGCGATCTATAAAATAGCTTATCGATTTCGTTTTGCTGACAAGGATAATATTTATATCGGCAAGAGAGAAGGCGAGGCTTATGTTCCTCCGTCAGGTAAATTTGCTATTTTTGAACCAGCTATCGATGTCGGGAATTCCGTTCCTGTTTATACAACTTTTGAATTCACTCAAGCTCCGACTTGGATACAAGTTTCTCAAGACAAGATTGATCAGTTGAAAGTCGCTGTCAGCCAGATTTCTTTGCAGAATGAAACTGTCAGTCCGAAATTAACCGCTACCATAAAAAATAATTCTCTTTTCCAAATTCCTGAAATAAACGTCGTGGCAATTTTATACAACGCGGCCGGCAATGTCGTTTCAGCTAGTCGTACATATCTGGATGTGTTAAATGGAGAGGAGAGCGCTCCAGTCAGTTTTACTTGGCCGGAACCTTTTACAGATAAAGTCATCGCTGAAGAAATAATTCCAGTTTACAACATTTTTAATGTTAAGTTGAAATAAATGGCTAAGACTTCTTTTTTCAGGAGAATAGACTGGCTTCTGTTGCTTTTTATTTTGCCGATACTTTCCGCTGGACTTGTTACGATGAAGTCTTTCGTGCCGGGTTCGTCCGAAGAAAATTTTTTCGGCAGACAGCTCATTTGGATCGGTGTTTCACTTGTCATATTTTTTATTTTTTCCTTCATTGATTTTAGATTTTTAAAGAGGACGGATATACTTGTTTCACTTTTTGTTTTTTTCTCGTTTCTCTTATTGTTACTTTTCGTCTTAGGTCATGCATCGCACGGAGCGAGAAGTTGGTTTTCATTAGGTTTCTTTTCTTTTCAGCCGTCGGATATGATGAAATTGGTAGTTATTTTGATTTTGGCAAAATATTTTTCTCGTCGCCATGTTGAGATTCGTAACTTAAAGCATATATTTATTTCTGGACTTTACGCTCTCATTCCTTTTCTTTTGGTTTTTTTTCACCCCGATTTCGGCTCGGCAATAATTATATTTTTCATCTGGTTCGGTATGACTTTAGTTTCCGGTATTTCCAAAAGGCATTTGGCTATCGTGGGAGCCGGAGGTCTTATCGTATTTTTTGTCTTATGGACTTCCGTTTTTGCTCCTTATCAGAAAGCCCGCATTGTAAATTTTTTGAATCCCTTGGCCAATATTCACGGCTCAGGTTATAACGCTCTGCAGTCGACGATCGCTGTTGGTTCCGGACAAGTTCTTGGAAAAGGTTTAGGTTTCGGCACTCAGTCTAGATTAAAATTCTTGCCGGAATATCAGACAGATTTCGTCTTTGCGGCATTCTCAGAAGAGTGGGGCTTCATCGGTTCTATTTTAATAATTATTCTTTTTGGTCTGGTGGTCTGGCGTATTTTGTATAATGCTTCACTCGGAGCGACAAATTTCGAAATGCTTTTCGGTATCGGTGTTGCTATTTTTTTTATGAGTCATATATTTATAAATATCGGTATGAATTTAGGGCTTCTGCCTGTGACTGGAATCACTCTGCCTTTCATGAGTTATGGTGGTTCGCATCTTTTGACTGAATTCATGGCGCTTGGTATTCTCATGAGTATGCGTGGATATGCCAGACCGGCACATCGCGATGACATGAAGAATGAATTTTTAGGGGCATGATTATTTTAAACGGAAAAAAAATACAAGAAGAAATTTTAGCTTCAGTAAAAACTGAAGTGGCTTTTTTAGGTTTTCAGCCAGTTTTCTGCGATGTTTTCGTCGGGGAAGATCCAGTGTCTTCGCAGTACGTGCGTATGAAAGAAAGAATGGCAGAATCAGTCGGTATTAGTTTTCATAAAGCTTCTTTTCCTGCATCTATCAGCACAGAAGATTTAATAAAAGAAATAAAAAAAATAAATGAGATGCAAAATATGTGCGGAGTTATTGTTCAGCTTCCTTTGCCAGATTCTTTAGATCGTAGAGCTGTTTTAGATGCAATAGATCCAGAGCTGGATGTTGATTGCTTAGGGACTGTTTCGAGTGAAAAATTTTACAGTGGTAAGCCGGCATTAAGTTTCCCGACAGCCTTGGCTTGTATGACTCTTTTAGATTCGACCGGTTTGGATTTGAAAGGCCTGTCTGCCGGTGGGGCAGATAAAAAAATAGTTGTTTTAGGTAATGGGGAATTGGTAGGCAAACCCGTTTCAGCACTGTTGCATTTTCGTGGATTGAGTTCTGTGACAGTTACTCGTGATACTCAAAATAAAGAAGAACTTATCAAGCAAGCTGATGTGATAATTTCTGGCATGGGCAATGGAAAATATATAACTGGTGATATGATTAAAAATGGAGCAGTCTTGATTGATGCTGGTACTTCGGAATCAACCGGTGGTATTGTCGGTGATGTTGATTTAGAATCAGTCAGAGATATTGCTGGATATGTCTCACCAGTGCCTGGGGGAGTAGGACCGGTTACCGTAGCTCAGCTTCTTAATAATGTATTACAAGTAGCTAAAACAAAAAACAATGAACAATAATATTTTTTTCTTTTTTTATAATCTCGCACATCACTTTGCTTTTTTCGATAAGCTAGTAGTTTTTATTGCTGATATTTTTCCGTACTTAGTTATTTTGTCATCTGGTTTATTCTTGGCTATATATTTAAAAATTTCTTTTTCAAAAAATATCTTTAAAGATTTACTAAACAAATGGAGAGAAATTAGTTTTGTTTTTTGTTCTGTAGTTTTTGCTACAGTATTTGATCAAATATTAAAATTTTTAATTCATACCCCTAGACCATTTTTAGCATTACCAAATGTTCAGGCTCTTTTTTCTGAAACAGGTTTTGCTTTTCCGTCTGGGCATGCGACTTTTTTTTCAGCGCTCGCATTTTCAATTTTCTTTTTAAATAAAAAAGCCGGTTATGTCTTTATGTTTTTCGCATTACTCATAGGCTTGGCGCGCATCATTGCCGGAGTGCATTTTCCTATAGATATCTTGGGGGGATTCATTTTAGGAATTGGAACAGCTTATTTAGTAAAGTCCATATTTGCATATTTTTTTAAAAATGTATAGAATAGCTCTATCGTTATGTGGAAGAAAAGAATTTTAGCTTTAATAATACTTATTTTAGGCGCAGGAGTTGCCTTTTTTGTCTTCAAGACTGAGCCTCAATTAAACAAACATTTTTCAACTCAAAGTTCATTTTGGAAGCAGACTCCATTCCGCCTTGGTTTAGACCTTTCCGGTGGAACACATTTGATCTACAAAGCTGATATTTCTCAAATCAAACCAGGACAGGTGAGTGATTCAATGAATGCTCTCCGTGATGTTATTGAACGCCGCGTGAACCTTTTCGGAGTTTCTGAGCCAGTCGTACAAGTACAAGAAGGTGGTTTTGTTTCCGGTGGGGAAGAGAAGTTGATCGTTGATTTACCTGGAGTTACTGATGTTGAAAAAGCTACACAAATGATCGGTCAGACTCCACTATTGGAATTTAAAACTGAAGCACCTAAAGACGCTCCACAGAAATTAAATGTAGACAAAGATGGTAAGGCGACTTTAGACGTTGGTTCTCAATTCGTTTCCACAGAACTTTCAGGTAGATATTTAAAACAGGCTACTTTAGAATTCGATCAGAACACTAGAGAGCCAAAAGTTAGCTTGCAATTTGATGATACAGGTACAGCTCTATTCGCAAAAATCACTAAAGAAAATATTGGCAAGATGGTTGCTATTTACTTGGACGGAGCACCAATTTCCACTCCCGTCGTTCGAGAAGAAATTCCAAACGGTCAAGCTGTCATCTCTGGTAATTTCACTCCAACCGAAGCAAAACAACTAGTAGGTAGATTAAATTCTGGTGCTCTTCCTGTTCCTATTTCTCTGCTTTCCAGACAAACAATCGGAGGTACATTAGGTATTAGTGCTGTGCATGCTGGAGTAAAAGCTGCTATTATCGGTTTCTTGATCGTCGCACTCTTCCTTCTTCTTTGGTACAGATTGCCTGGATTAATCGCAGTGCTTTCACTTTGTATTTACATTGTTATAATTTTAGCTTTGTTTAAATTATTGCCAGTTACTTTGACTGCTGCCGGTATTGCTGGATTCATTATTTCAATCGGTATTGCCGTGGATGCGAACGTTCTTATTTTCGAACGTGTGAAAGAAGAGCTTAAAGCTGGACGAACCGTTTCTGATGCAGTTGCTTCAGGTTTCGCCCGCGCATGGTTCTCTATCCGCGATTCAAATACTTCCAGTATTATCACTGCTATTATTCTTTTCTGGTTCGGAACATCACTCATTAAAGGTTTTGCTTTGACGCTTGGTATGGGAGTCTTGGTTTCAATGTTCTCAGCTATCACAATCAGTAGAATTTTCCTTTCAGCTATTTCATTCGTAGGGGAGGGCAAGGTCGCTAGATTTTTATTTAATTCTGGCATTTCAAAATAAAAAAATCATATGTTTATCATAAAATACAAAAAAATATTCATCAGTATCTCAATGGCTTTGGTTGCTCTTTCTGTTATTTTCCTTTTAACTTTTGGCTTAAAGGTAGGTATTGATTTTAAAGGAGGTGCATTGATCGAAGTTTCTTATAAAGATGCTCGCCCTGTCCAAGCTGATTTAACTCCAGCACTTGAAGCCATGAATATCGGTTCAGTTCTTGTTCAACCAACAGGTGACTCAGGTTATCTTATAAAGACTCGTGATTTATCTGAATCTGAACACACCACCCTTTTAAACACTCTTTCCGAAGGTGGTAAATTTCCAGTTGAAGAAAAGAGTTTCAATTCCATCGGTCCATCCGTCGGACGCGAGCTTACTCGTAAAGCAATCGTAGCTATTATATTAGTTTCACTTGCTATCATTACTTTCATCGCTTACGCTTTCCGAAAAGTTTCCAAACCAGTTTCTTCTTGGAAATTCGGAATCATTGCGATCATCACACTTTTGCACGATGTTGCTATTCCTATCGGACTTTTCACATTGCTTAGTCATTACCAGGGAGCAGAAGTGGATACGTTGTTTGTGGTGGCAGTATTGACTGTATTAGGTCTTTCCGTTTCTGACACTATTGTTATCTTCGATCGTATTCGAGAAAATATCAAAAATAAAATGTCAGCAAACTTTGATGAGATAGTTGGACGTTCCTTGGAACAATCTTACCGCCGATCCATCAATACTTCTTTGACTGTTATCCTAGTACTTCTTTCTCTGTTCTTCTTCGGTCCTGCTTCTACTAGATACTTCTCTTTAATGCTCGTAACTGGAATGTTCTTCGGAACTTACTCCTCAATTTTCCTTGCTTCTCCTTTACTGGTTTGGGTTCAAGAGGCTCAAGATAGAAAAAAAGCTAAGAAATAATTTATAAAAAACCGACTGTAATAGGTCGGTTTTTTTGTGATATAATGTACGTATATTATTAATAACTTAAATTAGCGTCGCGCTTCAACAGTACGCATACCCCAAGGGTGATTCTGTTGAATCACGTTATTCGCAAAATCATATGATGTATTTTTGGATAATTTTATTGGTAGTTTTGTTTTGGGCTGTTTTTTCTTTTAACGGTCTTGTCTCATTGCGCAATCGTGCCAAGGAAGCTTGGGCGGATATCGAAGTGCAATTAAAGCGCCGTTATGACCTTATTCCTAATTTAGTGAATACAGTGAAAGGTTATGCCACTCATGAATCTAGTGCCTTTGAAAATGTCACCAAGGCTCGCAGTGCTGCGATGGGCGCAGGGAATATCACAGACAAAGGTGTGGCTGAGAATCAACTTGCTGGCGCATTGAAATCTGTTTTTGCTATTGCTGAAGCGTACCCAGAATTAAAAGCCAACCAAAACTTTTTAGCTTTGCAATCAGAACTTTCCGACACTGAAAATAAAATTCAATCCGCTCGCAGATTTTATAATGCAAATGTCCGTGATCTGAATACTAAAGCAGAAGTTTTTCCATCAAATATAATAGCGAAAATATTTAATTTTTCTAAAATGGATTTCTTTGATCTAGGTGACAACGACGCCGCTCAGAATCCTGTAGAAGTAAAATTTTAATATTTTTTTAAATTCAATGAAAAAAAATTATAAATCAGGAATAGCTATAACTACTTTAATATTAATTATTGCAACAGTGGCGGTTGGCGGTCTTTATTTATTTAGTAAAAAACAAACATCACAAGTTAAAGAAAATCAAAAGACAGTTTCTAATCAGAACTATGTAAAAAACAATAATATTATTCCAAATCCAAATAGTACCTCAAGTAAAAATATTACTCTCGGTAAAGAATTTATTGCACATAAAGGAGAGAAATTTGTAGTTGATGGATCTTACGGAGATATCTTTGAGATAACTGATTTTTACAATGTAGGTCCTTGTCCTACTGGTGCAAATTGTTTTTTGATGAGTGGCCAAGCTGTCTTTTATCAAATAAAAACAGCAGATAGTCCTTATGGAAACAAAGGAAGATTATATAATAGTCAACTAGAAGAGGATTTAAAAATTATGCCGTATTCAGTTTTTGTAAATGGTTCTGATTATGAAACATATGCCAGAATAGTTCTTCAAATACAAGGCAAAAATCAATAAACATTTTTGATGGCAACGCTATACACTCAACAATCAAAAAATGTGACGAAGACTTGGTTTTTGATGACCTTGTTTTTGGTCGTGGTTATTTCTATCGGTTTTGTTTTTGCACAATATTACAGAAATTCAAATATTCTTTATTTTTTTATAATTTTTAGTGTTGGCATGAACATCGCGAGTTATTGGTATTCCGACAAGATTACTCTCGCCGTGAATCACGCTCGTCCCGTAAAGAGGGAAGAAGACCGAGAACTTTGGAATATTGTTGAGAATCTTTCAATTACTGCCGGTTTACCGATGCCGAAACTTTATATTATCGATGATCCATCACCTAATGCTTTCGCGACCGGTAGAGACAAAGAACACGCAGTCGTGTGTGTGACTTCTGGAATTATGCAAATACTCGACAGGTCTGAACTCGAAGGTGTGATAGCGCACGAGCTTTCGCATATCGGTAACAGAGATATTTTACTTTCGACTGTCGTGGTTGTTCTTGTGGGTTTTGTTTCGCTTCTGGCGAATGTTTTTTTACGTTCGATGTTTTGGGGAGGAGGAAGAAACAGGGATGACAATAATAATAGTAATGCAATATTTATGATTTTAGGAATTGTACTTTCAATTCTTGCACCGATTTTTGCGACACTCATCCAGCTCGCAATTTCCCGCAAGAGAGAATTTTTGGCTGATGCATCTGGTGCACTACTCACTCGTTATCCTGAAGGTTTAGCGAATGCATTAATAAAAATAGATAAATATTCTCAGCCGATGAAATATGCCAACCCAGCCACCGCACATCTTTTTATTGCAGATCCGTTTGCTTCGTCCCGCCGAAGCCTTGGCGAAGGGGGAGAGAGAATGGTAAAAAAAGCAACTAGCCTTTTCGCAACTCATCCTCCTGTAGAATTGAGAGTTAAAGCACTTTTGGGAAAGTAAAATTTCCATTTTCCCTTTATTTTGCTATACCCCAACACCAATTTTGAATTAAATTGGTGTTGGGGTATACTTTCTTTATGGAAATTAAGGATATAGAAAACCTAGCGGAATTGGCGAAAATTGAGCTCACAGACGCAGAAAAAGAGACTGTCTTAAAAGATTTAGACGGTGTTTTGGGTTATGTGAAGCAGATTGAGTCTGTGGAGGTGAGTGATATAACACCAGCCTATGCAAACAGAAATATTTCTCGCGAAGATGTACTTGAACCTCGAGAATTTTCCCGTGAAGAAATTATTTCACAGTTTCCAGATAGTCAGGATGGGTTTGTTAAGGTGAAAAAGATTTTATAATATGAAATGCAAAATTTCTTAAAATTTTTGAGCCTTCGCCCTCGGAGTCATAGGACAGGGAACCCACGACTTTTAAAATTTTAAAAATTTTGCAAACAAAAAAATGGATATAAAAAATTTAACAATTACGAAAGCAGGAGAGATGATGAAAAAAGGAGAATTAACTTCTTTGGATTTAGTCTCAGCTTGTTTAAAAAATATTGAAGAAAAAAATAAAGAATTAAATGTCTTCTTGGAAGTTTTTGGTGATGCATTAGATCAAGCTAAAAAAGCAGACGAGATCATTAAAGCAGGGAAGGGTGGAAAATTAACAGGTATACCAATAGCAATCAAAGACAATATTTTAATCATTGGCAAAAAAGTTAGTGCTGGTTCCAAGATGCTCGAGAATTATTCTGCGAGTTATGATGCTTTTGTAATTACAAAATTAAAAGCCGAAGGTGCCGTTTTAATCGGAAGAGTAAATATGGATGAATTCGCGATGGGCTCTTCGACAGAAAATTCTGCTTATGGAGTAGTCAGAAATCCAATAGACCCGACTCGTGTTCCAGGAGGATCTTCGGGTGGCTCCGCTGCGGCAGTCGCAGCTGGTATGTGTTTAGGTGCTCTAGGAAGCGATACAGGAGGCTCTATTCGCCAACCAGCGAGCTTTTGTGGACTTGTCGGTATGAAGCCGACATATGGCGCAGTTTCTCGTTCTGGACTCATTGCTATGTCTTCTAGCTTGGATCAAATTGGTCCGATCACAAAGACTTCCGAAGATGCTCAAATTATTTTTAATGCGATAGTTGGTAAAGATAAAATGGATGCAACATCTATTGAATTAACTCCCCACCTTAATAAGGAGGGGGTTGGGGGTGGTAAAAAAATCGGTGTGCCACGAGGATGGCTCAAAGAAGGAGTAGATACAGAAATTCTGAAAAACTTTGAAGAGTCACTAGAAAAATTAAAAAATAAAGGTTACGAAATAGTAGATATTGATTTACCTTATTCGAAATTCTCTTTGGCTGTTTATTATATTCTGATGCCAGCAGAAGTTTCTACAAACCTATCGCGTCTCGATGGTGTGCGTTATGGATTGCGAGTAGAAGGGAAGGATGTGGCTGATACATACAAAAAAAGCCGTTCCGCTGGTTTTGGTATTGAAACTCGCCGAAGAATTATTTTAGGTACTTATGTTTTGTCACACGGATATTATGATGCTTACTACAACAAAGCTTGGAAAGTGCGCCACGCTATCGAAAAAGAATTTGAAGATATTTTCAAAAAAGTTAATTTCATTGCAACGCCGACGACACCGACACCCGCTTTTAAATTTGGAGAAAAGAAAGATCCTTTGCAAATGTATTTGTCAGATATTTTCACCGTGCCAGCCAACATTGCCGGAGTGCCGGGTATCTCTGTGCCGAGTGGATTTTCTAAAGAAGGCTTGCCACTAGGTGTTCAATTTATGGCTCCTTGGTCAGTTGATCAATCATTATTTGCTATCGGGCAAGATTTAGGAGAAAATATATAGTATATGGATCTATTAAAATATTTAAATCCTAATTCTACTTCTGGCCAACCTCCTTTTAGTCCGACATTTCTTAACCTTGAATATATATTCAATCAGATTTTGCATTTTTTCCAAAGTTTATTTGGCGGTTTTATTTCTGACAGCTTCCTTCTTTTTTTGAAACTTTTTTTCGCTCTTTTAGCTATTTTTTTCATCATCATTATCGGCTATTCTCTTTCCAGAATAATGGAAATACAAAAAAAAGAGAAAGAGCATTTAGAACATGAAATAGCCGAGTATGCTCATAAACACGCTGAGAAAGAAAAAACTGGAGGAGAGGGAACTGACAGACCTAGAAATGAGCGCTGGGTGAATGTTTTGAAATATCTTTCATCAATTAATTCGAGCGACTGGAAGCTGGCAGTTATGGAAGCTGATTCGATGCTTGAAAATTTAACTGATCAGATTGAATTACAGGGAGACAATTTGGGCGAGCGTTTAAAGGCAGCCGATAAGGAAAAATTTAAATCTTTAGACGATGCTTGGGAGGCGCACATTGTCCGCAATAAAATAGCTCACGGAGGATTGAGCTATGACTTGACTCAACATGAAGCAAATAGGGTGGTAGTCCTATACGAAAACGTATTTCGAGAATTTGGTTATATATAGTTTACTTTTTTAAAATTTCAGGTATACTATTTTAGTGCTAAAAGCTATCTATAGCGGGATAGAGAAGAGGCATCTCGCAAGGCTCATAACCTTGAGACGGCCGTTCGATTCGGCCTCCCGCAACAAGCAAGTGCTAAAAACGACGGCTCTGCCTTAGGCATCGCAACGTCGTCATGCTTTACTCGGTGGTAACGCTCTCGACAAAAAGCAAAGCAGTTTGCTTTTTGTCGGCGTAGCTCAGACGGTTAGAGCGTGGGACTCATAAGCCCAAGGTCGGAGGTTCGATTCCTCCCGCCGACACAACAAATTGGAAGATTTTTCCATTTGTGGTAGATTATATCAATGCGACTGTAGCTCAACGGTAGAGCACCCGCCTGTCACGTGGGAGGCCGTGGGGTCAGCACCCATCAGTCGCGCAGAATAAAAAAACACTCGAAAGAGTGTTTTTTTATTGCGACTGAAGAAATATCTGTGAGATATTTCGTTGGGTGCTGACGGTCGGAACGATGTTTTGTCAGCAGACAAAACCGTGAGACGGGGTCGCGAAATTTTCGAGCGACGGCGAGAAAATATTTGTGACCTAGCCCATCAGTCGCGTCAATTCTATATACTTGTTATAATAAAAACATGGAAGATGAAAAATTTGTTATAAAAGCTAGGGCAGTTATTCTACATGAAGGGAAACTTTTAGCAGTACAACATCCGCATGATGCTAGTTTTGTGGCGCTTCCGGGAGGAAAATTGGAATGGGGAGAAGATATAAAAGGATGTCTGTCTAGAGAGATGATTGAAGAACTTGGAGTGAAGCCAGACATAGGTAGGTTGTTTTATATAAACAATTATACCCAATCTGATGGTAAACAATATGTGGAATTCTTCTTTGAAGTAAAAAATGGTGCAGATTATTTAGATACTGAAAAACTTGCTCGTTCTCATGCTCATGAAATTGCAAAAATAGTTTGGGTAAGTCCCAGTGATGATTTTAATATGCTTCCAAAAACTTTTGCTGAAGACTTTAAAGCAGGGAAGGTGGTTTCAGACGAGGTTATATTTATTTAGTCTTACACTTCTCACACTTACATCCAATAGGTTTGATATGTTCATCAAAGTATTCTTTTCCGTAGTCGAAGGTTAATTCTTCACCATTTTTTATATTTTTTTTGGCCATATAAAATACTCGTCCTTGCCATATTTCTGGTTCGACATTTGGCCGGCAAGAATGGTTTACATAACGAGCAGTATTTGATCGTATTGCGCCATCGATGGTTCTTCTGGAATTTATTTCAAAAAGATATTTACTATTGCTTTTGTATTCTTCTTCTTTAGATATTGTCCTGCCGAAATATTCTATAATACAGGTTCCTTTTTTTATGTCTTCCATTGCGAAAAGTCCCAAGCCCGCACTAGAACGCTTAGCTTTTACTTTACAGTCACTTATTTTGTACTTATCTTTTTTTATCATGAGTGCTTTCGATTATACATTGTTTATTAAAAATATAAAAACATTAAACCCTTTTATATTTTTTGTATTTGTGTTATTGTGAAAATACATGCCAGACAAGCAGAAAAAAAATATATGCTTCTTTATTCTTCCGGGATTCAACCCGGATTCTAATTCTGTGGGTGGTATAAAGCAGGCGCTTGAATCTCTGGGCTATCCGGCTTTTTCAGCAAATTTTTGGGGTAATAATGAAAAGAAAGATTTTTCTAAATTGACGATAGAAGAATGCAGAATTGGAATTAAAGAAGAAATAGAAAAACTTTCAAAAAATTATGAATATATTATCGGTATTGGTATAAGCCTAGGGGGAGCGCTTCTGCTTGATTATGCGAAAAATGAAGATGGGCTTTATTGTGTGGTTAGCGTGGGCACTCCTTTTAAATTAAGATATGAACTTTCTATTAAATTTGGATTGATTATTTTACCATTATTGAGATTGTTCTATAAATTAACAAACAGAAAATCTAAATGGGTTGCTTCTGGGAAGGTTGTGCGTTATTTAACGAGAGATTTTATTCAAGATGTCGACCGAGTACGTACGAGAGTTTTGTTGTTACACAGTACTTTTGATTTCGTGGCAGAGCGCGAAGTTGTCGATGAATTTTTAAATATGATGTCAAGCACTGATAAGCAAGTCGTATATATAAAAGATACAGATCATGTTATCAATTATGATAGTGAGATCATTCTCCCAGCTATGTTTGATTTCTTAAGCTTACCTGGTGACAACCTAGATGTTATTTAATTTATTTTTTACTCTTGGTTCTTGAGAAGAAAATTACTTTTAAAAAATGAAATAAATAAAGTACACTGATCTTGAAAGTACCTTCAGCTTTAAATCTGCGGGCAGAAGTTTTCATTGTGAATGATTTATTGAAAACAACTTCTCCTTTTTTTGAAACTCTTTTTGCTGTATCTGTGTCTTCTCCATAAAAAAGAATATCCGTATTGTATCCGCCAATTTCATTTAACACACTAGCTCTGATCATATTATTTCCTCCGATCAAGATTGCTCCACGTTTCGTAGTGTTCATTGTTTTATTTGCCCAAGAGTAAATATTTTTTTGAATAAAGAGGGAGAAACTCCTGAAGAAAGGGGAGCCATCAAAATAATCATAAGGGCCAGTGACTGCGACAGTTTCCTTATCTTTAAAAGATTCTACTCCTTTTTTTATCCAATCTTTTTCTGGCAAGCAGTCAGCATCCATATTAGCAATAATTTCTCCAGTGGCATTCTTTCGTCCACATTCTCTCGCATATAATAGTCCCTTTTTCCCTTCATATGCCAATTTTACTGGAAAGTTTTTAGCCACTTCTTCTGTTTTATCAGTACTAGCATTATTAACGACAATAACTTCGAAATTTTTATAATCTAAGGCACAGACAGCTTTAAGTGTGTCTGCTAGATATTTTTCTTCATTATGAGCCGGTATAACAATACTAACTTTTAGTTCTTTCATATTTTTTTTAAATAATTACTTTATACGCAATTTACGCATTTTAATAAACTGATTAATGAGTTCAAAAATAGATGCTGTAGTTAAAATATTAAAGAACATAGTAATGTCTTTTTTCATTCCAGTAATTATTCCATATTTTTTTGATTTTAATGGACTACGAACATTGTCCCAAAAAACTATTTTTATTCGGCATTTATTTTTTATTAATATTCTATTTAAAAAAGTTTCTAGACCAAAACCCGGTAGGTGAGACATTTCTTCTAGATTATTTTTAATTAAATCTTTTTTAAAGGCCCTTTCACCAGAAAAAAAATCAAATCCAGTTATTTGATAAAATTTATCCATTGTCGGACTGATTTTTCTGACACTCATGGCGATATCTGTTTTATTTGAAATAACAGGTTCGATAAGGTTCGTAATATTTTCTGCAGTTAAACCGATAAGATCAGCATCGATGAGACAAAGAATATCACCAGTTGATTCTTTGATACCTCTGACGATAGTAGCACTTTTACCTTTATTTTTTTCATTATTAATAAGGCGAACATTTTTAAATTTCGCAACCACTTCAGCAGTATTGTCAGTCGAACAATCATTTATTACTATTACTTCGTTTATTAATGGGTGACCACAAATAACTTCGAGAACGCTTGCGATTCTAGCTCCTTCATTATATGCTGGGATTAGGCACGAAACTTTATTCATCTTATTATCTTACTATAAAAACACAAAAATCCCATGTCTATTAGCTTAACAGCAATATCTTTATGGATAATCCGTTATGGATATTTGATTATTTTACCTATTTCAATTATCGAGGGTCCGATTATTACAGTAATTGCGGCCTTTTTGGCTCATCAGGGGTATTTTAATATTTTCATTGTGTACTTTGTGGTAGTTTTGGGTGATTTGATTGGAGATCTTTTATTTTATTTTATAGGTCATTTTGGAAAAAAACTTTCCAATACTGCCTTGGGTCGTTTTTTTGGTCTGACGGACGAACGCATAAAGAAATTGTCGGAACATTTTGATGTTCATAGCGGCAAGACTATTTTTTGGGGTAAATTAACTCATTCGATGGGATGGGCTGTTCTTCCCGCTGCGGGATTAGCAAAAATGCCAATAGGAAGATTTTTATGGTTTAATCTGCTTGGTACACTTCCGAAGTCTCTTATTTTTTTGCTCATTGGATATTATCTGGGATATGCGTATCAAAGTATCGATTCATATATAAGCAAAATAGCGTTGGCACTTTTTATTGTTTTAGCTGCTGCGATTTTCTTTTACTTTAAAAAGAAGAAATAGTGTTATAATATCGGTAAATATTTATGGAAAATATAATCAAAGGTTACAAACTGCATTTCAAAAATAGAGGATTTGTCATCTCTGTGGTTTTTGCTATGGCAATGCTTGTTGTTAGTTTGTTTGTAAATTTTTATGCCGGTATGTATGCGACCAATAGGGCAAGTAATGCCGTATCGGATATTATTTTGAGTAATATTAGAACTTTCGACGTTGACGGATTATTTGTTTATGGTGGATTCTCCCTTTTTATTTTTATCGTTATTCTTTGCCTCGTTAATCCAAAAAAAATTCCTTTCACTGTAAAATCAATCAGCTTATTTATTGTAATTCGTTCAATTTTTATTTCTCTCACTCATTTGGGTCCGTTTCCGACACAAGCCCTCGTCCCTGCAGAAAATATTATAAGCTATGTCAGTTTTACTGGTGACTTGTTTTTTTCAGGCCACACCGGTTTGCCATTTTTAATGGCTCTTATTTATTGGGATAATAAATTTATTCGTTATTTATTTTTTGCCTTATCTTTATTTTTTGGTGTTGTGGTTTTGCTCGGTCATTTGCATTACTCGATCGATGTTCTTTCCGCATTTTTCATAACTTATACTATTTATCATATTTCAGAAACAATTTTTAAAAAAGATTATAAAATTTCCGTGCAAAATTAATATCAAATATGGGACATATACTAGAGTCAATTTTATACGCAATAGTTTTCTTGCCGACAATGCTCATTTTGGCGGGATTGAAGAAGGTTTCAGAATTTTTCCAAAAAAGGGGAGAGGCAGGTAAAGTTATCGGATTTATTGTTTATGTAATAAGTTTGCCATTTGATTTTATAATCAAGCGATTTAAATAATCAAATAATTATAGTTATTTTAGCAGATAGATTTTGGACGCATAAATTGCTATACTAGGGACTAATTTAATAATTAATATATACATATGGAATCTGTTAGAGAAAAAAAAGCTTGGGCGACAGTTATGAAAGGGAAGAGGTTTTTAGATGCCTTCAGGGGTATTCGGATTGTAGTAGCTACGACCAGCCATTTCGTTGTGCATTTATTTTTTGCAATACTCTCTATTGTTTTAGGTTTTTATCTAAATATTTCTGAAATGGAATGGATTGCTATAATTTTTGCGATTGGTTTTGTCATAGCTGCAGAAGCCTTCAATACTGCGATTGAAATAGATATAGATCTAACTTCGCCCGAATATCACCCATACGCTCGAGACACCAAAGATGTTGCTGCCGGAGCGGTACTTATTGCCACATTCACTGCAATAATTATCGGATTGATAATTTTTATTCCTAAGGTTTTTTAGTGTATAATTAAAGTTATGAAACAATCAATATTATTTTTTAGTTTAGTCACAGTTTTAGTTTTAGGCGGTATTTTTACTTTTATTTTTAAAAGTACACCCGGAAGTGTGCCAGGTAAATATGATACTTTTGCTACTTGTTTGAAAGATAAAGGTGCAACATTTTACGGCGCTTTCTGGTGCCCTCATTGTAAAGCGCAAAAAGAACTTTTTGGTCCTTCAGTAAAATTATTACCTTACGTTGAGTGTTCTACTCCAGATGCATCAGCTCAGACACAGATTTGTAAAGATAAAAAAATAACTGGTTATCCGACTTGGGAGTTTGCTGATGGTACCCGTTCGGAAGGGGAAGTTTCACTTGAAAAATTGGCTGAGAAAACCAGTTGTGTTTTGCCTCAATAATTATTTATGCCAGACTGGATTCATATTTTTAATTTAACATTGGGAATACTAGCTGTAGTATTGCAGGTTATTTCTGTGGCGGTATTAATTTTGCTTATCTTTGCACCGAAAGAAAATGAAGTTGTTTTGTTTATTAAAAAACATTTCTTGTTTTTTGGTTTCTTGACGTCTCTCTTTGTTGTATTACTTTCTCTTTTTTATTCTGAATTTCTACACTATGCTCCATGTTTCTTGTGTTGGCTGCAACGTATTTTTATGTTTCCACAGGTAATTCTTCTTGGCATAGCTTATTTTAAAGACGATCGGAAGATTGTTATTTATTCCTTTCCACTTCTTCTAATTGGTTTTTTGATTGCCGCTTATCACGAATACATTTACATTTTTAGCGAAGGTGCTGGACCATGCGATGCTTCCGGTGTTTCTTGTGTTCATCGTTTAGTGTCCGAAATTGGCGGTTACATTTCTATTCCAATGCTTTCACTTACAAGTTTCGCAGCCTTAATGGCAATACTCCTTGTTGGTCACTATGGAGGAAGAAGTTTTAGAAATAGTTTATAATTTTTATTAGCTAATTAAATTTATTTATGGATATACAATCTTGTACTATTGAAGAATCTCCAATTACTCACTTTTTATTTTCGAATCCAAAAATGGCTTGGTTTTGGCTTATTGTTCGTGTTTATGTAGGCTGGTCATGGCTGGAAGCGGGCTGGGGTAAATTAGGCAGTCCTATGTGGACAGGTGATCAAGCAGGCGGAGCGTTGAGCGGCTTTATTCAAGGAGCTTTACAAAAGACAGCTGGTGCTCATCCAGATGTTCAAGGTTGGTATGCTTCATTTTTACAAAATGTCGTGCTTCCTCATGCTAGCTTTTGGTCACACTTGGTTACATATGGAGAAATATTAGTTGGTGTCGCTTTAATACTAGGTATTTTTACAGGTATCGCTTCTTTCTTTGGTTTATTTATGAATTTCAGTTATCTTTTAGCTGGTACAGTAAGTACTAATCCCATCTTATTTATCTTGGGCTTAGGTCTAGTTATGGCTTGGAGAATTGCCGGACAATTTGGCCTCGATTATTTTGTTTTGCCATGCGTGGGTACTCCTTGGTTTAAGGGAAGTCTTTTTAAGAAAAAAGAATCGACAGCTTAACAATTTCTCAATAAAAAAGTTATTCACTTGACTGATACCCCCAGGGGGTATATACTTGGCGTATGCAAAATAACAAGCAAAAACTCGTACGCAGATTAAAAATTATTGAAGGGCAGGTGAGGGGATTGATAAATATGATCGAAGACGGAAAATATTGCATTGATATTATTACTCAGACTTCTGCTATTAAACAAGGTCTTTCAGGAGTAGAAGATTCTCTTTTAGAAGATCATCTGGGATGTTGCGCTGTGAATCAAATAAAAAAAGGTCAGACTGAAAAAGCAATAAAAGAAATATTAAAAGTTTATCAGCTAAAAAGAAAGTAATTATAAATATTTTATATATTTAAAGATTTAAAAATTCTGAAGTTCTCAGCTCGACAGCTTCGAAACCCCCTTTAAAAACATAAAATATTAAAAATTTATGAAAAAAGACACATACAAAATAAAAGGAATGCATTGCGCTTCGTGTGCTGGGATTATTGAAAAGACTTTCAAGAAAACAGAAGGAGTAAGTTTAGCTGAAGCAAACTATGGCACTGAATCTGTGAAAATTTCTTTCGATGAAACAAAAACAAATCCTGAAAATCTTTCTAAGAAAATTGAACCATTAGGTTATTCTCTTGTTACTGAAACTGCGGAAAGTATGGGTATGTCTGCAGAAGAACATGCTGCGCATACGGGCATCGGGCAATCAAAAAAAGAAAAGCTTGCTGAGATTTTAGCAATGAGAAACACTGTCATGTCAGCCATTCCTTTGGCTGTTATCAGCGTTTTTGTAATGGGCTGGGAAATTCTTTCTAAATATGGAGTTGTCGGAGGTATGGGTGATGTTTCAAAAGAATTTTTTCATCACTTGATGCCACTTTTGGCGACTTATGTATTGTTTGTCGTAGGAAAACCTTATCTATTAGGCGTAGTTAGATTTTTACGCTACGGCAAGGCAAATATGGATACTTTGATCGGTATTGGTACATCGGTGGCTTTTATTTATAGTTTTATTGTGAGCGCATTTGAAGAAACTTGGCTGAAAAATTTTCCAAATGTCGGAGTGACTTATTTTGATGTTACGATTATTGTTATTACTTTTATCGCTCTTGGAAAATATTTGGAAGCAAAGTCAAAATTAAAAACAGGTGATGCGATTGAAAAACTTTTGGGCCTGCAAGCGAAAACTGCTCTTGTAATACGCGATGGTAAGGAAGTAAAAATTTCCATAAATGAAGTGATTCACGGTGATTTTATTATTATCAAGCCGGGAGCGAAAATTCCTGTTGATGGCATAGTGACAGAAGGCGAATCATACATAGACGAATCAATGATCAGTGGAGAACCGATGCCAGTTCATAAAAAAACAGGTGACGCCGTTTCAGCTGGTACAATAAACACAAATGGAACTTTTAATTTTAAAGCGACAAAGGTTGGTGCAGAAACATTACTGGCGCATATTATTAAAATGGTGGAAGACGCGCAGGGAAGCAAGGCGCCGATTCAAGCTTTGGCAGATAAAATTTCTAGTATCTTTGTACCAATTGTTTTAGTTATTTCTTTTCTCACATTAGGACTTTGGCTTTTATTTGGATCAGGCCCACTTGGTTTTTCACAAGCATTTTCGTATGGTTTAGTTTCGTTTGTCGGTGTATTGGTAATAGCTTGTCCGTGTGCTTTAGGACTCGCTACTCCGACAGCGATTATTGTCGGTGTTGGTAAAGGAGCGCGAGAAGGCATTTTAATAAAAGATGCGGCGACACTAGAAAAACTGCATCAAGTAAACGTGGTGGTGATTGATAAAACTGGGACGATTACAAAAGGTAAACCGGAAATTGTAGATATTAAAGATTTAGATGAATCAATGATGTCTGTTCTGATCTCATTAGAAAATAAATCAGAACATCCTATTGCTCATGCCATTGTGACTTATGGTAAAGAAAAAAATCTTCCAAGTCAAAATGTTTCGAATTTTGAAATTATTAAAGGAAAAGGTTTAAAAGGTGTGGTGAACGGTATAGAGTATTTTGCTGGTAATACTAAACTTGTTGAAGATCTTAAAATTACTTTTGATCGAAACATTATTGAACAATATACAGCTCAAGGTAAAACTCCAGTAATTCTTGCTTCAACAGAAAAAGTTCTTGGCTTTGTGATGGTTGCAGATGAGATAAAACCGGAATCACAAAAAGCAGTGAAAGATCTTCATGCTTTAGGTATAAAAGTGATAATGCTGACGGGTGATGAAAAGAAGACCGCTCAGTATATAGCTGACTTGGTGGGTATTGATGAAGTTGTACCGCATGCTCTGCCGGAAGATAAAATTAATAAAGTGAAAGCTTTACAGGCTGAAGGTAAAATCGTCGCGATGGCAGGGGATGGTATTAATGATGCTCCGGCTTTAGCTCAAGCGGATGTGAGTATTGCCATGGGTACTGGCACGGATGTGGCGATTGAAACGGCTGGTATTACTTTACTTAATGGTGATATTTCCAAATTAGTTAAGGCAATTAAATTATCAAAAATAACAATGAGAGGAATAAAGCAAAATCTTTTCTGGGCATTCTTTTACAATATTATCGGTATTCCTTTAGCATCTGGTTTATTTTTCCCGATTTTCGGTTGGCTCTTGAGTCCAGTCTTTGCTGGTTTTGCTATGGCGATGTCGAGTGTGTCAGTCGTGTCGAATTCATTAAGAATTAAAGCTAAAAAATTATAATATGCAAAAATATAAATTTCATGTTCAGGGTATGCATTGCAAGGCTTGTGTGATGATGACCGAGAGCGAGATTGCTGAGCTTGTGGGTGTAAGTTTTGTTAAAACAAACCTTAGTAATCATTCGATGGAAGTGGAAGGTGATTTTGGTGACAAAACTGTAGAAGAAATTATAAAAGAATTTAATGGTGCTTTGAATAAACACGGATACAGAGTGTCACAAGAGAAAGAAGAAAAGAAAATAAATTGGAGTGAATTTAAAATTGCTATTCCAGTCACGATAGCTTTTGTTGCATTCTATATACTTTTGCAAAAGATTGGCTTGGTGAATTTGATTAATGTTTCAAAAGTGACTTATGGCACAGCTTTTGTCGTCGGCATTATCGCTTCGCTTTCGACCTGTATGGCTGTCGTCGGAGGATTGGTCCTTTCCATGTCAGCTTCCTTTGCGAAGGAAGGCGACAAAGTTCGTCCACAGATTATGTTTCATATTGGAAGAATACTTTCTTTTTTTGTTTTGGGTGGAGTGATCGGTCTGCTCGGAGCATCTTTTCAATTAAACACTTTTGGAACTTTTATTTTAAGTTTCATTATTGCTTTAGTGATGTTGATACTAGGTATTAACCTACTAGATGTTTTTCCTTGGGCGAAAAAAT
This sequence comes from Candidatus Nomurabacteria bacterium, assembly GCA_023267435.1. Lineage (GTDB taxonomy): Bacteria > Patescibacteriota > Minisyncoccia > Phycocordibacterales > UBA9973 > UBA9973. Next base: position 24,260 of record JAHFNH010000006.1, read on the forward strand.
TACAGCCAGGTATGCCGAAGTTCTTATCCAAACATGCATTAGGTGTTTCAAAATTAAATCACAGTCTGACTCCGCTTCTAGTTGGTGTGGCGACATTTTTCTTACCATGTGGTTTTACTCAATCAATGCAGATTTATTCTCTTTCGACTGGTAGTTTTATGCAAGGTGCATTAACAATGCTTTCATTCGCATTGGGCACGCTTCCAGTTTTAGGTCTGCTTTCTTTCAGTTCTTTCTCAATTCAGAAGAGTTCCAAGTCGGGAATTTTCTTCAAATCTGCTGGATTGATTGTAATTCTTTTTGCATTATTTAACCTTATCAATGCGTTGGTGGTAATAGATGTCTTGCCTCCAATTTTTAACTTCTAGTATGATACAATGAAAAATATGAAATCAAACGTAAAACAAAATACAAATTCAAATACATTGATAATTGTCGTGGCTATCATTATTGCTAGTCTTATTATCGGTAGTGCTATTTATTTTTCCGGATCAAAACAAAGATCAGAGCAGGGTGTGGAGGAAGAAAATGTCGTAAATGCAAATAATGTTTCCATAGTGGACGGCAAGCAGATTATTGAAATTACTGCCAAGGGTGGATATCGCCCAGCGCATAGTGTTGCGAAAGCAGGGATTCCAACCATTCTTCGTTTGAACACAAATGGCACTTTCGACTGTACTTCCATTGTGCGTATTCCTAGTTTAAATATCAGTCAGAACCTACCTATTTCTGGAAGTACTGACATAAGTCTTGGAACACAAAAAGCCACAGTTCTCCAAGGCACTTGCGGTATGGGTATGTATCCTTTTGATATTACTTTTCAGTAAATTGATTTTGGGTAGTTGAGTATTTACGTTATTTATGGTATTATGAATATATAATTATTAATTAATCAAATTAAATAAATTTATGAAATTTGACGGAGCACCAAAACTAAATATAACTAAAAAAGAAGAAAAAGCAGAGCCACAAAAATTAGACGACATGCTTCCTTTCTTAAAAATTTCACAGGATCAAATAAATCACAATAAGCAATTAAAAGCTGGTAATGAATTATTTTTGTCTGGTAAGTTTAATGAGGCAATAGAAGCTGCAAAAGATTTAAAAGAAGGTGGTTTTAAAAAGAAAGAATTTACAGAAGATGAATTTGAAAAATTTAGTGAAGCTAGGGAGAATCTTGCTACACAATTAGGGTATACAGTTACTGTAAATGAAGGAAAGTGGTTTAATATTGAAAATGAAAATTGTTGGGTTTCAATGAAACATTCTATGACTCCCATTTTTAATGGGTATAAAGGCGGAAGAATCTCTGAAATCGCTATAGTGGATAAAGAAAATAAAAAGAATTTGATTGAATTTATTGGTAGTAATGTTATTGGTTTGAAAAACGAGGAGTTGAAAAAGTATTTTGATGAAATAATTAAATATTTTAATTAAAAAAACTTTCTGTGCTAAAATATAATAGGTCAAAATTATAAATTTAATTTTTTAGAATCAAGTTATATGGCAAAAGGAAATAATGCTCACAAAAAGGAAGTAAAGAAACCAAAGAAGGCAAAGAAATAATCTTTGAAAAGCCCCCGAGCATAGCTCGGGGGCTTTTTGTTATTTTTTTATTTAATGCAATATATTAGTAAAATAATTGGGTGTTTTGATTTAAAAAGTTTTGTGATATGCTGCAGCTATGCGAAAAATTTTGGATGACATATTAAGTTATAGAGAAATGTGTGAAGCAGAAAATCAGGAAGTTATGCAACACGGAATGAATTTTCATATGAATCATTTTTATTCTGTTGTATTAATGTCTCAAAAATCAAATGCCCCGTATTATGACAAAATTCATAATGATGGAATAACTATAGAATATGAAGGTCATGATTTAGCAACAAATTATTCTGAAAATCCTAAAGAACAAGATCAGCCTGAAAAATTACCAAGTGGAAAATTAACACAAAATGGTTATTTCATTAAAGCAGTTAATGAATTTAAAAAAAATAAAAGTAAACCAGAGTTAGTTAAAGTTTATGAAAAAATATTACCAGGAACTTGGTCATTAAAAGGATATTTTGATTTGATTGATTATAATGTTGTTCATGATGGAAAACGTAATGTATTTAGATATATTTTAAAATTAGCTAATCGAGAAGAAAATTCTAGTACAGAAAAAGTAAAACTCGAACACACTAGATTAATTCCTTCACAGGTTAAAAGGGAAGTTTGGAAACGAGATCAAGGAAAATGTGTTTTGTGTAATGATACAAAAAACCTACATTTTGATCACGATTTACCCTTCTCAAGAGGTGGTACAAGTTTGTCGGTAAATAATGTTCGATTGCTTTGTATGAAACATAATCTTCAAAAGTCGGATAAAATTGAATAAAAAATATCTTTATAAAAAGAAAGAAGTAAAGAAACCAAAGAAGGCAAAGAAATAATCTTTGAAAAGCCCCCGAGCATAGCTCGGGGGCTTTTTGTTATTACTTGTAATTTTTGTTATAATTTAAGTATTAAAAGAATTTAATTATATGAATTAGTTATGGCAACAAATTTCAGTACAAAAAGTGGTGGAAATATAAAAAGTAAAACAGAACTTAGGGGTAACGAATACGGCAAAGCAGAAAAGGGCGTGATTGTTTGCAGTGTTTGCCATAATGTTTATTTTAAAAAAGGATGGCACAAGGCTGGCAGTGAACCAATAACAGAAACCAAGCTTTCTGGTACAGGAGTTCATTTTGATTTATGTCCTAGTTGTAAAATGAAAAAGGGTAATCTTTACGGAGGAAAAGTAACTATCAAAAATGTTCCAGCTCTAACTCGTGATGAATTATTTAATCTTGTTGCTGGTTTCGGAAGACGTGCTACAGATCGTAATCCTCAAGACAGAATTATGGATGTAAAAACTACAGGAGGGAATTTTGTGGTAACTACAAACAATGACCAACTTGCTGCAAAACTTGGACGCAAGATACACGAGACTTTTAAAAAGACAGAAATAAAAACTTCTTTTACTTCTGAGCCTCAAGAGGTTAGTAATGTAGAAATAGTTTTTGCTAAATAAATTTGAATCTTTTTACTAAAAAAGAAGAAGCCTTGCTCAAGAAATTAAATACACCCACCAAGGTGCAGGACTTTTTAAATAGTCTGGAATTCAATTTTGAGCGGGATGGAAAAGATACTCTAAAATCACCAATTATGACCTTACGAGCAGGGAATGCGCATTGTATCGAAGGTGCAATTTTAGGGGCGTATATTCTCTCATTACACGGTTTTAAACCTCTTATAATGCATTTAGAGACCATTAAAGACAGGGATTTTGACCATGTTGTAGTTCCTTTCCAGCAAGATGGACTTTGGGGTGCATTATCGAAAACAAACCACGCAGTATTGCGTTATCGCGAGCCAGTGTATAAAAATATCCGTGAACTTGTGATGTCGTATTTTCATGAATACTTTTTAGATAATGGTACGAAAACCTTGCGCAGATATTCTCGTCCGCTTAATTTAAATGTTTTTGAAAAAAAATGGTTTCAAGAAGATGGCGACTTGTGGGGGATAGATGAAGAACTCGATAAGATAAAGCACTACGATATAGCACCAAAAAGTGTTTTTAAAAAAATGCGCAAAGCAGACAAAATAGAAATAGAAGCCGGTAAGATTTCAGAATATAAAATATAAACCACATAGGATAATCCTATGTGGTGTTGTGTACTTTTTATATAATATGGAGGGTAGTCCTTGATGTTTTATTAAAAAACATACGGAGGGGAACCCTTCGTATGTTTGACAAATGACTATATTTTGTGCTACTATTTTTAGTAGGTAAAGAAACCGATTCCTTATATCGGCTCAGCATGTAATTCGTAAACTTAATACTTAAGCAAAATGGCAAAAGCTGCAACAAGCGGTCAGGCCCGCGCTTTTAATGCGATGACAGTGTCTCGTATTGATGAGGAAGCCTTGAAACAAATTGATGGTGAAAAACTTCAAAAAATCATCGATAAACCGGAAGAATTTATACCAAACTTTATTGCTTGGATAAATAACGGATGTAAAATATCAAACCAAAATACTGTACAAACCTTAAAAAATCTAGCATTCATTTGTGAGATTTTAATAAGAGATTTTTCAGAATTCGTGGTTTGGGATAGATTCCAACCAAGAGCTGAAGATAAAGTTAGTATCTCACTACGCTTTGGAGGCAATTTTATAAATTGGATTCTAAACCCAATGAAAATGAAAAAAGTATCGCTTGTAAATGGTTTAAAACTGAAGAAATTTAGTTTGTTAAAATCAATGAATGATACTGAAATCCAAAATGAGTTACAAAATCCAAAACCAATAGATGTGGAAATATTTTTACCACTGATATGGGCAATGATGCTTTCACAGAAGAACGGTGAAGTAAAAGAAAATGGATTACTTAATAATGGATATGCAAATATTTTTCATGTGAAATTGGATGACAATCGTGTTGTTGCTGTGAGCGTGTTCTGGCACACTTCCGGGTGGCGTTTGGGCGCAGATGGGTTTGACTATCTCGGTCGTTTTGAAGTTGGCGGTGCGTTCTTTACTCCCGCTACTGCGTAAATTGTGTAGCTTAAAATTATTTAGACCCTTCGTATCTTTTGATACTTTGGGTCTTTTTTTATGTTAAAATAAAACTATAAATGAACAAGCCATCTAAAGGAATAATAATTGCACAGATCTTTTTAATCTTTATATTGCCCGTGGCACTGCTTTATTTTAAGATTTTATCTTATGACTGGAGGATGGTTTTGTTGTTGATTGACTCTTTAGTTATTTATGGAATCATTCGGCATGAAAATTGGACTTATGAAGATCTGGGTTTGCATCATCACAATATTAAAAAGGCTTTGCCGTTTTACGCATTCTTCACTGTTTTAGGTCTTATTGCTCTTTTTGTGATTGATCATAGGGTGAATATGCCGGATGTTGAAACAAGGATTTTTTTTATAAAAACTTTCGCTTTTTTCATACCGATTTCTTTCTTTCAAGAATTTGCTTTCAGAGCTTTTCTCATACCCAGGCTGAGAGAAATTTCTAAAAATAATTATATAATAATTTTTTCAAATGCAGTTTTATTTACTCTCATTCATATAATATATCCTTATCTGGGAATCAGCTTGCCGATCGCTTTCGTGTCCGGTATTTTCTTCGCTTGGCTTTATGTAAAGTATCCAAATTTATTACTCATATCAATATCGCACATGATTTTAAATGTAACTGCGTTACTGCTCGGCTTCTTTTATATAGCTAATTGAAAATAGTAGGAACCTGCTATAATATTAGTATTACTAATTAATTTTCCTGCCCAGCAGGATTTAAAATTTAAAAATTATGATTTATTTATTTGTTTTAGGACGCATTTTGTTTGGAGGTTTTTTCTTAATGAGCGGATATAGTCATATGAAGAATATGAAAATGATGTCAGGCTATGCAGGCTCGAAAGGAGTGCCAATGCCTACCGCAGCAATATTTGTTACCGGACTGCTACTTCTTTTAGGCGGAGCGGGAGTGATTTTAGGGGTTTATGTTAAATTTGCTCTTCTTTGTCTTGCACTTTTCTTAATTAGTGTAACATTTAAAATGCATGATTATTGGAATGTTCAGGATCCAATGCAGAAAATGACTCAAGAGTTAAATTTCAAGAAAAATTTAGCACTTCTTGGAGCGGTATTTATGGCCTTAATGATTCCATTACCTTGGGCTGTAACATTGTTTTAGTCTCTTTAAAATAAAAACACGAAAGCAAAGCTTTCGTGTTTTTATTTTACGTCTTTTAGTCGAAGTGTTATTAAAAATCCGCAAAACATAACAGCACCTAAAATAAAAAATAAATATTCAAAAGATGGTATTAAAAAAAGAATCGGCACGGCTAGAAGGGGAGCTATGATATAAGAAAGAGGATAGGTATTTCTAAAAAAACTGATAGCATCTGCTCTTTCAGAGTTCACAACTTTAAAGAAATAACTTTCAGACATAACTTCTATTATGGCAGCTCCGACACGAGTGCCAAAAAGGATTATTGCCCAAAGTATTAAGTCTGCTCCTTTTATGAAAGGAATCATTAAGGCGAAAAATGCAGTTATTAGAAATCCGGACAAGAGCATTTTTTTCTCGCCGATTTTATCCGACAATTTACCGAGAGGGAATTCTAAAATAACGAAAGGTAATAACATGATAGTGAAAATTAAACCTATTTTATCCCAAGTGAAGCCTATATGTTCGTGCAAAAAGATCGGGGTGTAAATAACCATCCAAGCGAAGAAAAACTTCAATATAAAATTTATAAAATATATTCTAGAAATATTTTTATCTTGGCGGAAAAATGACAGAGTTTTTAATACAGGAACTTTTTTATATACAGGATCCTTGAAATCTTTCAAGAACATAATAAATATTCCTGCTACTAACGCCATAAACACTGCGGCAAAAACATATATTCCTTTGTAAGAACTTTTATCTATGATGGTACCAGAAACCATTTGGGCGACAACCCAAGCTGAATTTGCGACGACTAAAAAAAGCCCGCGAAGCTTGCCAATATTTTTATCTTTAGAAAATTCTTCAACAAAAATATCTAAAGTTGCAATAATGAAATTACCTGAAGCGAAGTAGGCGATAAATGCCAAAATAACTGGAATTTTCTGGTTGAGAACACTAAGCGCAAGAAGTGATACTAGGCAGATTAAACTGAATATCAGAGTGGCATAGCGGTTGCCGGTACGTCGAAGAAGCCTGGGCATTTCCAGGAGGCCGATTATTGTCACAATAGAAGCTAGAACATAAACTAGTCCGACATAATTTTCACTGACATAAGACTGCAAGAAGCTCGAATTGACGTATGAAGTCAAAGCCAAGTGGATGGAAAATAAGAACCCAGCTAGATATACTATTTTTCTGTCATTTTTAAGGGTCATTTTTGAGTAATTTTAGACACTTAAAACAACTGGAATAACGAGAGGGCGCTTGGCTGTTTTTTGGTAAAGGAATTTTGAGACAGTTTCTCCGACATTGTTCTTAATGTAGTCAAAATCAACCGGATTCATATTAGCCGTAGAATCTTCTACGCTTTTTTTAATAATTATTCTGACTTGGCGCAAGAGCTCTTGGTTTTCTTTAAGATAAACGAATCCGCGAGAGATCAAATCAGGAGATTTTTTTAGCTTGCCGGTATTTTGGTCAACTAGTGCAATGATAACAAACATACCATCTTGAGCTAGCATTTGGCGGTCACGAATAACGACATCTTGCACATTACCGATAGCGAATCCTTCCACCATCATAGGTGCTGATGGAGCTTTTTCTTTTAAGACTACTATTTTTTTTCCTTCATTTTGAATTTCAATGATTGAGCCGTTGTCTGGAACAATAATATTTTCTCCCGACATTCCCAAAGACATTGCAAGTTCTTTGTGTAATACAAGCATGTAATGGTTTCCGTGAATTGGAATAAAGAATTTAGGATGAGTTTTTCGGTGCAACCATTTTATGTCTTCTTGGTTTCCATGACCTGTCGCATGAATATATTCTTCACTTGTACGATAGCTGATTATTTTTACTCCTTGGCGGGAAAGATTATCTTTTAATCCTTGCACAGCCATTTCATTGCCGGGAACAATAGATGCTGAAAGAATAATAGTATCTCCTTTTTGGAGACTAAATTTTGTATGTGTCTTGTTTGCGGCACGATTGAGTGCGGCGAATTCTTCTCCTTGAGCTCCAGTCATCAGTACTAAGATTTTATTGGGAGGATAATTATTGGCTTCTTCAACAGGAATAATCGTGCCTTTTTTTGGTTTAAAAATTCCAGCTTGTTCGCAGACTTCTAAGTTTGTTTTCATAGAGCGTCCTTCAAGAATAACTTTTTTCCCCAATGATTCAGCAATTTCAACAATTCTTACCAAGCGAGTGATGTGCGAAGCGAAAGCTGCGATGATGATTCTACCGCTTATTTTTTTTATTAAATTTTCCATTCCTTCATGCACTTTCACTTCTGCTAAAGCAAATCCTTCGTTTTCCACATTGGTAGAGTCAGTCATAAGGAGCAGAACATTTTCTTTATCAAAAAATGCATATTCTTTTTCTTCTTCTGCGCTTACTACGCCATCAATTTGGTCAAGTTTATAGTCACCCGGATTTATAATATCTCCGTACGGAGTTTCTATGACGACTCCGATAGAGTCGGGCACTGTATGAGTCACACCGAAAAATCTTATGCGAATTTTACCTGCATAAACTACGCTATCTTTTTCAATAATATTAACATTGAGAGGAGGTAGGTGAGTGAATTCAGCTTGACGCTTTTGCATCAATAGGATTGTTAGGTTTCTGGAATAAACTGGTGGATTGCCTATACGTGACATCACAATAGGAACACCCCCGATATGGTCTAAGTGTCCATGAGTTATTATGACTGCGCGAATTTTTTCTTTTCTTTCTTCAAGATAAGTGGTATTTGGAATAATATAATCTATACCCGGAGTGTCTTCAGTCTTGAATTGCATACCAGCATCGATAATGATGATATCATCTCCGATTTCAATGGCGGTCATATTTTTTCCAACTTCTTCAACTCCACCTAAAGGTATAATACGAATATTACCATTTTCAAGTTTAGGAATTTTTTCACCAGAGCTTCTTGAAGCTATTGATTTTCCATGACTAAGAACCGGAGTTGGTGTGTGTCGTTTTTTACCAAATTTAGAAAATTGAAAGGTAGAATTTTTAGGCTGGAATTTTTTATGCGGATTGTTCTGCGCAGGATGGTGCGGTGTTTTGTGTTCTATTTTATGTTCGACTTTGTGTTGTTCTTGTTTTTTATCTTCAATACTGACTGAGCTGAAAGATAGTCTTGTTTTTTTTCTTATCATTTTTTATTTTTACTTACTTTTAATTAGCTTATAATATTTTTAGATTAGCCGATGAGGCTGATTATTTTGAAAATATTTTCCAAACGTTGTCTTTTTCTGTATACCACAAATATGAATTCAAGAAACGATCAGAAGGGGAGATGATGTGATCTATCGAAATACCTTCTAGATTGTTTGAAACGACGTATATAAAATCTGGACTGTAGATAAATACTGCCGGCATATCTTTTTTTATTTCATCTTCAAAAGCCGCATATTTTTTAACGCGATTTTTTTCATCAAGCGTTATTAGTGCATCTTCTAAAAGTTTGTCTACTTTAGTGTTGGTATACATTGCCACATTAAGTCCTGGATCTTTTCTTTGAGAAGAATGCCAGAAAGCAAAAAGATCTGATTCGTGGTTTATAATCTGCCCGAAAAGAAGCGAATCATATTTGCGCGGACGGATGACTGTCTGATTTAGATTTCCTATTTCAAAAGTTTTTACGTCAACTTTTATACCGATACTTTCCAAATCTGTTTTTATTAGATCAGCAGTTTTAACAAGCTCCGGCGCATTACCAGTGGAGATTGAAAATTCTAAACTAGCTTTTGCTTTTGTGGTCTTACCTTTTTTCTTGGCAGTGGTTGTCTTTTCTAAGAATCCGTCTGCGCCTTTTGTCCAGCCGTCTTTTGCTAATATGCTTTGTGCTTTTTGTAGATTATCTTCGTGTGAAGTTTTATCTTCTACACTTAGTTTTTGATAGGCAATCATGTTTGGTGGAATAGGGTCGTTTATGACTACTCCATAACCCTTCAAAACTTCTGTGACGATCTTGTCTTTATCTATTGCTTGATTGATAGCTTCGATGACGTGTTTATCAGTGAATATTTGCGCTTGGTTCTGGTTGAAGAACAATCCAAATACGCGTGGCAAGACAGAGGATTCTATGCGATATCCTTTTTCTTTCAACATCTCTGCGTTTTCCGGAGTTATGGAACTCACTTGATTTACTTCTCCATTTTGCAGTGCTGATATAAGATCGTTTTCATTTGGATAAAATCTTAATGTTATATTTTTAATATAAGGTTTGCCCAATATGAATTTTTTAAATAATGAAAGATTGTAATAATCGATTATTCCAGATGATTGCTTGCTGACATCAGATACTTGGTAAGGCCCCGATCCGATTGGATTTATATTTGCGTCGTTCAATTCGACAGGGGAATCTTTCCACACATGTTCAGGCATGATACCGAGAGTCATATTTTCCAAAAATGATGCATACTGCCTCTTTAAAGTGAACTTAATTGTTTTTGCATCTACTATTTCTACAGAGACGCCATCCCAATTTCCTTTAATCGGACTTTTAATAAGAGGATCTTTAGCTTCGTTGATAGTGAATAAAATATCTTCAGCTGTGACGGGCTTTCCATCGTGGAAATATATTTTATTTTTCAAAGTGAAAGTGTAAGTGAGCCCGTCTTTTGAAACATCATAGCTTTCCGCTAAATCTGGAATGAGCGTGCCGTCAGGGTTTTTTCTCATAAGGCCGGAATAAATGAGCGATACTAGATCACGGTCAGCGTCGGATAATGCCAATAGTGGATTTACGAAACGGGGAGTACCCACGATACCTTCGGAGATAGCTCCGCCTTGCATTGGCACTTCTGTCATGAATGATTTATTTATTTTTTCTAATATTACTACTGTGCTGACAAAAAGAACAATTGTCAGACCAAGAAAAATAAACCATTCTTTTTTTGAAAAGTAGGAAAAGGTAGACCTTATTTCGTGTTTTTTAGGCAATTTAAAATTGCGTATGCGGCTATAGAAATTTTCCATATGTTATGTATGAATGAAAACGATGCCCGTTGGCAGTTTTAGTAGTTGTTAGCTTTTATTATTATAGCTAGGAATGCAGACAACGCAAATAATATTCCAGAAACTATTGAAAGAATAAAAAGGAATTTTTCAAAACCTCGGCGAGTATGGTGGAAAGATCCGCCATCGCCCCCGCCCAAAGCGCCACCTACGCCTGCGCTGGATTGCTGGAATAAGATAGCTAATATGAGAACTATTGAAAGTATTACCTGCGCGTACGGCAGTATTTTGGCTACTAAATGCATGAGGCTATTATTGCATATATGAGGTTTAAATGCAAATATCCTGCATTTTTAAGGGTAGAATTCCTAGGATAGGAGCTTGACAAATGGGTAGTGGTTGTGCTATACTTTCCCCAGTATTTGTACCTTGAAAATCTTCATTTCTTAAGTCGGAAACAGCACTTTGGGCATCTCTATTTTATAGAGACGTCTAAAAAGCTGTTTCCGACCCTGATTAATTTTTGATTTTTCATGGGTTTGGTCTAGCGGACCGGTTCAATTGAACCGGTTCAATAAAAAATTGTAGATAACTAAATAAAATAATAATTTTTTAAAAACCAAAACAAAATGAAAAAACAACTATTAATTGTGTTGATATCCTTAATGGGATTTAACACGTTCGCTTTGACAGTAACTGTGTCAGCAAACTTTTCGAGTACAACCAGTACTCAAGCAATTAGCTCTATTGGCTGGACGATACATGGCGGTGTTACTTTATGGAACTCTGCCAATTATTTTGAGCTTTATTACCAGGTGGTAGACTCTACTACTGGAGTTACTTCACCAGTTCAAATGTTAACTTATGGGGGTACTGCGGGAGATTCAGTTAATACTACCGGAGTTTCTTTTACTTTGACAGGATTAACTGCGGGAGATTATTACAAAATAATTCCGCGTCTTGATTTATGGCAGAATAATGTGCTTGTAACAATGGCAGTTGGTGTACCAATGGTTTTTCAAACCCAGTGTGCTCCGCCTACATTAAGTGCAAGTCAAACATCAGTGTGCAGTGGAAGTTCTGTAAACTTAATTGCAAGCGGATCAAACACATACACATTGGATAACACAGGTCAGACAGGTTCATCATTTATTGTTAATCCTGCTGCTACTACTACTTATACAGTAACAGCAGTGACAGCCAGTGGTTGTTCAAGTACAAATAGTATTACAATAACAGTGAATTCAGTGCCGACCATTACCGTTTGTCCTGATCCTACCATTTGCCATGGAACTTCAACAGTTTTGAGTGCCAGCGGTGCAACGACCTATTCATGGTTACCAGCTACTGGATTAAGCAATGCAACAAGTGCATCACCGACTTCATCAGCAACAAGTACGACTGTTTATACCGTAACTGGTACCACAGGAGGCTGTAGCAATACGGCTACCGTAACAGTTAATGTAACTGGCATTTCATTGAATACAGGTTCTAATGTAACTATTTGCCAGGGAGGTTCGACAACTTTAAGCTCTTCAAATGCAACTGTTTATTCTTGGTCACCGACCAATGGTTTGAGCGATCCGACTATTGCAAACCCGGTTGCCAATCCCAATGTTACAACTGTTTATACAGTAACTGGGATAAATGGAAGTTGTACAGCAAAAGATAGCGTTAAGGTGAATGTGAATGTAAACAATACGAATGCAACTCTGACTGTTCCATCATCGAATCCTTGCAAGATAGCCATGAATCACACTGTGACTCTTTCCGGCTCTCCGGCTCTTGGAGTATTTAGCGTCAACGGGAACCCTTTATCGGGAACTTCGCTTGATTTGTCTACAATACCAGCAGGGAATACAGTTGTAGATTATACTGTGACCAACACTTATGGTTGTACAAAAACAGTATCGGCTAGTTTCGTCAACGATTCTGCGCCGATTGTGTATAGTTCAACAGCACCTGTTGGTACTACCAGTAAATCGTTCGATGCTAAAGGAGCATTCATTGATGATCTTAAAGTTATGGTTGTTGGTAGCAGTACCATTTACAGTGCTTCTTTGCAAAACATGACATCTGCATCGTTTAATAATCTTCCGGCAACGTTAGTTCCGGGATCGAAAATTAAATTTTTGTATGGTGGTGTTGGAACTTCATGTTTTACAGATCAGGAAGCTGTGAGCGTACAGGAAGTAGTTAAGAATGAAGATGTTTACATTTATCCGAATCCTTTTGTTAGCGTATTGCATATCGGAGTTCCTTTCGGGGAATATAAGATTACAATTACTAACATGCTTGGACAAGTAGTTCAAGATCTATCAGCACAGGGAGATAATTTCGAAGTAGAGAAGGGAGATTTATCCCCCGGTAAATACTTTGTAACTATCGTTTCTGCTAAGAATAAGGACGGAAAAAGCTCAACGGTTGTAAAACCGATTGTTGTTCAGTAAAGAATAAAGAATGCATAAGCCTTGAATGAAAATTCAAGGCTTATTTTTTTTGTATTTTTTATAATGTATTTACACAAATTAAAAACCCTCCAAATGAATGGAGGGTTTTTAATTATTTAATCTTTAAGCTTTAGGATGTGTGATGTATAACTTTCTTCCGATGATAGCTAATGCTATGATCGCAAGTATTAGAAATAGCCATCCGATCAATCGAGGCAGGGAACTTAATGCGAAGATAGAGTTCGCTTCAAGTCCGGTGCCTGTTGTCACAGAGTTTGTCACATAAGATATTTCATCTTTACTCAAGCTTGATCCGGTGACATTATAAGATGCCACTGCGGTAGTCACAAGAACATTCTGAAGGGAAGCATTAGAGTTAACTTTGCCTTTTATTGTCATTGTACTTGTCTGATTTGGAGCCAAAGCTTTTATGTCGAAGGTTACAATGTTATTGCTTTCTAGCGTGCCTAGATCAGATTCAGTGAAATCAATCTCACTTGGAAGCTGGACGGTCAATTTTATATTTTCAAGATTCTTTGAAGCGACATTTTCGAAAGTTACAGAATAATCTACTTCATCTCCGACTGCGAGCTTTTCTTTCGTGGTTGTGATTCCAAGCTTGGCTGTCGCAACTCCAGAATAATCTTGAGAAGAATTGTTTGTGTCGTTTATAACTGGCACGTTATCCATGGAATTTATAACATTAACATTTGATCCGTCTCCTGCTGTTGGAATTGTATTTGTATTGTCTGTCACTAGGACTATGTTGGGAGTTTGGAAGACAAGAATGTTTCCGTCATGAATCACACCTTGATTCACAGCTACTGCTCGGAAGTAGTAGATCGTATTTGGAGTTAAGTTCGTAACTACTTCTGAGAAGCTTATTGAAGCAGCTGTGCCTAAAGATTTTTGAGGTGTTGATAGATTTAAAGCAGATGTCTTTCCATATTGGAAATATCCTGTTGTTGCGGATCCATTTTGATTGATAAATAATCCGTTCAGTTTTGCTGAAGTGGAAGTTTTCTGAGTTGCTTGAATTGTGGTGATTACTCCATTTAAGGAAGTTGAACCATTGGTAGGTGTGGTTGTGTTTGTTGTTGCGGGAGTAGTGGTTGTAGTTGTCTGGAAAGAAAGAATATTTCCTTTGACTGTGCCATAAGAATTGTTTGCGACAGCACGGAAATAATAAGTTGTGTTGGGAGTGAGGCCTGTAATATTTTGTATTAAAGATGAAACTACACTTGCTGTGCCTTGAGATGTGTGAACTGTCTCACTTGGAGTTCCTGCTAAAGTGCTTGAAGTGTTGTATTCAAACCAAGCTGTTGTCGGTGATCCATCTGGATTGATTGAACCGCCCAATGTTGCTGAAATGTTTATAACGTTTGTAGCATTCTGAGTGATGACTGTAGGTAGGAATACAATTCCACCACCTCCACCCCCGCCTCCACCACCGCCTATTGGGTTAATAGTGAAAGTAGAAGAACCAGATGTGCATCCGCCATTGGCAACAGTAATATTTCCAGTACCAGCAGTAGTTGTGTCAGCTACGGTTAGACTAATAGTTAAAGAAATTGGACTCAAGACATTTGTTGTTCGTGCTGTTCCATTGAACAATGCAGAAGAAGTTCCGTTTACAAAATTGTTACCTGTGACAGTGACAAGAGTTGCTCCAGCTCCAGCTGTGACTGAATTAGGAGAAAGTAAAGTGATAGATGGACTTAATCCGCAACCGCCTCCTCCGCCAACTGCCAAAGTTGTAAAACTAATATTTGAGTTAACAAGATTTGGTCCGTCAGTAGCGACAAGCTTGTAGGTATATGAAGTGTTCGCTGTAAGTCCAGTCAAAGAAAAAGGAGGCAAGGTGACATTACCAATTCCTGTGATTCCGTTGACTTGTGATCCCGGAAGGGTATTACCATTTTGATCTTGATACCAAACATTGATAGTTGTTCCATTTGGATTAACTACGCCGTTTAGAGTAGCTGTAGTTTGAGTGACGCCTGTTGCAGTGGCGGAGATGATGGAAGCGACAGGAGCTACTAGAGTTGTAAAACTAATATTTGAGTTAACAAGATTTGGTCCGTCAGTAGCGACAAGCTTGTAGGTATATGAAGTGTTCGCTGTAAGTCCAGTCAAAGAAAAAGGAGGCAAGGTGACATTACCAATTCCTGTGATTCCGTTGACTTGTGATCCCGGAAGGGTATTACCATTTTGATCTTGATACCAAACATTGATAGTTGTTCCATTTGGATTAACTACGCCGTTTAGA
>JAHFNH010000006.1:39686-41574 GCA_023267435.1 Candidatus Nomurabacteria bacterium
CAAGGTGACATTACCAATTCCTGTGATTCCGTTGACTTGTGATCCCGGAAGGGTATTACCATTTTGATCTTGATACCAAACATTGATAGTTGTTCCATTTGGATTAACTACGCCGTTTAGATCTGCAGAGTTCTGGGCGACATTTGCAGAAGTAGCTGAGATAATTGTAGGTCCAGCTGCTAAAGAAACACCCGCTCCGGTGCTAAAGATTCCGACTAAAACAAAAACAAATAATAATTTTTTTATAAGGTTTTTCATATTGATATTTTTACCTACTTTTAATACTTTTTATTTTATCATACTATACTTTATAAGTCAAATAATAAGTACATATGACAAGAACACGTATTTTTATTAAATAAAGTATTCGTTTGACAAAGATAGCCTAGTTATGTTAATATAACCCCATATTTTGTACCTTGAAAATCTTCATTTCTTAAGTCGGAAATAGCACTTTGGGCATCTCTATTTTATAGAGACGTCTAAAAAGCTATTTCCGACCCTTGATTAATCTTTGATTTTTCGTGGGTTTGGTTAGCGGATCAACTCAGTAGAGTTGGTTCAATAAAAAATTGTAGATAAATAAATAAATAAATAATTTTTTAAAAACCAAAACAAACATGAAAAAAACAATTATTATTTTAGCTTTGTTCTTTACCTTAATAGGATTGAACAATGCAAACGCGCAAATCGTCACATCTTTGCAATTAGATTCGGTGATAAATCCTTCGCCGACCATAGCGAACTGTTATGGAAGTTATGTTGGATTAGTGAATCCAAGTGAATTTGTAAGGATATGTTATGGAACACCAACTTCAGTGTGTGCTCTTTCAACAAATACCGATTTTATCACTTCAGGGAATGGAACTTTTTTCATTCAAATAACTGGATTGATGCCGGATAGTAGTTACAAGTACATACCCAAAATTACTTTTCCGGATGCTTTTGACGGTACACCTGGAATCTTCACTATGCCTGCTTGCGGGTTTTTACCTAGCATCACTGCTAGTACTGCAAGTATCTGTGCGGGAAGTTTAGACACATTGTTTGCAATACCAAATGTTGGATCAACTTATCAGTGGAAGAAAAATGGAACTAATATTGCCGGAGCAACGTCACAATCTTATGTGGCAAATACTCAGGGCAGTTATTCAGTTTTAGTAACTTCCGGAGGGTGCACTGCATCTTCAGCTAATTTTGATTTAACAGTAAACACAGTATCGGTTAACGTAACACCTGCGACAAGCATTTGTTCCGGTAGCTTTACTAATTTGCTTGCGACTGGAGCCGCGACTTATTCATGGTTTCCAGCAACTTGGCTTAGCAATCCTAATATTGCGAATCCGGTTGCAACGCCTGCCAGTACGATCACTTATACAGTGACCGGAACAACAGGAAGTTGTTCGAATACAAAAAACGTTACAGTAACTGTGAATCCTTTGCCTACAGCTAATGTGTCCGCGAACACCTCAATTTGTTTTGGTGCTTCGGCTACATTGACTGCCACTGGAGCGGGAATCGGAGGAACATATGTTTGGAGTGACGGTCAAACCGGTGCTTCAATTAATGTGAGTCCATCAAGTACCACTTCATATTCATCAATTATTACGAATACAAATGGCTGCAAAGATACAACAGCGAACGTTACAGTAACTGTGAATCCTTTGCCTACAGCTAATGTGTCCGCGAACACCTCAATTTGTTTTGGTGCTTCGGCTACATTGACTGCCACTGGAGCGGGAATCGGAGGAACATATGTTTGGAGTGACGGTCAAACCGGTGCTTCAATTAATGTGAGTCCATCAAGTACCACTTCATATTCATCAATTATTACGAATACAAATGGCTGCAAAGATACAACAGCGAACGTTACAGTAACTGTGAATCC
>JAHFNH010000006.1:41584-45201 GCA_023267435.1 Candidatus Nomurabacteria bacterium
ACGGTCAAACCGGTGCTTCAATTAATGTGAGTCCATCAAGTACCACTTCATATTCATCAATTATTACGAATACAAATGGCTGCAAAGATACAACAGCGAACGTTACAGTAACTGTGAATCCACTTCCGGTGTTTACAATAACCGGCACAGATACAATTTGTAATGGTACTTCAACTGTGTTAACCGCAAATGTTACAAGCGGAGGAGTAAATACGTTTCTTTGGAGCACAGGGCAACCGACAGCTTCAATCATTGTTAATACAACAATGACATCCGTTTATACAGTTATGGTGACAGATGCGAATAATTGCGTAAAAATAATTTCCGATACTGTTGTAGTGAATGCCTTGCCTGTGGTTTCGATTTCTGGCCCTGCGAATATTTGCATTGGGACAGCAATTAATCTGACTGCGAGCGGAGCAAACACATATGGTTGGAATACCGGTGCAACAACTTCTTTTATAGGAGTTGCTCCAGTTACCAACACTACTTACAATGTTACGGGAACCGACAATCATGGATGCACAAATACCGCATCTCTTTTGGTAGATGTGAATCAACAGCCGATAGCAAGTGTGGCAGCAGTTGCTCCATATTGCATCGGGGGATCGACAACATTAACAGGTGCCGGGGGTTCTATTTATTCATGGACTCCGACAATCGGTTTGAGCAATTCGAATATTGCAAACCCGACTGCAAATCCTACCAGCAGCAGAACTTATACGCTGGTTGTGACGGATGCTAATGGATGTAAAGATACGACTACTGCGCAAGTGGTAGTGAATTCTTTGCCGATAGTTTGGGCAACAGGTAATGCAAATGTTTGTAGCGGAAGTTCTGCAACTCTGTATGCAAGTCCGGTCGGATGTACCTTTAGTTGGAATACTGGTCAAACAGGAACGCCAATTACTGAGAATCCAACTACGACTACTTCTTATACAGTGACCGGAACGGATGCGAATGGCTGTAGTAATACTCATAGTGTTACCCTGACAGTCATGCAACCTATTACAAATGCATATGTTACCGCTGACCACGATTCTATTTGTATGCTCGGTAATATTGTTGATAAATTAACTCCGTACCCAACCGGAGGAACATGGAGTTCTAATGTAAGTGTAATAGGAAGTGTTGCCAGCTTTGATAAAGCAACAGCAGTCACTGGGTATAATTATGTAGTTTATAATTATACAGATTTGAATGGATGCTTAGGCTCAGTGACCACACCTATTTTTGCTGATTCAACTCCAGTAATAAATAATATTTCTATTATTGCTACTGGAAACACAAAGATGATTACCTATGATGGTTCGTTTTACGACAACCTCAGGTTGAAAGTTACCATTGGAGCAGTTGATAATGTTTATTATGCTTCAAATCAAAATCCATGGCAGGCCGTTTTTACTGGAGTGACAGCTCCCGCTGGAGCTCCGATATCAGTTTTTTATGGTAGTAAAAATGGCGGTTGTGTTTCAGCTAATGCGTTCGTAGGAATTAGTGAAATCAAAGATGAAGAAATGAGGATTTATCCGAATCCTGTTGCTGATATTTTGCATATAGATTTACCTTATGAAAAATATCAGATCAAAGTAATGACTGCTTTAGGGCAAGTTGTTTTTGATAAAGCGATGGGAGAAGGAAACAGTTTTGAAATTCAAAAAGAGAATTGGGAACCAGGCTTATATTTGGTTAACATAATCTCTTCCGAAGGAAGAACTGCAACCAGAAAGTTTCTGGTTGAAAAATAAAGAATGAATTATGGGCTTCTGAATAATATCAGAAGCCCATTTTTTTTTGTGCATTTTTTCATATTTTATTATATAGTGAGTTTGTCCTGCGTTGGATAGTTACTCTTGAGACTTTGGTTTCAGGGGAGGAAAGTCCGAACACAGCCTCACTTTGGTGAGGAGAAGGGTAGCGGGTAACGCCCGCATATAGCAATATATAGGTGCGAACAGAGACGATTTTTTCCGAAAGGAAAAGATCACCTCGCAAGCAATTGTGAGGTGAGTTCTATAGCAATATAGGATATGAAACGGCTAAATCCTTACCTCTGTGCAAGATCGTGTCCGCCGATGAGGCGGAAGAATCGCTTGAGCCTGCTAGCAATATCAGGCCTAGACAAATGACTATCGTCCGCCGATGAGGCGGATACAGAATTCGGCTTATAGATGCAAGACAACAAAAATATGAAAACCCACCCGAAAGGTGGGTTTTCGCTTGCTTTTTTATTTGGAGTATGCTATACTATCCCTGTGAGTGTGAGGTGAGTCTCATACTATTCGTAAATAACATAAGTGCCGCAAAAAACGCCCTTCGGGGCGTTTTTTGTTTATCTATTTATTTGAGTCTTTATGCTCGAGAGTGTTTTGTATTTTTGAGAAAATAAATCTCATACCTTCATTGTCCATTCTCAGATCGTTTAATTCATCTGTTCTATTTGCTGCCAGGGTATTATTAAAATAATCTCTCAAGTCTTTTAAGAAATTATATCTGATGCTTTCTTTAATAATGTCTGTTTGTTTTACTTTTCTTACACCTACTTTAATACGCTCCGGATATTTTTTTATAAATTCAAAAAGTTTTACTATTTCTCGATCAGTCAGAGCTATTCTTTTTAAATAGTCTTCTGTATCTTCTTCCAACTCCAGCAACTCATCCTTATCGAGAGGTGTTCCATATTTTTTTTCTAACTCTTCTTTTCTTTCATCATATGGTCGAGATTTTTCTTTTATCAATTCTTTCATTTCTACCGGATCTTCGTAATAGGATTTCCACTGTTCAAACTTTCTAACGATCTCTGGCGCCCACATTTCTTCGATGAAACTTTTCAGACCGTAATCTCTTTCCATTTTATTTTCTATTTCTTTGATTTGTTCATCGGAAACATAAATTGATTTGTATAGAGCTAAAAGAGGTGTTCCAGTAAGTCTTTCCAGTTCTATCTTTTCTTTTTCCGTGGCTTTGTTTTTCCATGTAGCAAGAGCGACAGTTTCTCCACTTTCAATTGAGATAGTTCCTAAATAAGAATTACGATTAAGAAGAACCATTTTGTTTAATGTTTCTTGGTTTTCTTTCGAGTTTGGTTTTTCGAAATCCGCGTTCATAATAGTGATATTATAGCACTAAAATAAAAATCTCCCGAAAGGGAGATTTTTTAATATTGTGGACCCTACAGGAGTCTCGGTCATTACATGACCAGTATACCTTTTCAATAGTTCAGCAAGCTCACTATAATGAAAAGCTTTTCTCGTCCTGCCGTAAGCAAATAAATTTGCTTACTAGAGTCCACAAAATAAAAAGCCGTCTCTCGACAGCTTTTTATTTTCTAAAGTGGACCCTACAGGACTCGAACCTGCCACCCCCTCATTGCAAATGAGGTGCTCTACCAGATGAGCTAAGGGCCCATATTTAATTTATTTCTCCCAAAATTCTCTAACATGCATATAATATATCATTTAACTAAAAATGCAAATCTTTTTTACTTGTTTTTTGCTCGGTTTCTGATAATATACTTATGTTCTTGTTTAATTGAATATATTCGGGAGTAGCTCAGCGGTAGAGCGGTCGCCTGTTAAGCGATTGGTCGTAGGTTCGATCCCTACCTCCCGAGCCAG
>JAHFNH010000013.1 GCA_023267435.1 Candidatus Nomurabacteria bacterium
ATGTAATACAAATGATTTCTACATCTTCCTTTAATCCTAATGCCGCTTTAGCTGTCTCTATTGACGCCGCCCCTATCACGTATACTTTTTCCATAGCTATATTTTCTTAATTGATTTAATCTTATAACCTTTCAAGTGCCCGTATTCTTTGGCACAAAGCGATCTCGCTTCTTCTTCGCCCCAACAATTCAAATCGATAATATGAACCTCTTTTTTATGCTTTATAAAAGAGAAATATTTATTGTTATATAGGATTATTGCGGTGTAAACTTCATATTCATTTTGCATCTTTCGGCTTATTAAATTAACAACTTCCAAATTTATATGATGTAAATCCTTCAAGTTCTTCACTCCAGAAAAATCCTAATTCGTCTAATTTTTTAACATCTGTTTCACTTACTTTTTCCAGTGCTATTCCACAACCAACGAATAGCTGATCGTGCTCGCAGTGAGTAGGATATTCTGTGTCGTTTGCATATTTCAGCAAGATCTGTAAAGCTTGTATTAACTCTTTCATACTTTTTTATTATTAAATTTTTTATCAAAATAATTTAAAATAGCCCCTGCGACGATTATAAGCAGGGCATAAATTGAGAATTCTAGTGTTAGATCCATTTATTTTAATTCATTTGCTTTATTGAGATACCATTTTTCTTTTTCTAAATCTTGTTCTATTTTATCTTTGTGCCCGGCTCTCATTCGGTATTTAAAAGCGTTCATTATACAAAAATCAATTGTCTTTTCTCTGCCCCAAATTAACAGCATCATATCAATAACCTCAATAGGATAAGAATTGTAGTGTTTTGGGTGATCTACTTCGTCCTGACTGTTTCCACCGGACAAATGTGAAACGTTAATTTTATACTCATAGTAATTTTCACACATATAAGCTATGTCGGTAAAACCCTTGCAAATTCCATTTTCAAAATCCTTAGTAGCTGAAGGGTATCTCTCTTTTATAAATTCTCTCGCGTTCATAATATTGTTTTTTAAATCCATATTTGGTACATTGTCCGGCCCAATTCGTCAAGGAAAGTATATAGCCTTTTCCCTTCGATAATGCCGGCTAGTTTAATTTCTATTTTTGTCATTCGATTGACATTTGCTTGTTTTCTATAATGATTGTGTATTCAATCCTACCCATCTCTTTTTCAAGTCTGGTACGTTCCATTTCAGCAATATAAGCTTTTGTCATTTCATTTGCCAGTTTGGAAATTTCCAACGCCTTACCCTTATAAAAGGGCTCGTTTTGTAGTTCTTCCATCATAAGCCCTAAGCGTTGGTACACGCTTTTTTGATTCGGTGTTCCTAATTTTTTATTTTCCATTTTTTAACTCTTTTAAATGATTTCTGTAATTTTCTATTGACAGTCTTTGTAATTCAATTAATACTGGGTTTGCTTCTATTTCTTCGTTTGTTAGGTTGAATCTTGTTTTAAGTACCGCTATTACGTACGCGTCTGCACATTTTTGCACCCTCTTTCTATCATATTTTCTGTGCTGTTCGTTCTTTTTTTCTTTATTTTTGCAATCATACTCTTTTTGCCACTTTGCTATTTTCTCTTTATTTTCTTTACGGTATTCTTTTATGCATTCGGCCTGTCTCTCTTTATTTTCTTTATTTTCTCTATTTTCTTTATTTTCTTTGTAATATTGTTTTCGGCACTCTTTGCAGCTAGATCCCACGCCATATTTGCCTAATTTAGCTTTACAGAACTCACTCAACTCCTTTTCAACGCCACACTTAGTACAAACTTTTTTCATAAGTCATAGTCTAAATTTTCTTTAACCCCTAATCTTACAGCCTGATTGGTATCGTTAAGAACATTACAAAGCAACCGTATAGAGTTGTGTATTACGTCCCTCTTTTTTAGTTGTTCTTCGGTGGCAGTCTGCCAGTCTTTAACTCCAAGTTCTTTTTTTATATGAAAAGCGACTTTTGCGATATAGTCTGGAAATGTTCTTTTGTTTACATGCCTTGTGTATATTGCGGCTGACATTGCCTTGTAACTATCCCCGGAATCATTCCTAAACTTTATCAGGTTATCGAATAACCATTCATAAACCTCTATTTTTAATTTTGGGTTTATAGCTAAAGCGATATCTATAAATAACAAAGGATGTACCCACGTATTAGAGTTTCGACCCCTCCCACGTGTAATGCTTTTACCGTATTTTAATTCCAATTCATTTGTAAACTCGGTAGCACCAACACTATTTAGATATTGAGCTAAATTAAAAGTTTTTAAATTATTTGCAAGTCTCCATTTGTTTCCCGCATTAACTAATTCAGTTGCTGAAAAAAATTCAGTTTTACTTTGCTGGCTTATGTTGCCCCCAAATAATTCACGTTTCATTATTACTTGTGTTTTCATATTAAATTATTTTATTTAGGCGCAAATATAAAACATTTTATTTAATATATTTTATATCTACACCTTTTTTATATAATTATTTTTTACAAATTAAAACTTTCTCGCGAATAAAATTTCTGCTTGCCATACCAAACTACATTCTTTGTTGAGTTGTGAGCTTGCCATCCTTCTAAACTCCTAAGTATATCATTTATTTCCCTTGTGTTATATCGATTCATATCGGTTCTGTCTTTATTGAGACATTCGCACCAAATTTCAGCCACACAAACAAAATCCCTTTCAACCGATCCCGTTGAATTCTCATCCTCCAGGTACATTTTTCGGGCGAACAAATCCATCGAACCCCAATTTTCAGGCAATTTCTTTTCAAGATATTCTATAATCATTCCAGTACGTTCATCTGTTTCAGAATGTTTTCTTTGTTCTGAATTGGCCAACATTTCAGCTTCTTTTGATAGATATAAAGGTTCTTTTGCAAGGTACATCTTGTAAGCTTCAGCCCAAATTTGCGAAATTTCATTTTCGTTTAAGTCGTTCCAAACGCTTTTTGTCGCCCCCTCGATCCTTACATCAACTGGCATGAACCGCCTGTTTCCCGAAGGATCTTTCAAGAAATCTTTTGTATTAGTCGTGCCGAAAAACACACATTGACGGGGGAAGGATTCTGAAACCCTGGCATATGCTGGCCGAAAAGCGTCAACCTGTTTAGATATGAAATGTTTCACACTTTCAAGATCAGCTTTCCTAAATCCAGACAATTCAGCTATTTCAATTAACCAAGCCCCCTGAATTTGCTCTAAAGCTTCTTTGCCTTGCACAGTAAGGAAAGTGTCTGAAAACCAATATTTACCCAATTTATTAAGGAATGTACTTTTTCCCGTGCCTTGAGAGCCTACCAAGGTTAAAACCAGATCAAACTTACACCCTGGTTCAAACACCCTTGCAACTGCACCCACTAACATTTTCCTGATAGCCTCTTTTGTATAAGCGTTATCCGTAGATCCAAAATAATCAATTAACAAGTTATCAACACGGTTAACACCGTCCCATTTTACGCCCTGCAAAAATTCCTGGATAGGGTGAAACGAATTCTTTTCAAATAATAAAGCAAGTGAATCGTCTACTTTCAAGGCAGAAGAAATACCGTATACCCTTTCAATATGGTTTCTTATTCCGGCATAGTCGACATTTTTGATAGTTTCAGGGTGTTTTATTTTTCTCCAGGGCATTGATTTTGTCAAATACCTTTGAC
>JAHFNH010000022.1 GCA_023267435.1 Candidatus Nomurabacteria bacterium
TAACAGTTGTTATCTGTTCTTTATCTATTCGTCCAATTGGCTCAAAGCGCATTTTTTTAGTAATTTTTTTTGTTGCCTGTTCTTTCCAAGAAAGGGACTGAAAGTGTATTCGCAGGGCATACAACACCTCTTTGAGCTGATCTCCTGAACAGGTAAGACCTTCCTTTTTGGCAAGAGCATCAAGATCTTTTGTTGCTTCTACTTGTTTGAGCACTTCAGTAAATTTTTTGTTTACTTCTTGTAGGTTTGAGCCTAAATCGAAGCGACTTTTCTGTTCTTTTCCTCTTAGTGAATCGATGAATCGTGTCCAGTATGCTTTAAAACAATTTTTCTTAATGAATTCAAAGCCTTCACCGGTTTTGACAAAGAAGAGATCGGTAATTTTGTACTGAGGAGTTCCTTGGTATTGAAATTCATCTACTTTAAATTCTTTTTCCCCAAGCATAAATGAAATGGGTTTACGTTCTGTTTTTGTAAATTCCTGACTGATATTTCCATAAAAATCTTTATAAAGATTGTACGCATCACGGATAGTGAAATGGCCACTTTCTGCCGACATAAACTCCTCCCTACCTCTTATTAATCTATATAATAAAAATTATATTTTATAGCAAGAAAACAAAGCGATTAGCCTTAATTTGTGATTTTTGGATCAGGGCTGACGCATTATGGTAATTTTTTTAATCGCGAAGCGTTTGGAGTGCGCAGCGCCTGCTGCGCTTTCCCTAAAAGTTGTCAGGGGGTGCATATTACAGGTAATTTTTGATTGACCAATCACCTTTCATTAAGTAAATCTTTTGGCCAAAGGAGAAGAACCCTGATGGCAGATGAAGAAGAATATGAGGTGATAAAATTTTTACATTCAATCCCAGACCCAAGAACTAAACGATGCAGAAAATACTCGTTGGAATCTATATTATTCTTAACGTTAGTGGGAATGCTGTGTGGAGCAGATAGTGCTCATGAAATCGTAGAATTTGGGGATGCAAATGAGACGTGGATACGAAGATATATAAAGCTTGCCGAGGGTATCCCTTCGCATGATACAATAACTCGAGTGTTTTCACTTATTGACAAAGATACTTTTTGTTCGCGTTTCACTAGCTGGACGCAATCTTTAGAAAAAGCGACTGAGAAGAAAAAAGAAGAAAAGGAGCATAAAGTAATAGCTATAGATGGCAAGACTTTGTGTGGTGCCATCGGGAATGATCTCGCAGGAATGGCACATATGTTACACGCTTGGAGTGTAGAAAATGGTCTTTGCATTGGACAACAGGCTGTAAAAGACAAATCTAATGAAATTTCTGCAATGGTTCCTCTACTAAAAATATTAGACCTTAGGGGTTGTATAGTAACAGCAGATGCTATTCATTCTCATAAAGCTACAGCGAAAGCCATAATTGAGCAGGGTGGGGATTATGTTCTGCCAATTAAAGATAATGAAAAGAACTTCAAAGAGGAAATAGAAGATCTTTTTAAGGATAGCTTCAAAGAGGATTTTAAAGGCATTGATGCTGATGAATATGAAACCCTGGAAAAGGAACATGGTAGGATTGAACATAGAAAATTTTGGGTAGTTGATGCTGAAGAACTTCCTGCTGCCAAAGAATGGATGGGATTAAAATCGGTGGGGTTGTGTGTTCGTGAGAGGACTGTAAAAGGGAAAACGACAAAGGAAGAAGTATTTTTTGCAACGAGTTTAGAGCTTGATGCAAAGCTATTCTCTGAGGTGATAAGAAGCCATTGGCAAGTAGAAAATAAATTGCATTGGGTAGTAGATGTAACCTTCAGGGAAGATAAACAAAGATACAAGGATAAAACGATGGCACAAAATTTTAGCTGCGTGAGAAAAATGGCATTCAATGTGCTGAAGAAAGATCCTAGGAAAAGTTCATTGAAATCAAAGAGGTTAAGAGCTGCCAGTAGTGTTGCTTATCGGGAAGAAATACTCAGGACTTATCTGTAATCGTCAGCAAGCAGTCTAGAAAAAGTTGTCAGAACTGATGATGCCTTATAGATAATTTTGGACCAACGCAAAGCGTTTTGGAGTGTTCGAACGCTCGCTCGCACATAGATATTAAGGATTCTCATTGATGGAAATACAAAAAAAACAAAATTCTTGGCCACACGCACCACCCCATCGTACCTTAGAAAAAGGGACCTACATGGTGACAGCTGCTACCTATGAGAAAAGGCTGCATTTTACGACCCCAGACCGTTTAGACTACCTTCAAAACAACTTACTCGATTTAGCTACAAAGTATGGCTGGATACTTCAGGCTTGGGCAATTTTTGCTAATCACTACCATTTTATTGCACAGTCTCCAGATACACCTGAGAATCTATCAACATTTATATCGCATTTACATGTGGTAATGGCAAAATATGTAAATACACTTGAAGGTTTTCCAAACCGGAGAATTTGGTATCAATTTTGGGACAGTCATATTACTTATCAATATTCCTATTTAGCAAGACTCAACTATGTCATGCAAAATCCTGTACGGCATGGTGTTGTTGAGGTAGCAGAAGAATATCCTTGGTGTTCCACATCATGGTTCCAGAAATCAACTCCAACTGCATTCTTCAATACTGTTCGCGCTTTTAAGATAGATAAAGTCAGTGTAATTGACGACTTTTAAGGAAAGCGCAGCAGGAGCTGCGCACTCCAAACGCTTCGCGTAGCTCAAAAATTACCTATAATGCGTCAGCCCTGATGTGCAAACTCAAGTGTTTGATGGTCACTGTCAGATTGAATATCATCAAATATCACAGAGAGTAAGTCACCTGTATGTGAAAAAAAACCAACACCATTTCCCTTTTTTGCCTCAGTTGCATCTCCTTTAGGAGCTTTAGTCCAGGAAATGGTAAGAGGCCCAGATCCTTCGATAGGATGGAAGAATATGCTACCTTTTTTCATGGTTTTATCTCCTTTCTCACTCATATCTTTTTTCAGCTCAGTATGTGAAAAGATTGTGGCACACTTTTGAGTTTTATACATGGTTAATCTGCATATATTCTTTAAATATGGCAGCTCTCTTTTGCACCTCAGGTGAGGGAGAAGTTATTGCTAAATACAGTAGTACCAGCAGTTCACAAAATACTTCAAAAGTAAGTGTTTTGTCAGGAAGCCTTGCAAATGCTTGTGTAAGCTCTTGCTTGATCTCCTCTTGGGTCTTCTTATTTTCTACGCTCTCTAAGCATTTCATCAACAAT
>JAHFNH010000014.1 GCA_023267435.1 Candidatus Nomurabacteria bacterium
GTGAAAGGCTTGGAGGTGGTGGTGTTTCTGCTTCGACTGACTTCGCAGAAGTTGAAGTGGACGACAACGACGATTTATAGGGTAAATGGTTTTAGCCGGGTTCGATTCCCGGCATACTTTTAAAAAAAACGATGGTGTGGCGAAACGGTAAACGCAGCTAGAATGCATTAGCTGGTAATAGGTGAAAAGGCAATCTTCTTAAGGGCATTTTTGATCGACTTGCTCAAACAAAGACCTGAAAAATCAGAAGGTGAAAGTCAGTAAATACTATGATGTTGAAGCGCAAAGTGTACATTATGCGTGAATGCTCCTTGCAGGTTCGAGTCCTGTCACCATCACAAAAAGAAATCTTATGAAGTTATACGTAGACATTGAGACTTATTGCGATTTAGATCTATTAGTAACAGGGGTATATAAATATGTTGAAGATCCAAGTTTTGAGATCTTACTAATTTCATACACAATCGATAACGGAGAGATTTATATAATAGACCTTACAAACTTTGATAACACCCTTCCTTTTTTAGAACTTCTAAACATATCAGAAAAACACGCCCACAACGCCCAATTTGAACGAATTTGTCTAAATAAGTACTTTGGTATCAATACAACTGATTGGCGTTGTACGATGGTGAAAAGCGCCTTTTGTGGGCTTCCTTTGGTTTTGGAAAGTGTATCTGAAGCTTTGGAGCTCGGTGAACTATCAAAGGATAGTGCTGGAAAAGCTTTAGTCCGTTATTTCTGCCAACCCTGCAAACCCTCAAAGACTAATGGCCAAAGATTAAGAAACCTACCCTTTCATGATCCTGAAAAATGGGAAAACTTCAAAAATTATTGTAAGCAAGATGTTGAAGCAGAAAGAGCTATCGATCTTAGGCTTTCCAAATATGAATTTACAGAACAAGAAAATTATCTTTTAGATCAAAAAATAAACGACTTCGGTGTAAGGATTGATCTTCAAATGGCCCAAAATGCCGTTGATATTGATGCAAAATTTTCTTCTTACCTAATGGATAGGATCAGAGAATTAACAGGAATAGACAACCCAAACAGCCCTGCCCAGCTTAAAAAGTGGCTAAGCGATCAGACCGGGCAAAATGTAAGCACTCTGGCAAAAGACGCGATACCTGACTTAATTGAATTAAGCGAGGGCGGGGCTGTTAAACAAGTTTTGGAATTAAGGCAAAAATTAGCAAAGACAAGTATAAAGAAATACCAAGCAATGATTGATTGGTATGGAAAAGATGAAAGGGTAAGGGGTGTTTTGCAATTCTACGGAGCTAGCAGGACAGGTAGATACAGTGGCCGGGCTTTTCAGCCCCACAATTTACCAAGAAACTATTTGCCGGATCTGGACAACGCAAGAAACTTAATCAAACACGGTGACTTTGAATTAATAGGGATGTTGTATTCTGATGTTCCAAGTATCTTATCTCAACTGATTAGGACGGCTTTAATCCCAGCCAAAAATAAAATTTTTAATGTTGCCGACTTTTCAGCAATTGAAGCCAGGGTATTGGCGTGGTTAGCGGGGGAGGAGTGGAGACTTGAAGTATTCCGAGGGCATGGCAAAATTTATGAAGCTTCAGCCTCGATGATGTTTAACATACCCATTGAAAAAATTACAAAAGACTCATCTTATAGACAAAAAGGCAAGGTTGCCGAACTGGCTTTAGGGTATCAGGGAAGTGTTGACGCCTTAAAAAGAATGGGGGCCGAAAGTATGGGATTGACAGATGAAGAAATGAAAAATATAGTAAATCTTTGGCGCAAAAAAAGTCCTAAAATAAAAAAGTTCTGGTCAGATCTTGAAGGCGCAATTGTGTTGGCAGTTAAAAATAAGTCAAAAGTAAAACTCAGAAATCTAATATTTGAAAGTAACGGCGAATTTCTGACAATACAACTACCTTCAGGAAGGAAATCTTATTATTATAAACCCCGGCTAACAATAGGGAGGTATGGAAACGAAGCTATTAAATATATGGGTGTGAATCAAGAAACTAAGCAGTGGGGCTGGGTTGATTCGTATGGGGGCAAATTTGCTGAAAATGTTACCCAAGCAATAGCCAGGGACTTATTAGCTGAAGCCATGCAAAGATTAGATAAAGCGGGGTTTAACATAGCGATCCATGTTCATGACGAAGCTGTTTGTGAAGAAGAAACAGATCGATTGAAAGAGATGTGCCGAATCGCTGCTATTGTCCCGGATTGGGCAAAGGGCTTGCCAATGGGCGCAGAAGGGTTTGTAAGTAATTACTATAAAAAATAAAAAAAAATGAGCTGCTGGACAAAAGAACAATTAGAAAATATGCTTGAAGATGTAGTTAATGAGCTAGAATTAGACAGTAAAAGCATAGAAAAACTAAGCGCACGAGGTAGCGCTCCTAGTATATTAGTTAGAACTGTTTTAGACGCCAAAAATAAGGAGATACAGCTATTAAAAAGCGCATTAAAAAAATTTAATACCTTGATAGAGATAAAACTAAATATACCTGGTTTTGAAAATTATATCGTAACAATACCACCGGAAGACCTGGTAAAAGCTTTGATACTAAAGCCGGGTGACGCTTTATTCTTAATAGAAGAAATTCTTAAAGAGTTGAAAACCAGTGATAATGAAATTATTTTGATGAAAATTAAGCATATACGTGAAAACGTTATAAAATAATATTTACATTTGAGAAACGAAAATACGAAACTTAAATCATAAAGATGACTGGCAGACGCCACCTTCTTTTTTAGAAAAAATAAGGAAAGAGTTCGGTAACTTTTTTGATCCTTGCCCTTTGTATAACGACTTATCGAAATGGGACGGATTAAAAGAAGATTGGCAGAGTTTGAATTTTGTAAACCCTCCTTATTCTTTGAACTTAAAAACTGATTTCGTTAAAAAAGCCGATATGGAGACTTATAGTTTCAATACATCTATTTTACTTCTTCCTGTCAGCACTTCGACTATTCTATTTAAACTTTATGTTGAACCTAAAGCAAGTGAAATAAGATTTATACAAGGTCGTTTAAGGTTCATCGGAATAAACGACAAAGGTCAAAAAGTAAACCACGATCAAATTATGCAAACCACAAAAGAAACTATTCTTTATGAAGGAAAAGAAATTCCTTTATACGTCAATAATTCAGGGATGCATGATAGTATGTTAGTAATTTTTGAATAGGCTATATTTG
>JAHFNH010000015.1 GCA_023267435.1 Candidatus Nomurabacteria bacterium
TATCCACCCCGTAAAGTACATCTTGTATGAGATTTGAAAAGGCAGTAGTTTTGTTTGTATAAATCAAAAACTATTTCCATGAACCCAAACACAAAAGAATACCGGCAACAGCGACTTGAACTAATGTCCCTTTGGAAACCTAGTGGTCTGACTCCAAAAGAATTTTGCAAAAAACATAATTTTCCAAGCCACCAATTTTATTACTGGCTTAAAATAATAAAAGCGAAGAAAGAAACTTTGCCCTCCATTGCCGCTGGCAACTTTGTTTCAGTGAAACCTCCCAAGATTGAACAGCAATCAACAACAGCGCCTATATTGGAATTAGTATGTCCCAATGGAATACAGCTTAAATTTTATTCCCCGGTAAATTTTTCTGAATTACGATCGCTCATCATTTAGAATATGTTGAGCATATCACCGGCCTACCGGTATCATTTGTACCGAAAAGCGGCCGACATGCGTAACGGCTTTGATGGGTTATGCGGATTAGTAAGAAATGAGTTTTTGCAAAATCCTTTAAGCGGTGATGTGTTTATATTTTTTAACAAACGCAAAAATCTCATCAAACTCCTGACCTGGCAAGGAGATGGTTTTGCTATTTTTTACAAACGTTTGGAAAAAGGTACCTATGAATTTCCATCAGTAAATTCTGATTCGGCAAGTATAGAAATTACCTCTCAACAAATGCTTTTGATTAATGAAGGCATCCGGCTTTCGTCAGTAAAAAAACGCCCCCGTTATCAACGTAATGTTGTTTATAAATTATGAAAACAAATCAATAAAATCAATACTTTCAGGCGTATATTTGCTGCATGATTACTGCTTACGAAAATCTTGATAAAAATGAAGTTGTCGAACTTCTTTCCCAAAAAGATTTTACCATTGAGCAACTAAAAGCAGAACTCGCACAAATTAAAAAGTTGATCTTTGGCAGCAAGAGTGAACGATTTATACCGGCCACTAACCCTGAGCAACTTGTTCTTAATTTGGACATTCCTTCAGATAAAGCAGAAGATATCATCTCAACAAAAAGTATCAGCTACATTCGTAAGCAAAGCAAAAAAGGTATAACTATCCAAACTGGCCGCATGGCTTTACCTGCGAATTTACCACGTGTTGAAATTGTTATAGAACCTAAAGAAGACGTAACAGGACTTAAAAAAATTGGCGAAGAAATCACTGAAGAATTAGAACTGGAACCTGCCTGTTTTATTGTAAATAAATATGTGCGTCCAAAATACGCCAAACTAAATGGTGATGGTATTGTTATCGGGCAGCTTCCATCCCGCCCGATAGACAAAGGTATACCGGGCCCTGGCTTTTTAGCAACCATCATTACTGATAAATATTTAGATCACCTTCCACTTTATCGCCAGATGCAACGATATGAACGCATGGGTGTAAAATTAAATGATTCCACTTTTTCGGAATGGGTGCAAGCAGCAAGCCGTTTGTTAGAGCCACTATACGATGAATTAAAAAAACAGGTTTTAAAAGAAAATTATTTGCAAGCTGATGAAACACCAATAAAAGTGCTTGATCCTTCAAAGAAAGGAACAACACACCGTGGATTTTATTGGGTTTACCATTCTCCAAAAAAAAGATTAGTATTGTTTGATTACCGAGAGGGGCGTGGCCGAGAGGGGCCAAAAGAAATATTGAAAGACTACAAAGGGTATTTGCAAACCGATGGTTATGGAGTATATGACGATTTTGATAAAAACGGCATTACCCATCTCAATTGCTGGGCTCATGCCAGAAGGATGTTTGATGAAGCGCTGGGTAATGACAGAGCCCGATCAGAGTTTGCCCTCATAAAAATACAAGAGTTGTATGCCATTGAGCGTCAGGCAAAGGAATTACAATATAATCCGGAACAACGATTTGAATTGCGCCAGGAAAAGGCTTTAACTATACTGGATGAATTTGGGCATTGGCTCAAAGATAATATTATGCAGGTATTGCCAAAAAGTTTGATCGGGAAAGCTATTGCCTACAATGTAGTTCGCTGGGAAAAGCTATACAGATATACCCAAAACGGATTACTTGAAATCGACAACAACCTTGTGGAAAACGCAATTCGCCCGGTGGCTCTTGGAAGAAAAAATTATTTGTTTGCCGGATCGCATCAGGCAGCTTACCGTGCAGGAATGATTTACTCTTTACTGGCCAGCTGCAAACACAATGGCATAGAACCTAACACATGGCTAAAAAATATTCTAAAAGTTCTTCCCGATTACAAAGCAAACCGACTTTATGAACTACTCCCTTCACAAAACATGGTTCAAAATTAAGGGTGCCTGAAAAACATACTCTCCTTCCCCGTATTTGCTTAATTTTACTTTTTTAAAAACAGGTTCAATAATAACGAACGATTCAAATGAGCACAAAAGTTTGTTTGCTAATAAGGGTGAGTTCCGAGAAACAGGATACCAAGCGCCAGGAAATTGAACTCACGGGCTTCTGTAAAGAAAAAAGATTTAAAATTATCCGAACTATATCCAGTAAAATATCAGGAACCAAAAATGATCGGCCGGATCTGATAGAACTTTTTGAAGCAGCGAAGCGTAAGGAATTTAAAAAGGTTGTCGTCACTGAAATAAACCGTCTTGGTCGAAAGGCAAAAGATATACGCCATACCATTGACAGGCTGCATGATCAGAAAATATCAATTGTATTTAAAAACTTTGCCGGTCTTGAAAGTTTGGATGAAAATAATAATGAAACTTTTGTTACCAATATAATTATCTCTATCCATGCCGAACTTGCTCAGGAAGAAAGAAAGTTAATTAGTGAGCGGACAAAAAGTGGATTGGTGGCAGCACGTAAAAGAGGTGAAATACTTGGCCGTCCAAAAGGAAAAGAAAAACGTAATGTGTTTTTAAAAAAGCACCAAAAATTAATCGTTGATCTAAAAAAGGGTTTAACTTTACGTCAGTGTGCTAAACTCCACAGGGTATGCAGGAATACTGTTATCAAAGTAAAACGAGCGATTTGATGGATATGTACTTTGCTGGTGGCTTACGTTAATCCAGCAGATAGTAAAAATTTACCAGGAAGGAAGACAGATGTTCAGGATTGCCAATGGATAAAGGAATTATTCTGTATGGGTTTATTAAGAAAAAGTTTTGTACCGAAAGATTTCA
>JAHFNH010000008.1 GCA_023267435.1 Candidatus Nomurabacteria bacterium
AATACCTAGTTCTAAGGCTAATTCTAATTCCTGCTTAAATTGTTGCGTATTTCTCCAGACACGATCAGAAAGTCCCAGGCCGTTTATTTTCCTTTCGACAAAACTTCTTTTTGCGGCTGCGTTTGTCGACAAAATTTTATTCAGGTATTGCTTAGGAAGGTCTTTTAAATTTTTGCCAAATACCTTTAAGGCTATTGCATTATTAATTTCTACTGCTTTATCCCATTCTGAATTGATACTTTCAACAGTAACACCATACACGTTGCTATTTAATTCTAGCATTAACTTATCAATCTCTTTTGAGATTTCGGGGTTATTTTTGAAAAAAAATTCGTCAATTTCGTTAAGCCGCCCCCTGGGTATCAACTTTTGAATTTTATTTATAATAGCTGTATATTGCTTTAGTATATCGATTTTCAGGCTGTTTGGCATAAAAATTTTTATTCAAAATTAAGGTTTTTTGAAAATTATTTTAAAATAAATGAAAAAAAAGTTTTTTTATTCAAATATTGTTTTTATCTTTGGTGAACAATTAGACGATATGAAAGCTTTGGATTTAAAAAGTAGAATAGAAAAGGAAACAGGATTAAAAATCTCAGTTAAGAAAGGTACTGGGTCTATGTTTGGTTATATTCTTTTTACAGTAAGAGATAATCAAAACTTTGACTATGATTATAGCAGGAATTTAATTAAAGAGTTTCCTTCATGCGATCTAAAACCCGCTTTTGCAAATAATTACCAAATACATATTTATCATGGCCTCGAATCCTAAAATAATAAGGGAGAAATATTTTCCCTATCTGGTTTTAAACGGATTCGATGAGTTAGGGATACTTATTTGGCTGGATTACGGTCACTATTACAGAGTACAATTGAAAAGTATATGTTTAAAAGAAACAAAATGAAACCTTTAATCGAATTTTTCTTTAAATTTGGGTGTGCCCTTTTTATTGTGGCCACTCTAGTTATTTACATTTTAAGTTTAACTAAATATATATCAATTATGAAAACAGACTTGGAAAACGTAGAAAGAGACATGGATCTAGTCCAGAAATCGGTAAAACAAATCAACACCAATCTTGAAATCGCGAGGGATATCGCAGTAGAAAGAGCCGAAGCTTTGACTACGTGTGCAAAAATAGTAGCTAAAGAAATAGATAGCTTAGTAGCCAAAACAAATGAAGTATTTAGTAAAATGCCTATAAAAATTTGGGGCTAATGGAAAAAGAAGGGCTAAATCCTAACTACACGAAAATAATAAAAAGGATTATTTTAATAGCCCTTTTATTTACGGCGATTTATTTTATTTTTGGATTTTTATTAATTAACTAAATTTTGATATTATGATAATAGACGGAGTAAAACCAAATACAAGGGGCCTTTATTGGGTTAATGTGATCTTAAGTGATAGATCTTATAAATTATGTGTTGCCGAATTAATAGACAAAGAAAATATGATTTTCTCTATTCAAACAAACGGTGACAGAATTAAAAAAGAACCGGGCTGGATATCTATTGAGGGCAAACCTGGATTTTACAAAAAAGAAGTTTACAAAGAAGAAATCAATAAATTTTTCCAAATATGAAACAGAGAATTAATGTAGTAGACCCGATCACAAAGGAGCGTTGCGTTGGTGTCTTAACACCTGACACGGGTGCTGTGGTTTTATTGAAGGGCCTTATTTATGGTGTTGGTTATCTTGCTAGTTTGGGCCAAATAAACTATTTTGAAAAGTGGGATAAGGGCAAAGAGATAAAAGAAAAGAAATAAACTAAAAAGCCCCTAACTAAAGGGGCTTTTTCATGAATGAAAATATATAAACCAACCTAAAACCCTTGATTTGCAGCGGCGCTTTGCTCACTGTTAATATCTTCTACTTCTTTCGAGATATCGTCAACTTCACCAAGTACCCTAACTTTGGTTTCTTGGCTCATACTGTTGCCTGCGATACTTACATATTCGGCATTTTCTTTTTTGGTTCTAATTGAATAAGGTTTCACAACTGATCTAATCGAAAACCCATCGAATTCGGTTGCCAAAGACGGAAACATTATTTTTGCAAATTCTTTGATTATATTCAATTCGGCATAAAAAAACTTTTCCCACTCCCCAGCCAAGTCCTCTGCTTTTGATCTACTGTCTGAAAACAATAATTCCTTATTGTCAGCGCTTGTGTTTGAACCTAAGAAATTAGCAAAGCTACTATCTGGAAATTGGTTTTGTTCAAAGAAAGCATTTCTTAAACGTTTCAATTTATTGTTTGTAGATTCTGGTGCGCCCGCCCAGGTAGCATCGTTTATGGTTCCGCCTTTACCTACTTTGATAATCCTTTTTGCATCGTCTGTTTTTTCTGTAACATCTGATCCCTTCATCCCTGAAGTGTCCCCCATATCCAGAACAAAGACAGGACTTGCATTTTTCTTGATATACAAGCTGTCAAAATTTTCTATTTCTTCAATT
Source organism: Candidatus Nomurabacteria bacterium (assembly GCA_023267435.1). Classification (GTDB taxonomy): domain Bacteria; phylum Patescibacteriota; class Minisyncoccia; order Phycocordibacterales; family UBA9973; genus UBA9973. Next base: position 2,462 of record JAHFNH010000008.1, read on the forward strand.
TCTTCAACAATCTTTGTACCTGCTAGACCGCCCCAAACTGGTTCCGAAATATTTCCATAGATTACAGGGAAAAAAGTCAATTCCTTCGACAAATCCGTATTTTGTACCCAGTCAGCTAATTTATCGTAAACCAATAATACAGGCTTCTCCAAATTAGCATAAACGAAACAATGTTCTTTTTGCTCACTATCTGTGTACAAGATTGTAAGAACGATCAGATCCCCGTTTTCGTCTATTTGAGGGTATAATTTGTAACCATCAGGCTCTGAGTAAGTCTTATGCGTTAATTTTAATTTGGCCTGAATTCCTTTTACAATATTCGGTTTCTCGAATACCTTCCAAACTGTTGCTATTTGGCATGATTTATTTAGACTTTTGCCCCGCTCTATATTTTCAGAATCGATATAATTGTCTGTTTTATAGATCTGTTCTAAAATGTCTTTTGCCTTTCTGCTATTGTCCGTTTCCTCTTCAGAACTATAAAGCCTCTCAACAGGTTGCGCAAAAAGTGCCTGGCTTATTCGGTTAACGGCTAATTTCTGCAAAGCGTACGGAGTCCGTTTGAATTCGTCCTGACCTAATTCGTTTAGTTTAGGTGGATAAGCTGAAGTATCTGTAATAATCCTATGCTTAAGCGGGTCATACTGCTTATCAAGATCAGCCCAGCCAGGTAACACGAAGCTTGACTTTTGCAAAGCTGTTACAACGTCTTTAGGTTGCCCAGATAAGATTATTTTAAGCTGTTCAATTGTCATTTTCCGAATCTATCAAGCTTTGTGCGAACTTTTGTTTTTTGGAAATAGGAAAAGATTTTTTTATTTCCTGCGGTTTAGCTTCTACAAAATCCTCAAGCTTCTCAAATTGACCAGGAAATTCTAAAACCTCGTATTTTATTTTCTTTGAGGCATAATCCTTTACGGTTGCTTTTATTGTCGCTGGTTTCCCCTCAACTAATACCTTGTCACCTATATTTTTCATAGTATTATTTTTTCCAAAATTACGAATAAATAAAAATAATTTTGAAATATTAGAAAAAAAAGTTTTTTTATTCAAAATATTATATTTACTTTTGATGAACGTCTAACAACTGAAAACTATGCATGCAATGATAGAAGAGTTTAACCGGAAGCAAATATCAAAGGCTTTATATATTAAAAACAAAGCACAACAAGAAATAGATTCTTTAGAACTCGAATTAGCGGCGTTGAAATATAAAATAAAAATACAAAAGTCATTGATGAAACAAGCTGATGACGATATTAAACATTACTCTACTTAAAAAAAATAGAAAAATTATGGAAAACTACAAAGCGGGAGATGTTTATTACAGGCGAAGGAATTCAAGAAAATATCATATTGTGGCTATACTGGATAAAGAAGAAAACCCGCAAATAGTAAGTATTTCGGACTTCATAAGCGTTGGTGACATTATGAGATTGATAGTTTAGAAGGGTTTCAATACTCATTTGAACTTGGTTCTTATTCATTTACAAGGTTTAAATAAAAAATTATGAAAATAACAGTGAAAATTGACGACATCGAAATAACAGTAGATGAACAGGGGCAAACTGATAGATCGATTACAATGAGGTATTCAGACCAAAACGAGCAGGTTCAGAAAACGGTCAAATTAATGGTAGAAGAGTGTCTAAAAATACACGAGGTGCGTAAATTGCGCCAAGTTAAAGCATCCTAGCAGCCCTTTCTGCCACCTCGTCTGCTATGTCGTTGTTTCCGCTTAAATGAAAGTCGACGGCATAGCAAATTAGATCTACATACTCATCATGAGTTTTACCCGGAAACCCGCAAATTTCATCCGTAAACGATTCATTCCAGTCTCCTTGTACCAAGATAACCCTTTGGGCTTCGATCGTCGGTGAGGTCGTTTCTAAACGTGTCCTTTTGCTATCTTTTAACAAGGGGCTTGACACTCCTACAACGTTCAGTCCTGTTACTTCTCTCAATTGGTCGATCACTGATAGACCGTTGGCCTTTGGCTCAATTCGTACCGTGCTGGTCCTGTTATAACCGTTTTGCAAAACAAAACTTGGTAAGAACCGGCAAAGGTCTGGAAATTTCATTCTTACTTTTGTAGCTGCGAAAACATAAAGTAAATTGCCTATGTTACAAGTGCCTATAATTCCAGTGGGATCGTTCTCTTTTTTTTCAGTAAAAGCCGTGTCAGCGAAGAAATGCTTTGCATGACCCTTGCTTATAGCTTGGAAAGTAGCATAATCGATTTTAGGAAACCAACTTTCTTTTACAATGTTTCCGCCCGGAACTGTTGGCTTTTGTTCGTATTGACCTGCGTACCTTGCCGATCCAAGTTCTCTTTTTGCGTCGTCAAGTACTTGCTGGGACTGTCTTACAGGATCTAAAAGTCCGTTTATATAGAATTCTTTTAGCTTTGCAGGTTTTACACTTTCGCTTAATTCGGCTGGCAGGCAAAAATGGTTTATAGTTTTGTCGACTGATAGCATGTACCCGGTCGCATCCTGTTCGTGCAACCGTTGCATAATTGTAACCGTGATTGTGTTGAGCTTGTTTACTTTCCTGGTAGAAAGTTCTTTTATTTTTTCTTCTACTTGGGCCCTCATAGCCTCAGAAAATACCTGCTTCGGATCGCTTGGATCATCATGCAAAATTACATGGGCGTGCATACCTATTGCACTTGAACCCGTGGAGGTACTATATCTACTTCCACCTCCGGTGTTTTCATAAAACCCTTTGGCAGACTTGTCAGGGCGCAAAACGATTTCAGGAAATAGTCTTTTGAATTTATCGCTTTCAATAAGATCCCTGGACTTGGTCGCGTGTTCAATAGCCAGACCGCTTGAATGGCTGTTTGTAATTATCTTGATGCTTTGATCCTGTGTCCATAACCAGACAGGCCACATCACGGTACAAATTGTGCTTTTTGTGGTTCCAGGGGGTATATTGATTATTTCATCATAAGGTTTTTCTAAGCGGTTGACTATGTAGAAGCTTAGATCTTGCAGTTCTTCACACAAAAAAGGGATGTGCCAATTAATTGAAAGATCTTCTTTGCTGATTACACCCCAAAAAGAAATGAAGAACTCAAAGAAAGAATCTTTGACCGCTTCGCGTTCTATTTGGGTAAGTACTTCGTCATTTATCTGCATTTTCTAAAGTCCAATTATTTACGGGGCTACCAACCTATCTGAAAAGGCATTTTTTCAATTATAGCTTTCGCATTTGGACGGCTTAAAATGATTGTTTTTAAATCTTCTTTATCGATATATCCCTCGGTGAAAAATACAGACTTACAACCCGGCCTCCTGTCTACACAACTTCCACAAATCGCATAAATAGAATATCCTGATATTTGATAAAATTCAGCATCGCCGTTATGTCTACTTTTAGGATACTCCTCCGGTTCAAAAGGCCATTCTTTAACTCTCAGTATTGAAAGTCCCCCGCCTTTTGGAAATGAAAGCCCTTTATTATTCATCCTGTCATTTTCGAGTTTAAAGAAGTAATGCCCCGCAACATCTAAGGCTGTACCAAAGTAGTATAAACTAGGATTTGTTTTTTCACTCATAATTTTTTTTACGTTTTCTAAAGTCCAATTATCAATAGTCGGATCACTTTTGATCTCTTCCAAAACCCAAACATCACAAACAGGGTCACTTAATTTTATAACTTCCGCATACCTTTTTGATGCTGAATTCGTACATACGTAATGTTATAGGCAATTTGATATAGTCTCAGCAATTCGTCTTAATTGTTCTTTAATTAGATTTATAGACATATTATCTGCATCTACTCTAATGTTATAGATAGTCTGCCTAATTGATTTTGCCATATCTTCTAATTTTTTAATTTCTTTCAATCGCTGATTATCTAATTGTTCTATCGCCACATTGTGCCTATTTTCTAATATTGCATTAAATTCATTAATAACCTGTAAAATAGGTTTTACTTTTGTTTCAATTTCGATAACGCTTTCATTGATTATTTCTTTAATAGTATGTCCCATGATAACTGATTGATATTTATGCCTATAACATCAAATATAGCGACTACCAGCCGTTTAGTGCTATTTTGATATGTTGGCGGTTAATTAAAACATTTTTACTTTTTAAGAACTTTGTGCGGCGGCTGGCATCGCATATTTGTAGCCGATATTGATCATCCTCATAAAGGCTTTTACAAAAATCGCAATCTTTGCACTTGGCTGGTCTTGTGTAGGTTGCTATACTCATGTTTTATCTGCGTTTTTGCGCGCTAATTTCAATAATACGGCCTTTTCTTCGGGGGTTAATCCATTTGTGTCTATTTTGTCCCCTTTTGTGGTTATATCTGTTTGCTGTTTGTCGGCTAAACCGAGATCACGAGCTATAATGTTCGCGTTAAAAGCCCCAACGGCGGCACCTTCGAACTTCTGGGTGTACATAGTGTCATAGATAGCGTCTACGACTAAAGAAAAATCTTTTTCGTCTTTTGATAAACTTTTTTTAAACTCCCCAAAATACTGGCTGCTACAACCTAAATATAAACATAACCCTGAAAGGGTGTAAGGTCTTGAAGTGGGTATGTCGACTAAACCGTCTGAAAGTATCACACCTCCAAAGTCATCTAAAACGGGTTTGCTCCCTCCTTTTGCTTGCTCTTTTTTAATCCAGGGGTGATCGTCTACCCACTGAAAATATTCGCAAGCCGCAGCCCACATCAGATCGGCACTTGCAAAAAGTCTGTCCCGCCCGTGCTTACTCCGAAGCTTCCAAAATTGATTCCCTAGTCTTGCGTCTTTCATAAAACTTTATGATAACTGTAGCGTTGCCTAATAGCTTCTAAAGCGATGTCCCTTAAGTCGGCATCGGAATAAATCAAAGTCCATTCTGGTTTGACATAAATAGTCAAAGTCTTGCCCTTCCTTGCTTTTTTCGGCCTTCCGGATCCAGGCCTTTTGCCCCCAGCTTTTGAGGCTTCCTCTTTTTCATCAATAAATCTACTCATTTTGCAAATTTACAACTATTTTCAGTTATTTAAAAACTTTTTTATCAAAAATCTTTGTTCCCTTTCATTATCAATTAGTTACAAGCCTTCAATAAAAACGTAAACAAAGAAACAAGCCTTTAACTTCATACAAATCAAGGCTTTATAAAGAAGTGTAAACAAAGTGAACAAAGAAACACAAATTCCTAATAACTATTACGGGAATGTATTAATATTTGTAATACTCCTTGTCTACAATAGTACTTATTATTATATTATAATATTATATTAATAATTGTTTATATTGTTTATTATAGGTTATCTCCTTTATTTTAAAGGGTTTTAGGATAAACAAGGCATCGTTTATTTTTGTTTATCTGTATACTAAAATATAAGGTGTTGTTTACGTGTAAAACTATGACTATCAATAAAAAAGCCCTGCGTAAACAAGGCTTTGAAATGCAAACCGCTCTTATAAGTCATCCTTAATCAATTTTACACAATCCCTCAACATTTTAGGATTTCTTGCTATTTCGATTAATAGCATTTCTAAAAAAACTTTACGGCTTTTTTCTGCGTCAATCGCAGCTTTAGCCAGAGATTTAAGGTCTTCCCTGTCTATTTCAATAATCAAACCTACTTTTGGCATACTCTTTTATTTATATCAGTTATACATTCTACAAATATATGTATTATACATATAACTACAAAATATATTCTTAGTATTTTAAAATTCGCATTCAACCCCCGTAACAATCCTATAAATCAAATAAGTAAGATTTACATCATAAGATCCATCATGCAGTTTAGTTTCATCGACCAAAAGCCCTAATTCTTTTGCAACAGACATAAGTTTAAAATTAGGCATCTTTGGAATCCTTCGTTCTAAATAATGGGAGGCTAAAACCATAACATCTTGAGAAGCGGACCAGAATAAAGAGCCGAAATATGGATCGTCGTTATCCATGAAGAAAGCCCTTAGGAAATTATCGTCGAAATTCCGATTGTTGAAACCTATCAAAAAAGCCTTGTCCTTTCTATCAAACTTATCAACATACTTGCAAATAAGCATCTTGAACTGTTTATAAACCCTGTCCATAGTAGGATAGGCCAAAACCTGTTCTAAGGTAACCCCGGCCACAGCCAGGGCTTCTTCAGTTATCTTCTTATTCGGGTTCGGTCTCACTTTGAAGTCGAAAGTTTCGACTATAACCCCGTCTTTTTCAATCATTCCTGCTATTTGATGAATGCCGTTCTCAATAGCACTTAGCCCGGTCGTTTCCAGGTCGTAGAATACCTTGATCATACCCTTTTCCGATATTCGGCCTCTCTAACAATGCTTTCGCCATAAGCCCTGAATTCGGCTATTCTCTTGTTGCGTCTCTTTTTGTTATCTGAAATCCAGATAATAAAAATAACCCCTAGCACGATAAGCGTGCAAATCCCAATAAATAAAATACCCTCTGTCATTTTTTATAAATATTATAGAAGTTAATGAATGCGTCTTTTTGTCTTTCGGTAAAGCCCTCTCCGATGAATTCTATATCGAATAAAAGTTCACCGTATCGCGTCCTGTACTTGTTAATTACAAGCCTAAAATTTTCATGTCTGATTATTTCAAACCATTTACAGAATTTGAGATGCC
>JAHFNH010000016.1 GCA_023267435.1 Candidatus Nomurabacteria bacterium
TTCTATGCCCTCAAAAAAGCTATTAGGTATAGTTTTAAGGCACTATGCAAACGATAGAAGGCACGTTAAAAGTAGTCATATAAAAGTAATGGCTTACGCAAAGGCGGTTTATTACTACTTGGCGTTATCCTATTGTAACGAAACTCAAAAAGAGATCGCAAGTAATGTGGACAGAAATAGCCCGGCGGTTGTACCGAATGGATACAGAAGTATAAAAGCCCTGTTATCAGTAGATAAAAAAGCAAAAGCAGAAATATCTATTTTAATTAAAAAATTAAAAGAAAATATTTTTTGATAATTCAGAAATTAATTTTAACTTTGCACAAAAAAAGATGAAATTAGAAGAAATTATTAAAACTTTCAGTCTTGATAAAAAGGATCTTGCGGAAAAGCTTTTTCCTGATAACAAGTACCCCGAATTGGCTTTGAAAAGAGTTATAAGGGATGACCTGTATCTGAATGCTGATCAACTCGAAACACTATCAAGCATAACAAAGCAGACAGTTAGCGATCTAATTAACGCAAACGCTTGGAAAGCGAAAACATCAAAAGAGGGCGTTCACACATTTGAAAAAGAAAACTACACAGCTGAATTGGACAGTATGACTATGATTACATCGATCTATTGTAAAAGTAGAAGGGTGCATGAAGAACTTATTAGCGCTAAAGGGATTACCCTTAGCGATTACTTTGAATTATTAAATAACGCAGTTAAAAAAATCGAAACGAATGAAAATTAATTTTGAAATTGAAACAACTAAAGAACAGGACGTTAAACACGGTTTAGCCATTTTTTCAGCTTTGGCCACTTGTGAAACAAACACAACCGAAGAAGTAAAAGAACCTGTAAAAGAGGCTGTTCAGGCAAAAGCAAAAACTACTAAAACAAAAGTGGTAGAAGCTGAAAAAGTCGAAGCTAAAGAAGTAGTTGAAACTGAAAAAGTTGAAACTACCAAAGAGGTTGAGACTAAAGAAGTAGTTGAAACTGAAAAAGTCCCCGGTGTGGACAAAGTGAAGATCAGGGCTTTAGCGACTGAAAAGGCTAAGCTAGGTTTCAAAACCGAAATAAAAGCTAAGATCACAGAACTTGGCGGAGATAACCTGGACACAATGCCGGAAAACAAATACCAGGTTTTTGTTGACTACCTTAACACCTTAAAAGAAAGTGTAAAGTAATGGCAGGAAAGCATGAACAAAGGGCACACGCCCTTTTATCTGCCTCCGGCGCAAGCCGTTGGCTTAATTGCACACCTTCTGCCCGAATGGAAGAAGAATTCCACGAAAGCCAAAATTCTGTTTTTGCACAGGAAGGGACTTTGGCGCATGAATTAGCCGAAATGGCTCTCAAAGCACATTTAGGATTGATAAGCTTAGACGAAGGAAAGATTCAGGCGAATACCATAAAAAGCAACGAATTATTTTCAGAAGAAATGCCCTCCGAAGTTGAAAAGTATACGGATTACGTGATCGAACAATTCAATCAGGCAAAACTTAAAACCCCTGATGCTGTTTTGCTTTTAGAGCAAAAAATTGATTTAAGGGATTATATCCCCGACGGTTTCGGCACAAACGACGCCGTTATTATTGCAGACGGCTTGATGTATGTTATCGATCTCAAATACGGTAAAGGCGTAAGAGTCGAAGCTGAAGACAATAGCCAATTAAAGCTATATGGTTTAGGAGCTTTGGACGCTTTCGACATGCTGTATAATATTGATCGGGTTAAGCTGGTAATTGTGCAACCCAGACTAGACCACGTTTCAGAATGGGAAATAAGTGCCAAAGACCTGAAGGAGTGGGGCGAAAAAGTTGTAAAAGTCAAAGCAAAAGAAGCTTTTGAAGGTAAAGGGCTTTGTGTTGCGGGCGATTGGTGCAGGTGGTGCAAAGCTAAAGCCAGGTGCGGGACAATTGCCGCCAAAGTAATGAAGCTTACTGATCACGAATTTAAAAGTCCTAATCTTTTAAAGGATGAAAGCTTAATTAAAGTTTACGATCAGATCCCTTTGATTGAGGACTGGATTAAATCGGTTCACGATTATATGTATGCCGAAGCCCTTGCCGGAAAAGAATGGAAAGGGTATAAGTTAGTTGAGGGTAGAAGCGTTCGGAAATGGAAAGATGAAAGTTTAGTTATAACTGAACTCGAAACAGATTTTGGAAAAGAAAAGCTTTTAAACTCAAAACTTAAAGGAATTGGGGACATCGAAAAGTTACTTGGAAAAGTTGCGTTTGCTGAAAGGCTAAAATACCTAGTACTAAAACCAGCCGGAACACCTTCTTTAGTTCCTATTTCAGACAAAAGACCAGCTCTCAATTCTGCTTTAAACGATTTTGCGGATATTTAATTGAAAAATAATTTTGTTTTAATCGAAAATTTATTTTATCTTTACAAAAAAAATTAATTATGAGTGAAACTAAAGTAATGTTAAAGGGTGTTCGATTTTCTTATGCCCATGTGTTTGAACCTACCGCAGCCGAAGAAGGCGGCGAAAAAAAGTACAACGTTTCGGTAATTATTCCGAAGGATGACAAGGCAAATTTGAAAATAGTCAAAGCCGGAATCGAAGCTGCAAAACAAGAGGGTCTGGCTACAAAATGGAATGGTAAACTTCCAAAAAAATATGAAGACCCGTTAAAAGATGGTGACGAAGAAAAAGAGGACGATCCAGCTTATGTTGGATGCATGTACCTGAATGCAAAAAGCAAAAGGAAACCAGGTATCATTGACCGTAATAAGCAGGAAATTGTAAATGATGACGAGTTCTACTCAGGATGTTACGGTTTCATCACAATCAATTTTTACCCTTATGACAAAGGAACTGGAGGCGTTGCTGCTGGTCTTGGCAACATAATGAAAACCAAAGATGGTGAAAGGCTTGGAGGTGGTGGTGTTTCTGCTTCGACTGACTTCGCAGAAGTTGAAGTGGACGACAACGACGATTTATAGGGTAAATGGTTTTAGCCGGGTTCGATTCCCGGCATACTTT
>JAHFNH010000017.1 GCA_023267435.1 Candidatus Nomurabacteria bacterium
CCTCTCCGATGAATTCTATATCGAATAAAAGTTCACCGTATCGCGTCCTGTACTTGTTAATTACAAGCCTAAAATTTTCATGTCTGATTATTTCAAACCATTTACAGAATTTGAGATGCCTCTCGTCTTTTTTTATAATCCTGTCTAAATCCAATCTTGGTTTTTTAAGAGGTCTCAAAATATCAAACATAAACCCACCAAAGATAAAAGGCTGGAAAGGCATTGCGTATTCAACGCCGTCACCTACGATTAAAAGGTTTTCACCTGCTCCGTTGTAAAGCCAGTAGTTTTCAAAATCGAAATTTTCATTCATTTCGTTTATCTTTTGCCCCACTTCGGGCTTAAAGTCTGCCCTTACAGGGTAAATAGAATGAAACTCTTTTAAGTTCTTAATTTCAGGAAACAGAACCTCTTTTATCCTTTTTACATCGTTTTCTATCATAGCTTTTTTTTGTAAAGATAAAACTTTTTTATCAAAAAGATCTTTTTGCTGAAGTAACATAATAAGCCATCTTTTCAAGTTCATATATATTTATCTTTTTAAAAGGAACTTTTTTGCGGTTTATCTTATTATAAATATCGATGTAGTCATTATTTACCACAATAACGTTGCCCTCTTTGCCAAAAGGTACTACATAGTATCTTTGACCTGTTGCATTATGCAGTTCGTTTGCCCTCTTTTTTGCTATTCTTAGCTTTCTCTTTCTTGATAAACTTTCCAAATCAACAAAAGCAAACACAAGAAATAAGCCCAAAAAGCAGGCGCCTAAAATAATCAATCCTATGAGCATGATTGCACCCCCTTATCTGTTGAGCCAAAGCCCCCTGTTCCGCGTTCTGATTTCACGTTAAATAGTTCATGCTTAACCTCTACACCTTCATAACTAACTGGGATTAAGATCCCTTGCGCAATAGACCTGTTTTTAGAAACACTTACAATTTTCCTTGTTATACCAGAAAACTCATTTCCGATTACTACCAGCTTTCTACCAGCGTTTATGAGATGTATCTTAATTTCGCCCTGGTAATCTTCGTCTATAACGTTCGCACCCACCATTAAACCTGTTTCAAAGCATATACCGGACTTATTTTCTATCTTAAGAAAAAAGCCTTCAGGAATCTTAGCGTAAATACCTGTAGAAATTAGAACACTTTCACCTGATAACAACACCGTTGTTTCAAAATCTTCAGGGATGTAGAAATCCAGCCCCGCGCTTTTTGGCGTACCCCTGTCCGGGGTCTTAACCTTTCTTGTTTTTAGTATATCCATTTTTTTTTATAATAAATTAAGTTCATCAATCCGTCTTTTTTCCAGAGATTTAAACCATTTTCCACCTACATAACAGGTCTTTTTATACTTGCTTATGTCTTTTATCAAACCGCTTCTTAAAAGCGATCCTATGCCACAATTGTACACATAGCAGGCCAAAACCAATCGTTTGTTATCGTTTGCACCCCTTGCATATTTTTTGACCTGTTTAAGCCCCTTGTTGAAGTCTTTTTTTAATAGTTCCGTTGCCCGGGTTTCGGTCAAAGAATCAAAGTTTTCTTTGGAAGTAATCAAATGCCCATAACCGATATAAAAGTGACCGAACAACTCATATTTTTTGGATCTGAAACCTTCATATTTCTTAACTAATTCAATAGCTTTAGAGTAATTGTAGACAGATTTTTCTTCTACCTTAACCGCTTTAGCTTCCGTAATAACCTCTTTTCCTGCACTGAAACCGGACAAGGTTATAAATAATATTAATAGGATCGTTTTCATTTTTCTTTGTTTAAAAAGTTAGCAATAAGGCAAGCAATTAGACAAACACTCCAGCCAATTGAAAACCCGATTAATTTATAAATATGCAACATTGAGCCAACTATGTAAAGTAAAGCTCCGATTGCTGCGAAAATTAGATAAGCTTTTTTCATCCTTCAGGCATTAAAAGTACACAATCGTTAATAACAGCCGCCCTATTGAAATCAGTTAAAGAAAATTTGGTCTCTTCCTGTTTCTCAACTTTCAAAATTAAACTTAATCTTTTTGCATCAAATTTAATTTCAAGATCTGAAGTGCTTTTTTCCTGCCATTTTAGATCTAATTCAGTTTCATATTTTTTACCGTTATCAAGGCACTCTGCTTTTAATTCTAAACATGTAAATAGATCGAAATCAAAGTTAAATTTAACAATTTGCGAGTACTTATTTTCAAAAACCCCCAAAGCAAAATTCAAAGATTCAGCTAATTGTTTTGAATTTACAAAACCGTTTGCTTTAAATTCTGTAGGAATCACAGCTTTCCAATTTGGAAAACTACCTTCTATTTTCCTGTGTATTAAGGTATTGTTATGGCCATAAAGAAATACATTTTGTTCGTTTTCACAAACCATATAATCTTCTTTTTCATCCAATAAAGGTATGCAAGCTGAAGGCATAAGATAATCTTTGAAAGGTGTTAAGATCTTGTAAAAAACTAAAGTACTTGCGTCTGTTCCGACTACATGGTCATCGATATGAACGCAAGTAATAACAGGCCTAAATTCATCTTTTGCGACAAAATTAACGGCTTTTCTTATTTTCAAAATTTCATCATAACCCAGATCACCTATTTTTTCAGTTTCATCCTCTTTTAAAATAGGAAAGTCGAAAGGATTCATTGTGGGAAAAGAAAACTTCCCTTTTTGTGTTTGGATTTCAATATTTCCAGGGCTAAAATGATCTTTAAGATCTTCGCTATCTAAGCAAGTTTCATAAGTAACCCCTTTAAATTCAATCTTTTTTGTGTGATCGTCGCCGTCAAAAGTCCAGGAAGTACCTGGTAAAACCTTAAATTCAATTTCACCCTCTTTTAATTTTTGGACAAGCCCGTCAAGGTCTTTTAAAAGGATACAAACCGGGTGTTCTAAACCAGTTTCAAGATGTGCCTTATATGTTATTTCCAAATTAGTAAC
>JAHFNH010000003.1:0-115841 GCA_023267435.1 Candidatus Nomurabacteria bacterium
TTTCTTTTAAATCATATCCAGCATGATCACTCCCGATAAATATTTTCATATTATTTTATAGTCTGTCCTGTTTTAATAACATGATCGACAAGTGTGTATGTGTACCCCATTTCATTGTCGTACCAGCCCATAACTTTTACAAGATTGCCTCCGACAACGCGAGTCAATTTCAAGTCTGCGATAGATGCGTGAGATTCTCCTAAAATATCAGACGATACTAAATCTTCTTCGGTCACAGTGAAAACTTTATTCCATTTAGGATCTTGTGATGCCTTTTTTAATATTGTATTCACTTCTTCAGCTGTCGTTGGTTTTTTGGAAATAAAAGTCACATCCACTATAGATCCGGCTGGCACAGGCACACGCATTGATATGCCATCAAAAAGTCCAGTGAGTTCTGGAAATGCTTTCGTCACTGCGATAGCTGCACCTGTCGAAGATGGCACGATATTTTGCGCAGCCGCTCGTCCTTCACGGAAATCTTTTTTATTTGGTCCATCGACAATACTCTGAGATGCTGTGTATCCGTGTACTGTATTTAAGATAGCTTTTTCGATACCCAAAGCTTCGTGCATAATAGCGATCAAAGGACTCGCTGCGTTCGTCGTACAAGAAGCGTTCGATGTCACATCACAAGTTCCAAATTTATTTTCATTAATACTCATCAAAATGGTCTCACCGCTGACGCTACCATCGCCTTCTTTTGCTGGTGCAGAGATAACAACCTTTTTCGCACCTGCTTTGATGTGTGCATTGGCTTTATCATAGGTCGTAAATAATCCAGTAGATTCAACGACAACGTCCACGCCCAAAACTCCCCAAGGCAAAACTGCTGGATCTTTCTCAGCTAAAACTTTTATTCTTTTTCCATCAATAATTATTTCTTGTCCTTCTGCTTTCACATCATGATTCCATGTCCTGTATACTGTGTCGTGTTTCAAAAGATATGCCATGTTTGCGACATCACCCAGGTCATTAACTGCAACTATTTCTATTTCCGGTCTATCCCAAGCGATTTTTAAAAACGCTCGTCCAATCCTTCCAAAACCGTTTATTCCTACTTTTATTGTATTTGCCATATTTTTATCAATTAAATTTTAATACTGCCATTATACCAAAAAATAAACAGAAATGTGATAAAATCTACGCATGGCAAAGATTCATAGATTCATAGATAATTTCAACCTTTCAGGAAAAGAAATTGAAATAACAGGTGAAATAGCCCACCAGATGGCAAAAGTATTGAAACTTGAAGTAAATGAACAAGTGGAACTTTGCGATGGTAAAGGTAAAAATGTCTTGGGAAAAATAAAAAGTATCAGTAAAAATACTGTAACAGTAGAAGCAGAAAAAATATGGACGAGTGAGAAAGACGAAACTAGGCACGTTTCCCTGTTCTGTGCAGTATTGAAAAAAGAAAATTTCGAATGGGTGGTAGAAAAAGCAACTGAATGCGGAGTCAGCGAAATAGTTCCTGTCATCACAACCAGAACAATCAAAATGGGTCTCAATATGGACAGACTTATAAAAATAGCCAAAGAAGCCAGTGAACAATCCGGTAGAAGTTTCATTCCCAAAATTCATGAGCCTATTAGTTTTGATCAGAGTTTGGAAATGGCAAAAGAAAACAACTGTAATATTTTCTTCGATGCAGGTGGAGAATCAGTATTTGAAAAACATTGCGCAGGCCGACGGGCCGAGCATAGCAATTCGTCAGCAGACGAATATGTGTGTTTTTCAAACACTGATTCTCCACCAATTAACATATTCATCGGACCCGAAGGTGGCTGGACGGAAGAAGAAAATCAAAAAGCAAAAACTGCTGGATTTAAAATAGCTTCACTTGGTAAACTTGTTCTCCGAGGAGAAACAGCCGCAGTAGTAGCGACCTATCTCAGCGTAAATATGAAATAAAAAAAGGATGCACAATATGTACATCCTCTCTTAGATAATTCACTAACCGGAAAAATAGAATAAATAAAACTAAAAAAAGTTTTAAAACTTTATTTTACATTCTAGTCCCACCTTAACGCGGAAACCATCGGAAGGACAACCATTACCTTTAGACCAGGCATAAGAATAACTGGAAAAAAGAAAGGCTCCGATTTTAGGAGTAAAATTATATCCTCCTTTAAGGGTAAGATCCCAAACCGGAAAAACATGAAGTTTATTTTGGTTTTCATAAAAAGCCAAACCTCCTCCAGTACTAATTCCTCCAGCAAGTTTTTTTCCACCCATAACTTCCACTGTTAACAGTAAAGTTGAAGCTTTGTGGTAAACTTTTTTGTAGTCAGTCCATGAACCGGTACCTTTCGTTGAATCTGCCGGATGAAAAACCTTAACTGAATCTGTCATGCCCGGAGTATAAGATTCGGGATATTTCATGGTAATACCAACACCAAAATATTTTACCGGTAAAACACCAACTGTGAGTTCAAAGGGGACTGATTTTTGTGTAGTACTTTTCATATCAGCACTAAATTGCAGTCCGGTTCCCACTGTGGCAAAAAATTTTTGTTGGTTTGGTAACTGAGCCTTAACCAGAAGGCTTGCCATTACAAACATGGTTGTAAGGGCAAAAATAAGCGACTTTCTTTTCATTTCTGTAAATTTTTAGTTTTATTTATTTATTTATTTTTCTATTTGAATGAACAATTTAATATAGCTCTATTATACACATTTAAATACAAGTGTCAAGTCTTTTCAGGGGGAAAATTATATGTCTTTATATTTAAAGGTTTTTAGCCTATAAGGCGGAATTTTTAACCCAAATATGCTATATTCTAACAATGTCATCTAAGTTCGTACATTTGCATACGCACTCGCACTATTCCCTGCTCGACGGGCTTTCTAAAATTGAAAACATAGTAGAAATTGCTAAAAATTTCGACATGCCAGCCATCGCTCTGACTGATCACGGCAATATGTATGGAGCTATTGAATTTTATAAAGAGTGTAAAAAAAATAATATCAAGCCAATCATTGGATGTGAGGTTTATGTCGCAGAAAGAAAACTTACAGACAAAGAAGCTGGAATAGACAATAAAAGATACCATCTAATACTGTTAGCAAAGAATCTGCAGGGTTACAAAAATTTAATGCGTATTGTCACTATTGCAAACCTTGAAGGTTATTACTACAAGCCCCGTGTAGATGAAGAACTTTTAAAAAAATACAGTGAAGGAATCATATGTCTTTCAGGATGTATGGGAGGAAAACTCTCACGCGCAATACTTGCTGGTAATACCGAAAAAGCTGAAGCAATAATAAATGAACATATTGATATTTTTGGAAGTGGAAATTATTTTATAGAAGTACAATCTCATCCACACATAGAGAGAGACAAAGAGCTTCGTGATGAATTAGCAAGACTAGGAAAGAAATTTAATATACCTATTGTTGCAACCCAAGACTCGCATTATCCATGCAAGGATGACCATAAAGCACACCATACCCTTCTCCAAGTAAATACCGGTGCTGAAGGAAAAGATACAGGAAAATTTGAATTCTCAGATGATGATTTCTCTTTAATTGACGAAGAAACTGCTAAAGAATATTTCAAAGAGACACCTGAAGCCGTCGGCAATACTATGATCGTCGCAGACCTATGTGAAGATTATGAAATAGAATTAGGCAAAGCATATTTCCCAGAATTTAAAATCGAGGGCGATAGAGATCCGAATGAAGTTTTGAAAGAATTAGCTTACAAAGGTTTTGAATTCAGAAAATTACCTCAGAATAAAGAGTACTTGGAAAGACTCGAATATGAACTAGGTATTATTAAACAAAAAGGCTATGCCACATACTTCCTAGTTGTGGGAGACCTTTTGCGTTTCGCACGTGAAAATAGCATCTTCACAAATATTCGAGGATCCGTCGCAGGATCGCTCACGACATATTTGCTCGGTATTACGAATGTTGATCCGCTTGTTTACAAACTTCCCTTTGAAAGATTCTTAAACCCAGAGCGTCCCTCCCTGCCCGATATCGATATGGACTTCGCCGATAATAGAAGAGCCGAAATGATTGCTTATACCAAAGAAAAATACGGTAAAGATCGCGTCGCTCAAATAGGAACATTCGGAACAATGATGGCGAAAGGTTCCGTGCGTGATGTCGCTCGCGCATTGGGTTATGAATACGCGGTCGGTGACCGAATATCCAGCATGATACCTCTAGGCTCCCAAGGTATGCCAATGACCATCGAACATGCTTTTGAATTAGTACCTGAACTCAAAGAAGCGTATAAAAAAGAACCAGACACAAAAGAAATAATCGACCTCGCCAAAAAAATGGAAGGCTGTGTCAGACACGTTTCGGTGCATGCAGCAGGTATCGTGATCGCTCCGAAACCTCTCTATGAATTTACACCAGTTCAATACGACCCGAAAGGCGGAGACGTCATCACTCAATACGATATGTATCAAATCGAAGATGTCGGCTTACCGAAATTCGATTTCTTGGGAATTAAAAATTTAGCGATACTCGCTGATGCGGTTAAAATTGCGGAGAAAGTTCACAATATAAAAGTTGATCTTGATAATGTCGACGTTGCTGATAAAAAAACTTTCGAAATGCTAGCACGCGGAGAAACAATGGGACTCTTTCAATTGAACGGCGGAGGTATGACTGCATATTTGAAACAATTAAAGCCAACTTCAATCCACGATATCAATGCGATGGTGGCGCTCTATCGTCCAGGACCTATTCAATTCATTCCTCTTTATATAGAACGCAAACACAATCCTAGACTGGTAAAATATCTCGACCCGATGCTCGAACCGATTTTAAAACAAACTTACGGCGTGCTTGTGTACCAAGACGATCTTTTGCTTATCGCCATACATATCGCCGGCTATAGCTGGGGTGAAGCCGATAAATTCCGAAAAGCTGTCGGTAAAAAAATCCCAGCAGAAATGGCCAAACAAAAAGAACATTTCATCACTGGTTGCGTCGAGCACAGTAAATGGCCACTCAAAAAAGCACAGGAACTTTGGAACCAAATAGAACCTTTCGCTGCATATGGTTTCAACAAAGCTCACTCAGCCAGCTACGGACGCGTGGCTTATCAGACTGCTTATATGAAGGCAAACTTCCCTGTCGAATATATGTGTGCGGTTCTTACTGCTGAATCAGGAGACGTGGAAAAAATTTCTGAAATCACCCGTGAATGTGAAAAAATGGGAATCAAAGTTTTGGCTCCAAATATTAATGAAAGCTTCCAGGGATTCACTCGCATTGATGACAAAACTATTCGCTTCGGACTTTATACGATTAAAAACTTCGGAGCAGAAATAGGAGAAGCGTTAATCGAAGAAAGAAAAAAGAATGGAAAATTTAAAACTATCACCGACTTCTTAGACAGAGTTAAAAGTAAAAATTTAAATAAAAAATCAATGGAAGCATTAATTAAGTCCGGCAGTATGGATGAATTCGGAGAACGCGGAACATTGTTATACAATTTGGAAGACATGCTCGCTTACAGTCGAGAGAATTCAAAACAAGCAGCCAATCAGACTTCCCTTTTTGGTGCAATGCCAGCAATTGATTTTCAAGCGCTTACTTTAAAAGTCGCGCCGGAAGCTACTCAAGCAGAAAAATTATTTTGGGAAAAGGAACTTCTTGGTTTGTATATTTCTGGACATCCCCTCGATAGATTGCGCGAAAAATTAGAAGCTCGAGAAGTAGACATTAAAAAAGTAAAAGAACAATTTGGAAATGAAAGAGCTGTCACTCTAGCCGGAATAATTGAGACAGCTAGAATAGTCACCACAAAGAAAAATGATCAAATGGCGTTTATAAAAGTTTCAGATTTCAGCGGTTCGATAGAAGCCGTCGCTTTTCCAAAAATATTCAAAGTTTCAAAAGATATTCTAGTGCCCGAAAAATGCATAGCCTTTTCCGGAAAAGTCTCCGTCCGCAACGACGAAAAAAGTATTCTAATCGAAAATATAAAAGAAATATAAAAATGCCTATTGATAAATTACCTAAATCAGTAAGAATCTGCCTTTGGTCTTATGACACGAGTAAAATAAATATTTCTAAACCCCATGATCGATTTAGAATAATATTAAATATTCTAAATCACGGAAATAATGAAGCGATAGATTGGATGCAAATTAATTTCACCGAAAGACAAATCAAAGAAACGATAAAGAAATCGTATGCATCTGAATGGTTCAAATGGCGCCTTAAACGCTGGTCTAATTTTTATCAAGTTTCTCCAAAATGGAAAACTCGCATTAAATATATTTTAAGCCGAGAAAAAAGCTAATTGCAAACACTTCCTAAAACATTACATTCTGTCTTTACCTTTAAGTAAGTTCAACAATAGCCCTTGTGCGACATAGTTGTAGAAGAGAACTGGCGGAAGTTAAAGTAAGTTACAAAATGAAACTGAAGGATGTGGTTAGGATCACTTCTTCTCGTGATGCTTTTGATGTTTTACTTCCTTTATTCGATACTGACACCATCGGATTAAGGGAAGATTTCTTTTTGCTTTTGCTCAACCGTGCAAATTATGTACTCGGTTGGTTCAAGCTTAGTTCGGGTGGAACAGTTGGGACAGTAGTTGATCCCAAACTTGTTTTTATGCTTGCATTAAAAACCAATGCTTGTTCTATTATTTTGTGCCACAATCATCCTTCCGGGAATCTTAATCCAAGTGAGCCGGACAAAAGCATTACTTCGAAAATCAAGAAAGGAGCTGATTTACTTGAAATCAGATTGTACGATCATTTGATTATTTCTCCGGGTGGTGGGTATTACAGTTTTGCTGATGAGGGAATACTGTGATTATTTTTTATTTAAAATCCTGATTAAAATCAGGATTTTTTTGTACTGAAAGATCTATATTTAAACAAAATATGGAATTTAAGATTATAAGCTTGACAAGTTTATTATAATAGTATATAATTGCATGTAGAAAATTATATTTGATCATTACAAATGTTTTAGAGGAAAAAGAAAGGGTGCATTGCTTTAAGTTTCTTAATATGGAAATTTTAAGCAGTTCATCAATTTTCTAACCTTTAAAACTAATTCCCATGGATAATAATAAAGTTTCAGTTGAGTTGTCTCAAAGTTTTGAATTATTTTTGAAAAATGAAATTTCAAATGCAGAGGCATTTATTAATAAATCAGATGACCACGATGAAATTTCCTTCTTGTATCATTTTAAAGGTGGGTTGGAAAAAGCATTAGATGGATTTAAAAAAATAAAAGAGAATGCACTATAAAGAGCCATTATGGCTCTTTTTTTTACATTAATCATCTTAATTCTAAATAATAAAATGGAAACAATTCTTCATAATTTACCCCCTGCTCCGTATAAAAAATTTTTTGGCAGAAAAAAAGATTTAAAAGAAATTTATGAAAAATTAATAAATGGGCATACATATATTGCCTCTATTGACGGTGTTGGAGGAATCGGGAAATCTGCATTAGCTTATTATTTTTGTCATGAAGTACTTATTAATGGAGGGTTATATTATGATGAAAAGGAAAAAACTATCAAAGAAATGTTGGTACTTCGTAATTCAAAAGAATTAATCAAAAGAGAAAAAATATTTGATTATGTTGTATGGATAACGGCTAAAGAGAATGTGTTCGATTCTTATGCCAAAGGTGATTCCATTAAAGAAGTTAAAACAAATTTTAAAGGGATAGAAACTTTGGTTCAACAATAGCCCTTGTGCGACATAGTTGTAGAAGAGCTAAGAAACATTGGCTTATTTTCTACTTTTGAGTTTTTTGTCAAGTTATTTTTTCACACAATCAATCAAAAATTAAGAAATCTGGAAGTTCAGGCAGAAGTTCTTTTGTATCTGGGTCAAGCATCTGAAAACAAGAATTGCATAATGTTGAGGAGAATATTTTATCGGTTTTCTTGTTCATTATTTTTGTCATTCCAAAAAGAAGTTCTCTTTTTTCTGTCGCGCGTAATTTTCCAATATAAATATTTTTTATAATTTGTTTAAATCCGAAGTCTTTGCATTTGCTGACGGCTTGAGTGTGTCTTTTTGCGCTACGCGTATCCCATCCCAAAATAATCGCTAAATTTGGATTGTTCATTTTATTTTATTAGGGGCATATTAAATTTGAAATGCGACCTAAAAGGAGTATAACTCTCTTTTTCTTGAAAAGCTTTGGCAATAGAACGAGACTGTTCTTTTATTATTGCTTTAAGGGATAAACTCTGGCCTTTCCATGGAAATTTTTCATTTAGTCGTGTAAGAATAACTTTTTGAATAAGTGCTTTTCCTTTCTTTGAAAGCTCAAAAGAATATTCGCTGGTACGTTTAAAACATTTTTCACGATCTATTTTGTCTTCAATAAAAAGAGGAAAGATAACTGAATCCACCATAGTCACTCTGAATTCTTCAACGAGATCATATTCCAGCGAAGCTTTGCCGTATCCTTCGGCATGAAAAATACCTAGAGTTGGATCGAGTCCAGCGCCAAAGCATGCTTTACCAATCTCGTTATACATAAACCCATACCCGTAATTTAAGGTACTGTTAAATTTGTCCCTGCCTTGATTTTTACGCCCGTTGAAAATAAAAAGTTTTCTTAATGCATAATAATAACGAGTCGCTATGTGTCCTTCTATTCCGCGAAGCATTTCTTTGCCTTTTTCCGTTGCCGGTATGGTATCAACCTTTTCTAAAATAGTTCTCGCTTGCTGTATTTCAGGTGATAAATTTTTTCCGTATTTTCCTGCCCAATAACACATATAATCTATCTGATTTAGGCATTTCGCTTTTACAATAAGTTTGGCAAATGCAATCGTTTTTTCCGTGGAAATTGCCGTTTCAAGTTGAGCTCGTCTTGTGGCGGCTAAACCTTTCGGGTCGCTGGAAACAAATCTGCCATATGGTTTTAAATACCCCTGAAAAGATATATCCACATCAAATTTCCACGCCAAGAGAATGGCTGAACTTGTTAAGCTAACTGGACAAAAAATAGTTATCTTTTCTATTTGCCTGATTGGATATTCTTCTTGCTCACGTTCAACTCCGTCAACTTTGGGAAAGGATAAAACTATGCGTTCCTTAGTGCAACTAACCTTCGTACCAAAAACATTTATTATCAAGTCCATAATATTATTTTAGTTAAACAAAGTCATTGTTTTACCCATGCCTTCCGCGTAAAACATATCCACTGCTTCAGCGACTTTTTTGGAAAGTTTTTTAAGTTCGTCTAATTCGCTTTTTTTAAATTCACCTAAAAGAAAATTCAACACTGCTTTCTCCCCTGATGGTTTTCTAAGTTTTCCGCCTGGAGTTTCTGGTGATACACCGATTCTAATTCTTAAAAATTCCTGGGACTTCACATGCTTGATAATTGATTCCAAACCATTATGTCCCCCAGAAGAACGATTGAAAGAAATTTTTATCCTGCCTAACGGTAAATCAATATCGTCATAAACTACAATTAAATCTGCCAAATCTTTTTTTGTTTTTACAAAAGGTGCTACGGCTTTGCCGGAATTATTCATAAAAGTATCCGGGGTAATAAATTTTATTTTTGGAGTTTCAATTTTATTTTCAATCAAAGAAACCATAATGCGTCCGGCATTATGTCTGGTCTTTTCATATTCTGTTCCCGGGTTTCCCAAGCCAACTACTATTTTCATAACTTATATTTTAGCATATTAATTTAAACATTTCCCCCTCCTTAATCAAGGAGGGGGTTAGGGGGTGGTAACTTTTTTAATCACCACCCCGCCCTTTAGGCACCCCTCCTCCACAAGGAGGGGAAATTAAATTCTGAAACAACTTTTGTGATTGTGTCAAGGGTTTTATATGATAGAATAGAACCATGGAAAATGAAATTGAGCAAAAAGAAGAACTATTAGAAATAAAAACTCCTGATGAACCTAAAGAATCGACAGGACAATCAATCTGGGAATTCGTACGCTTCGCTATCATAGCAGTGATCATCGTCATTCCTATTCGTGTCTTTATAGCCCAGCCGTTTATCGTATCGGGGTCTTCTATGTTCCCTACTTTTGAGAACGGACAATATTTAGTCGTAGATGAAATATCTTACCGTTTGGGTTATATAAAGCGCGATGATGTCGTCGTCTTCCGTTATCCAAATGACACAACCAAATTTTTTATAAAAAGAATAATCGGACTTCCAAATGAAATAGTCGATATAAAAGGAAACGATGTTTACATCACGAACAAAGAACATCCTGAAGGATTAAAGCTCGATCAGCCTTACGTTAAAAACGAATCCAGCAATGAAACACATTTCGAACTAAAAGGTGATGAATATTTCGTAATGGGCGACAACAGATCCGCCAGCTCCGACTCGAGATATTGGGGTGCAGTGCCTAGAAATCTAATGGTGGGCAGAGCGTTCTTGCGCTTATTGCCAGTAAATAAAGTTAGCGTTTTACCAGGAAATTATAAGCAAGCTGAATAATTTTAAAAAATATGACTAAAACAAAAACAAACACAGAGAGTGCAAAAAAGTCAGTCAAAAAAGATCTTTCATCTCCGAAAGGAATGAGAGATTTAATGAATGAAGAATATTACGGCTTCCAAGGATTTTTTGAAAAAGCGCAAGAAGTCGCGGTTTATTATGGCTTCAAACCTATTGATACTCCGATACTAGAACATGAAGAAGTTTTTACTTCGAGCATAGGCGAAGGTACAGATATAATCGACAAGGAAATGTACACTCTGAAAACAAAAGGCGGTGATCATTTAGCGCTTCGACCAGAACACACAGCTTCATTGATGCGTGCTTATATCGAGCACGGAATGCAGACGATGCCTCAGCCTGTTATGTTTTATCAATATGGACCATCTTTCAGACACGACAAGCCTCAACGCGGACGTTTCCGACAGTTCTGGCAATTCGACCTAGATGCATTAGGAAGCGATAAAAGCATAATGGATGCATTGGTCATCAAAGCCGGTATGAGCATCCTGGAAGAAGCTGGAGCACAGAATCTTTCTATAGACATAAATTCCATCGGTGATAAAGAATGCCGAGGAGCATATATCAAAGAATTGACCAGTTATTACAGAAAACATATCAACCAACTTCCAAGCGTTGATAGAGAACGTTTAAAAACAAATCCTCTTCGCATTCTTGATTCTAAAGAAGAAAAAACAAAAGAAATAAACGAAGCTGCACCAGACTCTGTTTCTTTCCTCTGTCCTTCTTGCAAGAAACACTTTAAGGAAGTTCTGGAATATTTAGAAGAAATGGGCATCCAATACAATATAAATAAAAATTTAGTGCGCGGACTTTCCTACTACACTCGTACTGTCTTTGAAATCATAGAGCAAACAGGAGCAGAGGACGGCACACCATTAACTATCGCCGGAGGCGGACGTTATGATTATTTAGCGCGCCAGCTTGGAAGCAAGAAAGACGTGTCGGCAGTAGGAATATCTATCGGTGTAGACCGAATAGTCGCGGCACCTTGGTATAAAAAGCTGTCACCTCGCATACTGAAAAAACCAAAAATATATTTTATTCAGCTTGGATCCGAGGCTAAATTAAAGAGCTTGAATATAATCGAAATCCTACGCAAAGCGCACATTCCTATTGCTCAATCTTTATCGAAAGACAGCATTGGCGCTCAATTGGCTATTGCAGAAAAATTGCAAATCCCGTACGCTCTTATTTTTGGACAAAAAGAAGCGATAGAAAATTCAGTCATCATACGCGATATGTCAAACAGGTCTCAAGATACTGTAAAACTTGATAAACTTCTTGAATACTTGAAAGAAACAAAATAAAAACTAATATAATGAAGAATATTGTTCAAAAAGAAGAAAAAGTTTTGCGTCAAAAAGCAGAAGAAGTTTCTGTGAACGAAATAAATAGTCCTAAAATAAAAAAAATACTGAAAGAAATGTCTGATTCACTAAGAAGTCAAAATGATGGAGTAGCTATTGCTGCTCCTCAGATAGGCTATTCATTGCAGATATTCGTAGTTGCCGGAAAAATTTTTGAGAAAGAATTTGTGCATGATGAGAAACTAAAAGAACTAAAAAAAGGGAAGGAAAATATCAAAGACCTTGTTTTTATAAATCCAAAAATATCAAAATTATCCCGTGAAAAAGTTTGGGTGCCAGAAGGCTGTCTTTCGGTACGCTGGCTCTACGGCAAAACTTTCAGATCTAAAAAAGCGACAGTCACCGCTTATGACGAGAATGGCAAGAAAATAACCCGAGGTGCATCCGGTCTTTTAGCGCAAATTTTTCAGCACGAAACAGACCATTTAAACGGTATTCTTTTCATTGATCACGCTAAAGACATAAAAGAAGAACTGCCAACCTATGAATAAAAATATAAATTTCGTTTTTTGGGGCACACCAAATGTGTCTTCTGAAACTTTAGAAGTATTAAAACAAAATGGCTTTATGCCATCGCTTATTATTACTTCACCAGACAAACCTCAGGGTCGTAAAATGCTCATTACTCCCCCTCCTGTTAAACTCTGGGCGGAACAAAATAACATTCAATTTCTCCAGCCTGAAAAATTAGAGGAATTAACAAGTAGTTTTTCTTTATTGGAAAAATCAGATCTTTCTATTGTTGTCGCTTATGGAAAAATAATTCCAAAAGATATTATAAAAATGCCTAAATTTGGCTCAATAAACATACATTATTCCCTATTGCCAAAATATCGCGGAGCTTCACCGGTAGAATCTGCAATTTTAAATGGAGAAAATCAAACAGGTGTGGCAATTCAACAAATGGAATTTAAAATGGATTCTGGACCAATTATCGCAGAAGAAAAAGTTCCTATACTTCCAGATGAAAAAGCTCCGGATTTGCGAAAACGCTTGATAAAAACTGGAGGAGAATTATTAGTAAAAACTCTGCCTGATTTTATAGATGGAAAAATTAAAACTATTCCACAAAATGAAAACGAGGCGACTTACTGCAAAAAAATAAAAAAAGAAGATGGTCTGATAGATTTATCAGATGATCCTGTAAAAAATTATAATAAATTCAGAGCTTATTCTCTTTGGCCACGAACTTTCTTTTTTCAAGATGGAAAAAGAATTATTATTACTGAGGCCAAACTAGAAAACAATCAATTTGTAATACAAAAAGTTTTACCAGAAGGTAGAAAAGAAATAGAATATTCTCTTTTTATTTCTTCCCAAAAGAAGTAACGTCTCTCATTAAGTCTTTGACTTTCTGAGCACCGCGGCGGAAAAGATGCTGTTTGCGATCTTTAGAACGGCTTATTTCGTGGTAAAGATTTTCTTTCACATCATCAATTGCTGCATAAAGATCTGACTTATCTGAACTGGAATAGAATTTCTTTCCATCTATGGTAATAGAACAATCAGCACGGAAGATCTCGCCTGTTTTATGATGATTGGTTGTTTTAGCGACATCAAAAAGAACTTTTACTTCCCCGCCCTTTTCTTCCATTTTAGAAAGAATTTTTCCTAAATCGGTGACTCGTTGCAATACATAATCATGTATTGCGGGTGTTAACTCCATATTTTTTGCTTGAAAATTTATATTCATATATTTATTGTATCACACAATTATGCTAATAATAAAATTTTTTTAATGCATTAATTTCTAAATTTTGAACATGCTTTTCAGCTTCAATGATTCCCTTTTCCATCATTTCGACAGCTTCTAGTGGATATTTTCCGGATGCACTCTCCTCTGATAACATTATAGCATCCGCACCAGAAATTATCGCATATGCGACATCCGTCACCTCTGCACGCGTAGGCAATACATTTTCAGTCATAGAAAGCATCATCTGAGTCGCCACGATCACTGGCTTCTCGGCAATTTTACATTTCGCAATAATATCTTTTTCAATAAATGGTATTTGTTCCAACGGAACTTCATTTCCCAAATCTCCTCGTGCGACCATTACCGCATCGGAAACTTTTATAATTTCATCAATATTATCGAGTGCTACCTTGCGTTCAATTTTAGAAATAATTGGAATAACTTTTCCGAACCCTTGCATTTTTTCTCGTAATTTTACGATATCGTTTGCTTCACCCACGAAAGACATTGCAATATAATCAACACCTTGTTCGATGCCAAATTTCAAATCAGCTAAATCTTTTTCTGTGATCACTTCCACTGCTCCTTTATTAAATTCATGACCAGATTTTTCTTGTACTCTTGGTCCAGATAAATCTTGAATTATCGGTATTCTTTTTCCAGATTCATTAGCACTTTCTCTAACATTTTTAATATATCCAGCATGTTCTTCGTATGTACCCCAAGAGAAATTCAAACGCACTACATCCATGCCATGCATTATCATTTCTTTTATTATTTCCTTGTCTTTTGTAGCTGGTCCTATCGTCGCTACTATTTGTGCTTTTATTCCTTTCATAATTATGGTTTGGCTATTTTTATTAATCTTTGATATTTTATCATTCTTTCCGGTTTTATTGGAGAACCTGATTTTAATCCGTAACATCCGAAAGCATAAGCTAGATCTGCGATAAAATCATCATTCGTCTCTCCGCTGCGATGACTCACAATTAACTCAACATTATTATCTCGTGCTAATTTCATTGTCTCCAGCGTCTCAGAAAGGGTTCCAATCTGATTTGGTTTAATAATCATTGCATTTACGCTTTTTTCATCTATCGCCTTCTGTAAGAGAACTTTATTCGTAACAGTCAGATCATCTCCCACTACTATCAGACTGGCATTATTTTCTTTCAATTTTCTAAAGCTTTCAAAATCTTCTTCATCAAATGGATCTTCAATAGAAAGTAAATTAAATTCTGTAATAAGATTTTTATAAATTTCCATTAATTCTTCTTTAGAAAGATTTTTTCCATCTACTTTATATGTATAACTTTTATTATCAAAAAAAGAAGAAGCTGCAACATCTAATGCAAATCGAACTTTACCTTCCAGATTATTTCTTTTTACTGCTTCATTTAAAAATTCTAAAGGTTTTCTAATATCGCTAATCTTCGGTGCCAAACCTCCTTCATCACCCAGAAGAATTGATTCATCTCCCAATTCTCCGTCAATGATTTCTTCCAGCGTATTTTGTATTTTTATTCCGATATCAACAGCCTCTGACGCATTTTCTGTATCTGGCACGACATGATATTCTTGGAAAGCTAAATCATTCTTTGCGTGCTTTCCGCCGTTTATTAAATTCATATAAAGATGCGGAACTTTTCTGGAAGGTTTTATTTCTTTCAAGGTTCGCAAATATTCAAATACTTCAACATCTAAAACTTTCACCGCAACTTTCGCGCAAGCAATAGAAACACCGATCATGGAATTACCACCTAGATTGTCTTTATTAGGTGTGCCATCTAATTCAACCATCGCATTATCTATTTCCTTTTGATTTCGAATATCTTTCCCAATCAAAGCAGAAGCAATAATAGTATTTATTTTTTGAATTGCGTTCTTTACTCCCTTTCCATCATCATCACGAAGCTCATGCGCTTCATGAATGCCAGTACTAGCTCCGGAAGGAACAGAAAAACTAGCCGACTTATCATCAACAAAAACTGTCACTTTTATTGTAGGATTTCCACGTGAATCTCTTATTTCTTCTGCTTCTATCTTGGTAATGAGATAAAAATTATCTTCTGTCATATACAGATAATTTTACCATATTTGTCATATTTTTAATATTAAGCTGCCTGAGATAATTTAGTTTTTTCTATGGAAAAATCAACGCTTTCCCCTCCTTTATTGAACACAAAAAATCTGTTTCCCTGTTCATCCAAAAAATCCTTTGTGCACTTCCATGACTGTCCATCAGGAAGGTCGAGCGTTAAACCGTACATATTCGCAAGACCTTTATTTTTAAGCAAAATATTAACAACTTCACTTTCTAATTGTTCTTCGACAGAAGGAGTTATGTTTTCTATTTTTACATCTTCCACCTCATTATTTTTTACCTCTATTTCCGGCAAGGATTGTTTCTTAACATTATCATAATATTCTAATGCCTCTTCCTTGGTTATACCCAAGCTTTCTAGAGGAGGGTTTACAAGTTCCTGTAATTCCTTATCTGTCGGTACTTTTTTCTCCTCACCTTTTTTATTAAATTCTATATTCATATTTCTACTATACATCTTTTAAAGTAAAAAGTAAAACTAGATAAATACTTTTATTTTTTAGTTAAAAGGATCATTAAATCTGACACATTTGCGCCGGTGGCGCCAGTCATAATCATATCGCCTGATTTTTGAAAGATTGGGTATGCATCAAAACGAGCTTGATAATCATCTAGATTTAAGCCAAGTTTTTCTATTTTTTCTATCG
This sequence comes from Candidatus Nomurabacteria bacterium, assembly GCA_023267435.1. GTDB lineage: Bacteria > Patescibacteriota > Minisyncoccia > Phycocordibacterales > UBA9973 > UBA9973. Next base: position 16,273 of record JAHFNH010000003.1, read on the forward strand.
TTCTTTTATCAATGATTGCCCCCGCTGAATCGCAATTATCCATACCATCCGACGCAAGTGGAATCAAAACAGAATTTTCATCAGTCATTTTTTCTTTAACAGCTCGAAGTGCCATAAAAAGATTTCTGCCTCCGCTGCCTCCTTTTGTTTTCACTTCCAACTTTGGCTCCCCTGCAGCTAAAACAACAGTGTTATCTTTCTGCGAACCAAAAAGTTTCTTGAGAGATTCATCTACCTCGTCATACATTTCTGTAGAAATTATATTTGCCTCAAGGCCGAGTTCTTTTGCTTTTACTGCCATTGCTTCTACTGCTGTTTTATTTGAAACCAAAACAAAGTTGTGAACCTTTTCAAAATACTTATCATCCTTCGGTGTTTCTATTAAATCGAGCTTTTCCATACTGTGCTCACTGATAATTTTTTCAGCATCAGCAATAGTCGTATTGTCTTTATAGGTTGGTCCGGAAGCAACATCATCAAAATGATCTCCGGGGACATCAGAAAAAATAAGACCGATAACAGTCGCAGGATAGGCAACCTTGGCTAAACCTCCGCCTTTCAATACAGAAACATGTTTTCTTAAGGTATTAAGTTCAATTATTGTTTGCTTAGATTTCAAAGATTCCTCGTATAAAATCTGCCCTTGTATGCATTCACCTTCTGAAGGGCAAAGCAAAGCTGATCCACCACCAGAAACTATAGCGATAACAAGATCATCTTCTTCTGATTTATCTGCTATTTCATAAATCATTTTTCCAGGACCAATATTTATTTCTGACGGTCTAGGATGCGTGCCAGAAAAAGTCTCAATATAGTCACAAGTAACTTTATGAAGTCCAATAACCACACCCTCATCTATCTTTTGTCCTAATATTTTTTCTAGTGCCAAAGCTGCGTCACAAGAAGCCTTACCAAAACCAACTACTTTTATTTTTTTAAATTTACTTAAATCAAAAACTTCACCTTGAATAGATAAAATATTATTTTCCAACTTTATAAAGTTTAGTATTACTTTTTCAGTGTTTATAGCATCTAAGCCTGATTCTGCAATCTCTAAAGCTATTTTTCTATTTTCGGTAATAGCTAATTCTTCAAAATTTTTAATCCATCTTTTAGTCATAATTTTTACTTGATTCAGTAGAATCACCTACTGGGTAATCAAGTTTTGTAAACTACCAGCGATAAAAGCATTAATATTCTCTACTGTGGTTTTTAATATTTCAGCCACAGCTTCTTTGGTGTAAAAAGCAATATGCGGAGTCATGATAACATTTGGCATTTTTACAAGTTCATGATTTAAGGCAATATTTTTTTTATCTTCTTCACTAGCTTTTCCACTCGCAAAAAATTTAACCTCATCTTTTAATTTTCTCTCACACTCAAGCACATCGAGACCAGCACCAGCGAGTGTGCCATCTTTTAATCCATTTAGAAGTGCTTCCGTCTCAACTATTTCACCACGAGCGGTATTGATCAAGTATGCACCTTTTTTAAATTGCTTAATATTATCTTTATTTATCAAATGAAATGTCGTTTCATTATACGGAGCGTGAATAGATACAATATCACAAACAGAAAGTAATTCTATAAGAGGAACATACTCAATACCCTCCTCTTCCGAAAAATTAAAATCAGGGTAAAGGTCTGTGGCTAAAACTTTCATACCGAAACCTTTCGCAATACGCGCAGAATTTTTTCCAATTTTTCCAGTACCAACAATACCGATAGTCTTACCAAACAAATCGAAACCCTCAAAACCACCTATTGAAAAATCATTTTTCTCACAAATCTGCTTATTAGCAACATAAGCTCTGCGTGAAAGTGAAAGGAGTAAAGCAAAAGCAAACTCTGCGACTGTTCGAGACCCATAAGATGGAACATTAGAAACTTGGATACCTTTAGAACTACAATATTTTATATCAATATGATCAAAACCTGTTGAACGTGTAGCTATGAATTTAAGACTTGGTAGTTGGTCGATAATTTCTTTATTCATTTCAGAATTTACGAAAACAGAAACTATCTCAGCATCTTTTGCTAAATGTAAATTTTCTGTATTGATTTTATCTTCAGAAAAAGAAATATCAAAATTCAAACCAGCCATAGAACTAGTCAGGACATCTTGATCCTCTTTGGACACCTCGAAAAAAGTTATTTTCATCCTGCTATTATAGCATTATTCAATATCTACAGCCAAAAGCTTGTGGGGATGATGGTGCCCATTTATGATACGAACCTTTCCTTTGGGCACCTTGAAATGTAAGGCTAAAAGTTCGATGACTCTTTTGTTAGCCATATTCTTTTCAGCCTTTTCCTTCACAGAAATATCAAAATGATCTTTCGATTTTTCTATAAAATTTTCCTTTTTTGCACCAGCAATGACTACTGCTTTTATATACACCTTTTATTTTTGATTAGATTACTGACCTTTACACTTTTGACACTGAGCTCTAACCGCTTCAGGTACATATGAACATGATGGTACTGGAGCGAAAACACTACAATCCACAGTAGGAGCTGTAGTACCAGTCGGAGGGGTCGTCATACCAGCTGGAGGAGTTGTTCCAGTTCCAGTTGGTGGTGTAAATCCGGTTGACATACCACCAGGAATACTGCCACTAGATGGACCATAATCTCCTGTTGGAATAGTAAATCCTGAAGGCATACCAGTTGGAATATCGCTTGGACTAAAACCTTGTGGAATATTCTCTGGTTTAAAACTGTCTGGTATTTTTGGTTTGAAATTTGCCATACAAGCGGTAACTAAGGAAGTAACAACTTCCTGACCAGCCTGACCACTTTGAATTTTTGCCATCATCTCGTCATTTATTTTACTTTTAACACAATCACGAATTTCTGCCGGTGCCTGATTTAATTTATCATCCATCATTTTTAAAGCCGAACTTTTTAGCACAGCTGCACAATCTTGCATAGCTTTGCCGACTTCTGCTCCAGCTCCTGTATTGTCTCCTTTTTCATAAGCAGCTACTTTGTCTTTTCCAAGTTTATCTTCTAAACAAGCTCGAGCTTCAGGTGGCATCTGACCAAGCCCTGTTTTAAATTTATCCATACCTTGTGTCTTCATAGCTTCAAAACATTTCTGGAAAATAGCTCCTTGTTCTGATGTTGGTGTAGCACCTGCTTTAATTTTATCCAATCCTCCGGCACCCAATTCCTTGTTTAGACAATCTATTGTTTCAGGTGTTGCCTGATCTAAAGAACTTTTCATTTGATCTAACAACTTGCCCATATTCTTTTCGAAACAATCTTTTATCTTTGCTCCCATTTCTGGTCCAGGCATAAATTTACCACCCTCAATATCACCAATAACTCCTTGTCCAAAATTATCTTTCAAACATTGAAGCACTTCTGGTGGAGATTGTTTCAATCCCGCTTTTAACATATTTACGCCGTCTTGCATTTGTTTCAATTTATCAGCTGGAATGATATCGTGCTCTTTCGCGAATTGGAAACAAGATTCCTGATTAGCTGTATCATTACAAAATGCTGCACATGTATCTTTTGACTTACATCCGCCAGGACCCTTGCCTCCAACCTTTTTAGCCATAGCAGCATCTTCAGGACTAATGAGTCCGGCCTTCTCAGCGAAAGTTAAACATTCAGTGGTGTTGCTATCATTATTACAATATTTCTGACACTCATCTTTTGTTTTACATCCGCCTGGTGATTGTCCAGAATTTATCAGTGGTAAAACTTTTCGAGCCAGTGCGGCATCTTCAGCACTGACAAAACCTGCTTTCTCAGCAAAACCTAAACACTCCGTTGCATTAGCAGAAACCGCGCAATAACTAGAACAAGAATCTTTATCTTTACAACCTCCTGGCATTGTCGCACCAGCTTTCAAAGCTGAAGCTACTTGTTTCGCCTCTTTTAAAGCCCCAGCTGGAATAAGGTCGTGTTTTTCAGCAAAAGTTAGACATGAATCTATATTTTTCAAATCACTACAAAAAGCCTCACAAGAAGCTTTATCTTTACAACTACCAGGACCTTCACCTTTTAATACATCAGAAAACTTTCTTGATTGATCAGCTTGTTCTTTTGTAACTAAACCAGTTTTTTCTCCGTAAGAAATACAAGCCATCATATTTTCTTGTTTCGTACAGAAAGATTGACAATCTGCTTCACTTTTACAACTACCAAGTTCGGCTATGGGAAATTTCGTAACTGGTTTTTCAGTCTTGCTTAAATGACCGACGGGACCATAAGTACCATCAATAACTACACCATCAGCAGTAAAACTATAAACTCTACCCCAAAGATTTAGTTTATTGTCTTTCGGATTAATTGTTTTATATCCAAAAGTTATTACAGCTCCTGAACCTTCATTTAAACCAGTCACTGACCAATTAGTACTAGACGAATTGTATTGGACAGTATATGTCTCTCCTCCTTTGAGTGTACCCATTGGATCACTCGCGCCTATCCAACCAGAATCATCAAAACTCGTTGTATCAAAAATTACATAAAATGTATTACCTCCATAAATATAATCTGCCCACGCATTAGAAACTGGTATGTCTTTAGGTGCAAAAATTTCTACACCGGAAGAAGTCCAACCTTGCTTTATAGCATCAGCAGTTAAAGTAAGAATATTGGTATTACCAGCATAATCAGCAACATAAAATTCCTGACCGCCAGAAATATTAGCGGTAACCTTATAAGTTCCCTGACCGCCTGAAATAAGAACCTTGAAACCTTTTCCGTCTGGATTTAAAGCAAAACGATTTTTACCCACAGACATAGCTGAAGGATGACTAATAGCCTTACCAGTTTCACAGTCAGTATATGTCCAAAACAAACCAGAAGAACAACCGCGCTCGATTTTTATATCAGCTGCAGAAACATTTTTTGAAACAATAAAGATACTTAGAACCAAAATTAGGAAAACAAAAATATTTTTTTTCATTATATTCATAAATTAATTACCAAAAGGGTTTGTATACCCTGATTTATAAGGATTCGTTTCGACCGAATTAAATGGATTAACATTAGGGATCTTTTCCATTGGTTGGACATCTCCTACTCCATTAGACAAAGCTCCGCCTAAAGACGCAGCTCCTGTATCCACCTTTACTTCTTCTTTCTTGGTTGGATTTTTATAAACAAAGAACCAAACGGCTATAGTAACCAAAACAATGATTACAACAGCGCTAATAATTGTTGTTTTTTTCATATCCTTATTATAACTCCCCTGCCCATAGAATCAAACCATCTGTGGATATTGCTTGACAACATAATATTATTCTGATAACCTATCTACTCACTCAGTTAAATGAGTTCGTTGAAAACTAAATATAAACCCTTAAACCCAAAAAAACCATGGTGAAAAAAACGTTTAAAATCGGCAACACAATTTTTAAATTTAAAAAGTTATCCGGAGAAGAATTACACTACAACACAGCAGTCACTAAAAAAATCCTTTCCCGAGGAGAAGACAGAATTATTGTTGAAGCTGATCTACACATAAGAAGAGTAGATAATCGGATTGAAAAAATATCTCCATATGCTCTTCTTATTGAAAATCCACACAAAGAGGATATAGAAAACAGTCTGATTGAATTAATAAAAAAAGCAGAAGAAGAAAGTGGATTAGTTATGTTAACACTAACCGATTTAACTTTCTTTGGTCTCAATCCCCCTTGGCATAAAAGGATTAGTAATTCGATTAAAAAGTTAATGCCAAAAGAATACAAATTTGGAACACTGAGCCACACTAGTGGGACAGAGTTACGAAAACACTATCCGGTAAAAACAATAGGTGTAAACGAAGTTGATTACCATGATATTTCTGTGTTTACATCAGGAAAAGTTGTTGCTCTTTTTAAAAAAGTTGAAAAGTCAATAAAAAATGTAAGTACCATGGAGGTAAAAAGTTCCTATCAAAAACTTCGAAAGCCGGTAACTCAAAAAGTATCAGAGGAAGCTTAAGGGTTTAAAACAAAAAACAAAAAAGCCCTTGAATATTATTCAAGGGCTTTTTATTTTACTACATAAAATACAAAACCGCAGGGAAAGCTATTCCGTTTTTTCTTTCGCGGGATAAATTAATAATATTATCCAACAAATTTTTTTGATTTTCTTTTCTTTCTAAAGAGTCAGGATTTTTTATAATCTGATTATATTGATTAATCAAACTATTAAATTCTTCGATTCTTTTTTTCAGAATATTGTGGTCAAAATCTTTAGGTTGCAAATGATGCTTCCCTCTCATTTCTTCTTCAAGTAAAATTAAAGAATCTACAGCAGACAGTTTCGAATCACGAAATAGTTCTGAATGCTTTTCTTCTAAGGTTTTAAGAGTTGCAGAAGATGAAAGACCTGTATCCAATAAACGATAGGGATAATGACATTCATTTACGAAATGCCCAAATATTAAAAAGTGGGCTGAGTTGGTTGTTTCTTCCATACATTAATTTTTTAGCGGTTTATATTTAATTGATTTTAAAGAACTATTCTTACAGAAGACTAGTGTAATATAAAAATACTTAAAGTCAAGAGAATTGACTATTAATAACTTAAACCAAATAGATGTAATACTATGCCAGTTAAAGGATCAGCTGAGTTTTTGTAAACCATAGCCCCACCGAGCAAACCAGTTACTGTAATAGCTAACATACCCAACACTGCTAAACTTTTTGAAACAAAAGGGCTTGTTATCATTTTCTGAATAAAGACAATAATATTAATAACCTTTGGAGAATTAAATTTTAAATTATTAACAACAAAAGGTAAGATCTCGCCTAATACCAGTAAACCATAAAGTAGTGTGGTAATTGAAGCAAACAATGAATGAGCACTAACGAGCTGTCTATTTGGATGCACCAAATGCGTAGCTGTCTCCCCTGTAGAAAGTGCGACAAATGCACCCAGCAATCCGATCACAAGCAATACGTTTTCAATATGCTTCCAAGAAACTTTCGGAAACCATTTTTGAAATGGAATAATTTTTATTAATGAATAAAGAAAAAGCAAAGCTATCGGAAAGTGAACAAAAATCGGATGTATGTTATATGTCATATTTTTTTAAATTATTAATTATTCAGTAATAGGAAAATTTTGACCATTAATATCTTTCACTTCATCTGAAGCTAAGAAAATTATTTTCTTAGCTATTGTTTCTGGTTCGACTAATTTGTGATTTGGTCTATTTAATAATTTTTTCTCAATCTCTTCTTTGGGTGCAGTAATCCAATATCCAGCATTTGTTGCACTGGGAGAAATAGAATTAGCTCTACCAAACGGAGCCAAAAGTTTCGCATAAGCTTGAGTTATATTTATGACTCCAGCCTTGGCAGCTGAATAAGAAATAGCATCATAGTATCCATTCAAACCATGTCTCGAAGCAATATTCACTATTACTCCACTTTTTTGTTTTTGAAATATTTCAATTGCATATTTAGAAACACTCATTACTGAAATTAAATTTTGCTGTATGGATTTTATCCAAATATCAGCTGAACCATTCCATTCATCACCTTCTATATATCCTCCAGCATTATTTACTAAAACATCTATCCTTCCGAATTCTGCCATTGTTTTATCGACAACTTGTTTTGCCTGATTTTCATCAATTAAATCAGCTTGAATAGCCATAGCCCTGCTTCCTAATGCTTTAATCTTCTCTATGACACTCAAGGCGCCATCTTTATTGTTTTTATAAGTAATAGCAACATCCGCGCCATTTTGCGCAAACATTACTGCTGTGGTCTCCCCGATTCCACTCGATCCACCAGTTATTAAAATGACTTTATTTTTAAACATGTTATTTATTTTGTATTAATTCTAATTTCTGTTCCCTGGTTAATCTCTTAATTTCCGCTTCTTTTTTTCGTGCTTCGTTTAGTGTAGGTAATTTTTCGGAATATTTCAATATTACCGGACGGCGGATTTTTGTGTAGTGTGCTCCTTGTTTCGAATTATTATGCTGGTCTAATCTTTTTTCCAGATTGTTGGTGCAACCGGTATACAAACTTTTATCAGCACACTCCAAAATATAAACAGAAAACATTATTGTGTTGGTGTTGATATTGGTGTTTTTAAATATTTTTCAATATTCGCTTTATGTTCATCGTAAGTCACCGCGCAATGAGTCACATGATCTTTGTCATGTAAATAATACAAGCAATCAGTTTTGGTTGGATTCAACACTGCTTCAATGGCCGGTGTTCCTGGATTGGAGATCGGATGCGGAGGAAGGCCTGCATTTTTATAGGTATTGTAAGGCGAAATAGATTTTTTATCAGCAATACTAATAGGTGCCCACCAACCCTTACCCTTATCTCCTCGAACGTACTGTAAAGTAGCATCGACAGAAAGCGGAATTTTTTGATTTAAACGATTTAATAAAATACCGGCAATCAGTGGCATGTCTGCATCATTAGCCGCTTCCCTTTGCACAATCGAGGCTATGGTTAACCCTTTGGTCCATTGGATATTTTGAGCCTGAAAATCAGTCAAATAACCTGCAAAATTTTCATTAAATTTAGCCACTAATCTCTTAGCAACAGCCTGCGGTGTTTCGCTAACTGGAATCAAATATGTGTCAGGAAAATAAACTCCTTCAACATAATCATATTTTGTTTTTGTATAAATATTTATCCAATTTTTCTTTTGCAATTTTGTCCAACCTAAATTTACTGCGAGAAGATCAGCAATCTCTTCTTTACGTAATCCTGGAGGAATAACTACCCATTTCATATACGGCTTACTGTGAAGCATTTTAGAAACTTGCGCGAGCTTCATGTTTAAAGTTAGCTTGTATGCTCCGGGTATAATATCACCTTTAGTCTTAGAAAATATTGCAGTGAAATCGTCTTTATTTTTTATATAATTCTGATCAAGAAGATTTTGTGTTATTTGATCCAATGTCGCATTTAGCGGAACAATAAACCGATCTGGGGTAACTGTCGGAGTGATAACTGGCACAGTTGGTGAAACAACTGGCGTTGTTTGCGCAATATTTTGCGCATTCACAGATAAACCACCCAGAAACATCAAGGCAATTAAAGGTAGTAATACAAGAAGATTTTTAAGTATTTTTTGCATATTGTTTACAGTGTTCATTATACCAAAATAAAGCAAAATACTCACTTTTTAAAGTGAGTATTTTGTGAGAGAAATTATTTTCTATTGAACTGCATTTACAGTTGCTTTTGCATCTGTTTTTGTACCAATTACCTTAGTATCTAATTTCTTATTCACCTTTTTAGCTACATGTACAACCTCAACTTTTTTAGTAACCATTTTTACATTTTTAGCTGTCATAATATTTGTCGTCTTATCAAGATCTCCAGAAATAATAACTTTTTGTCCGACAATTAAATCAGATGGCACGGCAACTGCCCCATCTTTCGTGTATACAGTTGAAGTATCTGTTTTAACTTCTACCGAAGTAACTATTTTTGTTTTTATATTTTTTATATCCACTGTAAAACCTGAAGTGTCTACAGCAGAAATAACTCCTACAATATTATTATCCTTTACACTTTTAATACCTTTTTCATTTTTGTTAACTTTTTCAATTTTTCCAGCTTTATGCTGTTTCTGGAAAGTTGGTTGTGTATCTTTAATACCTAAATCCTGTGGAGTTGCGGCAAATACTGCAGTACCTCCGACTAATAACGAAAATGCGAGTGCGCCTGTTGCGATATGTTTTTTATATTTCATAATTTTTTTAATAAATTAATAATTTCCGCCAGGGGGCGGATCAGCCTGCTGGCTGAAATAAGCTAATAAATTTATACACCTTGACCTTAAGTATATATGAATATATTACATTCTATGGATGAAGTTATCATGAAGAGATTGGCAGTGAGATAATCACATTTGTACCCTTATTTTCATGGCTTTTTATGGAGATAGTGCCTTTATGGTTTTCAATAATTTTCTTGGAAAGGGTCAGCCCTAAGCCCGCGCCATCTGTGTTTCGCGAAGCATCACCTCGAAAAAAAGGATCAAAAATCTTTTCAATAATTTCTTTTGAAATACCATAACCAGTATCGCTGATAGTAAGCACATATTTATGTGAAACTATCTTGTCTGATATTGATATCGTTCCATTGGGTTCCGTGTATTTAATAGCATTGTCTAAAATATTATAGAATACGCGACCGAGATCAATTTTATTTCCAAAGATATTTGCTAATGATTCCAAATTTGTTTCGATCTTTATTTCTTTCACTTGAGCTAAATTCTTATTTTTTTCCACAATAGATCTCACCAATTCACCGATAGAAATAAGTTCGTATTCCATCTGTACTGTTGTGCCATATTTTGATATATCCAGTAAACTATTACTGAGTTTTGAAAATTCCCTCATTTCATCCAAAGTATTTTCTAAAGTTTTCTTGGCCGAAACAAGATCTAGTTTTTTATTATTCAAATTCACCTCAAGACCGGAGATAACGACCGCAATAGGAGTGCGAAGTTCATGGGAAGCATCAGCGATAAATCTCTTTTGCTTTTGCATGTTCAACTTGATCGGCTCAAGTGTTTTATAAGTAAGCAAGAATCCTAATATAATAATAAAGAAAATTAAAAGAGCGTCTATAGTCAAAAAACGATTCAGTAAAATATCTTGAGCTCTATCTACTATCACTTGAGCAATGTCAGGATCAGGTATATTTTCAAAAATTGATGTGGAAAGATTTGAAAGAATCGTATTGTAAAGCATAATACTTGAACCGCCCAAAATAACTATTGCCGTAATGGAATAATAAAAAGTGAGTCTAAGTCGCGCTACGAAAAATTCGTCAATCTTATTATTAACCTTCCATTTTGTAACCGACTCCACGAATTGTTTGTATGATTTTTGCATTGTCATGAATTTTTTTTCTTAGATTTTTTATATGCACATCGACAGTGTTACTAAAAGACGAATCTGCAAAGTCCCATGCATGAGAATAAAGTTCATCTCGAGTAACAACTTTGTTTAAGTGATGCATCAGATATTCGAGCACCATAAATTCTTTCAAGGTGAGAAAAACTAGTTTACCTTTATAAGTTACCGTCCTACTTATCGTATTTATACTGATATCCCCAGAAGTAAGTATATCAGGAAAAGAATGTTTTGGACGTCGCAAAAGCGCATGAACGCGGGCCAGAAGTTCTTTAAAAGCGAAAGGTTTCGCTAAATAATCATCAGCACCGGCATCTAGACCAATAACTTTGTCATCTGTAGTATCCAATGCCGTAAGCATCAGCACGGGAATCACAATACCATTCTCCCGCCAATGAATACAAATAGAAACTCCGTCTTTCCCGGGAAGCATTCTGTCTAAAATCACTAAGTCATATTCATTATGATTTACCATAATTCTGCGCTCAGCAGCAATTCCCTCTTCGATCACATCGACAGCATAACCTTCCTGTACAAGGCCTTGTTTCAGATTTTCTGCCAATTTTTGATTGTCCTCAACCACTAATATTTTCATATTTATATGATACCACTTTTAAAGTGAAATCTTCATGAAGTATGCTACAATCTAATTTGTGTCACATAAAACTCAAGGTAAAAGATCGGTCATAGCAGCGCTTTTGGGCAATATCTTTGTCACTTTTATTAAAACAGTGGTTGCCTTTTTTTCCGGTTCCGCCAGTATGTTCGCCGAAAGCGTGCACAGTTTCGCCGATACTCTAAACCAATCTCTTCTATTGGTCGGCTTAAAAAGATCTAAGAAACCAGCTGATAGTGATCGAGGTTATGGTTATGGTATTGAAAGATTTTTTTGGTCTTTGATATCAGCCTGCGGAATTCTTTTTATTGGTGCCGGTATCACTGTCTACCATTCAACAATTTCTTTAATCAATTACGACAGCGGTATAGTTTCTAGTTTTAGTTATTTTATTATTCTTGTTTTATGTATTTCTTTTGTTATCGAAGGAATAACTTTGTTCATTGCTTTCAAAGAATTAAAAGGCAGTGAAAAATTTTCAAAGAAAATTTTTCTTGACGCTGACCCGGTCACTCTCGCTGTCGTTTACGAAGATGGGGCTGCTGTCCTGGGTGTCTTCGTCGCCCTCATTGCGCAGTTTTTAATGTATTTCACAGGCAATGGTATTTACGACTCGATCGCTGGAATAATCATCGGTCTCATTCTTGGATTTTTGGCAGTTCTTCTGATAAGGAAAAATCACTTGTATATCATCGGTAAATCTTTAGATCCAAAAATAGTGGAAGAAATAACAGAACTTTTATTGGAAGATCCTTGCATCGAAAATATTTCTGAATTTAAATCCGTCGCTGTCGACATCAATCAATACAGAATATACACCACCGTCGAATGGAATGGTTCCCCTCTTTATGAAGAGATCTACAAAGCCGGAGATTTGAGAGAAGAATTCGACGAGATAAAAAATGACTTCAGTGAATTCACAAAATTGATGTTTAAGATGACTGACCGTATTCCCCGCCTCGTCGGAAATCATATAGACAAGATAGAAAAAAAAATTAAAGAAAAATTCCCTCAGATTTTATACGTAGATATAGAAATAAATTAATTACTTCTTTTTAATTTGATTAATTTTATCTACCGAGAGCCATGCCGACATCATGCCGAATCCTGCTTTATTAATATCAAAGGGTTTTATCTTTTCAGGATTTTTCAAAAATATCAAAAGACAATATTTTTTATCCTTGAATAAGTTAAAGAAATATTTTATCTTATCTTTTTCAATTCCATCGTCTTTTCCATATTCGTCTAAAATATTTTTTACTTTGGCGGGAGTCAAATCAGAAAATGAAATAACTTTTCCAACCGTAGCTTTTATTGAAACTAATTCGCCGGAATCTTTAAAATAAACAGTGTCCCCTTTCTCAATCTTTCCCCAAGGGGAATGTTTTGTTTTATACCAGCGTGATTCTATTTTTTTCTGCCCAGAAAGAATCTTTTGAGTTAATCTCCACGATTTTTTCATTATTGCCACGTGATCCATATGATGAATTATAGCTTAATAGTTGAAATTTATAAAAAAAATTTGCTATCTTCTTTACACATAGACTATTTTATGCTATTATTCGAATAGAGATAGTCTTGTTAAATAAACCTTAAATATCAGCCAAATTTTAACTTTTAAAAACTTAATAATGGAAAATAATAAAAGAAATATAGCTAATGAATTAATATTCAGTGAAGACGGAAAGTCTGTCTGGATAGAATTTGTGGATACAACTGAAAGTCCGTATTTTTATACTAAAGAGGAAGCGATCAGTTCTTTGATTGATTACCGCAGACAAGGTAAAATTTCCAGAGTAGAAGAAGTTTCTTTCATAAAGAAAATAATTTTTTCGATAAATTTAAAATGGTCTTCTATTTCCAATATCAAAACCGTACTAATTTCTATGGGTATGACAGCACAAAAAATAGAAAAACCCTATTTCGATAAAGATAATGATGAACATGTTAAGCCACACGGTTATTTCTATAATGGAGACAATCAAAAACTTTTTCCATTTGCAATTTATTATCAGGAACATGGACTATATCTCATAGACCTGCTTTATGAATCTGAGCAAATAGACAAAGTAACACGTAATCATTTAAAATTTTTCGTGAAAGTATCCAAAATTCCTATCAAACCGGAAAAACCAGTAAACCCACTATCAAATTAAAAAGTCATCTTGCAATAAGATGACTTTTTTTATTTGCTCAATTCTTATATTTTTCTTCCAATAATCTGCAACCAGTCTGTTTTACCTGACTTGAAAATATTTTCACAAACTATTTCCATATTTAGCTTTTGTAAATATTCTCTCAATTCTTCTGGACTATAAAAACTAAAAAATCTTTCATATTCATAACCATAATCATTTTCTTGTGTTACCTTCTCTTCAATACCATCGTCCTTAATTCCCTTAACTGCGATGTAAAGTATTCCTCCATCATTCAATCTAGATTTTAATTTTTCCAAAACTTCCATAGTTCTCGCCTTTGGTATATGCAATAGAACTGCCTGCGCAAAAATCCCATCAAAAGTTTTCGGATATTTATCTACATCATAAACATCAACCACATCGAAATCTAATTCCGGCAATTCTCTTTTAGCAATCTCAATCATCTTTTCAGAAAAATCAATACCAGTAACTTTAAATCCTTTATTGGCGATATTTTTAGTTTTAATACCACCTCCACAACCAACATCAAGAACACTTGCTCCTTGAGGAAGCAAAGAAGTAAAAGTATCTGTTCCCTCTTTCCACCAATCATCTTGATTGTGGTCTTTAACCCAATCTTCAGCTATTTTATTGTATGTTGATTTTAAGTCCATGATTTTTATTCATTCATTCGTTCATGAACTCCTTTTAAAAAATCATCTGGTTTTTCTTTTAATTCTTTTCTTAATTCTTCTTCCGAGAACCATTTCACTTCTGCGACTTCATCCTCAGCTACTTTAAAATCATTAAATCCAGCCGATAATGTTAATAAAAATTCTTGAGCAAAATAATTATATTTAGTTTTCCTACGTTTTTTAATTCCAGTAATGGGTTTAATATCTTTTAATCCTATTTCTTCTTCTGCTTCTTTGATTATATTTTCTTCGTAAGTTTCTCCCTTTTCGACTGTTCCAGCTACTGCAGGACCCCATTTATTAGGATCGTGTTTTTTATTAAATGCACGGCGGGCAAGTAGAATTTTGCCATTGGTATCAGTAATCCAAAGAGAAGAAACGCGATAAATAGCATTAACATCTCGATTGTCTCTTTCTCTAAATTCTATTATATTATCATCTTCATCAACTATTGGTATTTTCATAAAATGATTTAAAAATTGTTGCGAGACTTGGACTCGAACCAAGATAACCTCCTCCAGAGGGAGGTGTCCTACCATTAGACGATCTCGCAAAGTATTAAGTTTTAAACTGCTAATAAATATTGTGAATAATTTTACTTATGGTTGCGTTACTGCGTTTTGTACAAACCTACGGTTTAACAAAACGAGAGCCTCCTATTAAACGATCTCGCAATGTTTACCGAACTTCTAAAGATTACCGTAAAAACGGTATTTTTTCAAGCTAGTTTATTTTTTTACTTTTTAATACAAGCTTTGATAAAAGCTGTGAAAAGTGGATGCGGGGTCAGCGGGCGGGCTAGGAATTCCGGATGGAATTGCGTGCCTAAGAAAAATGGATGCTTGCTCTTTGGAAGCTCGGCTATTTCCATCAACTGTCCTTCTGGAGAACGTCCGGAGAAAACCAATCCTTTAGCTTCCAGAGCCTCGATATAAGCTGGATTCACCTCATAGCGGTGTCTATGCCTTTCTTCCACTTCTTTCTTTCCATACGCACTGCGAGCGACTGTGCCGTCTTTTATGATCGCCTTGTAAGCGCCCAAACGCATCGAGCCACCATAAGAATTATTTTTCAAATGTTCTTTCTGAGATTCCATCACGTCGATGACGATATTTTTCGAATCTGGATTTACTTCTCGAGTATTAGCATCTTTCAAACCTAAGACATTTCGAGCGTATTCTATGACAATCATCTGCATTCCATAACAAAGACCAAGGTAAGGAATTTTATTTTCACGCGCAAATTTCACAGCAGAAAGTATTCCCTCAACACCTCTCGCGCCGAAACCACCCGGCACAACAATGCCGTCATATTTTTTAAGTTCTTTTAGTTTAGCTGGATTTTTCTCATAGTCGACAGAATTAAGCCAAGAAAAAACCGGCTTCCTGCCTTGCGCATAAGCTGAATATTTTATCGCCTCAATGACAGAAAGATAAGAATCAGATAAAACGAAATCTCCTGTCTCGAAGTATTTTCCGATCATTGCGATCTTTACTATCCCTTTGCTGTTATGAGTTTTTCTGACAAAATTTTTCCAAGCATTCCATTTTTTTGCATCTGGTTTCTTACAAGTAACTCCGAGCAAACTGCAGAGTCGATCAGAAAGATTTTCTTTTTCAAAATTCAAAGGTATATCATAAATAGAATCCACATCCGGCGCGGAAATTATTCTCTCCGGCAGAATATTGCAAGATAATGCAATTTTTTCTTTTCTCTTCTCATCAAGCTTTATTTCTGCGCGCGCTATCAAAATATCTGCTTGGATTCCAGAACCATTCAAAAGCCTTGAAGCGTGCTGGGTCGGCTTGGTTTTCATCTCGCCCACTTTCGAAGGTATCGGCAGATAAGAAACCATCACAAAAATCACATCATGCGGATGTTCTATTTTCATCATTCTGGCTGCTTCCAAGAAAAGCATATTCTGATACTCACCAATAGTGCCTCCCACTTCTACGATCACGACATCTGCTTCGGCTTTCTTGCCTGCCTCTTTAATACGTCTGATAACTTCTTGCGGAATATGCGGAACGACTTCTACGCACTTGCCTTTATATTCTAAATTTCTCTCACGTTCGATAACACTCTGATATACTCGGCCGGTCGTCATATAATTTATCCGAGTCAAATTCACATCGAGGAATCTTTCGTAGTTTCCCATATCCTGATCTGTCTCATCTTTGTCTGAAAGAACAAAAACCTCACCATGTTCTGTGGGGTTCATCGTACCGGCGTCGACATTGATGTAAGGATCTATTTTTATAGATGTCACAGCAAGTCCGCGATTTTTCAAAATAAGTCCGAGCGAAGATGAAGTAATACCCTTTCCAACTCCAGAAATAACTCCTCCAACTACAAAGATATATTTTGTATTTTCTTTTGCCATGAATAAATATTATTTATTTAAATATTTGCGAACTGCCAGAGATGAAGAAACTACTCCAAGCAAAACTCCTGATAATAGGATAATTGCGAAAATTTGGAAGAAATTCGAAATGTAATAATCATACAAATTGATTCCAAGAAAATCAGTCATATTGCGGCTAAACCAAACAGTCAGAGGAACAAAAATAACCAAAGTCACGAGTGTCGCGATAATTCCATAAATAGCTCCTTCGATCATAAAGGGTCCGCGAACGCGCATCTTACTGGCTCCAACCAAACGCATCACGCCTATTTCCTCTCTGGAGAAGAAGATGGTAAGGCGAATAGTATTGAAAGTAATAACTATTGAAATAAGAACTAAAATAAGGGTTACTAAGAATCCAAGTTTTTGTGCACCGGAGATTATCGAATTCAATCTTTCGATCACGAGTTTGTTTTGGTGATAATTCACCTTGTCTATGATTGAGGCCGAACCCAGAACTAAAGCGTTGTCTGATTTCAAGAAATTCGCAATACTTTCATACTGAGAAACTTCTTTTGCTTTCACATTCAAATATGCACCGAGAGGATTATCTTTTATTTCATCAAGAGCTTGGATTGTTGGATAATCGTCAGAATGCCTGTCGCGGAAAAGTTTCAATGCTTCTGCATCACTCGTGTATGTGACACTCGCAACTTCGGGCAAATTCTCCAATGAGGATTTCAAAGCTAAAATTTTATCTTCCGAAGCACCAGTAGTGAAATAAATCGTCACGTCCACTTTGTCTTTAATCTGATCGAGAGAATAATGCAAAACCGCTTGCAAGAAAATAAGCGATGCGATGACAGAGAGAGTGATAGTCACGACTAGAACAGCCGCCCATGACACGATGCCATTTCTTTTAAAGTTTACCGCTCCGGCTTTTATAATTCTTTTTAGTCCAGTCATAAAAATTATTGTAACATATTTTACTAAATCACATACTTACCATCTTTGTCGTCTCTTACGACCTTGCCTTTTTCTAATGTGATAACTCTCTTGCCTATCGAATCAATAACTCCGCGATTGTGCGTGGTTAAAATGACAGTCGTGCCGAGGTCATTTATCTTTTTTAAAATCTGTATCACTTCATAAGTATTGATCGGGTCCAAGTTTCCAGTCGGCTCATCGGCAATGATTAATTCCGGCTGGTTGATGATGGCACGAGCTATAGCAAGTCTTTGTTGTTCCCCTCCGGACATCTGGTGCGGGAAATGAAAAATACGACTGCCTAAATCAACGAGTTCCAACACGTGAGGAACATCACTAGCTATCTCTTCGTCGGACTTTCCGGCGGCTTCCATCGCAAAAGCAATATTTTCATAAGCAGTCTTGTTTGGCAATAATTTAAAATCCTGAAAAACAGCGCCGATTTTTCTTCTGAGTTTATTTAAATCACCACTTCTTAATTTATGCACATCGACAGACTCAAAAAATACCGTACCTTCTGTCGGCTTGTCGTCTGCTAGAATCATTTTTATGAGAGTGGTCTTGCCTGCACCTGAGTGTCCAACAATAGAAACGAATTCCCCTGCTGTGACTGTTAAATTCACATCTTCCAGCGCTACTGAATCCCTGTTATAAATTTTTGAAACATTATTGAAATAAATCACTTTCTAATAGTATCACAAACCCCTCTCAGCTTCAACGCAATTTGACAAAATCTTTTAAGGTGTTATCTTTTAACTAGAAATAAATCGAAGTCTAATCTTTAAAAACAAAATAAACAATGAAAACAACTATGAAAATTGCCTTGGCCTGCTTTATTGGAGCAGTTATGGGCACACTCATCTCTTTAGAAATGAATAAAATGCTGTGGTGGGTCGGAGCTATCGCAGGAGGAGTCATCGGATACTTTATCTATGACATCGAACAAGTAATTAAAGCAATTCCAAAGACATGGGAATACGCTAAAGAAAATAAAAATAAGTTCTCTTGCACTTTAGTAAAAATTATTAAAAATATAATTATTGCGATTTTCTGCGTTACTGCAGTACTTATTGTTCCATTCATTTGGTTAGGGTACATTGATAATTATTTTTGGAATATCTTTCATATGCCAAAAATATCGCTTATACATGATGATATTTTTGTGTTATTACCTATTCTGTTTATATATTATGCAATGGCACTAATTAATTTCTTAATTTTGATTTATTCCGCTAAAGATATTTTAGTAGAAAATGATAAATGTCTTAAAAAGATGAAACTATTGGGAATAATAAATAAAGCAAAAAATAGCAACATATTTAAAATATTTGCGCTTTTATCTTCTCAACTGATTGCTTTTGGTTGGATAATATTTTGGCTTTATAAGGGATTTACAGCAGTGCCTGAAGCAACAAAAGAAGCGTTTAATGTTTCCACTGAATTTTTAGGAAAATTCATTAAGAAATTATTTCTTCTTATTCATTCTCAGGCGCGATTGATTTGCGGAGTTGATTCATTATTCGGTACTGTTATCGGATATTTCTTTTTCCATGATCCAATCATGGGCGGAATTGCCGGTGCAATACTCGGAGTGTTCAATTACTGGATTGTTTCAATCAAAATACTGAAACTTGAACCAAAGTTGTAGAAATGACTTTCAATTTAAAAAGCCCTTACAAAAAATGTAAGGGCTTTTAATTTTACAATTTTTTCTCAGCTTCAATGAATAAATCTAGGTCGCCGTCTAAAACTGCATCTACATTTGAGGTTTCGGCTTCTGTCCTGTGGTCTTTGACCATTTTATATGGATGCAAGACATATGAACGGATTTGACTACCCCATTCTATATCTGTTCCCTTGGAAATCTTCATACTTTCTTCAACTGTCTTTTTTTCTTCTTCTGCTTTCTTGAAAATTTTTGCACGAAGCATATTCATAGCTGTCTCTCTATTGGCTTCTTGGGAGCGCTCGCCTGAAGCATGTGTTGAAATACCAGTTGGAATATGAACGATGCGGACAGCTGTCTCTCTTTTGTTTACATTCTGCCCACCCGGTCCGCCAGACTTTGCAAATTCTATTTTTAAATCTTTTTCCGGAATGACAAAATCTTTTTCTTCCAATTTTGAAAACTTCGGCAATACTTCCACCAACGAAAAAGAAGTGTGACGCATTTGCTTCGCGTTAAATGGAGAGATGCGCACCAGGCGATGCACACCTGATTCATTTTTCAAATTTCCATAAGCATTCTTCCCTGCCATCTCAAAAGAAACATTTCTGTATCCGCCGTGATCATTCTTATGTTCGTGAATAAAAGAAATTCCCCAGCCTTTCCTGTCTGCATACTTCATATACATATCGAGGAGTATTCGTGAAAAATCTTCCGCATCATCCCCGCCCGCTCCGGAAATAATGGTAACAATCGCATTGCCCTTGTCATACTTTCCCAAACCTTCTTTTTTATCTTTCAAATCTGCCAATTCTTTTATCGTCGCCTGCGCACGAACCTTATCACTCCAAAAATCCGGACCGGCAATAACACCCTCCAGCTCCTTTATCTTTTCATCTATTAAATTAGCATTTAAATCTTCAGCCATAGTGAGATTATAGCAGAAATTAAAGACTTACTATGTTATAATTCCCCCATGCATGGATACAGTTGGCTTCTTATCGCTTCTATCGCTCCGCTCTTATGGGCCACAGCGAACCATATAGACAAATACCTTATTACCAAATTTGGTGTTGGAATCGGCACCAAGGGTCTAATAATTTTTTCTTGTCTTCTTTCTTCAATAACAGTGATTGTTGTATCTTTTTTTCTACCTAAAACACACATTCTCGCTTTTCCTACTTTAAATATAATCGTTCTTATAACAACTGGAATTTTATGGTCTTTGGGAATTTTATTTTATCTTTTTGCATTAGGAGAAGATGAAACTTCTTTTGTTGTAGCCATGTTTCAACTCATTCCCGTTTTTGCTTTTATAATGGGATTTTTATTTTTAGGAGAAACTATATCGATCAGACAAATCATCGGCGCGTTAATAATAATACTAGGGGGCATTCTTGTTTCATTAAACTTCAATGAAAAATTTAAATTCAAAAAGAAACTTTTTATACTCATGGTTTCTTCATCTTTTGTAATAGCTCTTTCTCAAATTCTTTTTAAATTCGCCGCACTTGATAATTTCAAGGGAGCAATGTTTTGGCAATATACTGGAACATTATTACTTGGATTAATATTCTTATGTCTACCTTCTTTCAAAAAAGAATTCTTTTCTGTCTTTAAGAACAATCTGACTGGCAAAATATTTTTTTGGAGTGTTATGGTTGAAATCCTAACTTTAATCGGAAATTCACTTGTTTCTTTTTCCGTATTAATAGCGCCAGTAGCGATGGTTCTATTGGTCGAATCTTTCCAACCAGCACTCTCTTTTATTTTAGCTATAATTATCACGATCTTCATACCAACTTTTGCAAAAGAAGACCTAAGTCCAAAAATTCTGTTCCAGAAAATAACAGCTATAGCCATCGTACTTATCGGCAGTGCTATTTTATTTCTATAAAAAATAAGGTAAAATTAACATTGTCATGGAAAACGAACAAAAAACAAAAAACAATAGCTTATTAATAAAAGCATTGATAGCCTGTTGCGTTATTTCTGTTATCACTTCATTCTATTTTTTTTATTACAAAAAAGATTTTAATTTCATAGTGGAAGTTTCTTGCGATAAATCGCAAGAAACATGTTTTGAACGTGACTGTTCCAATCCTGATGACTGTCCCCCAAACGGACTTTCTGATTTCAAAAGATACAGTCTAAATGCGAACGACTTTAAATCGTGTCAAAACGAAGATTGCACTACTGTATGTGAAAATGGAGAAATAAAATGCACACCAGTAGAGTGTACTGAAAATCCTGACACTGGAGAAACTTGTGTATCTCCTCAATCTTCTGAGAGCGTCCAATAAAATTATGATAAAAATCGGTGATTATGAAAAAATAATGTCAGACAGAAACTTGTTTAATCAAGTTATTTACACTCCTCTTTCAGACGCATTACGTCTTTTAGATGAAAGAAGTAAAGATGCTGATCTTGTACTGAAAGTAAAAAAACTTCTTGATAATGATATTCCGGAAGTATTTAAAGATAATAAAAAATATGCTGTTCTCTTTAGACAAGTTGCAACACCTAATTATGAAACCAAAAGATTTATAGCTTTAGCCAAAGAAAATAATTTACACCCCATAATTTTCGAATATCATGATGATATCTTTTCTCCAGACAATAATGAGTTTAAATACTCTTTAGGAAAACTACCAATACATAAAACCATAAAAGACAAACCTGCCTTAGACCTTAAAGAATATATTAATATTGTTGATTTCAATTTACATAAAGGCAAAAAAATAAGAGAAGTTTTAACAATATGGTCTGAACCTCTTATTGATTTTCATAAATTACTGTTCAATGATCATTTTAAAAATGAAATAATAACAGTATGGAATGCTTCAGACTGGTATAAAAATAAGGGTGCAACTGCACGTGATTATTATAAATTCTTTTTTCTTTTTTTTATTTACCATGGAATTCTTTTTGAAAACTTTTTATCATCAAAAGACACTGAGGGTGATTTCACTAAAAATATAGTATTGCCGGCCATTGAAGAAGTTATGAATATGACAGGAGTAAAACCACTTATAGTACCAATTGAACCAATTGACAGTGAACTAGACGAATATTGGGTATATCACAGTCCAAACGTAAGACAATTTATAAATGATTATATAAAAAATAAGAAATAAGATGCACACTCAAATAGACACAATTATAAACACATGCTATGCAACAACTAACACATCAAGACAAATAGCTTTTTATTCACATTTAATTCCAGTAATATTTTCACTAGCACTAGCTATTCTAGTGTTCGTTAAATCTAAACGTATCTTACTTTCAAAAATTTTCCTTGCCTTTGTTTCGATGTTCTCACTTTGGCTTATAGGTGACTTGATTCTTTGGACACAAAATAATTATTTTCTTCAGTATGCCTCGTGGGCACCACTTGATTATATTGAAATAGTATTTTATGTACTCGGACTTTATTTTGCAATTTCTTTCGTTAAAGGATCCACAATTCCAAAACTTTCTAAAATTTTTCTATTTATTCTTACTCTTCCTCCACTTTTTATTACCTTATCAAAACAATCAGTTAATGGCTTTAATTACCCTGTTTGCGAAGCGTTCAACAATAACTTTTTAGGTAACTATAAACTTGCAGTAGAAGGTTTTATTCTAATAATTCTTCTAATTTATATAGTAATTCCTTTTATAAAAAAACTATCACCTGAAAAGAAAAAAGCTGATTTAATTGTACTTGGTTCCATGTTTTTATTCCTTTCAATATTTGGAGTAACAGAATATTTTGCTTCAATCACAGGAAATTATGAGATGAACTTATATAGTTTATTTGTAATACCTATTTTTCTTTTTGCTATGATCTACTCCGTTTTTGATTTGGATATTTTTAATTTCAAAATCCTTGGAACACATTATTTAGTTGTGGGATTCTTAGTGTTAACAGGTATGCAAGTATTCTTTATCAAAGGTGGAGTTGATGGGTTACTTACTGGAATAACAGTATTATTTGCAGCAGGGCTTAGTGTTATTCTATTTAGAAATCTGAAAAAAGAATCTGACCAACGTATACTTATCGAACACTTAGCCGATCAACGAGAAAGTTTCATTCACTTCTTGAGTCACGAGGTCAAGGGAATCTTGGGAAAAAATAAAAACATGTTTGCTATGATATTGGAAAAAGATCCAAACACGACAGCAGAACAAATAGACTCTTTCATTAAGAGATCTTCTGTCGACACTAATGGAGCTATCGATATGGTTGAAAATATTCTTCGCTCTAATGATTTTAAAAATGGAAAAGTTTCTATGGATATGAAACCTTTCGACATGAAAGCATCCGTACTGGACGCATTAAATAGTTTGAAATTTGATATTGAAACAAAAGGACTCACTGTAAAAACAACTATAGATGAAAAACAAGATTACACAGTTTTGGGAGATAAAGAAAATATAACCAAACACGTCATACGCAATCTTATAGACAACGCTATCCGCTACACTCCAAAAGGTGATATTACTATTTTTCTATCAAAAAATGGAAATAAGGTTTTGTTCTCCGTAAAAGATACTGGCGTGGGTATTACTCCAGAAGATATGTCAAAACTATTCACTGAAGGCGGACGCGGTAAAGACTCAATCAAGGTTAATGTGCACAGTACTGGTTACGGGTTATTCTTCGCTAAAGGGATGGTAGAAGCTCACAATGGAAGAGTTTGGGCTGAATCAGAAGGTGCAGGTAAAGGCACCACTTTCCTACTAGAGTTGCCAGCATATTCGGCATAGATATATTGTTTCAAATTTAAACTAAGATAAAATTTTTAGAGCCCTAAAGGACTTCATTTAGTAAAATGACCTACTGGGTCGATTTTCTAAAGTTTAGTAAAACTAAGTAAATCGGGAGCCGAGAGTGGGAATCGGACCCACGTTCCTACTTTACGAAAGTAGTGTTCTACCACTGAACTATATCGGCTTATTCTTAATTCTCAAACAAAGAAAAGTATACACCAATTAAATAATTGTTGCATTTAAACTATTAATTAAAAAATTATTCTTTATCGGCAAATACTACAAGTCTATAAGGACGGCCTTTCTTCACACTATTCCAAATCCCCTCACAAGTAACAAGATTCAGGTGTGCCTTTCCATCGGTTGAACCGAATACATCTGAAGCATCTGCGTTGGCATCATATTTTCTACTTTCTCGTACAACAAAAGAAATAGTTGCACCCTTATCATCTTCGACGATAATTTTGTCTCCATTTTTTAATTTATATAAATTATCGAATACCGCTGGAATGCTGTTTTTCCAACCGAAGTGCCCGGCGATAACAGCACTGCCATTATCGCCAGGATGTGGTCCCAGGTCGAACCAAGCGACATTATCTGGACCCTTTGGCACTTCCATCGCCCCATCAGAAGTAAGACCCACATCTTCAACAACAGCATCGACATTAATATTCGGAATCTTTAGACGCACTGGCAACCCAAAATTATCTTTCCCCTGTCCCAAAGGAATAGTGGTTTTTACAACAAGCGGAATCAAACTAGTATGAGTTGAATCTTTAAAGAAAAGAAATAAAAATAAACCCAAGAAAATAAAGAATCCCAGAAAAATAATTATTAATATTCTTTTTGATAAATTTTTTGATAAATTCATATATAACCTAAAGAGTCAGCCCAAGATTGGTCTGACTCTTTTTACTTTAAAAACAGTGTAAAAATATTCGTTAACCTATCTTAATAGAGAAACTATATTTTATGCTTTCTTAGAACCATAACAAATGAAATAGAAACTAATGCGAGCAAACCAAACAATAATAATATAACAACATTCCATGGAGCAGGAGGAAGTCCTGTCTTAGGAAGACTAGGAGCGGCCACCACCACTGTAGCAAGAGAATAATCGATCGCAGTAAGACCATTTGCACTTCCCTCAGCAGTTCCAGTATTCGTAGTTGTCTGTGTAAGATTTGTTAAACAAGTGAAAGTCCATGTTTCATTACTTTCAAGTAAATCGTTTTTATTAAGATCTCCTGGGTGTCCTACGACACGGCCTGGTAGACCAGTACATTTGTCATCAGTGATACTAACATTACTTAATGGCGCAGTACCAGGATTGGTTACGGTATATGTGTAAGTAACTGCTCCACCATTTGCAGGAAGAACAAAAACGTTTGGCTTTTTAACTACATGGATTAGTGGTGGTATTATTGGAACTCCGACAACGACAGTTGCATTTGCAGTATCGATTGCGGTAAAACCATTAGCATCACCAGTTGCAGTGACAGTATTGGTAGTGGTTTGGGAGAGTGTTGTGGTACAAGTGTATGTCCAAGTTTCATTGATATCAAGTTTGGAATCATTATTTGAATCACCTGAAATGAAACCTACAGTAGAACATGCATTGTCAGAAACAATAACATTACTCATTGGAACTGTTCCGATATTCTTAACTGTATAAGTATAAGTAACTGGTCCAGGTCCTAGAGGTAATGCTAATGGAGTTGGAACTTTTAAAACACTGATCAAAGGTGGAACAGATGCTGTTGTAAGAGGACCACCACCTTGGGGAGCTGTTGAGGGAGGGGTTGGAGGGGTCACATATACAGGAATTGAAACAGTATGACTACCAGCGCCGTCTAGTGTAACAGACGCCGTATTTGAAAATGCTCTTCCGTGTAATGTTGCACCAGCTAATAAAGCAACGCTTGTTTGATCTAAAATATTTCCTTCAAAAACAGATGTTGTTTCAAGTGTAGTTGCACCACCGACAACCCAAAAAATATTGGAAGCCTGTGCACCACCACTTAAAAGAATGCTTTTAGCAGAACTGATATCAAGAGTTCCTGGTACTCTAAATATCCATACATCACTTGCTGTTCCTGTAAGATGAATATCGCCTGTA
The DNA here is from genome assembly GCA_023267435.1 of Candidatus Nomurabacteria bacterium. Classification (GTDB taxonomy): domain Bacteria; phylum Patescibacteriota; class Minisyncoccia; order Phycocordibacterales; family UBA9973; genus UBA9973. The sequence continues at coordinate 42,455 of JAHFNH010000003.1, forward strand.
ATAATTACATTACCAGGACCAGAAAATGAATAAACTCCAGGAGCGATTGTTAAACCAGCAAGATCCCAAGTTCCAGATCCGGTTCCAATATTTGTAGCATCAAATGGTCGAACAGTATTATTGTTAGCATCAGTATAAGCTGCTCCTGCAGCACCGACAGCATTATCTACAAAAGTTTTATTGGCTGGTACAGTATCACCCGGCATAGCACAAGCAGCAAAACCGGTAACATTATATCCGGAATCAACTTCGTATATTTTTCCACCGCCAGTCATTGATGTACATGTCAAACCAGCAATGTTTGAACCTGCAAGTGGACTCACTCCAACATTTCCAGTAATTATAGTTGATGCGGGAGTAGCATCAGTTACACCTGCATATGACAAAATTGAGAAACTATCTGCTCCTCCAAGATTAACAGTTGCCGGGCTAGCAAAAGCGTGCGCTTTAGTAGAGCCAGTGAAATTAAATACAAGAGAAAACAAAACAACTAAGAAAGAAAACTTTTTAAGTATTTTCATATTTTACTATTTATTTTTAAAAACTATTATAATAGCTATATTATAACCTTTTTAAAGATAACTTTGTTATATATATATATCCTGTGGATAAGTCATAAATAATAAAAATTGAGCCGTTGATCGGGATTGAACCGATGACCTCGATATTACCAATATCGTGCTCTACCAACTGAGCTACAACGGCAGAATAGTAGCTAAAATTATAAAAATAATATAACTACTATTTAATTTGGTGATATTTACCAAAACAGCTACAACGGCTAACACAAGATGAATACTACTATATTTACCTGTGTTTTTCAATTAAAATTTTATTGTGTTGAAGTGGATGCAGGAGCGGGATTGGTTGGCATTGCTGGTCTGATTTGCACTGACTGAGCGGTTAAACTGCCATCTGGATTTGCTGTACCGGTAACGCTTACTTGTTTACCAACAACTAAATCTGTCGATACTCCACTGACATTTTTTTCAATGGGAGTCTTGTCTGTATAAAAAATTATTTTAGAACTTCCGTCTCTAAGTTTTAGAGTAATACTTTGAGCGTCTTTAGAGAGAATTTCACCCACAGTCATTCCTCCAAAATTTCCACCATTCCTCATTCCACCAGCAGTACTTCTACCATTCAAACCAAAAGCTTGACTTCCCTGACCTCTAGCAGGTATTTGACTCTTACCATAAACCATACCTATATAAAACACTCCTACCAAAACTAAAATACCTATGACAACTAAACCAATTTTTTTATTCATATGATTTTTAATAATTTTACTAATCTAATAATTTCGCCTCTTCGGCGAATCCGTCGATGAGACGGAAATTTACTCATACCTAAGGGCATCGATTGGATTTAAATTAGCCGCCCGACGCGCAGGATAATATCCAAAAACAATACCGATTCCAGCCGAAACCGCAAAAGCTAAAAGAACAGTGGGTAAAGAAACTTGCGTTTGAATAATTCCAGAATATGTTACCGCCAGAGATATCAGCCACCCCAAAATAACACCTATCACACCACTGATAAACGTCAACATAACAGCCTCAAGTAAAAATTGAGTATTAATGTCTTTCTTTTTTGCACCGATTGCTTTACGTAAACCGATTTCTCTTGTACGTTCCGTAACGGTAGTCAGCATCATATTCATAATTCCAATACCGCCAACCAAAAGAGAAATTCCAGCTACTGCTGCTAAAAAAAGCGTAAATGTACCCGTGACTGATGAAGCCGTAGCAATAATGTCTGCCTGATTTAATATATTAAAATCAGCTTTAGTAGGATCAGAAATATTGTGACGAATCAATAATAAATTTGTCACATCAGATTGTACTTGCGCTGACACATCAGAGCTTGTTGCCGAGATATCAATCTCGCTTAAATATTTATTTCCCGTAAGATATCTTTGAGCTGTGGTATAAGGAATAAAAATTGTATCATCACTATTACTAAAACCAGAACCTCCTTTTGCTTTAGTTATACCAATAACAACATATTCACTTCCTGAAATACGAATCGTTTGACCAATAACACCTGTAACACCCACACCAAACAGATCATCCCTGGCAGTGGGTCCCAACACAGCAACTTTTGAACCACTTGTAATATTTTGAGTTGATAAAAAATCACCTTCATCAATAGATACATTTCGGACTGTAGAGTACGCTGGTTCTGTACCTATAATACTAGTATTTGTATTAGTGCCGGTACCGACAACTTGCTTACGCGAAGTTACTTCACGGACCACTCCAACCACATCAGAAATTTGAGACTCAATCGCATCAGCATCTTCTACTGTTAATGTCTGTGCTCCTCCACGTCCGGCACTTGGTCCACCGAAAGTGCGTGCAGCTCCAGGCATAACCATAACTAAGTTTGCACCAATAGACTGAATGCTTGAAGATATAGAATTCTGCGCACCTTGACCAATCGCAGTCATAGCAATAACAGAAGCTATACCGATTACAATTCCAAGCATCGTAAGTCCTGTACGTACTTTGTTGGCAAATAAAGCGCTAGATGTTTCACTTATGATATCTGATATTTTCATATGTTTTTTATAACTCTTTTTAAATGGCCATTCTCATTTTCAGTAAGTACGCCATCGCGAATAAATAAAATCCTATCGGCATGTTCAGCAATATATTGTTCATGAGTGATAAGTACGATTGTTCTGCCATGTTCTTTGTTTAATTTTTGAAAAGTGCCCAAAACTATTTCTCCTGTTTTTGAATCGAGGTTACCTGTAGGCTCGTCAGCTAAAATTAGTGACGGATTATTTACCAAAGCTCGTGCAATAGCAACACGTTGAATCTGTCCACCAGAAAGCTGATTTGAAAGATGATAGAAATGCGATTCATTCAGACCCGCAGCAAAAAGGGCTTCTTTGGCGCGTTTTTCTCTTTCTTTTGTTTCTATTCCATCATAAACAAGCGGTAACATTACATTTCTGAGGACTGTAGTACGTGGTAATAAGTTGAATGATTGAAACACGAAACCAATTTTATCTTTGCGAATATCTGCTAGTTCATCATCTGAAAGAGTTGAAACATCCTTGTCATCTAGAAGATACGTGCCACTCGTTGGATTATCCAATGCACCTAAAATATGCATAAGAGTCGACTTACCAGATCCAGAAGGTCCCATAATAGCAACAAATTCTCCATCCTTTATAGTAAAGCTCACACCTTTAAGGGCCTGAAACTCAATGTCTCCAGATTTATATGTTTTTGTAATATCTTTTATTTCAATCATAACTTTAATTACCTGGAATTCTTACTGCCCCACCTCCTCTGTTTCCACCAGCTCCACCGAGCAAACTAGATGTTGCTGTTTTTGCAGCCGTTGGTAATATTGTTCTTGTCACAATTTCATCTCCTTCTTTTATTCCAGAAACTATTTCAGTCTCTGAATTATTTGAAAGTCCTGTTGTTACAGTAATTTTATTCGGAATAATTGTCGAAATAGAACCTGGCAATCCATCTGTTGGTGCAGGTAGTGGTGCATCAAACATCTCAACATAACTTGAACCACCTTGTCTTTTCACTGCACTGTTTGGTACTACTAAGACATCTTGTTTTACATTTGTGATAATAGAAGCTGAGACACTCATTCCGGGTTTTACCGTACTATCTTGATTATCAAAACTAATTTTTACATTATAAGTCACAACTCCTTGCGTTACTGTACCTACAGTATCAATTTGTGCCACTTCTCCTGCAATTGAAAAATTCGGAATTGCATCAAAAGTAAGAGTAGCTTTTTGACCCAATTTTATCTTAGCTACATCTACCTCATTCAATGAGATAGTAGCCAATTGTTTAGTGGTAATGATCGTCCCTAAAATTGTTCCAGAACTTGCAGTTTCACCGACATTCACAGGAACACTTGCAACGGTACCTTCAAAAGGGGCAACGATGTTGTAATAAGATAGATTATCCCTGGCATCCTGTAAAGCATTTTCTTTTTGCTTTACTGTGAGTTGCGCTGTTTGTATATCAAGCACATCTGCACCGGATTGTAATTTACTCAACGCTTCTGTATTCTGAATGATAGTTCTATCTGAATCTGTATTTACTTGAGCTTGATTTTGTAAAGTAAGCTGGTATGAATTATAACTTGCGCCGTAACTGCTTGCCTGAGTATTTGGTATTGCCACTGTCCACTCATTTATTCCACTGGAAGCATAATTGTTCGGAAACTGAATATATAGACCAAAAGTTCCTAAAGCAACAGGGGTAGTTGTATTTACTGTACCGCTTCCATTTTCAAGGCCAGAAACTGAGAGATATGCTCCACTGCCACTATTATGAACAAGAATATCGTAACTTCCCTCCGTTGTTCCGGTGTAAGTTCCGCTAATTGTAGGAGCGGTGAAATTTGCGCTACTAGTTGAAGTAGATTTCGGAACAGCAACTATTCCGCTATTCAAAAAACTGCTGTGCGCATTTTTAACAACAAGATCTTGATTTTTCTTTGCATCTTGCGCAGCCGCAATAGCATTTTGATACTGAATAACAGATAATTTATCCGCTGGCTCTTGTAATTTTGCTAAAGAAAGATTGGCTGCATCAAGATTAATTTGCGCATCTCTAAGAGTTTTCTGAGCATCTTTACTGTCGAGAGAAAAAAGAAGTTTACCACTTCCTGCCTGATCACCTGGTTTGACATAAATATGAGTAATCGTACCAGAGACATTAGGTTTTAAATCAATCTGACTTGAAACGGAAACTTGTCCACTGCCGGTAATGGAAGATACAATAGTTCCTTTAGTAACAGCTGACAAAACATATCGCGTATCCCCTGCGGTGCTAGTAATTTTTCCATAGCCCCAATACCCAACCCCAACAACAATCAAAAGTATAACAATACTACTTATCAAGTGGTCAAGAGCATAATCTTTAATTTTTTGTAAATATGACATTATTTTTTCCATAACTATTATTGATTAGAACTATTAATTTGAGTTGGAACGGTCGAGGTAGTAGAAGGAAAAATAGGAGGAAAAGGCATAATTCTTATTAACTTTGCTTCAATCTGCCCTTGTGAATTTGGAGAACCGACAACAACTACATTTTCATCAACCTTTAGATCGTTAATGGAAATACTATCTCTGACATCTATTATTTTTGTATCATTACTTGTAATTACCACTTTTTCAGTATTATCCCTATCTTGAACTATAATATTTGGCAATTCAATTTTTATAATTTTACCTATAGCTCCATGGGCATTAGGAAAATTTCCCATCATGCCACCAAAATAACCACGTCCATTCATCATACCAAAATTACGCCCATAATTCTCCCCCCAATCACGACCAAATGAAGCTTTATGAAAACCTACATATACTCCGGCTTGAAAGATAAGTGAAACAACAACAAGAATTCCCACAATCAACAAAACTCCAAAAACTTTTTTTGATTCTAAAACTTTTCTAATATTTTCTTTAATTTCTTTCATAAAAATAAAACTATGCTATTAATAATTTATGACGAGTTCGAATATTTCGCGCCATATAACGTAAGGATAATACAAATAAAAAAACTAAGGATAAAGACAAAATTAAATTTGTCATAGGTAATGATTCAATCATAGATAAAATGATTTCTTTCCAAAAATAAACAGCCTTGCTATTAGAAAACATTAGGGATAAATAATCATAAAAGCCAGAACTATAAAAATCAGAAACTAACTGCCTAATAAGCACAAAAAAGCCTAAAAGAGAAAATATTCCTGTAACAGAATAAACCCATATTTTAATGTTATTATTTCTTTTTTCCTTAATAGAGATAGCGTTGAAAATATTCTCCGAAAGACTGCTCTCAGGACAAAACACGGCCTTTTGAAAAATTTTAATTAAATTCTTATCCATATCTCTATATACGTAGACTAATTTGATTTTGGTGCAATCATCTTTCTTATTTGCAAAATAGCTCGAAGATGATGGCTTTTTATTGTGTTTAATGGTCTCTCAAGAACCTGAGATATTTCATCAAAAGTCATTTCTTCTTGATAATGAAGAATTAAAACTGTTTGAAATTGTTCCGGTAATTTTTCTAATAATGAATTCAATAAATCTACATCTTGTAATTTCTGCAGTATCTCATCGGGTAAAATTGCCTCATCCTTTATGGTTTCTGAGAAATTATTTTCTTCATTATCCAAACTAGAAAACGGAATGGAGTTTTTTCTGCGCAAGAAATCAATAACCGTATTTCTAGCTATAGTAAAAATCCAGGTTTTAAAACTGGATTTGTTTTGATTAAACTTTTCCAAACTTTTCCAAACTTTAACAAAAATTTCTTGAGTAATATCATCAGCTTCGTTATTTCCGACAAAACGCCGAACAAAATTATAAATTTGTGGAGTATATTTATCAATAAGCTCCTTCAATGCAGTGTCATCGCCAGAGACATATAAACTAATTAATTCTGAATCTTTATCCATTGTAATTTTAGGCAAATCCTGGAAAGAAATCTTTGTGAATATGGCTTGATTTCACTCCCATACCGAGAAGCATGTTTTCAAAAGTTTCGCACATGCCATGTGTTCCGGAAAGATAGAAGTGTCTTTCTAAGAAATCAGGAACTTCTTGTTTAACCATTTTCGCATCTACAAAACCTGTTTTACCATGCCATATTTCACCTGGTGGTACTGGATCCGTCACTGTATAAACAATTTTAAAGCCAAGTTCTACGGCTGATTGATCTAAAATATTTTCATAAGCAACATCAGCTGAAGTTCGATTTGAATAAAACATGACTACATCCCTTTCTTGTTTTTTATCTATCATATACTTAACCATGCTTCTAAAAGGAGTGACACCGATTCCTCCGGCCATGAAAACAAGTTTCTTATTTACATCTTTCGGTAAGACGAATTCCCCTGCCAGTTGCGAAGCGATGATAGTGTCCTGACCCTCTTTCATATTTAAAAGCTTGTTCTTGAAACTGCTACCGTTCGCATAAAATTTTATACCTATTCTGATTTCTCTTTCAGTAGGAGAAGAAGCTATTGTGAAATATCTTCGATTTCCTCGAGAGTCCGGCCACTTGTGACCGAGAGTCCATTCCAAATACTGCCCTGGTCTAAAATAAAACGGATGATCCGGAGAAAATACGAAATCATAAGTATTCTGCGCGACTTTTATTTTTTGCTTCAATACTAAGACAAACTTTTGTTTTGGGCTGACAATATAGGAAAATACGTTCCCAACTAAGAGAGATAACTCAGGCGTGGAATATAACGATCCGATGTGCATAATTGGAGCAGACAAGAATCCGCAGATTGATCCATATAACATTCGTAAAATTCTTGTCGGAGGAGTAGTAAGAGGTTCTGTCAGCATAACAAATGCGAAAAACAAAAGTGGAGAATAAAAAATAGATCTGACAAGAATGTTAAAACCACTGGCAAAATCAAAAGCTTGAGTAGCAACAATAGTAATCAGAGCTATGGCAAAAAAAGTAAGAACCATATCGAATCTTCTCACCTTTCTTGTGATGAGCATTCCTCCAATAATAACGAAGGGTGCCATTGCTAAAGTTCCTACCCACCAGCTGGCGGATTGGCCCATAGTGATGGAAGTAAGTGCCACAGAAAGTGCAACTGGATTGAAAACATGCTTATTATCGAGCGCAAAAATATATTTTGATGCCATAGCCCAGACGGAAACCCAGAATAAAAATCCCCAATAAGGAAGACTGACAAAATCCTTTGCAGGGGTGACTATCAAAACTAAAATAAAAGCAGTGATAAAAGCGGATTCAACATTTGTTGGAACGCCTAAAAATGAAGCAAATATTTTATTTGAGATAAAACAGATTGCGGTGACAAAAACAACTTCTGAAAAAAACATAACTGGAGTGAAAGGCAAGATTCCAAAATAAGAAAGTATTAATCCTCCAGCAATCATAAAGAGTAATGCGTAAAGCACTAATCGATACATTGTTACTTTGTTTAAAAGATTATCTATTATTTTTATCATATATATTTTTGAAAACCTTCCGTCATAGTCGCTACGCCATTTTTATCAATCATATATCCTTCAAAACCGGAAAGATTATTTATAAAATTAATTCCCTCCCGCCCCATCACGAAGGCTGCTGTGGCAAATCGATCTGCTTCATAGACATTCGGACCTATTACTGTCAGGCTGACAACCTCATCAAGAGGATCATTTTTATCTTTTGGATTATAAATATGCTTCCCTCTGATATACGTGCCACTCGTAGCAATTCCTTTATCTTTTAAGTATACAACTTTTATAACCTGTTTTAAATCAAAAGGATTCGCTATGCCTATCGCCCAAGGCTTATCTTCTTTATTTTTACCTTCCACTTCAATATCCCCTCCTGCTTCAACATAAAAATCTTTGATTCCATTTTTCCTGAGCATTTCGGCAGCATTATGTATCGCCCAGCCTTTCACTGTCCCTGATGGGTCGCAAAATCCATCATTCATGATATCGAAAAATCCATTAGTTTCTTTTTTTGTTTCTTCAGATAATCTAAGAACTTCTTTCATGTCCTCACTATATTCTCTCTTTTTAATCTTATCTTTATTTATTTTTGTTATTTCACTCGTATCTTTGTAGATAGAAAATTTTTCATCTATATAAGTGAAATAATTAAAAACATTTTCAAATATTTCTTTATCAATTGATTCGTCTGGAATTTCTATTATTACAGGCATGCCCATAATAATTCTTGTTTCTTTCATATTATTGTTTTGCTTGTGTTAATGCATAAGCCAATGATTGCATGAATGCATCGCTAGTATATGTCGCACCGGAGACTCCGTTAATATTCGCAGACTGTGCAGAAATGGCTTCTTGTTTTAAGACAGGCATTGAATAATCATATATCTGCTGCGATCTTCTTGGACCTGGTTCAGTGGATGGATATGTAATGTTGGAAAGTTTTCCATTTGATATTATGGCTGTAACTTTTACATAACCGGAATACGCATATTCATTGCTGCCAACGTAAGTTCCATCTGCATAAAGACCCTTAGGCTTAGTCACAGGTGGTGTCGTAGTAGGAGTAGTTTGAGTTGTAGGTTTTGTGGTTGGTGTGGTTGTCGGTTTAGTATTTGTTTTTGGAGTAGTTTTAGTTGGAGGAATAAAATCACCTTCTTCGTCAAATGGATTACTATCTTCATCACCTCCTGAAATACTATTAGGTACCTGATATACCTGAGTGCTGGAAGATGTTGTATTTAAAGCATCTGTCGTAGTCTTCTTTCCCACTTCAGTGACAGGAACATAAGGAGCCACGTAACTCAAACTACCATTGGGGCCGTAATAAACGACATACAACGCGAAACTTCCTATAACAAAAGATGATAGTAAAAACTTTTTCATTGTTTAAAATTTAATATAAAACTTATACCTATATTTTATCATACTACATACGCTGAATGAAGTTTTCATGAAGCAATATTCAGTTACAAATATTCTTAAGAAACAGTAATCCCCTCCTCTTTTAGAGTCTTTTCTATGCGAAAAATAAGAAAACCAATTCTGCCCAACATTATTCCAGCAATAAGACTCGAGGTGAAAGCGGTCAATAATACTCCACGAAACCAATGTTCTAAAATTCTTTCTCTAAATAATGTAAAAAGAAGATAAGGCAATAAAAAAGAGACGCCCATTTTATCCATGCGAGAAACAACTTTTTTATTTTCTGGATGCCAATGAACAGAAGAAATTCGTCCTGTTGCGATGCCTATGCCAATACCAATTAAAAATCCTACACTAGCCAAAAATATACCGATCTCATTTTCAAAAACGTTGTAAGAAATAAGAGAAATCATAACAAAAAAAATAACAGCAAAATAAGCTAATCTTATTTTCAGATCCCTGTGTAAATGCCTTCGAGCTATGTTATGATGTTTTTTAATTTTTTTAAATAATACTTTCATTTTTTTTAATCATTCTAGGTTGCAGAAAAATAAAGACACACAATGCGACAAGTGTCGTTATTACCGCGAAACCGAAAGCATAAGTTGGATGCAACAACCACAATGCTCCGGCAATTACTGAAGCCGGCAAATATATCAAACCATTTACAAAATTCAACATTCCTATCGCTGTCGCTCTTCTGTCTTTTTCTAAGTCAGTCACAAATGCTTTGCTTTGTGCTTCATCGATACTGTAAAAAATTCCAAACAATATAAATAAAGCTATTACTTCCCATTTATGCGTCGCAAACACAAAACCTAGTGACATCAAAGCGTATATGATATAACCCAGTATAATTATATACTTTCTGCCAATAAAGTCCCCCAGCTTGCCTATCGGAGCTGAAACAATAACGAAACTAATATTAAATAATGCGTAAAGCAAAACTACATCCTTAATCGCAAAACCGAGAGTATAGGCTCGAAGTAAAAGAAAACCGAAACTAAAATATGCTAGAGAAAAAATTCCAGCTGGAATAAGATAGAATTTAAATTCCTTACTCAATGTCCCCCATGCTTTAAAAATATTTTCTCTCTCGTGCGGTGTGCCGGGATGATCATCCATTAATGAAAGAATAATAACAGCAATCACTGCCGAAATAGCCGCCATAATAAAAAGAATACGAAAAGCGTGCATATTCGTGCCGAAGTGATTTAATAAAAGATAAGCAACAATCGGACCTAGTATTGCTCCTGATTTGTCTAGTGCTTTATGCACACCGAAAGCGTATCCCCTATTGGATTCTTCGGCGACAGAAGAAAGCCAAGCATCTCTCGGTGGACCACGGAAACTTTTTCCTAAACGTTCAATAATTCTAAACGAAGCAACAGCTGAAACTGAAGTAATGACGAGTAATAATATTTTTGCTAAAGTTGAAAAACCGTAACCGAGAATGGTTAAAGGTTTTCTTTTGCCAGACCTATCAGAAAGCCAACCAGCAAAATAATCCAATGATGATGCAAAAAAATCTGAAAAACCTTCCACAAGGCCAAGCAATGCCGAAGAAGCACCGAGTACTACTGTAAAAAATATCGAGAATACTGAAAAAATAGCCTCTGAACTGACATCAGTAAAAAAGCTGACAATACCAAGCTTCAATACATCCGGGTGAACATTAAATAATCTTTTTTTCATGCTGTTCTAAATTAATTACAGATTAGATATTCGTTCACCGAATTTCAAACTATATGCTTTGTTTTGGTATCTCTTAGTAATTACGTAATTCATAAGCCAAGTTATACAAAACAAAATAGCAAAATATATTGCCCCTGCTTTACTTATTCGAGGTAGATTATTTGCAGACAAATAACCTAATATTCCTGAAATAACTCCAATACTTGTAATTGTTTGCAAAGTTTTTAAATTGTTGCTTGTGCTTTGATTTTTTATTTCCACCAGATTGCTGATCGCGGAAGAAAGATAATCAGCAGTCATTTTCCAAATCTCCTTGATATAAGAAAGAGTATCTGTCAGCGTTTCAAACTTATATTCAAAAAGAGCCACTAATTCTTTTTCAATTTCAAGATGCTTGGCAATAGAAGAACGCGTACTAATATAAGAATTCATTTGATTGATTCTGTTGCTGATAAGGCTGATTGTCTTTTGATATCCATCAAGCTTGCCTCTTATATCATCTACATCTTTTCCTTTAATATTTTTTGCTTCTTTTATGCCGGAAATCTCTTCCCAAATTGTTCTATGGATATGTAAATATTTCTCAAGCTGATCTTTGAATTCTCGAAAGAAAATCTGCATCTCAATTAGATCATTCAAGTATTTGCCAGCTTCTTTCGGAGCGGAAATAAAGATATATTGCGGAGTTTTATAAACAGTTATGCCACCGCTTGAAATTTTGGTATAAATTTCGCCAAACAAAGATTCATCTAAAACAAAATCTTTATCTTTTTCATTTAAAAAAGAAACTGCGACAGGATGGTCTGTCTTTATGTTTGCCAGTACCTTTGGAGTCGGAGCACCGAGAGAAAAAATATATGAAATTGCCGGACTAAGTTTTTCCTGAAAATATTTCTCCAGCATATCTTGGGCAGCAGAAATATTTTCAGAAAAAATTTCTAAAATATAAAGCCCATCTTCATAATATCGAATCTCTATTCCAGAAGATGTTATTGCTTTTATATATTCAAAATATCCGGATTCGCGGGAAACACTGGTCAGATCAAGATTTTTCTGAATTTTTTTTAATTCTTCCTTTGATAAATTTAAATTTGAAGTACCATGCATGAACAAACTGTATATCTCGCTTAAATGCAAAGTTGTCCGTTGATACCAACCTCCATAAGTTACCTTGTATTTATTTTTTGAAACAGCTTTTGTTTTCATAAATTTATTATAACATAAAACTTTTATTCAATTCTTAAGAAGAAACCGTCACAATTTATATCTTTACAATTACATAATATTTTAATACCTTCGATTTCTGTCAGATTATAATTCACTGTAATTTCTTCTCCCTCTTTTATTTCCTTAACAGATTTTAAAAATGGCTCTATTTCATTGGTAATTAATTGTGCATTAGGATTACACGAATGATTAATCCAATTCAAAACATTTGGGTCATTTACCCATCCTAATCTCCCAATCTTTGCCCAATGTGGTTGTGGTTGATATGAAATGTCACTAATGGGAATAAAATAAAATTTCTCATCTTCATTTATTTCTTTTTCAGAAAAAACACCACTACCTTGTATTTTAGATGGTCTAATTTTTAGAAATTGATGCATATTTATTTAAAGTTTCTTTAATAAGCAAATCAAAAGTATCTATCTTTTTAATATCTTTCCAATCATTAAGGATTAGTGAAAGCTCAGTGCATGCAACTAAAATATATTCCGCTTGATTATAATATTTGTCTATCAAAGATACTAACCAGACTTTTTGTTCTTGGCTTATATTTCCTGCATTATATTGATTAATAATCTCCCCCATTTTTTGTTTTTCTGTTGATTGAAGTTGTATGATTTTATCACCACTCAAATCAAAAAGTTTTTCTTCAATAGAATTTGGGCTAGCTAAGAAAAGAATCCTATTCTCTCCCAACCGATTTTTTACATTTGAACTTATATCTAAAATAGGCTTGTTAATCTTAGTATTAAAATAATTCAGATAAATAAATGCTGTATTGCAAACCACAACAATAAAATCACTCTCTTTTTCTAAAAATTTTATGCCTTCAATATATACACCCAATTTCTGTTCATTTTCTCCTGAAGTTAATTCAGGTGCTGGAATACTATTTATTATAATTCTTGGAAATTCAATATTATTTACTGGATGAAACTTTTCCTTGAAAGAAGAAATGAATTTTTCATAGAAAACAGCAGATGATTCAGGTCCAATACCTCCAAGAATTCCTATTGTTTTAGACATAAAGAAATTATACCAATATAGAATTAAAAAGTCCTTGTGTTAAATACATAGGAGTTTCCTATGTATTCTTGCGGAAGCCTTGCTTCCGCAAAATATAAACCTCAATCAAGGTAGCCACAATCATAAATACAAGAATCATCCAAATTAATTCCTCTATAACGCTTGGACCCAATATTGGACCAAAAGTTTTCACATAATTCATTGACCAAGCTCCTAACATGACTGCTCTTATATCAATAATAAAAAATAACAATCCGCCCAATGCTCCAGAAATAAGAATAAATTTCCAATGGGCAAAAATAACTTTTCTAAACAAAATAAACCATAAAATAATAACTGGAGTAAAAAACAAAGCGTCTAAAATAAAATATGTCCATTTATCCATAAATTTTTCTTCGTAATAACAAAAGAATAATTACGACCTCTTGGGGAAAAGTAAACAATATTAAATATTCTTCCAAAGGTAATCCAAACAAAGAATATCCGAGCGTGTTTTTATAATACCAAATATGCCAAAATACACTGCCAACAATATCAAAAAAGAAACCCCATAAAAATGCACCGATGGTTATAAAAATAATAAGTTTCCAATATTTTTTTAAATACTGAAAATTAAATATCCAAAGAATTACAGATGGGATAAAAACAAAAATTGTGAGCCAAGCTAAATAAGGATAATTAAATGACATAATGTTTTATTATTTACTCTTTTGCTTCCATTCTTCTATTTTCTTATGATCTCCGGAAAGTAAAACTTTGGGAACTTTATATTTTTTTCCTTTGAATTCTAAAACTTCCGGACGAGTATAAAACTCACTCGATGAAATGCGATTTTCTTCTAGTGACTCAATTTTGCCTAAAACTCCCGGAATCTGGCGAGACATACAATCAACTAAAATCATCGCAGGTAGTTCACCGCCAGTCAAAACATAATCCCCTATGGAAATATCTTCTGCTTTAAAAATTTTGTTTACTCGCGCATCAATGCCTTCATAACGGCCAGAAATTAAAATAATGTCAGTGTATTTTTTGACAGAATTTTTCGCATAAGCTGTGTCGAACTTTTTGCCTGATGGGCAGAAATTTATTATTTTAACTTTCGCTTTTTTATTTCTTTTAATTTTTATGAGAGCTTTATCAATAGCTTTCAGTATAGGCTCAGCGCGCATAACCATCCCTGGTCCACCGCCATAAGGTCGGTCATCTACCGGTCGGTAATTATTCTTAGGCGCTTTGATAAAATCGCGAGGATTGTAAAAAGAGACACTAACAAGCTTATTTTTAATAGCCCGCCCAACAATAGACTCATTCAAATATGAATCAAAGATATAGGGAAAGATTGTAATTACATGAAAGCGCATAAACGCATAATACCACAAACAAAAACACCCCGCATGCGGAGTGCTTTTTAAAGTTCAATATATTCTTTTACTTCTCATTAACAGGACCAAACCATCCCTCTTTACCAATTAACTTCCCTGCTTCACCCTGACCAATTTCGTATTTATCCATTAGAAACCTCATTTTTGCAGAAGCACTTATACGATTTTCCTTTCCAGTATCAAATAAATCAGAAGTTTTTTTCATAAATTCTATAGCTTGTTCTTTACTAGTTATAGATTGAATCTCGGGGTCTTTAGAAAGAGAAGTCTTGTCTATTGGTGACTTATAAACATATGGTTTTTCTTGTGACATAATTTTGTAAATTTATTATAATAATGTTTCAATTATACTCTTTTTACAAACAACCGTCAACAACAAAACAGCCCCGTCGCCTAAGGCGACGGGGCTGTTTTTAATTACGATTTATATTCCTTTCAAGTCTTCCATAGCTTGGTCAACAGTTTTTGTTGAACTTGAGCTTGGAGCTGGTCTGGTACTTCCTTCTGGTTCGTTGATCTTTAAGTTCACGCGAGCGTTATTCTTCATTCCGATAACTCTTAGAAGAGTGCGGATAGCTTTTGCAGTGTTTCCCATTCTTCCGATGATCTTGCCCATGTCGGCAGGATTTACAGTAAGACTGATAAGTACACCCATTTCATCGACAGTGCGATCGAGTTTTACATCGTTCGGATTATCAACTAAAGCCTTTACTACGTATTCTAAAAATGCTTTGTCAGCGTCCATAATATTCTGATATCAACTATTTTTAATATTGCAGTGTTCCCGACTAAAAGAAACTGCTTCAACAATTATATACAACCTGCCTGTAGCAAGCAAGTATTATTTCTTCTTTAATTCCTTTCTCTTAACAGTAGGAGTCTTCTTAGGCAAAACATTTTTCTTCTTGCCTTCGATGACTTTCTGGTGCACTAAGAAATTGTGCAGTGTATCAGAAAGCTGTGCTCCTTTTGACATCCAGTACTTGATTCTATCAGCCTTGAAATTTGTCTCTCCGGCTTTAGGATTGTAAGTACCGACGATTTCCAAGAACTTTCCGCTCTTGGTACTGTTCTTTGAGTCAGTCAAAACTGCCCGAAAAGCTGGGTCGTTCTTTCTGCCTATTCTCTGTAATCTTATTTTTAACATAAAAACAGTCTATCATGATTTATAAAAAATGCAAACAAAAGCTCCTGAATATGCTATATTAAAAGAATAAATACAAAAAATACACATTTTTATGAAAAAACAAGCCAAAAAACACAATAAAAACCATAAAACAAATAAAACGAGCAAATATAAGAGTTTCGATAGCAATACCACACTTGAGGGAATCATATCTGTCACTGCTAAAGGAACCGGCTATGTAAAAATTACAGACGAAAAAAGAAGTCGCCTCCTCGGCGACCTGCCGGAGAGGCAGGATCCAGAAATTGATTTCCGACATTTAAACACTGCCCTGCACGGCGATATGGTTGAAATAAAACTACACCCAAAAGGACGCGGCCGACAAACGGCGGAAGTAGTGAAAATAATTTCACGCGCGAAAATAGGATTCGCGGGAGTTTTGGAAGAAGAAAATAAAATATTTTTCTTAAAGCCGGATGATACTAAAATGTACACCGACATTCTCATTCCTGAAAAAATGCTAAATGGCGCAAAGGTTGGACAAAAAGTTTATGTCAAAATAATTTCATGGAAAGATTCACAGAAAGCACCTGAAGGAGAAGTAAAAGAAATTCTAGGAGAACCTGGCGACAATGAAACAGAAATGCGCGCGATCGCCATTGAAAAAGGTTTCGGTTTTGAACTATCAAATAAATCAGAAAAAGAAGCTGAACAAATAAAACACAATGGGATTTCAGAAAAAGATTATGCAGACCGCCGAGATTTTCGAAATGTCCTGACTTTTACCATCGATCCATATGATGCGAAAGATTTTGATGATGCAATTTCGTTCCGAAAGCTCCCCTCCTCAAATGAGGAGGGGTTTGGGGGTGGTAATTCAAAGAACCACCTCGCCCTATCGGGCACTCCTCCTCAACAAGGAGGAGAAGAATTATATGAAATCGGCATCCATATTGCTGATGTCTCACACTATGTAAAACCTGGCAGCGAGCTAGATGAACAAGCGAGAGAACGAGGCACATCTGTTTATCTCGTTGATCGTACGATACCCATGCTCCCAGAATCTCTTTCCAATGACCTGTGTTCCCTAGTACCTGACAAAGACCGTCTCACGATGAGCGCAGTTTTTATAATAGACAAAGATGCAAAAGTAAAAGATCAATGGTTCGGGCGCACTGTGATTCATTCACAAAAAAGATTTACTTATGAGGAAGCTGAAGTTTCAATCAACAACCCCACTGCACCGCTTCATACAGAACTTTTTATACTAAATGAATTGGCAAAAAAATTTACTAAAGAAAGATTTGCCAAAGGTGCGATATCACTCGACCAAGAAGAAGTAAAATTCGTATTGGATGAAAATTCAGTACCGATAAAGGTTATCAAAAAAGAACGCGGAGACTCAAACAGACTTATTGAAGAATTCATGCTTTTAGCAAACAAAAAAGTCGCCGAGATAATTTCCAAGAGTGCAAAAAAAGAAGGAATCAAAGATGTATTTGTATACAGAGTGCACGATGTACCTAGTAAAGAAAAGACAGAAGATTTGGCTTACTTCTTAAAAGGTTTAGGACACAAAGTTACCTTAAAAAATGGCGTCATACCATCAGACCAAATAAACAAACTTTTAAAAGATTTAATAGGAAAGGGTGAAAGAGATACTGTGAACCGCGCCGTTATCCGTTCGATGGCTAAAGCTATTTACTCTACAAAAAATATCGGCCACTACGGACTAGCTTTTGAATACTATACTCACTTCACTTCCCCTATCCGACGTTATCCCGATGTTGTCGTACATAGACTTTTGGCAGATTTTCTAGCTGGACATAAAATACAAGGAGAAAAATTAAAAGAATATGCAGAAATTTCTAGAAAAGCTTCCGAACAAGAAAAACGTGCGTCTGATGCAGAACGTGCATCAATAAAATACAAACAAGTAGAATATATGTCTCTGCGTGTCGGAGAAATATTTGAAGGAGTAATCAGCGGAGTAAATGAATGGGGCATATACGTAGAAGAGTTAGAAACAAAATGCGAAGGCATGATACGCGTGCGAGATATGAAAGATGATTTTTATATGTTTAATGAAAAGAAGCTAGAACTTGTCGGACAAAAAAAGAAGAAAAAATATCGCCTCGGTGACCGCATTAAAATAAAAGTTAAACAAGTTGACCTAGAGAAAAAAACCATAGATTATGAACTAAATGAATCCAAATCTTAATTCAAAACTAAATTATTTTTTTTGGACAACCCTTTCAGTATTAATTGGTATTTTCATAGCTTTTGTCGCATTAAAAACTGCCGGTTATGAAAGAATCCGTCAAGAAAATAAACCTACACAAACACAAGGACAAATAATAGAAGACAACACTCAGAAATTTTTCTATTTTATTAAAGACCCGACCGAAGCACCAAAAGTAAATGCGGAAGCATATTTCATCGGTGACTTAGACACAGGTGAAATGATTTTAGAAAAAAATCAGAACCAAAAATTCCCCATCGCATCAGTGACAAAATTAATGACTGCGACAGTGTCCTCTGAAAATTTAGATCAAAACAGTACTACTCAGATATCAGCTCAAACTTTGGCAACTTACGGAAAAAATGGTAATTTTTATCTCGGTGAAAAAATAAAAGTTGGAGATCTTTTATACCCCCTCTTAATGGAATCCAGCAATGACGCAGCTGAAGCCATCGCGCGCTATTCTGGACGTAAAAGTTTTCTTCAACTAATGAATGAGAAAGCAAATAATCTGAACATGACTTCTACTTCTTTCGAAGACCCTAGCGGTCTTTCTCCAAACAACCAATCGACAACATTGGACTTATTCAAGTTAGCTCAATATATAAAAAATAAAGTTCCAGATTTATTAAAAGTTACGATCAACCACAGCTACAAAAGTCCAAAACATGTTTGGTTCAGCACTAATCAATTTATTCATGAGAACGGCTATCAAGGCGGAAAAAGTGGATATATCGACGAAGCAAAACAAACAGTCATTTCTACCTTTACCCTTCCCGTATCCAAAGACCAATCACGCAATATCGCTATTGTTCTACTCCGCAGTCCGGACAGATACAAAGACGTAGAAAATATTTTGAAATATCTAAAGAAAAATGTTTATTATGGCATGGAGACTGACGCACAATCTGATTGGGTAAAACAAAAAGAAAGTATCTCAGATGAATATACGCAAGATTACTTAAACCTCATGTTTACCGGAGACATCATGCTCGATCGCGGAGTTAAAAGCTCTGTCATGAAAAATTTCGACGGAGATTATTCCGCGATGTTTGCTAATTTAGATATATTTAAAAAAGCTAATATAGTTTTTGGAAATCTAGAAGGTCCTGCATCAGACCAAGGAGAAGATAAACATAATCTGTATTCATTCAGAATGGATCCCTCAGTTGTTCCCGCTCTCAAAGGCGCTGGGTTCGATATCGTATCAGTTGCGAATAACCATGTCGGTGATTGGGGTCGAATCGCTTATGAAGACACACTGGATAGCCTAAAAGAAAATGAAATTCTTTACACGGGCGGAGGTAAAAATTCACATGAAGCCGAACAGCCGACAGTTATAGAAAAATATGGAATGAAAATAGGCTACCTGGGGTTCTCAGATGTTGGACCAAATTGGATGGAAGCTACAGATAATTCTTCTGGCTTATTATTGGCAAACAATCCGCGTTTCGATGAAATAATCCAAAATGCTTCTAAACAAGTTGATTTTCTTGTGGTATCTTTCCATTTCGGTGATGAATACAAAAACACGCATAATGACAGACAAGAATATTTAGCGCACAAAGCTATTGATGACGGAGCGAAAATAATAATCGGTACTCACCCGCACGTCGTGGAAGACACGGAAGTTTATAAAAAAGGATTCATTGCTTACTCTTTGGGTAATTTAATTTTCGACCAATATTTTTCAGAAAATACAATGCAAGGAATGCTGCTTGAAATAAAATTAAATAAAAATGGTTCTATGTCTATCTTTAAAGATATCGTAAAACTCAATCACGTCTTTCAGCCAGAAACAGTAATAAAAGGCAAAGAAGAAAAAATTAAATTCCAAAATCTCTAAAAACACAATAAAAAAAGGCTCATCATCAATAATGATGAGCCTTTAAATAAAAAAATTAAATTTCACCTGTTGAGTACTAAATTTTTATTTTCGTTTACCTGAAAAAGAAAATTCTCATACCCTCTTTTAACAACATCGAAGTCTTTTGAACTTTTGATAAGAAGCCTTTTGTTTGTGATAAAAAATAAATTCTTATCACAGGATCCTTTACAAAACAGCAGACACCGGATATTTCCGACAGAACCTTTTGGAGATTCTACTCCCTTTTCATTAGTCCTGCTGGTAGTCATTTTACATTCATTTCCTTCTTTGTCGATATAAGTGAAGAAAAAGGAACAGGGATTTTTTTTACTTATTACCTGACCGTTTTTTTCTATGTATGTCACTAACTTTTTAAAATTTTCGTCACCGACAGATACCTGCGGTTGAGATTTTTTTATTTCAATAGTAGCACTACTGAAAACAAACGCCATTAAGGCTGCGAATAAAAATGAAGTTGTCTTTTTCATGGTATGTGATTTTTTGATATTGGTTTTATTTGGTTTATTCAATCCCCTCAATAGGAACTCAATAGACCAAACAAAACAACACAACTAAAAAACCTTATCTCAAGGTACAATTTAACTGGTTGTATTATAGCACACTATATAGGTAAAAGTCAAGGGCTAGATGCCCTTATAAATAAAGCTTATTTGCCACTAAACTTCTCTTTCCATTGTTTTACGCAATTATTGATTTCTTGACTATAAACATCCGTAAATATTTCATATAAAGCCTTACCGACAATATATCTCGCATATTTTTCCTTATCCTCCAGAGAATTTTTATCCATTTTGCCACTGATTATGCTGTAGCCATTTTCATTGAAAATATCGACGGCTTTATTCTTGTCAGATATAACTCCTGATACTTGAGTTTCTTTAAAATTACATAACCAATCTAAAAGCACTTCTTGATTGTTAAAATCGATACTGGAAAGATCTTCAACTAATTTATCCGCTTCCCTTTCCTTTTCTTCTACATCCTTTTTTATTCTTTCCTTATATTCTTTAAAATTACGGCTATCTAAAATCTTCTTGTTTTCTTTTTCATAGAGAGAATCCAAACTTTCTGAACGGACAGTATCCTCTTCAGTTGATTCATCTTCAAGAACAAGAGTCTCCTCATTATTCAATGGTACTTTTTCAAAATTATCTCCGTTAAATTTCATATTCATAAATATATCTCTTTAATTAATAAAACTTATTGTTTTTCAATTATAACATAAATTATAAAAATTCACAATAAAAAATCCCCTGACAAAATGCCAGAGGATTGTAAACTTAAGAAGCGAAACGTTTAATATTTTGTGAGCATAATTCATTTTGTATTTCATCAACTCTTTTTATCAAATCAAAATCATTAAAATCAATGCCTATCCTCTTAGCCTTTATCAGTTCAACAGAAATTTTAATCCTATTTTCTTCTATATGAAGATATTCGAATATTTTAAGATTCTCTTCGATATTAGATAATCTTTTATTGCAATCTTCAATAACGCCCGGCTTTTCTTTCAACTTGTGTTCAATAGTTACCCGTCTTTTTTCCAGCTCGCGCTCAATAAATTCTTTCTTTTTCTTTTTCGTTTCTTCCGAAACATAAGGCACCATATTTCTTTTAAAGAAAGAACCGATGCTTTTGATTATTCTGCTCCATCTAGATTCTTTAGGTAATACTTCTCTTATCATCTTATTTAGTTATTAAAGGTTTAAAAATTAGTGAATTGTCAAAATTTTTTAAAAAGCAATCAAATACGCACTGCGAGAAATTTATAAAAAGTTCCGTTCCACTTTCCTTCTGAAGGGTACAACTCTATGGTTATTCCCCGCTTGTCATTAATGGTAACTGGCACACTTTTAAAACCGCCATACATAATTTCTGAACCGAGAGCAACGACACCTGAACCAAAAGCTATTTCATTTTGAATTCCGAAAGATTGAGACTCTTTAACTGTCGCTCCACGCATTTTATTTTCTTGAATCCAAGATAAAATTTCCTTAGAAGAAAATAAACCGGGAAAAGAAATCAGTACCCCATTCAATGTATCTGTACCTGTAATTTTTTCTTGTTTAAACATCTTGCTGGAAATTTCTTTTTTAGAAACAAGATAATTTCCGAGCGTATCAAATTTTTCAATACTATTTCTGTAATCAACATAAAACTTCACAGGTTCCTGAATGGGTTTATTGTCAAAAACAGAGAAACTAAAAGAAAACACGCCGGTAACTATTACCAGCAGTGTGCTAACTAATTTTACCTTTTTCATATTATATTTTTTAGATTTATTTCGAAGGACTATATATTAACCAAACTTTACCATATTTTATACAAAAATCAAGCAAATAAAAAAACTCGCCTTGTTTTTACAAGAGCGAGTTTTGTATTTTTTGAATGAGTATTAGGAAACCTTTTCCCATTCTAATTCACTGCTTAAAATGTAATTTTCACCAACATTTAATTTTGTTGTAAGCGTATTTAAAATAAAACATTCAGCATCCTCTGTTTGGATAACACAACGTAAATCCAAACTCTTTCCATCTTTTGACAAATCATAAAGTATTTTTATCTTACTACCAATTTCAATGTCTTTTTTATTAAGGCTCTTTCCCTTTCCTTTCATTTCTCCTTTTATTTCATATAGAAATGTCACCAACATTAAAAACATAAAAACTAATATAATGGGAGTAAAATACGAGGATATTCTTTAAGAAAAGAGTCCTGAGTGGTAAACCAAATTAACGCTATTTGAATGAACGCTGATCCAATTGCCAGGAATTTAAATAGATTATTTTTCTTTTTCATCTTATTTAGGGTTTAAGTTATTTAACATTTATTAGGTTCTCTCAATCTCCATAAAGAAACTGGAAGAACCTAACAAATCTAACTAAACACCCATATATCAAAGAGCCATCTACATAAAAATTGTATCATATTTATATGTAAAAGTCAAGCTATTTTGTGCTTATAAAATAAGGTTTATTTTGCAATAGCTTGAGCTTCGTCGAACTTAATAGACAACAACTTAGAAGCGCCATCGGCACCGATAGTGACGCCATAGAGCACTCCTGCGCGAGACATTGTCTCTCTGTTGTGAGTGATGACGATAAGCTGAGAACGCTTGGAAAGTTTCTCGAGCATATCTCCGTATTTACGAGAGTTTGATTCATCTAGAGCTGCGTCGGTTTCATCTAGGACTAGAAATGGTGGTGGATTCACCTGAGACATAGAGAAAAGCAAAGCGATAGAAGTCAGAGACCTCTCTCCTCCAGAGAGTGCATGAAGTTCTTTCACTTTCTTATGCGGAAGCGAGACATTTATCTCAATGCCGTGTTCAAAAACAATTCCGTTTTCATTTTCTTCTTCATCATCTTCCATTTCTTCTTCATTTATTTCTTCTCCATTTTTACTTTTCTTCTTTCTCTTCTGTTCAGCTACCACTGCTAAAAAAGCAGAACCTCCGCCGAACATAAGCGAGAAAAATTCTTGAAATTCAGTATTTATTTTCTTTATGCCTTCTTTGAACGAAATATCTATTTTCTCTTTCAGGTCGATCATTAATTTTCGCAATGACTCAATACTGACTGCCAAATCTTCCATTTCTTTCATTAGGAATTTCTCTCGATCAGCAACTTCATTATATTCTTTCAATATCTCGCTTCCCCCGCCAAGGCCGGCATCTTCTAATTTTATTTTTATTCTTTCTATCTTTCTCTTTTGCTCGTCTTGAGCAAATTCGTTGATTTCTCCAGAAATTTCAAAATTCTTATAGGACAAAACATCCACGCCTATAAGAGCAGAACCTTCTTTAATTTCATTTTCAAAAGCTTCAGATCTGCGAGACAAATTCTCTTCTTTTACTAAGATAATATTAAGTGAAGCAGAAAGTTCTTGTTGTTTTACTCGATAAGTGAATTTTTCTCTTTCTTTTATTCTTGTCTCTTCATTTTCTGAATCTATTTCCCTTCTTAAATTCACTGCTTGAGTATTTATTTTATCTTCTTCATTTTGAATATTTTGTATTTCAGTTAAAATTCCAGCTTGAGTATTTTTCAAATTATCTATTTCTTCTGAATTGGAAGTATTTTCTAGTTGTTCTGGTTTCTGATTGAATTTATTTAAAATAATCTTAATACGGCTTAAAATAGCTGACACTTCTGCCAAGCTATCTTTATCGAGCGCTTCATCGATATAATTATTCACCTCGCTGACTATCTTTAATACTTCTTCATGGGAAACGACATGCGCCTGTTGTGGAGCTTTTTGGGCACGGCGCTCTTCCATTTCGATCATTCCTTCGATGCGTCCGAGCTTGCGATCTAGTTCACCCTTCAAACTTCTGATCTCAGAAATTTTCCGATCCAGATTTCTAAGTTCTTCGTTTTTTGGATTTTCTTGAATTGTACCTGCATCTTCTATACTGGAAATTTTTCCAGCAATATCTGCCATTTCTATTTGGATTTTATTTTTTTCTGAATTTAATGCTGACTTTTGATTTTCTAAATAAACACTCTCTTTTTTCAAATATTCGCGGTAAAGATTTGAAAGATCTATTTTCATTTCTTTTGCTTTCTCGAATTTTTCCACCTGACGCTTTAAGAAATTTAAATGCGGAGTTATTTCTTTACGGATCAAAGAAACCTCTTTCATATTATTGGTGGTGCGATCTAGCTTCCTTTCAGCTTCTTTTATTTTGTACTGATATATTTTGAGTCCCAACGCATCTTCGATCATTTCTCTTCTGTCTTTAGGCGATGCATTCAAAATCCTGTCTGCTTCTCCTTGTGAGATGATATGGTGTCCGGAAGAACCAATATTCACAGAAGCTAAAAGATTATTGATGTCTTTCAATCTAACTTCTGAACCATTTAAAATATATTTATTCAAACCATCAGCATACACTTCTCGAGAAATAGAGATCTCATCATAATTTAAATTTATATTCTCTCCCGATTCATTTTCTAATTTGAAAACTTTATCTTTATTGTCGAAAAAAATAGTAACGACGGCTCGAGTGCCTTTCGGTAAATTTTTAGAACCTTTAAAAATAAGATCAGTGCCAGACTTTCCGCGCATTGATTTCATGGACTGTTCGCCTAAGACGAAACGAAAAGACTCAAGAACGTTTGATTTTCCAGAACCATTCGGACCCACCACCGAGACAACGGGACTCAAAAATTCCAAAGATGTTTTTTTTGCAAATGATTTAAAACCGTTTATTTCTAATGATTTTAATCTCATACTAATCTAGCCAATTCTTAATTTTCAAAGCTGCTTCGGCGGCTTTTTGCTCTGCTTCTTGCTTGCTTTTACCCTTGCCTTCAGCTGCCACATCAGCACCCAAGAAAATACCGACGGTAAAATGCTTGTCATGATCCGGACCTGTTTCGTGTAATACTTTATAAGAAGGAGTGACATTTAAAAATTCTTGAGCTTTTTCTTGTATCAAACTCTTGGCATCACGCCATAATTTTTTAGAAACAATTTCTTCAGTATAAGGCAACAACACGGTAGTGATAAACTTTTCAGCTGGAGCATAACCCTGATCTAAAAATAATGCGCCGACATATGCCTCAAAAGTATTCGCCAAAATATATTGTCGAGCCTTTCCTGTATCTTTAGCTTCTCCTTTCGATAAAAGTAAGAAATCATTCATTTCGATCTTAGATGCGACTTCAGAAATAATCACCGCATTTACCAATGCTGAACGTAAAGAAGTCAGTTCCCCCTCGGTATAAGATGGATATTTTTTATATAAAAAATCTGTCACGACTAATTCTAAAACAGCATCACCTAAAAATTCCAGGCGTTCATTGTGTGATAAACCTGCAGAAGGATTTTCATTGATATAGGAACGATGTATAAAAGCCTGCTTTAATAGATCTTTATCCTTGAAAACTATTTTTGTTTTTTCTTCAAAATCTGAAAACTGAATCATGATTATTTTTTAGTGATAATTTCAATAGCTTTTGCAATCAGAGGAATGATATCGTTGTAAATATGGAGATCTGGAATTTCAGAAAGCTGGAACCAACGCGCACCATCAAGCCCACCAGAACTCTCTAATACAAGTTCGCGATATTCACTCTCAGCTAAAAAGTATGTGACTTTTTTCAAAATCTTTCCTTGTTCTGGGTGGCTCGCAACATATTCATTCTCACCAAGTTTTTCTTTTATCGTTACATCCAAACCGATTTCATCTTTTACTTCTCGAGTGGTTGCTTCTTCTTCGTTCTCACCTTCACCGATTCCACCTTTAGAGATAGTCCAATATCCGAAAACATCATGCACCATGGCAAAATAAACTTCACCGCCTTTCTTGGCATAAACCAATGCTCCGCCTTTTCTTTCTACTGGAAGCTTTGTTTTATCTACTGGCTCGTCATTCTTTTTCTTTTTACTAATTTCATCTTTGCCCGGCTCGCCTATTTCTTTATAAACTGCACCTAGAACTCCATTTATAAATTTGCCGGAATTTTCACCGCCGAAAGATTTAGCGAGTTCTATCGCTTCGTTAATAGCCACCTTAGGAGGAACTTGCTTGCGGTCGCCAAAAAGAAGCTCAGTTAAGCCTATTCTTAAAATATTTCTATCAACAACAGATATTTTATCCAAAGGCCAATCTGGAGCTGCTTTTTCTATTATTTCATCAATTACGGAACGTTTCTTTATTACTAATTCCAAAAGAGATAGCACAAAAATATCGTCCTCCAGTCCTGGGGCGAATTCTTTTAAGTTGCGTTCCGCCGCTTCTTTGAGAGGAACCTCCTTAGCACCATTAAAATCCCACTCGAAAAGCGTCTGGAGCACTATTGATCTGGAAAGGTGCCTATTTGCCATAAATTAATGTAATTTCTTTGAATTTTTTATCCGCGAGGGTCCCACTCGGTACTCCGAGAAGGGCGCAGTGGAAAAAAAATTTAAAGAAATGAAATCACTTAAAATTACTTAACTTCAGCTTTCTTTGCTTTCGCTTTTGCCTGCTTCTTTTCAACTTTCTTAACTAAGTCTAAAACTTTTGTACCGCGGTAAAAACCACAAGAAGGACAAACAGTGTGTCTTCGTTTTAAAGCTGAACAATTGGCGCATTTTGCAAAATCAGTCTTTTTAAGAGCGTGATGTGAGCGCCTGTTTGCTGTATGCGATTTTGTATGTCTCATTCGTACTACCATGGAATCCATTGTAGCATATTTAATAACAAAAGCAACCAGCCATCATCGGCTGGCAGATTTTTAGAAAAAATAAAATTGTGATATTATAAAACCTATGGATAAAAACGAAAAAATACACAATATGAGGCATACCCTCGCACATCTATTAGCCGCCGCTGTTTTGGAATTATACCCAGACACTAAAAATACCATCGGACCATCTATCGAAGACGGATTTTATTATGACCTAGATTTTACCTCCCCTATCTCTGATAAAGACCTGCCAAAAATAGAAAAAAAGATGCGTGAACTTCTAAAGACTTGGAAAGAATTCACTCACGAAGAAAAAACAAAAGAAGAAGCTGAAAAATATTTTGCAGGCAATGAATACAAACTCGAACTTATAAAAGAAATTTCTGATAAAGGAGAAAAAATAACTTTCTACACTTGTGGGAAGCTTGCCCCGTCCATGGCGGGGTTTACCGACCTTTGTCGAGGCGGACACTTGGAAAATCCAGCAAAAGAAATAGATGCAAACGCTTTTAAACTTGACCGCGTAGCTGGAGCTTACTGGCGAGGAGATGAAAAAAATAAAATGCTTACTCGTATTTACGGACTAGCCTTTGAAACAAAAGAAGAATTAGATGCTTATTTAAATCAAAGAGAAGAAGCTAAAAAAAGAGATCATAAAGTTATCGGTCCGCAAATGAAATTATTTACTATCTCTCCTCTTATTGGTCCAGGTCTTCCACTTATGCAACCTCGTGGAATGATTATCAGAAAAGAAATCGAGGACTATCTTTGGAAGATGCATTCAAAAAAAGGTTACCAGCGTGTTTGGACTCCTCATATTGCAAAAGTGGAATTATATGAGACATCGGGACACGCGGCTAAATTTGGTGATGAACTTTTTAGAGTTCAAGGAAAAGAAGACAGTTTCATTCTAAAACCTATGAATTGTCCTCATCACATGCAAATATTTGCTGACAACCAATTCTCTTATCGAGATATGCCGTTGCGTTATTTCGAACCAGCGACAGTGTACCGTGATGAAAAATCCGGACAATTAGGCGGGCTCACTCGCGTTCGCGCTATCACCCAAGATGATGGACACCTTTTCTGCACAACTGACCAAATAGGAGATGAAATAAAAACAATCGTTTCCATTATTAAAGATTTCTACACAACAATGGGATTGATAAATGGATATTGGGTAAGACTGTCTTTACGTGGAGATGATAAAACAAAATATCTCGGCTCTGACGAAGTATGGGAAAAAGCAGAAGGAGCCCTGACAAAAGTCTGTGAAGAAGAAAAACTTCCTTACAAACCAGCAAAAGACGAAGCTGCTTTTTATGGACCAAAATTAGACTTTATGTTTAAAGACGCTATTGGCCGTGAATGGCAACTCGCAACAGTACAGTGTGATTTCAATTTACCAGAAAGATTTGATTTGAGTTTTACAAACAATGAAGGTAAAAAAGAACGCCCTGTCGTTATCCATCGAGCTATTTCCGGATCACTTGAAAGATTTATGGGTGTGATGATTGAACATTTTGCCGGCAACTTCCCTGTTTGGCTTTCTCCTGTACAAGTAGCCATAGTGCCTGTGAGAGAAAATCATATCGACCTAGCAAAACAAATCGGAGACATATTTAAAGAAAAAGACATTAGAGTAGATATTTTAGATTCAAATGATTCACTGGGTAAACGCATCAACCACGCAAAAGCCAGTAAGGTTCCGTATGTTATTGTCCTAGGTGATAAAGAAAAAGAATCCAATACTTTAACTGTCGAAAAACGCGACGGAACAAAAATAGAAAATATTTCATCTGAAGATTTCTTAAAAGAAGTGGTAGAAAAAGTAAATTCAAAATCTTTAGAACTATAAAAACTCAAATTTGATTTTTATACAAAGAGTTGTATAGTTAGTAAAGAATTAAAAATTTAATAAAATGGATATAGAAAAAACACTATTACATGCAACAGTTTGCTACCTCATAGAGGGTAAACAAGTATTGCTCGGTATGAAAACCGACAAGATTGGCAAAGGTTGTTGGAATGGCTACGGAGGTGGAATTGAACCAAAAGAAACTCAGTTGCGAGCAGCTAAAAGAGAGTTAAAAGAAGAGTGCGGAGTAAGAACTTTTCAAAAACATCTTAAAAAAGTCGCTATAATTGATTTTCATAATACAAAAAGTGACGGCACTACTTTCGTATGCAGAGTACACTTTTATATTACAGAAATTTGGAGAGGAATTCCAAAGAAATCAAAAGAAATGGAAACTCCAACATGGTTTAGTTTCAAAAAACTTCCGATTGAAAAAATGATGCCAGCTGATAAACAATTTTTACCATTAATATTAAGCGGTAAAAAAATAATTGCTAAAGCTAAATACGGCCCATTTCAAAAAGAACTTTTAGAACCAATGGAAATTAAAGAAGTTGATTCTCTGCCAGAAAATTAAAAAGGATTGCAACATTATTTATTGCAATCCTTTTTTTATTTACTTGCAAAAATTTATTTGTCATGGTATTGTAAATAAAAATAGTAATAATCTTAAAATCTTTTATTATGTTTGGTGAAAAAGAAAGTCAGCAAGTTATCACCTGTATTTGCAATAAATGTAAATCGGAAAAAAGAGTTTCACTTCTACTTGGTGTAATAACTTCTTTTTTTTGTGATAAGTGTCAAAAAGATGTTTCAGATTTTGAAACAAGACCAGTAATGATTCCTGCATCGAGCAGAGAATACAATCCTTTCCGAGAAGACATGGAAAGATGGTAAAATTTTAACAAAAAAAATCCCCGACATAACGGGGATTTTTTATTACTTATTTTAAATATCAATCTTTGCGAGTTTGGCGTTTGATTGAATGAACGATTTACGAGGAGGGACTTCAGAACCCATGAGAATGTCAAATATTTTATTTGCTTCTTCAGCATCATCGATATTTACTTTTTTAAGTATGCGGTGAGCAGGATCCATTGTCGTCTCCCAAAGCTCTTCCGGGTTCATTTCTCCGAGACCTTTATATCTTTGAATATGTACTTTAGTAGATTTCTTTTTTATTTCTTCTTCTGTCTCCTCTCCTTCTGGAGTAGCAACTTCATCTTCTAAATTTTCTATTTCCATATTACCCTCGCCGGCTAATTTAATTCTTTCTTCATCAGAATAAGCATAACTAATTTGTTTGCCTTTCTTTATTTTATAAAGTGGAGGCTGAGCAATGTAAATATATCCTGCTTCTATCACCTTTCTGAAGTATCGATAGAAAAGAGTTAAAAGAAGAGTCGCAATGTGCGCACCGTCCACGTCGGCATCTGTCGCAATAATTATTTTATGATAACGCATTTTTTCTATATCAAAAGTATCTCCGATCGAAGCACCCATCGCAATAACCAAAGACTTCACTTCTTTCGAAGCAAGCATCTTATCAATACGAGCACGCTCCACGTTTAAGATCTTTCCGCGAAGCGGTAGAATTGCTTGTGTACGTCTGTCGCGTCCCTGTTTAGCAGAACCTCCCGCCGAATCTCCCTCCACTAAGAAGAGTTCTGATTCTTCGGCGCTCTTACTCTGACAATCTGCAAGCTTTCCGGGCAAAGTCATACCTTCCAATGCACCCTTTCGAAGCACAGAATCTTTCGCTGCCTTAGCCGCTTTACGCGCCTTTAAGGCTAAAATTGACTTGTTAATTATAGATTTAGCACTATCTGGATTCTCTTCCAAGAATGCGGAAAAAGCTTCACCAAAGACTGTTGCCACAGCACCCTGAGCTTCCATCGAACCAAGTTTTGCTTTAGTCTGTCCTTCGAATTGAATTTCGCGAAGTTTTACAGAAATAACAGCCGTCAAACCTTCCAAGACATCGTCTCCTGTGAATCCCCCTTCGGATTCTTTCATCATTTCATTTTTCTTGCAGTAAGTATTGAGTGTTCGAGTTAATGCTGTTTTAAAACCAGTCACGTGTGTTCCGCCTTCTGGGTTATAAATATTATTAGCGAAAGGAATTATTCTGTCTACTATATCGTCAACATATTGCAAAGATATTTCTACCCCCACTCCATCTAATTCTTTGTTCACATAAAAAATCTCAGAATGAATTGGTTTCTGGAATTTATTATAATATTTGATAAGTGAAGTCAGTCCACCTTCAAAATAAAAAGCGACAGACGGTACTTCAAGTCCTAATTCTCTGAAGTAAAAAATATCAGAGTCATTTATCTTGCCTGCATATTCTCGCGCATCGATTATTAAAATCTTAAGTCCGCGCACCAAATACGCTTGCTGGCGAATATGATTCACAACTGTATTCCAATCAAACTTCACTCCCTCTTTAAAAATTTCTACATCCGGTTCGAAAGTTATAATGGTTCCATTTTTTTTAGAAGTTCCTACTTTTTTAACAGACGCTTTTTTCTTTCCTTGGCTGTATTCCTGCATAAACTTTCCGCCATCATGATGCACTTCTGCTTTACAATAAATAGATAGAGCGTTCACCACCGAAGCACCCACTCCGTGCAAACCTCCGGAAACTTTGTAACCGGAATCTTCCCCGCCGAATTTTCCTCCGGCGTGGAGCGTGGTCATAACTGTCTCAAGAGCTGACACTTTTGTCTTTGAGTGAATATCAGTCGGTATACCTCGGCCGTTATCAGCGACGCGAATACGATTGCCCGGAAGCAGAACCACTTCAATATCATCAGCAAAACCTCCCATCGCTTCGTCGCGAGAGTTATCAAAAATTTCCCAGACTAAATGGTGCAAACCTTCCGGTCCAGTGGTACCGATATACATTCCAGGGCGTTTACGAACTGGTTCCAAACCCTCCAAAATAGAGATCTGTTCCGCACCGTATTTTTGTTTCTTTTCCTCTTTTTCTTTTGCCATAAAACTTAGATATTATAGCAGAAAACTACTTAACTTCATACCCTTTTGTGCCGCCTTTATGAAGCTTGGGATATGCCATTTCATACAATTCTGCAGCTTCTTTTTTAGTTAAAGTTTTATCAGGATGCCTTAGAATAATTCTCACTAAAACATTATCCTGATCTTCTTTTGCTCCGAGTTTTTCTCTAGCAACTGGATGTAATTTTTCGTATGGAGTTCTTTCTAATATTTTAACTTCTTCGAGTAAATCACTCTGGTCACCGAAGACATTTCTAATATATTCGCAAATATCTTCCTCTGTGTCGTTTTTATCGACAATATAAGACATATCGCGAGATATTGCCGGCTGATCAGAAACATTTTTAAATTTCTCCATATCAGTCATTTGTTTAATCACTCTTGGATCGACAGATCGTATGAGTCTGATATCTGGCAAATTCTTTCTCGCCATAATCAATCTTTCTACTCCCATACCTAAAGCAAGCCCTGAATATTTTTCTGAATCTATTCCGCAATTTTTTAATACTTCTGGATGAGCAAGTCCTGCCTCAAAAACTTCTATTTCTTTATCATCAACTTTTGCATAAACTTCTATACCATCAACAGTATAAGGATGCTTGGCTTCATAAACAATCATCTCGGCATCTGGGCAAGCAGCTTCGAAAACAGTTCGTGCCAATTCCAATAAATTTTCTCTGTTAACCTTTCCATATTTTTCATTATCCTGAAGTGTCCAAATATCTATCTGATGAAATACATCCAAATGTCTAGGGTCAATAACATCTCGTCTGTACACCAAACCTGGAAGGACAAAAGTGGAGCGGTCGATATTTTTTTCAAAATTTTTAAAAGTTGATGGAATTAATGCAGATGTGTGAGTTCGAAGCACATGATCTTCATCTGTATATCGAGTATAAGTGGAAGACCTTCCCGGATTCCCAGGAGAAAACAGAAGACTATCGAAATTGTCTTCTGCGAGAACTATGGGATTACCTCTCACAACACGTATATCGGAAAAATTATGTTCAGTTAATTTTTTTATAACTTGATCATAAACCTTGCCTATTATGTTTCTCTCTTCTCCATTTTCTGTCGGTAAAGTTAAATCTTTTACAGATAAAAGTTTTTCTATTACTTCAGGAGAAGACACCTCAAATTTAAGTTGCATTGGTAAATCTGGGTTTTCTTTTGGAATTTCTATTTTTGCTTTTTCTAGACTAGTCATATTTTTTTTAATAAGGCAATTTTTTTCTTAAATGATAATTGTTGTCGCCGTCATGAATTAAGGTTAAATCATGATTCAATCCATTCTCAGGATCACGAACTTCAAAATGAGCTTTGTGATTTATAAGATCTCTGCGTGCCACATCAAAAAAAACTTCGGCTTCAGATTTATCGAGCTTTTCTGCTAAATAATGCACCGCGACATTGAGAGTGTGACTGCTTTCGTCGTATTCAACATTAAAACCATGGATATTTGTATTTGTCATTTAGGCATTATACACCAAAAAATCTCTTCTCAAAAGAGATTTTAAATGGCCCTAAAGGACTGCGATTTCTACAGATTGGTTACAATCTAAGAAATCGGGAGTATAATAGAAAAATGAAAAAAACTTATTGGATTTTAATTATATTGGCAATATTTTTCGCCCTTTTGGGTCTCTATTTAGGCTGGTTAGACAATGGACCAAGCTTTTAAAATGAACGACATTCTGAGAGCTATTGACTTTTTCTCAAAATACTATAAAATACTTAGTGAATTCAGAAAATAAAGTATAAACCAGAGTGGCTGCACAGCTCATTCACAAATTAATAAAGATATGAAGAAAGCTCGTTTTACCGCCCTAAGTTGGGCATTTGTGACTTTTATGGCCACGTTTATTGTTTACGGCATTATTTCTTTGCCCGCTATGGAAGATATATTGCCAGCACAGTTCCCTTTGATCGCAAAGGTCAATGTAATATGTTACAGTCATTTTCCCAGTATCAACCCGTTTATTTGTATTCTTTTATTATCTTGGTTTGTTTTTTCTCTTAAATATATTTTTGAAAGAAATAAAGAATATTACAAAGTATTCGAGAAAAAAATTTACGCTGAAGTAACGAAGGGAATAATTACCGGAATGGTTATCGGGATAGTTAGCGGAATTATCGATAAATCTATTTTTTCCACAATCAACGGAATGATAATCGGGATGATTGTCATAACCGTCTACGAAACAATTGTCGGAAAAATGATAGGTGAAACGATTGGTATAACGCTTTATGGAACAATTGGCATGATAGTGCATGATGCATCTTTTACCGAACAAACAATTTTTGTCATGGCTCCGGCATATTTTTTAGGATTACTGGCAATCAACATGATGATATTATCCTCCATTCCGATGATGATGGCATTGTGTGAAAGAATTTATTCCAACAACTCTAATAATTTACGTGCAACACAACAAACAAAAAAGAACAAAGTAAACTCTTCGGAGGCTGTAAAAAATTAAATCCAACCAAAACAAACAAACTAAAAAACTGAAAAAATGGCGGAAATATTAAAAGTACACATCATAACAACAAGTGAAAAAAGATTTCATTTGTTCAAATCATTGCTCGGTATTGCCAACACTCAAACTTGGGAAGATGTGCAAGAAGACCTTAAAAGAATAAAAGATCTGAATGCGCAAATAAATCCAAATGATCCGATTGATGCTTTCGAAAAAAGCTCAATAATGGCACACGAAATACTCAGCCGAGGACCTGCTGTACTCATTATTGATTTTAATCTTGGGTTAAAATACACTGATGGTTATGATATTGTTCGATTTCTAAATTTTAAAATCAAACAAAAGAAACTAACAGATGAATATTTAGGCGTACCAATACCAGCTATTCATGTTTTTGATCGAACAGAAATTAGAGAAAAAAGATGCCTCTTAGGTGAACACACTGACCATATCCGTTTGGGTAAAAAAGATTCCCTTTTTAAGGTATGGGGTGTTTTACAACCCAAAATGATACGGTTAATAGATGGGGTAGAAAAAGAGTATGAGAGTCTGGATTGTCTTAAAAGCAAAAGAAGTAGATTATAAAAAATTAACCGGTGAACAAAAAGTTCACCGGTTTTTTTATTTGTAAATTTCTGCTCGTTTACAATATTCGCATTCAGTATTTTTACCGAAAGATTTGTAATTGCAAGGCAAATTCACCCATTCACCAGATTTCAAAAGATTATTATAATCAGAGATATCTTTCGATAAAAGATCTAATTGTTCAGGATTTATATGAGTATTATAGAATGCATTCTTATCACCTTTTGATGCTTCTAGAAATAAAAGACGTGAACTAAAAACCTCTTTCTTTTCAGAGCCTTGTATTAAATAAGAATACATCGCGAGCTGACGCATAAACGAAGAAAGTCTATTGTCTTCGTCAATTTTTTCTATAACGCCTTTTGTTTTTGTACTGCCAGTTTTGAAATCTGTAACAATAATATCTCCATTTGGTAATCTTTCTGTTAAGTCTAATTTTCCGTACATTAATAATTGTGGGAATTTCGGATCCCGAAACTGCACAGACCTTTCAGAAATATAATCTTTCGCCAGATTTTCATAATAATTGTCCACCCAATTCATAACTGCATTCTCAGCATCTTTCGCAAGTTTTTTCATTTCCGTTGGATTGTCTATCCCCTCTTTTTCCAATTCTATTTTTATTTTTTCTTTTATCTCAGAAATCTTAGGTAAAGATTTATTTTTCAAAATAAATTCTATCGTGCTATGCACCGCAGAACCGAGAGCGAGCGATACCCCTTTTACTTCCGGTAATTTCAAGAAATTCCTAAAATACCATTTCCAAGGACACTCGAAAAAATTATTTAAAAGGGTGACGGTCACTTTAGTCTGCTCGTAATTTTCTTTTACGAATTTTTTTAAATCTTCCAAGATATCACCTTCTATTTTTTCCGAAACACGAGTATATATTTGAGGTCCATGAGATAAAATTTCTTTTTCTGTTTCTTCTTTGTTTTGCTTAACGAAATGTATTTCTGGTAATTCGCGTATTATATGAGCCAACTCTATTTCATTGCCTGTATAATTTTGATCCGCATAAGAAATATTACAAAATTCTTTAGCGCGAGTGATGGCCACATAAAGTTCTCTTTTGGCAGATTCTATATCGCGACCTGCTATATGCATTTTTACTTTTTCCGGCAATGAAAAACTATTCTTTTTTTCAGACATTAAAACCTCTTCATTCATATGTGCTATCCAAACAGCCTTATATTCCAAGCCTTTTGATTTATGTAAAGTCATCACCTGCACGCCAGACTCGCTTCCGAAAGAAGCCAGACTTATATGGCTGCCATAAGATTCAAGCCTTTTAAAATATTCCAGAAAGTCAGCTAGTTTTTTTCCGCCAACTGGCGGATTCTGTTTCTGTTCAAATAATGTCGCAATATGAATGAAACTTCTAACAACCTCCACGTTGCGAATTAATTCTTCGTGAGTTTTAACTCCATCGATTAAAAATTCATTTCCAATAGTGCTGACTGCAACAGAAAGTTTTTCATTGGAAAGAGCGTCTATCCAATTTTTTAATTTACTACCCCATTTTGAAATAGCATTCTCCCCTGCAAAAAGTCCTGCTTCCTTGCCGTGCATTATCAATTCTTCAATTGTTAATCTATCTGGACGAGTAGCTTTTAAAAATTTATGAGCGGAAAAAGTTTCTATGCCGCTATATTTATCGAGTAACGACTCAGAAAGAGAAACTGTATTAAACGGATGTGAAACAATATTTAAAACATTTAAGAAGCTTTGAGTTTCTAAAACATCAAACAAAGACAAATTTTTTCCAGCAGCGACTGGCACGCCCATATTGTTCAATATTTCTATCGCGTTTCGCACGTGATAATTTTTCGGCACGAGTAATGCGCATTCTTTAGAATCCAAACCTTCCTCGATTTTTTTCTTGAAATACAATCCTGCGCCCAATATCTCATCTCGCGGATAAGCATATTCACTCAATGATGTTTGATTATTCAATTTTGTATTAGTATGTAATTTTTCTTTAGTAATTTTGCTTTTTAATAAATCATCTGCTAAAGCGAGAATATATTCCGTCGAACGATAATTTTCCACGAGAGTTATAAGTTTCGCTTTACCGAAAAGATGTTTAAACTCTTCGAAATACGACATCGATGCACCGGAGAAACCATAAATAAGCTGACGATCATCCCCCACTACGAAAATATTCGGATTCTCCTCTCCTTGCCACACCGCCTTCAAAAAATTATTCTGAACTCCGCTTGAATCCTGATGTTCATCCACTAAAACATACTGATAATTCTCATACACATCCGCACGCACATCTTCGTATTCTTCCACTAGTTTTACGGCATATTCTAAGATATCATCATAATCCATAAAGCCTAATTCAAGCTTTTTTTCTTCATAAATCCTGTAAAATTCCACAACTTCGCGCGTACGTTCTAAAGATTCTATTTTCTTTTCAATTTCTTTTTTAAGCTGACCTTTACTTTCACCTCTGGAAGAAATGCTCTCTGGATCATTTTTAAAATTTTCTATATCAGATTCAACATAAGATAAAAATTCTTCGGGAGTTAATCTTTCTCTTTTTAATATCGAAATCAATTGCTTTAAATCACCGAAATACATCACGGGATTCGTACGTGGACGGATATGTTCCCATTCATTATTTTGCAAAATATCATCAACCAAAAAAACCGCCTCGTCGTCCGAAAGCAATTTCGGCATCATTTTAAAACCAAGCAATTCATAATTCTTTTCAATCAATTCAATTCCGAAACTATGGAAAGTAGCAATTCTAACTTTTTCCGCATCATTACCAATATAATCATTCAAGCGATTTTTCATCGCCTTCACTCCAGAATTCGTAAAAGTTAGACACAAAATGCCATCCGGCTGGATATCAGTCTTTATTCGAATATTCGCAATACGAAGCGCCAAAATCTGTGTCTTCCCTGTACCGGGCCCTGCCACCACCATCACTGGACCATCTATAGCATCCACTGCTTCCTTCTGAGCTTTATTTAACTTTTTGTATTCTTCTTGAAAAATTTTCACAAATTTATTTTATGATTTCTTTGCAAACTCGGCGAGCTAGATCAGTAAGAGAATTAACAACTTCTAATCTTTCTTTATCTGAAAGAGAATCATATTTAGGAGTAGGTGGAGTAACTTTTTCTTTAATTTCTGAAATTTCTTTTATCAAATTAGGATCGATTTTATTTTCCTTAGTCAAAAGCTCATCAAACATGACAAAAAAATTACGTATATTATGATGGGCTAGTTTATTTTTATCATAAAGATCAAAAGCTTTATGATTTATCTCAGCCATCGAAACCTTAAAATTTCTACGATCGATTCTGTCTGTAAAATAATCCAAGATAACGGGTGCTTTCAAATAACCTGGTACTGCGTTGATTAAAAGATCTTTAAAATCGGCATATTTTGGATCTTTTTTAATAACTTTTTCTGTCTCATCTGCAATCTTCACGTCCTCAGAAGAGGCTTCTTCTATGTCCCAAACATTTCCTGTTTTCATAAGAAAATCTTGAGGTGTTGGTTCTTTGTTTAAGTCTTCTATTTTCATAAGCCAATTATACTCCATTAATTCTTTTTAAAAAAGAAAAATCCGATTATTAGAAATGTCGCTAATGGCGAAGTATATTCCGGTATGGAATATCCGAAACTTTGCAAAAGCATGATAATACCCAGAACAAGGATAGAATACATAGCGCCATTTTTTAGATAAACGTATTTTTTTATGCGTTCAATATTACCGACAGTAAGCTGACGCACCAGTATCGCTCCCAAGCCATTACCGATCAAAATCAAAGGCACCGAGAGAGTGAAAGCGAACGCTCCCAAAACGCCATCAATTGAGAAGGTCGCATCAATTATTTCTAAAAATAAAAGCTTGCTCAAATCAGAACGAGTACTATTCATCAATTTCTTTTCGTCTTCTTCAGCACTCTGCTTGAATCCATGCGTGATAAAAAATAAAGTCGAACCCATCACCGCCCCAAAACCCATCATATTGTTTTCCCTTATGGCAAACCAAGTCACGACTGCGAGAAGGATTGAAACAGTGGCATAAAACCAAACGCCATTTTTCATGAAAAATCTTTCAGCTCTAGGCAAGCCAAATTTTTTGTCTTCCAAAAAGAGCCAATGTAAAAATAAAAATATTAAAAACATCCCGCCAGCAATCAAAAGTATCGGCGCAGATTTCACTATCGACTCATGTACAGATGGATCACCAGACCAAGCAGCTGTGAAAGCCTGCACAGGTCCGAGCGAAGGATTAAAACCCCAAATTATAGCCCAAGGTAAAACACCTCTTATCAAGAAAACGGCGATTAAGATACCCCAGAGCAAAAACCATTTCCTTGCTTTTCGACTCATCGTAGAGAGAACTTCGGCATTGATGATGGCATTATCTATAGAGGAAATAGCCTCGAAAATAGATAAGCCTATTATTGTCAGTAAAGCTGAAAGCCACATATTTATATCTTACTCCATTTTCCTATTTTTGTCCTTTTTATGGAAAAAGCCAAAGCTGGAAGATTAATTTTTTCTCCAAGTGAATTTGCTATCCCCCGCACGTATGTACCACTACCGCATTTTATTTTAAATTTTACCAGCAAGAAACTATCGGGAACTTTTTTATTTTTTACTATTTCTTTCTGCCAAATTTTTAAAATTTCTTTTTGTCTAAAATCCCCGCTAACTTTATTAATTCTTTTTTCAATATTTTCTAAAAGTTTTTCTTTTTTTATTTTTCTAATTTTTAAAAATTTTAACTGCGATACAAAAACTTCCCTTTCAGGAATTTCCACTTCAGTACCCGCTCGTGAGTGTGCGAACATCGGAACACCGTTCACAGGTTTTGAAGAATACGCGGGATATTTCTGAATAAATTTTCCAGTAAAATACTTTAAATTTTCTTTGATTTTTTTTACAAATTCAATACTAGACCCCCTCTCTGCCTCCCCCTTATCAAGGGGGAGGTTTACAAATGTAACTTTTCCTAAAATATCGTAAGTATCCGTAGCAAAACCAAATAAAACTTCAAATTCATATTCTTTTGTAAATGCTAAATATTTTTCTTTATTTTTTGTCTCTTTCCCTGCCAAAATCAAAAGCACTCCTGAAGCCATCGGGTCGAGTCGGCCGGCATAAGTCATCGGTACATTTTTATATCCTATATTTTTACTGCGAAACTTTTCCAGTGCTTCTAAGGGTGTCTCGCCTTCTTTTTTATTTAAGAGAATAACTTTTTTCAAAATATTTGATCTGTAACCATACTAGCTTTTTAATGAAGTGATTATAGCACAATTTGGTATACTATATTCGGCTAAGGCCAAAAACAATAAATTTATGAACTTTATCCATAGTATTCTAAAATTACCTGTAAAATATAGGCTTAATAAGCTAGAAAAGCTGAGTAAAAACCCTAAGGAAACCCAAGAAAAGGTATTATTTAATCTTTTAAATAGAGCTCAAAATACCGAATGGGGTAAAAAATATAAATACAATTCTATTAAAAAAATAGAAGATTTTCAAAAGACCGTGCCAATTAATTCATACGAAGATCTTTATCCTTATATCTCGCGCATGATAGCTGGAGAAAAAAATATTCTTTGGCCAGGCACTGTCACCTGGTTTTCCAAATCTTCCGGCACTACCAATGCTCGAAGCAAATTTATTCCAGTCTCCAAAGAATCGCTGAGAAGTTGTCATTTCAAAGCAGGACACGATGAACTTTGTCTCTATATTAAAAATAATCCAAAAACTAAAATTTTAAAAGGAAAAAGTATCTGTGTCGGTGGAAGTTTTACTAAAATAAATCAGAATCCAGATATTTTTTGCGGGGACGTCTCGGCGGTGATGATGAAGAATATGCCTCTCTTGGGAAGATACATCAGAAGACCTAGTTTGGAAACTGCATTGCTAGAAGATTATGAAAAGAAAATAGAAAAAATAGCAGAAGAAGCTATACCAGAAAATGTCACCAGTATTGCCGGTGTACCGACATGGACTTCCCTACTAATCAGAAAAGTATTAGAAAAAACCGGAGCTAAAAATATTTTTGAGGTGTGGCCAAATCTAGAAGTATTTTTCCACGGCGCAGTTGCCTTTTCACCTTATAAAAAAACTTTTCATGAATTATTCCCCTCACCGAATATGCATTATATGGAAGCATATAACGCTTCAGAAGGATTTTTTGGAATTCAAGATGATCCATCTCGCGAAGGAGAAATGATGCTTCTGCCGGACAATGGTGTTTTTTATGAATTTATTCCAATAAATGAATTTGGAAATAAGAACCCAAAAATATACATAATGCACGACGTAGAAATTAATAAAAATTATGCATTAGTTATTTCCACCAACAGCGGGCTATGGCGTTATGTCATTGGTGATACTGTCGCCTTCACATCTTTATTTCCGCATCGCATAAAAATAACCGGCCGTACGAAACATTTCATTAATGTTTTTGGAGAAGAAGTGATGGTACACAACACTGATACAGCCATCAAAGAAGCTTGCGACAAAACAAAATCAAGTATTGTCGACTACACCGTCGGTCCGGTTTTTATGGATAATTCAAACAGAGGCGGACACGAATGGATTATTGAATTCGAACAAGTACCAGCTTCTATTAAAGAATTCAGTGAAATTCTCGATAATTCTTTGCGCAAAATTAACTCTGATTATGATGCTAAAAGATATAAAGACATCGCTCTCGCTCCGCCGGTTATTAACTCAGTTCCAAAAGGCACATTTTATGAATGGATGAAAAAACGCGGAAAACTCGGCGGTCAAAACAAAGTCCCCCGCTTATCCAATACCCGAGAATATATTGAAGAAATAAAGGAATTTTAGGTTTATAAAAAAATAAGATATAATTACAGGAATGAACACAAAAAGTCTAAAAAGTAGTTTAATGAAATTCATGCCGTTTTGGCTCTTTTTGACTTTCTTCAAATTCGGCGGAGGTTTGCATTACACAGTGCTTGCTCCGATCGGAGAAAAATTATTCCCTATCTGGCTGGTGGGTCTCATGGTGGGAATTTCCGCTTTTGCCCAGCTCTTGCTCGATATCCCTGCAGGCTACCTGCTCGACAAATATGGATACAAGAAACTTTTAACAATTACAACTTTTCTTTTCATTATTGCTTCAGCCTGTTTCCTGCTCGGCTTCTCGAAATTCGCTTTTCTTTTGTCTCTCATTATCAGCACATTCGGCTGGCTCTTTTTCGGACCCGGTATTAATGCTTATGTGATAAACCAATCTCCGAAAGAATCCATCGGCAGATTTATTTCCGCTCGAGACGTCTTCGCTTCGATCGGTATAGTTTTTTCCAGCGCGCTCATACCCTTCGTCGTCATGCTTGATATGAAAATAGTCGGAGCCATACTGCTCGCGATTTTCTCTGTTGCATTCATATTTATACTCTTCGCTCCGAAAGAAAAAGAAATAAAACATCATGAACCAGCACATCCAGCACGAAACAAAGACAGAATGAAAAAGAATTTTCTCGTCGAAGCATATCGGGCTGTCAT
This sequence comes from Candidatus Nomurabacteria bacterium, assembly GCA_023267435.1. Lineage (GTDB taxonomy): Bacteria > Patescibacteriota > Minisyncoccia > Phycocordibacterales > UBA9973 > UBA9973. Next base: position 85,108 of record JAHFNH010000003.1, read on the forward strand.
GCGCTTGAGACCCGCGAGTATCATGCTTCTATCCGTCGGATTGAGCGCTTCGACATTTTATGGAATCATCTGGTTCGTGGTACCTCTTCTCATCGCACATCAAGTGAACAATGGAGTGCTAGGACTCGGGCTCGGGGTTTTTGATTTTTCAGTCGTGATTCTCGGCTTTATACTCGGAAAGGTCGTCGACTCTTTCGACAAAAAAATATTGATACTTATCGGGCTCGGACTTTTTTCAATCGCAGGAATATTCATAGGATTCAACTTCGGTTTCCTTTTCCTTCTGCTTGGATTCCTAGCAACATCCGGAGACGAACTTTCCGGCCTTTCTCTCTGGGCCTGGCTCTACAAAATAGATAAAAAACATGAAAGCTACGGGCTTATTTCCGGCACAATCAGCTTATTTGAAGACCTCGGATGGACGATAGGACCAATACTCGCCGGAGTGCTTTACGGCGTCGTAGGACCGACATGGACCATAGCTATCGGCGGACTGATTATTTTCTTAAACCTAATCATCTTCTTGTTACTTGTTAAAAATCCAATCCCCGAAGAATTCCATTTACCTCCACCACTCAAACCTCACAGAAGAAGATATAAGCATTAAAATTTAACTTACAATCACAGCGGAGGCGGAGAGATTCGAACTCTCGGTGGGTTTCCCCACACAGACTTTCCAGGTCTGCGCACTAGACCGCTATGCGACGCCTCCGCTGTAACAATAAGTTTTATTTACTACTGAATTTTCATAATAATCTTTAAACCAAACAAAAGCAACTTTATATTTATTTCAACATCTTTAAAAATTCCCCCTCATCAATTACTTTCACGCCTAATTTTTCTGCATTTTTGAGCTTAGAACCAGGTTCTTCCCCTGCCAAGACATACGAAGTGTTTTTTGAAACAGAGCCGGAAACTTTACCACCTAATGCAATTACTTTTTCTTTCGCCATTTCGCGCGACATAGTTGCTAATGTGCCAGTAATTACAAAAGTTAACCCGGTAAATTTACCAGCTTTTTTCTTTTCCTCTTTTTTTATCACCACTCCATTTTTCTGCAATTTTTCTACGAAAGCTAGATTATTCTTATCATGAAAATAATCATATACACTTTGAGAAACAGCCGGACCGATATTTTCCAGCACATTTATTTCTTCGATACTAGCTTTCGCTAATTTATCCAAAGTGCCAAAATTTGAAGCCAAGTCTCGCGCTGTTTCCTCCCCCACATGAAGTATACCGAGTGCCCAAAGGAAACGCGAAAAAGATATTTTCTTTTTTAATTCTATTTCTTTTATTATATTCTCCGCACTTTTCTCACCAAATCTTTCAAGCGGTGCAATATCTTCTTTGGTCAAAGTGAAGATATCTCCAGCATCAGTAATCAATCCTTCATCTTTAAATCTTCTTAATATCTTTGGACCCAATTCATAAATCTCAAAGGCTGTGACGAAATGTTCCAGATATCTTTCATTCTTAGCAGGACATTTCGGGTTGGCACAATAGTAGGCCACTGTCTCCCCAGCACCACCCGCTCTTTTTTCAACATTACCTCCGCAAGCCGGACATTTCTCCAACATTTTAAATTTCTTTTCTTTACCGGTACGCATCTTCGGAAGAACTTCCACAACTTTCGGAATAACATCTCCGGCTTTTTCTATCACAACTGTGTCACCTATACGCAAATCTAAACGCTCTATTTGATCCATATTGTGCAAAGTCGCCTTTGAAACAGTCGAACCAGCCACCAATGTCGGTTCAAAAATAGCGAGCGGTGTGAGCGCGCCAGTACGGCCGACATTTATTTTTATGTCTTTTACGATGGTCGTCGCTCGTACGGCAGGATATTTAAAGGCTGCCATATAACGCGGAGCCTTGCCGACAACACCTAAAGTTTCCTGCAATTTTAAATCATCTATCGAAATAACCACGCCATCCGTGCCATAAGGAAAACTCTCGCGAATTTTTTCAAATTTTTTTATGAAATCTTCAACTTCGGACAAATTTTTACAAATGACTTCATTATGATCCATTTTAAAACCCAACCTTTTTAATAAAGAATGTTTTTCAGAATGCGTTTGCAAATTAATTTTTAAATCTTTTATCTCTGCTATATCATACGCAAAAAAATCAAGACGTCTTTCAGCGGACAATTTCGGATCAAGCTGTCGTAATGATCCAGCCGCAGCATTGCGAGTATTCGCAAACAAAGTCTTACCTTCTAGTTCATTTTTTTTATTTAAAGTAACCAGCGTTTTTTTTGACATTATTGCCTCACCCCTGACTTCAATATATTGAGGATATGGAGAAGGTAAAGTAAGTGGAATACTTTGAATTGTTTTCAAATTTTCAGTTATATCCTCGCCAATAAAACCGTCTCCGCGCGTAGCGCCTCTAACAAAAACACCATTCTCGTAAATGAGTGATACAGCTAATCCATCGAATTTTACCTCGCAAAAATAATTAAATTTAGCATCCGCTGGTAAAAGTTTCTCAACTCTCTTTTCCCAAGCATCCAGCTCTTCATAATTAAAAACATCATTCAGAGAAAGCATGCGTGTTTTGTGTTCAACTTTCACAAATTTATCTAAAGCCTTTCCTGCTACCCTATTCTCCGAAGAATTTAAATCAGTAAATTCTGGAAATTTCACAAGTAAATCTTTCAATTCTCGAGTTAAAGAATCATATACATCATCTGTCACACTAGGCACATTTTCAATATGATACGCACTACGCAAGCGCGCGATCTCGTCTCGCAATTTTTTTATTCTTTTTTGAGCTTCAATCTTATCCATGACAAAACTAGTAAATTACCTGCAATTCGCGCTCTACGCTATTTGAAGTGGGTATACAAGAGCCTTGTCCGCCACCATTGTTATAACCTTTTGATGTGACAGTAGTGGTGATAGTACCATCTAGATTATCTTCTTTTTTAACGGAAACATTGGCACAAGAAATACTGGCACTGCCTAATTCTGGAATTATAAAATAATATGTAGCAGAAGAAGTATCCGTCACAACCGGAGAACTAAAAGGTATCTGTGAACCTAAACAAGATGGAAAAGTACCTGTACCATCTAAAGCAAAAACACTGGTATTTGATTTATCATTGAACAAAGCGCATTCCGCTCCAGTATCAGCCGCAAAAAAAGCATTGTTTGTTTCACGAGCCGAAGTGCCAAAATTAATTTCTTTCAATGCTATATTTTCAACTCCCAATGCTATCGCTAAAATAATACTCGAAAGCATAACAGCGAAAAGTAAGACAAAACCTCTATTTTTTTTTATTTTTTTTGTTTTCATTATTCTATCCAATTAAATAAATCTTCTGAAAAAGAAACGTTGTACTTGCCTGAACCTTGCGTCCAAAAAATGGTGGACGTAATTTTTATTTCATCAATGCTAATTTGGGTTGCAGTAATCTGGCGAATAAAACCTGAATTTATACCTGAATCATATTCATATTTTCCATTAGTATCGTCATACTTAAGAGGCGGACAAGATAATATCTTGCAAGGGACAAGCTGGACATCCGCCATCGGCATGGAAAAATTATTAAAAACAAGATCAGCATTATTGAAATAACATCCGCCAGGAGCATTAGGAGAAGCGCAATTGTTATTTAATGGACCCTTAAATGCATCCCAGCCGTCTTGCGCAGTGCCAGAATAAAGCATATAAGTATCACGCATATTTCGTATTTCTTCGATACCTTCCTGAGCTAAATATTCTGCGGTAATTTTCTTTTTAGCATAAGTGGTATTGGCGATACCATTCGATAAAACAACCATCAAAGATAAAACAGACATAGTAAAAATAGAAATTGCCACAAGCGTCTCCACTAAAGTGAATCCCCTATTTTTATTATTCTTTTGTTTTAAAAATTTTGTCATTTAATTTAAAAAAATATTACTGTTGCTTATCTATCAATCTCTGAGAAACGGAAGTCTGAAGGGAAAAAGGAGAAACGACGCCTTTATAGGTTATCGTTCCGACTAGTCTGATAATTGCGAAAGGTTGCTGTTTATCCCCTGGTGGAGGTTCTGCGCCTAATACTGAAAAACTAGAGACTGGATCTATTTTTACTTCATCGGGAGTCAGTTGAACAGTCTCGCCGCCAGCTGTTTTAAAAATACTATATGCAGTAGATGAAGTAATATTAGGATTAACACCTATATAATACACCCACTGATCCCCGAGAGAAGTCTTGAAAGAAATTCCTCCTCCATTGGCACAACTATGCGGATTGATAGTGGTAAGAACGCCATCATCGATGCAATGATAATCATATCCTGTTCTTAAATTTCTAGAAATATCTTCCGTAACAAAACTTAAATTGTCTACGAGTGAACGCATATCCTGAGATTTTTGGTGAAGCAAATTGGCATTTAATAATGCTCCCATGCCAGCCATAATAATAATTAAAAAAAGTGAAATGGCGATCATTGTCTCGATAATCGTGAAACCATTTTGCTTATTTTTTTGTTTGATATTTTTTCTCATTAATTTATCTGAACTCTACCTGAAGGATAAACTTTGATATAAGCTTTGATTCCTTGAGGAGAAGAGACTGTAATCTGTACATGATCAATACCGGTTATTTTCTGTCCCGCTGAACTTATAACTGCGTTAGAATTGGGTCTGGTAAAATCAATCGTTAAATCATTTATGGTGGGAGGACGAGACGTGTCTGAACTTGGATTGACTAAATCTAAACTGGATATAAAATTGCCTTTATTTATAAGAGGATTATCTAAGCATTCTCCAGTACATCCAGGATCTGTGTAAAAATTGTCATTGTTAATATCAGTAAAATAAATAAAATTTTTCGGATTAGCTGTATTAAAATAAACGCCATAAGAAGGCTTCCAAGACGGATCAAATGAAAGAGCTGGCAATTTACCAGACATAGCAGACTTCTGCGCTTCAACAATTTTCAAGGCAATATCATTCGCCAAGTTTTTAATATCAACTTTCGCTTGAAATTTATTGTAGTTAAAAAGAACAATCGAAGACATTATCGAAAAAATACTCAAAACAACAATGAGCTCGACATAGGTCATTCCCCTGTTGAACTTAACTTTCTTGTTAATTTTAAATTTTTTAAAAAATGAAATCATTTATCAAAATTAAAAAATTGGAAAAAGATGTAACTCAAAAAGAAAAGCTATAATCGCGCCAAAAACCAAGAATGGCGCAAATGGAATTTCGCTTTTCATTCCATGCTTTTTAGAAAAAGCGATCAACAAAAGTCCGACTATTGCCCCAGACCAGAAAGCTACAACGACACCACTTAGCACTCGAGAAAGTCCTAAAAGCCAACCTAAACCTAAAGCCAACTTAGCATCCCCTAGCCCCATCCAGGTCCCCCTGGAAATAAGCCAGATCAAAGCGAAAGGCAATGCGATAAATATTCCAGACAAAAATTCTAAGGCAGATGGAATATGCGGATAAAAACCAGAACTAGAGAAAAGAAACATTCCTAAAAATGCTAATGCTCCAAAAAACAAAGCAAGAGTGTTGGGAATTATTTTATGCCTTAAATCATATACTGCAATAATTATAAGCAAAGAAAACATCGTGGCATAGAAAGCCATAGTGAAAGAAAATACGTAAGTATTCACATAAAAAATATCTCTGAACTTCAAAAACAATCCGGCAAAAATAAGTCCAGTCACAAGCTCGACAAGAGGATACTGAATTGATATTTTACTCTGACAATGCGCGCATCTGCCCTTGAGAGTAAGATAACTAACTACTGGTATAAGCTCATGCCAAAGCAATTCTTTTTGGCAATTCATACAAGAACTACGTCCGCCTAAGTTTCTCTGAGTGTTGTATCGCAAAATCACAACATTTAAAAAACTTCCTATAATAAGACCGAAAACAAAGAAAAAAGTTGTGATGATTGATATCATTTTTATTGATTTAAATTAATAAAGCTTCCTTTATTATATCACAACAACGCAAAACAAAAACCACTCCAAGACTAGAGTGGTTTTTGTTTAAATAATTTTTATATTATGGGCAAGCAGTAAAAACAGTATTGAGTGTCAGAGTATCCTCAATTTTAGCAAGTCCGGCAGAATCAACACAATAATAATCAACACCAGAAGAAGAATTAACCACATTTTGTGATTTTAATTGAACACCCGCTGCCCAAAGCTGGCCAGTAGAGTCAACATAACCATATGCGATTGTACCAGAAGCTGCAGCTGTAGCTTTCATTGCTTCTAAAGCGCCAAGGCTTGCAGAAGGACCAAACATATCGGTACAACTACTAGCAACACCAGCACTTGTGACATTACAAGCAAGGAGTCCGGTAGAATATTTATTGTTAGTATCATAATAAAGCGCTGCTTGAGCTCTCATACCGCTTAAATTTGATTTGATTGCGGCATCTGCACCTTTTGTTCTTGCAGAGTTTAATGATGCCAAAACAACAGAAGCCAAGATGCCGATGATAGCAACAACGACCAAAAGTTCAATCAATGTGAAACCTTTCTTTGAATTCATTTTTTTCATAAATTATTTTTAATTATTCTTATAATATATAACTGTCCTATTATACCACAAATGTAAAAGAGATATCCACTTCTAGCTTATTCCTCCTGCCATATTGTAAATCGGCATCAAAACAGAAACTAGAAGCAGTCCCACACCGAGACCTAAAACCACGATCATAACCGGCTCAATAAGCCCGACAAGTGTATCAACTGCATCATCCACTTCGCGCTTATAAAAATCAGCCAAAGTTTTTAAAATTGAACCTAAGGCACCTGTCTCCTCTCCGACCTTCACCATCTGCACCATAATACCCGGCATTTCCGGATGTTTTTCAAAAGCAGCAGAAAGCGCTAGACCTGACTTCACTCCGTCTGCTGCGTCTTTTAATATTTCCTTATACACTCGGCTGCCAACAACAGAAGAAGTGATATCAATAGCTCGCACAATCGGCACACCAGAAGTGAGCATTGTGTCTAAGTTGTCAGCAATACGAGAAAGATATAATTTTTTATAAAGATTGCCCACTGCAGGGATAGAGAGACGAGCCTTGTCGAGATATTCTTTTCCTTTTTCAGTACTAGAAAGTCTCCAAAGCCAGACACCTAAAAGTGCTACGAAAATGATAGCAAGAAAACCATAGTGAACAGTGAAATCAGAAAGCGCAATAACGACTTTAGTATAAAAAGGAATATCTTGTCCGGAGTCTAAGAGAATAGCTGACAATTTCGGAATAACCACGACGAACATAAGACCCATCACCACAAAAAATGTAACGATAACGAAAATAGGATAAATAAGAGCGTTTCTAGTTTTAGAAGTTAGTGCGTATTGGCGATCTAAATAATCAGCCAAATGTGCAAAGGTTTGATTTAATTTTCCTGTTTCTTCTCCAACTTTGACCATGTTCACATAAAAATCAGAAAAAACATCCGGATGTTTTGCTAAGGCACCGGAAATGGAAACACCCGCCTGTAAATCATCACTGATTTGATTGAGTTTATGGCTCAATATTTTATTTTCTGCATTGGCTGCAAGCATTGTGAAAGCTTTAAGGGCTGACACTTGCGCTTCGAATAAAGTCGAGATTTGGCGAGAAAGAATCACGACATCTTTCATTGGAATTCTTTGTGTGAAAGAAAATTGAAGAAGAGAAGTTTTAGCGCCTTCTTCTTTTATAGAAATAACAATAAGGCCACGGCGCTGAAGCCCGCTTATCGCCATATCGCGATTGGTCGCATCGATCGATCCTTCCCTACTTATTCCTTTGTCGTCTACTGATTTATATTTAAATAACATATTTGTAATTATTAATTATTAAATCATGCGCTCGAGCGCTTTTGGATTTAATGAATATTGATAAGCGTTCTCGATTGAAATTTCTCCTGCGCGCACGAGCTCTATGAGAGAACGGTTTAAATCAACCATTCCGCTCTCCATCCCCGTTTCTATAACCACATCTATTTCATGAGTGCGCTTTTCGCGAATCAAATTTGAAACAGCGCTATTATTTAAAAGGAGTTCATAAGCTGGCACAAGTCCGCCAGCAATTCTGGGAACAAGCCTTTGGGAGAAAATACCGAGCAAGCTGGAAGCAAGCTGAACTCTGATCTGATCCTGCTGGTTGCCTGGGAAAGAATCGATAATACGATCTATCGTCTGAGAAGCATTATTAGTATGTAAAGTTGAAAGAACGAGATGACCCGTCTCGGCAGCAGTCACAGCTGTCGAAATAGTATCAGGATTGCGCATTTCACCGATCATTATTACATTTACATCCTCGCGAAAAATAGATTTTAAAGCTATATGAAAATCCTCTGTATCAATACCGACTTCACGCTGATCAATGATGGATTTATTTGGAACATACACATGCTCTATTGGATCTTCTACGGTCACAATATGGCGCGCCTGTTCGTTATTGATCAAATTTATCATAGCCGACAAGGTGGTTGATTTACCTTGACCAACCGGACCGACTACCAAGAAAAATCCTTGTTTCTTACGAGCTAAATCAGCAATTATCTGAGGAAGCTTCAAGTCAGCTAAAGGCTTTACTTTTGGAACAAGCCTGAAAGCCAAACTAATTAATCCTTTTTGGAAAAAAGCGTTTCCTCGAAGTCGAGCTTCTCCTCTAAAATCATAAGAGAAATCCATTTCTTTCTTTTCTAAAAATTTAGTGAGTTTTTCTTTGTCGAGAACTTCACCTAATATTCCGATCATGTCTTCTTTAGTGAAAACCGGATGTTTGACTAAAAAAATAAGCTCGCCATTAACGCGAATAGCCGGAACGCGTCCGCCACCTAAATGCAAATCAGATCCGCCTTCGCGGATAACAGTCAAAATAAGTTCTTCAAGTTCTTTTTTATAATCCATCCTATATAAAATTAAAAAATAATAATTAAGTTATTATTTAACAGCACCAGTTTTCTTAGACAAAATTTCTAAAACCTGAGTGATAACTTCTGCTGGAGTTGAGTTTGCTTTAACGATATAACCATCTACGCCTAATTCCCTGCCATGATCAACATCTTCCTTTTGTCCCTTGTTGGAAAGAATTATTTTTGCAGAATCAACAGATAATTTTTCTGCATTGATCTTTTCAAGCATTTCAAAACCATTCATCTCCGGCATAATTATATCTGTCAGGATAATATCGGGCTTTAATCCGGATTGAAGTTTCTCTAAAGCTTGTGCACCACTGCCTACTGCATGGACATCAAAATTACTCTGGCTGAACTTCAACGCATACATATCCAACAGGAAACTATCATCATCTATTAGTAAAATTTTTCTTTTTCCTTCATTCATATATTTATCTTTTAATTATATTATAAAACGACTTTTAATGATATAAACCGATTAAAGAACCTATTCATTCTCATTAGTGAAATTATACACCTCTTGGAAAGGAATTACACCATCCACAGCTTTAAGCATAGCATCTTCACGCATCATCAGCATTCCCTTCTTACGGGCAACCTTGTAAATCTCAGAATCTACAGGGTTTTTGAGTATCACTTCCTGCATTTCCTTGTCTACTTTGAACATTTCATAAATTGCAATACGGCCACGAGTACCGGCAGGACATTCAGGCGAAGGAACAGTATCATACATCTCGTTTTTGATTTCAATATCTTTTTTAAATTCTTCCGGCAAATCTTTCATCTGTTCTTCGATCTGCATTCTGATGCTTTTATCCATCGGTGTAAGTTTTCTGGATGAAGGGCAAGTTAATCTCGTCAAACGTTGCGCCACAGAAAGAATCAAAGTTGGAGCAATAAGATAAGGATCCACTCCCATATCTACAAGACGTGGAATAGCGCCAATGGCGGAGTTAGTGTGAAGTGTTGATAAAACAAGGTGTCCAGTTAATGCCGCTTGAATAGCGAGCTGGGCTGTTTCTTTATCTCGGATTTCTCCAACCATGATTACATCTGGGTCCTGACGAAGAATCGAACGCAAACCTGACGCGAAAGTATATCCAATTTCCGGCATCATTTGCGACTGGTTTATGTCAGGCATGTGATACTCAACAGGGTCTTCTAATGAAACGATATTACTTTTTTCCTTATCTAACTCATTCATCATAGAATAAAGAGTGGTGGATTTTCCGGAACCAGTCGGTCCAGTAATAAGAATAAGTCCGTAAGGTTTCTTAATAGCTTCTCTGATCATCTTGAGATTTGTTTTTGATAAGCCAAGTTGATCTAACGGCTTCACCCCTTTTTCAGAATCCAAGATACGCATCACAACCTTCTCACCATAATAAGCCGGCATTGTTGAGACACGGAAATCAATTTTTCTGCCATCAATGTTTGTACTAAAAGATCCGTCTTGAGGTTTTCTTTTTTCATCTAGACGCAATTTGGAAAGAATTTTTATGCGCGCAACTATTCCGCTGTATACATTTGTCGGCAAAATAATCGTCGTATGAAGAGAGCCGTCCACACGATAACGAACTTTAACCTTTTCTCCAGTATGTTCTATATGTATATCGGACGCATTACCTTCTATGGCATTACGCAATATAACTGCGACGATTTTTATAACAGGAGCATCTTCTACAATTTTTTCTTCTTCTCCAGGTTTTACGTCTTTTATGTCTTTGCTCAATCTCATAGCTTCGCCTGATTTCTTTAAATCAATAGCCTCATCTTCGTCTAATTCACCCAAGGCTTCATCTACTTGGTTTGAAATGCCTTTGTAGTTTTCCATTACGCCATTGTAATCTGTTTTAGAAATGAGAAAAATTTTGAAAGGAATTCCAAGCTTTGCAGAAATAAATTGCAATGCATCCATCGCCTGAATATTTTCCGGATCCGTCACACCAACTTCCAATACTTCATCTTGCAAACTGAGTGGAACAAATCCATAATGCATCGCAGAATCTTCCGGAATATATTTAAGAGCATCAAAAGAAAGAGCTTTCGGATTTACTTTTTTTGTCGGCATTTGAAAATACTCTCCTTTTATTTCCAAGAGAGTTTCTTCTAAAACGCCCGATTCAATCAAAGTATCATCAACATTACCACCGTGCTTTTCTTTGGCACGATTTTTAATTTCCCCTATTTGGCTTTCATTGATTACGCCCTTTTTAGCTAATTCTTCTAAAAAACTCATAATATAGTTTAGGGTTTTGGAGTCTGAGTAGTTGGAGTATTTGTCGAACCAGGATTTGTAGTAGCTGGAGAGTTTGTATTAGGAGTTAAAGCGTTAATGGGAGCTGCGATTACATCTGAACCGATAGGAGCAAATGGGTTTGGTCTTCCTTCTGTTCCATCAGATACAAGTTGAATGCTAGAATCACGCAAAGTAGCAAAAGCCGGATCAGAAAAAATAGAATCATCTAATTTTATGCTTTTTACATTAAGAAGGACAGTTAGAAAATCTCCACCGATAGCACTAGAACCTGTGCTAGTCGTACTTGTGGTTGATGTGCCAGTGGATGAAGTTAAAGCTGACTGGTCTGGAGCAGGTTTAAGGAAAAAGACATAAGCCAAGATAAGGATTATGGCGACGACTGCTAATATTATTATGTTTTTGATTATTGAAGACATATTTTAATTTTTCAGCCAATAAGTTTTAATTTTAAATCCATATTTATAAGAATTAGAAGAAGTAGCAGCTGCCGCAGCGGAAAGCCCCGCACCAGTATCAGAAGCAAATTGAATTGATGATACGTCGACAATTCTTAGATTACTTTCCAAATCTTTTACGAAATTAAGAAAATTTAAATAAGTGCCTTGAGTAGAAAACTCCAAATTCCAAGCTCCGTAATTCTTGCGTGAAGCAGTATTGGCGACTCCCCCTTGGATTGCACCACTTGGTTGAGCAGTAGCGGATTGGCTGGTTGTGTCATATTTCACATCTTTCAAGACCATACCGTAAGGCGAAGCAACCTTTTCAATTTCCAAAATTAAACGAATATTATCTACAGTATCAGGTAAGAACTTCTGTAATTTATCCAAATTTCCAGGATCAATCGAATTATATTTTTGAGTCAATTTGTCTCGCTCAGCTTCAAGCGTCTTGGAATTATTCAATGCTTCATTATAAGAAGCGACTTGAGATCTCAAATCAGAAATATCATTGTAAAGCGGAACAGTAAATACAAAAAACCCTGCAGCGGCGACTCCTATTAAAATTGCTGGAAAAGCGAATCGAAACATAATTATTGAGTATTACTGCTCTGCGTTGCGAGCATTTGCTTATAATCTACAAACGATGGATCGACCGAAAATTCTAAATCGAACAAAACATTACCATTATTATCAAGAGAAAGATTGGAAAAAACTGGATCGATTAATTCTTTTGCATTTGTAGAAAAAAGCATAGACTGTAACGCAATCGAACGATATCCTATAGCCTGTCCACTCATTTTAACATCTACTTTGGCATTTTTTTCGCCACTGAAATCATAACTAAATTTTGTATATCTAATATTTTTTAAAGTTTCTCTTGAGAGAACATCGAAAATCGGAGATACGGCAATATGGTTCGCAAGAATTTCATTAGAAGAACTCAAACGCTTGTCTAATACTTGAAGCTGAGTTATTTTAGAACGTTCAAAACGATTTTGAGCAAGATTTAAATCGTTCTGCATTTGAGTAATATTTTTAGCTAAAATTCCTTTATAAAAATATAATCCACCAGAGACAACTACTATGGAAATGAAAATAAAAATTGAAAGAATAGTCAAAAGACCGACAGGACGCGAAGCGACTGCTCGCTCTTCGACCATCGGCTTCTTTGGTATGAATGATGTTTGAAAATCTGACTCCATATTGTTTATTATATTATCTCACTTATTGTAATTTTCGCAAAGCTAAACCTAACGCAATTGCAAACTCGGGACCTGTCGTTTCGAGAACTTTTCCTAAAAATGCCGGTGCGCCGATTTTTGAAAATGGATTTCCGATTTTTACTTCCGCTCGAAAATTATTTGATGCTGTTTCCGGTAAACCTTTCAAAAGAGAACCTCCGCCTGTGAGTATAACCTTGCTGATAGTCCGATTGTACTTCTTCTCGTATCCTAATAATACATTATTCGTTTCTGAAAAGATATAGTCGGTGTGGATTTTGATGATGTCGGACAAACTTTTTTCCGCAGGACTTCCGAAAAGTCCGAATTCTTTTTTCATTTCTTCCGCTTTGGAATATGGAATACTTAAAGATTTGGAAATGGCATCGGTTATATCTGCTCCCCCGCGGTTTATAATATGAAAACCTCTGACTGATCCGAATTCGACAATAGAAAGCTTAGTATGCGATGCGCCGAAATCCATAAGGAGTACTGGTGAGAGCTCATGTTCAAAATTTGCGCGAATGGAAGAAAAAATTTCTATCTCAAAAAATCCTGCTTCGAGAGAACATTGAGAAACCAAAGATCGATATTTAGAAACTGCATCATTCTGAATTGCCACAACTAATACTTCTGTCTTATCGGCTGGAAGAGATGCTAAATCAGGATTATTCGCTTCTTCAAAGGAAGCTTCTTTTTTAGGAAGGACAAACCAATCAAGTGAAACTTCTGTAATCGGCACAGGAATATATTTGCGAGCTTCCGTTGGAATAATGGACGCCAATTCACTTTGTTTAACCTGTGCTGGCAAATCGATGGTAAAAATAAGACTCGACTGTACTGGAACAGAAAGAGCCACGGACGGAGTCGTAACGCCGGATTGTTTTAAAACTTCTTTCAATGCCTCGACTATTTTTTCAGCCGGTAAATTGGTAACACGTCCATTATCAAGATCAGCATAAGGACCCAATGCAATGGCTCCGTAAGTTTCAAGTACGGCTTTTCCGTTTTTTTTCTTTATTTCAACCACTTTAATCGACGAAGAACCGATGTCTATGCCGACAGCGCTATCGCTTCCACCACCTCCGAACAGGTTTCCACTTGAGAAAAATTTTTTAAAAGGATTGTCCATTTTCTTGAATTACGCTTATAATTATATCATATATGAATTTTTTAAACACCATATTAAATATAGCTTTCCCTGTAAACTGCATTTCCTGTGGCAAAAATGGTTCAGATTTGTGCTTGAAATGCCTCGAAGAATCTCCCGAAGCGGAACGCGAAAGTGCCAAATGGATATTTCCTATGTATGACTATCGACACCCTCCAGTAAAAAGATCTATCTGGCTTTTAAAATATAAAGGTAAGTTTAATCTGGCTGGCATCTTCGCGGAAGTTTTGTATGGCAGAATTATCGAAGAACTTTCAGATTTATCAGTAATGGAAAATTTCCGTGAGCCAATATTGATACCCATTCCCCTCGCCGGCAAGCGCAGGCACGAGCGCGGTTTTAATCAAGCTGAGCTTATTTGTAAAAAATTAATTAAATTAGATAAAAATAAAAATTTTAAACTCGAAACAGACGTCTTGATAAAACCGCATGACACTAAACACCAAGCACAAGTTGAAAATAGAAATGAAAGATTAAAAAACATTGTCGGATCTTTCGACATAAAAAATCCAGAAAAAATAAAAGGAAGAAATATAATATTAATAGATGATGTCACCACCACCGGTGCGACTTTCAATGAAGCCAGAAAAATTTTAAAAAAACACGGCGCGAAAAAGATAATTGCTTTCGCTATCGCGCATTAAAAATAAAAAAAGACACTGAAATTTCCAATGTCTTTTTATTTATTACTCTAATCCCTTATTTTTGCTCAGTCATTAATTTTGCAATTATTGGAATAAATTTATTGTCTGGAGCAACAGATTCACCAATGATACGAGCAGTTTCTAAGAAAACTTCCCAATTATTAAAATTACTCATTGACCCTGAATTGTGGATCGCTATTAACCATAATGTGCTAATAGCTTCATCAATCATTGATTCATGTCCGGATACACCAGCACAACCATTTATTAATGTTATTGCGCCAGGATACTGTTCTAATGTATCATTTTCAAATTCCTTAGAGCGTATTTTTCCAAATGACAACGTCTGCATTACTTTTTTAACAGCAAATTGAAAATACTTCATTTGCTTTTCTACAGGAACATCTCCAATTTTTTCAACGGTTAATGTATCCCCGTATTTGTAATAATATGCAAGATAAAATCCTTTACACTGAGGTTTAGGATTATCAGGTAAATTTTTAAGAGCTATTTCAAGCCTCATTAAAAATTCGTTCATATCGGAGTGAGCCACCGATTTAAAATGTGTTTCCAATTTTCAAAGAATTTATCCTGACAAGCGGATCGCTTTTGATTCAGATGAATTATAACACAGACCGTACATAAAAGTCAAACAAATAACTGACTTTACTTTTTTATAAAATGTATTACAATTAGTTAAATCAATCAATTCTTCGTAAAGATGGAAAAAATAAGCGTTTGTATAGAGTTTCTGCGCAAAGGTGCTCACGAAGGCGTTCTTGTCAGCTACAAAGACTGGTTATCAGATCAAGAGGGGTACTCCTCTCCTTTCATAATAAAATATGACGAAAAGGATGCTTGTTTTAAAATAACTTTTCCCTCAAGAGAAGTTTCAGAAAAACATGCTTCTTTTTTAGAAAAAGAAAAAACATGCTTCATGGCTATCATCGCATATGATCAATACAATCAGTCTATGACACTAGGAAGACAGGAAATTAAATTAGGCATAGTCTGTAAATTTAAAAAATTTACAGAAGAAAAAATGGTGATTGAGATCACAAACTTCAATACCGAAGCGATTCCGCCTGAGGTATCAAAGAGAAAATAAAACGCAGAAACAAAAAGGAATGACTTAAAAGTTGTTCCTTTTTTATGTTATACTCATCTTTATGAAACACTGCAAAGATTGCGAACCAGCGCAAACAATACACTGGATAGCTTACACTTCTGTCTTGATAGGCTGGCTAAATCAGCCATTTCTCAATTTCATGGAATATGTTTTTAAAAATCCAGCTGAAGCTATTTCACGTAAAGTCTCCCTGCCTTTTATAAAAACAATGGTCTTTCTAAAGCTCGGTCATTTGTCAGACAAACCCGATGAAAAAGATACTTGGCGTACGAAAGCATTTTGGGATGAAGCAGAAAGGCGCGGAATAAAAGTACGCGAATTTCATCTAGGTCCGATCAGAGATATTTTCATCGCTAAATACAATGGCAAGACGATTTCCTTCGACGGATTGCCAAGACCAGAAAAAGAAAATACAAAATCATTGCAGTGGATGGACAATAAAGGAACAATGAAAAAGAAATTCCAAGCCATCAAATTACCCGTCGCAGATGGCGGAGTGGCTTGGAATCGTTTTCAAGCACTTAATATTTTTGGAAAAATTAGAAAGCCAGTAATTACTAAACCAAATTTAGGATCCAGAAGCAGACATACAATGATACATCTAGAAACACCAGAAGATTTAATGATTGGATACAGAAAGGCAAAGAAACTCTCCCCTTTCGTTATTGTCGAGGAAGAATTAAATGGTTATCTTTTCCGTGGAACACTGATTGACGGAAAACTTGTCGGAGTGGTAAAACGCGACCAGCCGGCAATTACAGGCGATGGAGTTCATACTGTGCGCGAACTTTGGGAAGAAGAAAATAAAAGACCGGAACGCAAGGGACCTATCTTTCATCCAATACTGATAGACCACGAAGCAGAAGTAGAACTTGCTCGACAAGGTGTAACAATGGAAAGTATTCCAGAAAAAGGAAAAGTTATTACCTTCTCTCAAAAGACGAGTCGAGGATGCGGAGGCACTACCACAGAACTGACAGAATTAACCCACCCAGAAAATATAATCATGCTCGAAAGAATTGGAACTTTTTTGGAAAATCCGATTGTTGGAGTCGATTTTATAATAGAAGATATTACCAAACCGTGGTTCGAAGAACAGCACTGCGGAATCATAGAATTAAACAGTCTGCCTTTCATAGATCTTCACCACTACCCTCTTTTTGGTAAGCCAAATAATGTTGCTGGCAAGCTCTGGGATTTAGTCATACCTGAATCTAAAATAGATTAGTTTTTGAAAAAATAAAAGCTATAATGTAACTTGTATGATAGCTAAACTAAGAAGTTATTCATTTCCAGCGTGGATCGTACTCGCTAGTTGCGTTGTATTAATCATTTCTGGTTTTTTATTTATTTTCGGGAAAAAAGAATTAATTTCTGAAATATTTGAAATCAGTATTTTTGTACTCGCTTTGCCTCTTTGGATAAGCATCATCCGCGACATAATAAAAGGGCATTTCGGAGTCGACATCATTGCCGGCGTGGCAATTTTGGGCGCACTATTGCTTGGACAATTCTTACCTGGGTTAGTAATTATTTTAATGCTCTCCGGCGGACAAACACTCGAAGCATATGCGATGCGCCGAGCGAGCCTTGAACTGACAAAACTTTTGGAAAAATCTCCCACGCGCGCGACCAAAAAAGAAAACGGTCTTTATATAGAAGTTTCTGTAGATGAAATAAATCCAAACGATGAAATTTTAATAAAGTCGGGAGAAATAATTCCTGTCGATGGAATAGTTATCGAAGGAATTTCTTTAATAGATGAATCAAGTCTGACCGGAGAATCAATACCAGTCGAAAAAATTTCCGGAAGTTTCGTATCTTCTGGAACAGAAAACACAACTGGTAATATTTTGATTCGTGCGACAAAGATAGCGAAGGAAAGCCGTTATGCCAAAATAGTCTCATTGGTAAAAAGCGCTCAAGAATCTAAAGCTCCGATCGTCCGTCTCGCCGATCAATACGCTGTTGTTTTTACTTTTATAACAATTGGAATATCTCTAATTGCCTGGCTTGTATTTCATGACGCAGTGCGAGTTCTGGCTGTGCTTGTAGTCGCTACGCCCTGCCCTCTGATATTAGCGACGCCGATCGCAATAATTTCCGGAATGAGCCGAGCGGCAAAATCAGGCATTATTGTAAAAAATGGCGGGGCATTAGAAAACCTCGCAAACATCAGAAGTATCCTTTTTGATAAAACAGGC
This sequence comes from Candidatus Nomurabacteria bacterium, assembly GCA_023267435.1. Classification (GTDB taxonomy): domain Bacteria; phylum Patescibacteriota; class Minisyncoccia; order Phycocordibacterales; family UBA9973; genus UBA9973. Next base: position 103,064 of record JAHFNH010000003.1, read on the forward strand.
ACGATCACTTTAGGCGTCCCTGAAATTGTAAAAATAGAAAACACAAAAGGAAATCCTAATGAAATTATGAGCATTGCGGCATCTCTTAATCGCGGATCGTCTCATATTCTGGCACGTTCAATGGTAACTTTCGCTAATAAAGAAAAACTATTTTTCCATGAAACAATTAAATTCAAAGAATATTTCGGAGAAGGAGTCAGTGGTATTATTGAAGGTAAAAATTATTTTCTCGGCAAGCTGTCATTTTTAAAATCACAAAATATTTCAATTCCATCCGAAATTGAAAAAGAACATGAAAAAAATAGAGATGATGGGAAGATGTCTGTTTATTTAGCGCGAGAAAAAGAAGTTCTGGGCGCAATAATATTTTCAGACACAGTAAGAAAAGACGCGGAAGGAATATTCCAAAAACTAACTTCTGAATATAATATTTCCTGCGCGATGGTTACCGGAGATCATGAAAATGTTGCACAGAGAATAGCTGATAGTATTGGTATAAAAAAAGTCTACGCTGATTGCCTGCCGGAAGAAAAAGTTTCAATTGTTAAAAAAACAAATAAAGAAAACGGGCCAGTGGCTATGGTTGGCGACGGTATCAACGATGCTCCAGCGCTTGCGCAAGCAGACGTCGGCATTGCCATGGCGACACACGGTGATACAGCGACAGTCTACGCTTCTGATATGGTTATCATTCATAGCTCCATCAAACGCGTAGCAGATATATATCAAATCGCGCGAAAAACTATCATCATCGCCAAACAAGGAATACTTGTCGGCATTGGACTTTCAATCTGCGCTATGATATTGGCAACACTCGGGTTCATCAATCCCCTTTCCGGCGCGCTTCTACAGGAAGGAATAGATGTCCTCGTTATTCTAAGCGCACTCAGAGTTTCAAGAATAGTTATATAAAAAGTAAAATTGCAAATAAAAAAACCATAGAGTCCGGAGAACTCATATGGTTTTGATTAATTTTTCTACTTTTTAGGAAGCATGGCTGGCGTTCAACGCAACAATAGTTCTATCCACCTCACTCAGTTTTACAAGAGTGAAAGCTGTAAATCCACCCATGATCAAACGGGTGGCAACAGTGTTTATTTTTGGATTATTATTGCTATTGAAATAGGTTTCCTGTTTTTTAAGCTCATTAGCAAAAGCCACGATGTCTTTCACTGAACAATTTATCTTTTGTGAAATAAAATCTTTCTGCTCGATGACCGCATCGGCAAATTCTATTTTATTTACAAAAGTAGTGTCATGAGTAAGGCAGGCAATAAATTCTATCAAATCAGTCAAGGTCAGGGTTATTTTTTTCATACCCAACTGTTCTGCCATATACGGATATTGGTCAGAAATCTCCTTAATCTTAGAATTTATTGTTACTGCAAAAACATTGATCCATTTTACCGATAAACTTTTTAACACCTTGCTGATCGATGATTTTTGGAATTCCAGGTGTTCAACCGGTGTAGTTGAAACGGTTTCAAAAATAAACTTAAAGGGCGCTGCTGTGCTAATTTTAGCAAGCCATTTAATAACACTGATTCCGTTAGCTTCATTGTACACCATGTAATAGTAAGCGATTAACTCAGCCTTTTCTTTTGAAAGAGTTGGCGTTTCTCCCTTTTTAAAATAATCAAGCAACGCTTGAAACATTCCGGGATCAATACCAAATTTGATCATTTTTTCTCTTTCTTCTTTAAACCGGGCAATTATTTTTTCTGAGGAAAATCCCACCATGATGGCGAAAATAAAAAGTGCTACTTTTGCAACTGCGGGCTTAATTTCTGTTCTGATTAATGTTCCTGTAGTAGAAACTGATTTTGTTTTGTTCATAAGATTTGAATTTAAAGTTTATAGTTTTGAATTGTCGACATACTGTGTCGTCCAGGCAATGCATAACTCCGGATTATGAAAAGCACGCACAGCACCAGAACCTGATGCGATCCGTGCTTTTCACGATCCAATACAATTTAAATTATTTTTCAAAGAACCACAGAATAACACCTTAGCAAGATTCTAAGATTTTGTAAAGAGTTATCAAGAGAAATAAGAGAAATTTATTTTATTTTATCTATAGTGACTTCTGAATCAGGATTGTAAGCATCCGGATCCATCGTAAGATGAGAGATATATTTTTCTTGCACCACAAAATCTCCTAAAAATTTAATAAAATCAGCCTTGTGTTCTGTCTCGCCATTTTCAGCAAAATGATCCACAGGGTGTTCCTCGGGAGTAAACTCATAATGCCCTCTTATTTCCCCGTCTTCAAAAACACGCAAATGATATTGTCTGCTGAAGCTTTCTAGTTTGCGCCACGACAACACCTGGCCCGTATCAGTCCAAGCCACGAAATGATTTCCGAATCCCCATTTCTCATTCAAATGTTTTTTTAAACCCCCTAATGTTTTGTGCGGAGCCAACCAGCCGAGATGATATTTTTGTCTTTTTTTCTCATGCCAGACAAGACCCCATTTCAACAAATCTTTCTGAAGCATCGGGAAAAATCTATATATTCCTCGCCATATTTTTTGTTTTAATTTTTCAAAAAAAGTCATAATATAATAAATTATTTAATTGAGTGGCAAAGAGACAAAGAAAATGGTCTTGCCTTTTTCAGAATCAAACCAAATTTTTCCGCCAAGAATATTTACATATTCATGGCAAATAAATAATCCCAAACCCGCACCAACAATTTCAGTCGTATCAAAATTATTACCTCTAAAAAACTTGGTAAATATTATGCTTTGCTGTTCAGGAGGAATGCCAATGCCATTATCCTTAAACGATAAAATAATATTCTTTTTATTTTCATCTATCGAAACTCTAATATCTATCTCTCCTTCGGGTTTATTGTAATTAATAGCGTTTTCAATCAATTCAATAAAAACCTGTTCGAGAAGCTTCGGATCTGTCTTGATCTCAGCTAAATATGAAATGCCTTCTGTCTTAATGATTATGTTAGATTTGTCTGCTTTTTCTTTTAAAGAACTGACAGCTGTTTCAAACAAATTCGCCAAATTTACATTTTTATAAGACGGCAAAATATTTTTTTGATCAATTATCGAAACAGTATAAAGCTGAGAAACAAGCTTTTGCGTGCTCTTTATCGACTGGTGGGCAATATTCAGCTTATCCTTAATTTTAACCATATCTTTTTCTTCTATCGCCTGATCTATGCTCCATAATGCCTTAGTGACAGGAGTATTTAGTTGATGAGAAGCATAAGCAAAATCAGATTTAAGTGTCCTGCTTTCTTTCTCTTCGGAAGAATTTCTGAAAACAATTATTGCGCCTGTTACATTTCCAGCATCGTCAAAGACCGGCGCGGCGCTATCACCGACAGGTATGTCATTGCCAGCTTTGTCGACAAAAAATGAAGGATTTTTCATAAAAATAACCTTACCAAAAAGCATCGCGTCTTCTATGAAAGAAATATTTTCTGAACGATCTTTTTCATGCATAAATTTTATGAATTTTCTAAGCGGTTGACCGATCACTTCCTGCTCTTGCCAGCCAGTGAGCAAAGTTGCAGCATTGTTGAATAAAGTAACATTCCATTCCCTGTCGATGGCAACAACCCCGTCTCCAATACTAGCTAACAGTATTTCATTTTTTTTCTTTTCTTGAATTAATTTTTCATCAGCTAATTGACGCATTTTTTCTAATTCATAAAGCACAGAACCTATCCACCAAATAAATGGGAAAAGTACCATAATGATACCAACAATAGAAAGGGACATTGAAAATTCATGCGGAAATATTCCTCTTCTTCTAAGAAGAATATCTAAATATCCAAAAAGGGACGGAAAAAAGAAGGCTGGAGGAATTAATTTACGTGTAACAATTCCAGCAGTAGTTTCTGTTGATAGAAAAATCATCAATCCTTGATCAGGAAAACTAAACAACATTCCAACAGACAAAAGCATAAAGGAAATTGCGGTGTTTAATGCCATAGGAATATAATTAACAATTCCAATAAAATTTTTCACGCCATATAAATATCCTAAAAAGGCAAGAAAACCTATAAAAAAAGAAATTACAGAAAATAATTGTGCATATTTTTTATCATTTTTTTTATAAAGTAAAATTAACGATATTCCAGCAATTAAAAAACTTAGAGCTGTATTAGGAGCCATACGATTTGTCTGACCCGTTACCAGAGCCTCTGCATTTAATTGTTGGCTAAAAAAATAGTTGTCTAAATGAATATCTTTGTTTAATAAGACTCCACTAAATTTTAACAAACCAATAAAGAAAACTAATAATGCACAAGTTAACCCAACATAAAAAATAACCTTCTTCCCCTTTTCATTAGTGCAACACATAAGAGATATCCCAGAAAGAATGAAAGCAATAGCAGTAAGAGGATTCATGGATACTAAACCAGAAAACACAGACTTCATGAATTGGTTATCTAAAAAATAGCCCAAAATAACGGAACTACCCAAAAAAACAACAACAATACCTAAAAAAAATGAAACTCTTTTAAATAAAGTGACAAAATTTTTGTTGTTTCTTTCAATCATTTTTCTATTATATCAAAAAACGTGGCAAAAAAGAAAATATATTCAAAAATTGCGGAGCCGGGGAGATTCGAACTCCCGAGGGGTTTTGAAGCCCCTGCCTCTTTAGCAAAGAGGTACGTTAGACCACTCTGACACGGCTCCTGACCCAGATACTTTATCACACTTTCTCAATTTTTATAAATTAGTTTATTTTGCACTATTCAAATGCTTTTTAACTCTTTCGACAATATGATTCAAATCAGTTTGTCCTTTCATAATGTATTCCAATATATTGTACTCGGAGACTTTTTTAAGCGTATCGACTCCCGCAGAAACAGAGACGACAACCACCGGAATATTTTTATAATTCTCGTTGTTTTTAATAATTTCCAAGAATTTCAATCCGCCCATGCCAGGCATAAGCAGATCAAGCCAGATCAAATCAATAGGTTTGGTCTTTTCCAAGACTTGCAACGCTTCCTCTCCAGAGCTTGCAGTAATAGTATCAAAACCATCTTTTTCCAGCTTGTGCGTAATCACATGCAAAAGGCTTGGTTCATCTTCAACAACGAGTATTAATTTTTTTATTTCCTTGGCCATATATTTTTAATTATGAATAATCAAGACAATAATCCCACTTCGCCTTTTTTCGACTGCATACCAGACAAAGGAATAGTAAAATAAAAAGTTGTTCCTTTTCCCTCTTCTGATTCGAACCATATTTTTCCATTCCACATTTCCACGACAGAACGCGCCAAATTGAGACCCAATCCAGTGCCACTGGGAACAGTTGAAACAGCATTATCGGCGCGGTGAAATTTCTCAAAAATTTTACTCTGAGCATTCTTAGGAATACCAATGCCATTATCTTTAATCATAAAGATTGCTTGTTCTTTATCACCGACTATCTCTTTTTTCAAAGAGATATCAATCTTGCCGCCATCCGGAGTGTAGTTTAAAGAATTGGAAATCAAATTTAGTATTGCCTGCCTTAAAAATTCAGTACCCAATTTTATTTTCGGCAATTTTGGATCAGCAATAAAATTAACTTTTAAGTGTTTTTTATTTGCAAGATTCTTCAATTGCTCCAATATTTCATCAGTTATACTTTTTACATCAGTCATTTCTGTTTCAATATTAACTCTGCCGGCTTCAAGTCTACTAATAGCAAGTAATGCGCCGATCAAATCAAGTAAGCGAACTGACCCCTTGTGTAAATCTTCCATAAAACCAACTTGCTTATCGGTCAATTTACCAATGTCACCTGACAGAAATAATTCAGAGACCCAACGGAGTGTTGTAAGAGGTGTACGTAGCTGATGCGAAACTATGGAGATAAAGCTGTTTTTTGCCTTGTCTAAATCTTTTTCTTCGGTCAAATCCCAGAAAATCACAACTGCGCTGGTAACACCATTTTCTACGAGAGGTGTTATCGCCAAACCGACTGGAAATCTTTTATCAGCAGAAGTTTGGAAATAAATATTATCTTCTATGTTTGCATAAATTGTCTGGCCAGTCTCAAACATTTTTACAACTGGAATGTCTTTTTCATCAAGTAGAATATCTCCTTTTAATGTTGTAATTATGTTTTTTACATTGCGTCCGATAGCGTTATCAACCGAAACACCTAAAAGGTCTTGAGCTTTGTTGTTTAATAAAGAAATTTTGTAATCTTTGTTAATAATCAAAAGCCCTTCTCCCATTGAAGAAATAATCGCCTTTGAATAATCGCTCTCTTCTTGAGCTCTTCTTTCCGATTCTTTACTATCTTCTAAGATGTTATAGAGAGCATTTTTGGTATCTTCAATTTTCTTTAGATAATCCTGTCTTTCTCCCTCTTTTGTTTTTTCATAAGTGACATCACGGGATAAAAACAAAACGTATTCCACTTTTCCTTTTTCATTTTTTACAGGCTCAAAACTGCTCTGACACCATTCACCTTTGGAAGTGCCGGCAACATGCTCTATTTCAAAACTACTCGACTCTCCTTTTTCTAATGCCAATTTCATGGCATCTTTTATTTTTTGATGGTATCTTTTTTCAATGCACTCAAAATAATTCCATTTTTTTATTTCTTCGTCAGTCTTATCAGTTAAAAAATGCTCTTCTCGGCCATTTTTGTTTATCGAGATCAAATCGCCATTTTTATCGAACCATTTAATACAAAGAGGAGTGGTATCTAAAAGAGTTCGGAACATTTTTTCCCTTTCTTTTAATTCCAAACATATTTTCTCGTTTTCTTCTAAACGCTTTTCTAGGGAATCCTTGTTTTTATGGAAAAAATTAAACATTTATTTTATTTTTCAATTCTTCCAGCTCTTTTTTTAGTTCAATCATTTTATATTCCCTGTCGACAGTCAATTCATGGAATCTTTCTAATTCTTCTATTTTTCCCTGCAACTCTTTTGTCCTATCAGAAACTTTTTGCTCTAAATTAAATGAATAATCTTTAATTTTTTTATTTTGTTTACCGAATGAATAACGCAACAACCAAAATATAATAATAAGAGATCCTAGTATAGTACCCCAAACAAAAACATAAAGCCTTCTAATGAAAGAAACTATATCTGAAGTATCAAAATAAACTTCCACCACACCTATCTTTTCATTGTTACCACTGATATATACGGGTGTATAAATTTCCAAAAGATTCTGAGAATTAAATTCTTTGAGAATGTCTGAATCTACCGATTTAACAAGCTGTCCTCCTTTTATGGTTTCCAAAACATCATCAGTCTCGTGTTTCTTACCTATATCTCCATTCAAAACATTCAAGTCAGTCCAAATTAAAATAGAATCTTTGTCGTAAATGTTAATGGCAGCAGTTTTAGGTATGGTCAGTTTTACAGCATCCACAAAAGAACTCAGATGTTTTTGTGAATCATCGCTCTGCCAATCTAAAAAATATTTCAGATCATTAATATACACAGTGCTCTCTGAGTGCACTGAAGATGTCACGGGATCAGTTTTAATACTGTAAACAAATCTATCTATGGCATTTGAAAAAAAGAATGTAAAAACAATACCGATAAATATAACAATACCGAGAATAATAAAAACTATAGTAGTAGAATTCACCCCTTGTTTGGCTTCTTTTTTAAAACTAAAGAAATTCATTTTTTCTTATTTTCCTTTAAGGATTACCATTTTTACCTTGTCTATGATTTCATTGACTGGATGCTCGCTTTTTACAAAATAGTCTACCGCTCCGAGCTTCAAGCCTTTCTTAATGCTCTCATCATCACCGAGATTACTGGTAATTATAACCGGCACATTATCCCCCTCTATTCCTTTTAGAACTTCAAAACCATCTTTTTTAGGCAACATCAAATCAAGCAAAATAACATCTGGTTTCCAGTTTTTAATATCATCAAGAGCATCTTCGCCATCAGTCGCAATCTTGGTTGAAAAACCGGCTTTTTTGAATTTTTCTTCAAGCACTTTTGCTAAAACATCTTCATCTTCTACTATAAGTATTTTCATATTATTATATATTATCCTATTTCTTCTATATTTTCAAGCACGTAATTCTTTGCTTTCTCAATATTACCATCAATCTTCTTGAGTGTGTAGTTAACATTTATTTCGACATCCTTGCCTGGAGCTTCACCGTTAACTTTATGTTCTTTAATTATAGATGCTATGTCTTTCTCGATATTAACAAGGATAGCATTCACATCTCTCTCAGCAATTATAATACGGTTATGCCTTTGTTTTTCAGCAAGATTTCTTAAAACCCAACCGGAAAAGAACGAGATTCCAAAAAACAGAATTAGAATAACCAGAAGGCCTTGATATGTGACATTTAATTTACCCAATACCAAAACAGGCCTTTCGGTAACGCTAATGCTGTCAGATTTTACTGGAAAGCTCAATGCGCCACGATTATCCTTCGCAGTAATTTCAACAATATAAGAACCTTTTTTAAGAGACTGATCAATGCTGACAGACCAAAAGCCTTTTTCATTGGATGATACTTCTCCTTTAAATATACTTTCCCCCGACTCTAATTTAAGATTATAAAGTATCGTTGATGAAGGAAAAGAAGAACCATTTAAGGACAATCCGCCCTCTCCGATAAATATATTGCGGTTAATAAAAAGTATTTCCGGCGATTGAATTGGCAAAATTTCAAGATCTAATCTGCCTTCTGTAATATTGCCAGCCTTATCTCTGGCATCAACAACGACCTGATGCTTGCCTGGTGCAACTGGTTTGAACACATAAGAAGTTTTTTGAGTTTTAACTTCTTCCTTACCGTCAATTAATATTTGATAATAATCGATACCTGAAAATTGATCACTGGAAGAAAATTTAATCTCAGGTGTTGGATTATCAGAAACAGGATCACCTGTTATTTCTACTTTAAATGGTAATGGTGGAAGAGCATCAATCAATATCTTGTAATGATTGGTAACACCCCAGCCGATATTATTCTTAAACCTAACATGCAAGTACCAAACTCCATTTGAAAGAGCCTTGAATGTCTTATTATCGAAAAGCCCTTCTGATTTTGTGGGATCTGTATTTGGAATTTTATCAAGAGAAGATGCAATATCGGTCACATCTTTAGGCAAATTCCAATTAGCTGAAAAATCTGAAACTGTATCATACCAACTGCCTGAATTGGGATAAAGTAAAACGTTTAAAACTGGCTTCGTAGGCAATGAAGCAGCAATTTCAGCCGCACGCGTGATCTGAGCCTGCGCCGCTTTATTCACCTCTGATTTACTTAGAACAGAAAAAGAAACTCCTTTACTGATAGAGAGAACATTCGCACCGGAACCATCAGCTGCACTGATGGCAGTATCGGAGAAAACTAAACTAGCATCACCATTGCCTATCACTTTAAATTTAATTCGAAGCACTTGCAGTGATTTACCCGAATAACCGCTGATCGTCGAACCACCAACAAAAGAAACATTTCCTAGAGTATTATCAAAAGAAGGTTCCGTCAACCAAAAATTAAAAGTGGAATCAGTCTTATCAAGAGTATCAACTTTTAAAATATCAGTTGGAAATTTAATGGTAGCTTGTGCAGCGTTAATGCTCACGTCTTCACTATCAATCTTAACATCAACAGTCAGAGTATCCCCTACTACCGGATTTGCTTTGTCGGTAAACATTCCTAAACTAGCCGCTTCGGTAATGGCTGGTCTAAAAAATACAGCAAATATGATGATTGCAACTAATGAGAACTGAACAAAAATTGATTTGTAATTATTCATTAATAGATGAATTTAATTATTTTTTAATTGCTTGCAAAAGCTTACTAAAATCTCCTTGATCTATTGTACCATTTTTATTGAAATCAAATTTCTTTATCTGTGAATCCGATAATTTTCCACCAGTCTTTTCATATAGAAAAGTTGCATTGAAGGCTGAAACATCTGCAAGATTAACTTTGCCATCTTTATTCGTATCCACCTGCGGTATTCTAGTCTTCACAATCTGGAAGGATTGTTCAAGTGATTTTCCTTTCAAACCATCTACAACATAGAATGTGTGCTGGCCGTCAGACAGGTCATTGGCAGAAACCTGAATTTCGTAAGAATCATCTGCTTTTATATTGGTCTTCTTGTACATTTTACCATCAATATATAAGGTTATAGTCTTATCTTTTGCATAACCTCGGATGTAAGTAAAGAATGCAAAGTGGTCATCAGAAATCGAAACTGTCGGAGGAATGTTGGCGCTTTTTACATTAATATTTCCCTCTTTGTCATTATTGTAAAGCATAAATGGAGCACTGTTGCCATTTACATCGGTATATTGAATTCCAAAAGCTGGGAAATTAGCTGGTATATTTTCTTTTTTAATTACGAATGATCCATCCTGATTAGGCTTAACTGCAAGACCCAAGGGGACTAAATTAGTGGTTGAGCTGTCTGAAACATTAACACCGAAAACATTAATTGTTCCTCCTGTAACTGATGCAGATTTACCCGCTATAAAGATATCTGCTGTTGAAGTATTTGTTGGTGTTGTTGAAGATTCATTTGAAATTGAACCGCCTCCACCTCCGCAAGTTCGGAAAGTAACTGAAGCTGAATCAGGCATGATTTTTCCAGTATCTACATCTACTAAAGAAACAGTGATAATTTCAGCGTTAGCATCAGCAATATTTGTCTGATAAAAACCACCAGAAAGATGTACTGGAAGACTGTTTGGTGTAGCTGAACCAGTGACAGCTAAAGTCACATTTCCATCAAGAAGAGTATCAGCATGTCCGGCATTATCTACCGCCTGAAGAGTGACTTTCACAACGTTGGTTGTACATACATCATTATTATCCAAGTTCATATCAATACGAGTTGAGATGATAGGGGTAGGGCTCGCGGTAATATTAAAACTACCACTTGAAATTGACGGATCAGAACTTGCAGCGGTAATTACAGAATCTCCTGGCAGAGCATCTGTATATTGAAAACCGACAGACGAAGATCCTCCTGGGATTGTTACAGAATTAGGATTGAAAGAAGCGCTACCTGAACTTGAAGACAAATTAACTTGATTTGAACCGGAAGTAATTTCCACATCAGATGCATTTAATCTTGTAACTATACAATTTACAAAAGTACTGACTGTGAAAGTGGAAGCAACGCAACTGGTTGTGAGTTTAGTTACAGGTTGATTCGAATCAATTTCAAAAGAAGGAATTGGAAGGAGTGTACTTGGATTTCCGGCTGTGTCTGTAACTAGGATTGTACAATTTGAATAAGTTCCATTTGGAAGCGCACCGAAAGTTACAATATTATCCCCTACTATAGCTAGAGCTGGTGAAGCTGTTCCACAAGAACCGCCGTAAGTAATATTTCCTGCTTCGTTTGAATGAAAAGTATAACTTGGAGTCGTATCGTTAGATAATACTGAAACAGGTGTAACCCCACTTAGTGTCGGTCCAGTAATATCATAAGTAATATGAAGATTTGTAAGCAAGTTTCCATTGTTGGCACTATCGTGTGCAGCATCAGCAGGAATTGTTATCGTGACTGTTCCTTCAGTTGGAGAAGTTATATCAAAAGTATAACTAGATCCGCTGCCGGCAAAATTGGTCACTGTTCCAGAGTTAAGATTTATATCGCTTGAATCAAAATCAGTAACACTTGCACTTAAATTAACTGTCACTGGTATCGGAGCAGTTTTTGTAATACTGGATGCAACTATTGCTACTGTTAAGGCTGATTTGTTTATGTCGTAAACATCACCGCCAACGAATGGAATATTGGATATATTATTACCAGTAGCGTCTGCTATTGTCGCCGTGCCTGAAACATCGAGGCGAATTGTTCCATCACCAGTACCAGTATCCACTGTAACCGTCACTGATGAACCGGAGCTAGCACTAACTCCCGTCACAGAAGCACCAGCAAGGGCACCTGTTCCTGTTATAGAAAAATCATCCGTTGCAATACCTGAGACTGATTCAGAAAAAACAACATTGAAGTTCACACTTTGAGCGTTGGTTGGACTTGAACCTGTTTTGGTAATAGAACTTACTGTTGGTATTACGGTATCGACAGTCCAAGTAAATTCGACTGGTGTCGGATCAACATTACCTACACCGTCAATCGCTCTAACTAAGAATGTGTGGCTAGTACTGGAAAGAGATGAGTAAGCTTGAGGGCTGGTACAAGGAGCATAACTGCCAGCATCTAATTTACACTGGAAAGTTCCAGCTTTACTTGAAGAGAAATCAAAGGACGCACTTGATGAATTGGATATGATTGATGGAGAAGATGTGATACTTGTATCTGGTGAAACTGTATCAGTTGTTATAGAAGAAACGTTTGTTGTTGAAACAACTTGAGTTCCAGCGTTTGTTGCGAGATCAGAAAAATCTATCGTGAAGGTGACTGCTCCGCTCGTATCAGTGGCATCGACAATATATGAAGCTGTCCAATTATCTCCACTTGGATTATTTATTGAAACACTATTTGATACACTTGCTCCGCCTGATTTGAAAATAACAGTTGGAGAATTTATTGCCTCATCCGCAGTAAAGGAAAGAGTTATTCGATCACCGGGTTTAGCCGAAGCGGTATTTGCATTGTTTGAAATGATAGTAACTGAAGTTAATGTTGGAGGAGTAGTGTCTAGATTGATTGCAAAACTGGCAGTCACAGAAATGTTTGCAAGAACATTTGAATCAGTTCTACCTGCTGTTAGAACTCCATCACTCCATGAAGTGAAGTGATATCCAGAAGCTGGTGTTGCTGTAACTAATGTACCTGAAGCACCACTGTTCACTGTTTGTGGTGAAGTACCGA
>JAHFNH010000003.1:115851-127796 GCA_023267435.1 Candidatus Nomurabacteria bacterium
TCAGTTCTACCTGCTGTTAGAACTCCATCACTCCATGAAGTGAAGTGATATCCAGAAGCTGGTGTTGCTGTAACTAATGTACCTGAAGCACCACTGTTCACTGTTTGTGGTGAAGTACCGACGATGGAACCATTGGAGCCGGCGGTGTAAGTTAAGGTAAATGTATTGATTGCAAAACTGGCAGTCACAGAAATGTTTGCAAGAACATTTGAATCAGTTCTACCTGCTGTTAGAACTCCATCACTCCATGAAGTGAAGTGATATCCAGAAGCTGGTGTTGCTGTAACTAATGTACCTGAAGCACCACTGTTCACTGTTTGTGGTGAAGTACCGATGATAGAGCCATTGGAGCCGGCGGTGTAGGTTAAGGTAAATGTATTAATTGCAAAACTGGCAGATACAGAAATATTTGCAAGAACATTGGTATCAGTACGAGCAGCTGTTAGAACTCCGTCACTCCATGAAGTGAAGTGATATCCGGAAGCTGGTGTTGCTGTAACTAAAGTTCCGGAAGCACCACTGTTCACTGTTTGTGGTGAAGTACCGATGATAGAGCCATTGGAGCCGGCGGTGTAGGTTAAGGTATATGTGGTATTTATTACAACAGTTCCATTAGAAGAAAAATTTGATGTATTCCCTACCATATCCGCAGCTTTAACTCGGAAATACCAAGTGCCATCAGCTAGAGTTGTAACATGAGTAAATGTTGCAGAAGCAACAGTTACAGTTCCAAACACTGTAGCAAAAGTTGGGCTTTGAGACCATTCAACTGTATATGGAGTAACAGATAGACCAGAACCAGAATCGATTGAAGCACTCCAAGTCCAAGTTGGTGTGTGATTTGTAGTTGGAGTCGTTGTTGATGGTGTTCCAGGAACTGTCGGCGCAGTATTATCCACTGTTAAAATTGCATTCGAAGGATTTGAAAAATTTCCTACAGCATCAACAACGAACATTCTATACTGACCTGCTGTTGCTGGAGCAAGAATACTTGTACTTCCACCTGTAGCCCAAGTCATAGTAGGACCTGCAGAATCTGGCACTATAAATGTCGTCGTACCTAATGGGGCAAACCAAATTTTATTAGTAAAATTACCTGAAGAAACAACGGTGACACTTGCACCACCTACTTTAGAAGTTGAAGCTGCGAAGACTGTGTCTTGGTTTGTTGGAGCGGTATTGTCGACAGTAAATATAGAACCTGAAGTCGGAGTTGAAGTGATGACATTGCCGGCAACATCAGTACCGACTGAAAGAGTAATAGTTGCTGTTCCGTCACCCGATCCAACTATGTGAGTGTAAGTATAATTAGTGGAATCAGTCTTAGTCATATTAGTTGCAGCTACGGTGTTTGCACCAGATATTGCAATCTTCACAACTGGAGCATCAGACATTGGTTCTGAGAATGTTGCAGTAATGATAAGTGAAGTACCAGCATTAGCAGCAGGAATAGCAAAATTACTTACAGAATAAGAAATATCTGCTGTCGGCGCAGTATTATCCACTGTCAAAATTGCAGTCGAAGGTGATGAAACATTTCCAGCAGAATCAAAGACAAACATACGGTAAGCTCCGGCTGTAGCTGGGACAAGAATATTAGTTCCAACTCCAAAACCCATAGCCGCTGTAGTCATAGTTGGACCAGCGACAAAATTTGTCGTACCAAATGGAGCAAACCAAACTGTATCAGTAAAATTACCCGAAAAATCTACGAAAATTGTAGTACCCCCTATTTTGGAAGTAGAAGTTGTAAAAACCGTATCTTGACTTGTCGGTGCGGTATTATCAACAGTAAATGTCGCACCGGAAGTTGGAGCGGATGTGACAACATTACCTGTTATGTCGGTACCTATAGATAGGGAAACAGTAGCAGTTCCATTACCTGCTCCGACTGTATGTATATAAGTATAGTGAGTAGAGTCAGTCTTAGTCATATTTGTCGCAGCTACAGTATTTGCTCCAGAGATTGCAATTTTCATAACAGGAGCATCAGCAACTGGTTCACTAAATGTAGCAGTGATAGTTAATGAAGCTCCAGATTTAACAGGATTTAAAGTTGAATATGTAATCGTTGCTGTCGGCGCCGTATTGTCCACCGTCAAAATTGCAGTTGATTGTGTTGAAATATTTCCAGCAGCATCAATGACAAACATTCTATATGCACCGGCTGTCGCTGGAGCGAGAATTGAAGTGGCTGTTCCACCAGCAGTTGTCATTGTGGCACCAGCGATGAATGTTGTTGTTCCAGATGGAGCGAACCAAATTGCATTTGAAGCAGTTCCTGAAGAAACAACAGTAACACTTGCGCTACCTACCTTAGAAGCAGACGCTGCGAAGACTGTGTCTTGGTTGGTGGGAGCGGTATTATCTATTGTTATTGAAAGATTTCCAGAAGCAGTGGAACCATCTTGTGTGGCATTCATACTAGCGTGAATACCAGAAGATAAAACAGAAGAAGTAATCGTAACAGTCGAAGAAGCACAAGTTCCTGTGCCAACTGAAGTTACATTGTCGTATAAAGTAACTGTAGTTCCACTAAGACAAGAAATTGTAAAAGATGGAGTCGTGTTGGAAGTAAGATTATCTGTATTAGAAGAACCAGTGTCAGTAGCAGTGGTCATATCCGGAATACCGGGTGCAACTGGAGTACCTTTAAAGACTGCTATGGAAGAAGCATAATTTTTAGAAGTCGAAGCAGAGTAGGTATTGGTAGCTAGCTGGGTACCAGTGGCTGAAAGAATTTTTTGATCAAAGGCTCCATCAGTACGATTATTTTGCGTTCCCGACGTAGCCCCAGTCTCGGCCTGTTCAGTCCATCCTGATGAAGAAATAGTAAAAGCTGCACCAGCTGAAGCAGCACCTTTAGAATCATTAATACCAGAAACAGCTACTGAAGTAGCAGTTGTAGTCGTACCAGTAGTTCCAGAACTTGTCGGAGAAGTTGATCCTGAATTGTGCGTAAAAACATCAAGCGGGTTCACTGTGTTAATTCCACTGTATTCGACAATATGGAGAGTAGCTTGAGAGCTTGTTATTGTCCAGGTCGATGCACCAGATTGAGAGTTAGCATTTTTTATATAATAAATTGCATTGGAAGCAACATTACCATTAGCATCGGCAGCGCTAGTAGCTCTATCTGCCAATGTCCAAGCATTACCGGTGACTGTCGGAGGAGTGATAGCTCCACTATTTTTAAGACCAATTATCGCAACTAATAAATTCCCCGCGATAGTAGATGATCCCCATGTGGCACTAACAGTCGTCGAAGCACCTGAAGTATGACCGTTAGCTTTCTTAACTTGAGTTATTGCTGCTTCAGCATTATGTGTAGCACCAAAAAAAGAAAAAACAACGACCAAGGTTAGTAATACTGAAAATATTTTTTTACTCATATGTGATTCTGCAGAATCACATCGTGCAATGTCCATTGAAGCACGATGCTTACTACTATTATTATTAATAAAATTCATAATGTTAAAAGGACTCCCTGTCACAGAGTAAAAATGCGATATTTATTTTTAAAAACACATTTCCAATAAGAGTTAATTAAGTCCAACAACGATCCTAATATTCTTAAATGGATGATATACAACTTCAACTACTGAAGTACTTTAATTATACTTCATCTAATGATTAAACAACAAGTAAAAACAGCGAATATGTGGATAATTTTTATTATGTCTAGATTTGAATAGTCTAAGTGCTATAATGAGCAAATGGACCAAAATTCTGAAATAAAAAAACTTCAGGAAGAAAACGACAAGCTTAATAAGCTTTATTCGGCAAAATCCGATATGGTGTCGATCAGCGCTCACCAGATCAGGACTTCTCTCTCTGCTTTGAAATGGATCATTGAAATGTTCCTAGATGGAGATTTGGGGAAATTAACCGCTGAACAAGAAACGCTGCTCAAAAAAGCGTACGAGGGAAACGACCGATCAATCAGAACAGTCAGCGAACTCTTGCTCGTCAATAAGACAGAAAATGTTACAGAAAAAAAATATGATTTTTCAAAAGTGGATATGGTGGAGTTGATAGATAATTCTATTTTTGATTTTTCTGGCGAAGCACATGCTCGTGGTATAGAAATAATATTTTTAAAACCAGAAGAAGAATTGCCGGGAGTGCGCGCAGACAAAGAAAAACTCCTGACGGTATTTCAAAATGTTTTAGAGAACGCAATTAAATACAGTAATGACCATGGAAAAGTTTTTATTGCTCTCAGAAAAAATGATAACGACTCAATAGAAGTTTCCATAAAAGATACTGGGATTCAAATATCAGAAGCTGGTAAAGAAAAGATTTTTGAAAAATTTTACCGAGACCCAGAAGCACAAAAAAAAGAAGTTGTCGGTTCCGGCATAGGGCTCTTTATTGTTAAAAAAATAATAGAAGATCATAATGGAAAAATCTGGTTTGATAGCGAGAAAGATGAAAGCACAACTTTCTTTTTCACAATTCCAATTTATAAATAAAATAATCAGTGAGAGTTGCGATCCATTTTCATAGTAGTATAATAATTTCATGGCAAAAACAATACTTATAATAGAAGACGATAATTTCTTACAAGGTCTTGAAGCGACGAAGCTTAAAAAAGAAGGCTATGATGTCTTAGGTGCAAGCAACGGTGAAGATGCTATAAAGCTGATAGACGCTAAAACTAAAATAGATCTAATACTGCTCGACCTTCTGCTTCCTGGCGTAGATGGTTTTATGTTATTGGAAAAAATAAGACAAGACAAAATATTTCTTACTATACCTGTTATTGTCTTTTCAAACCTTTCCGAAGACAAAGATATCAAACGTGCCCAAAAACTCGGCATCAGTGAATTCATGGTTAAATCAAATTTCACTCTTGATGAACTCGCAAAGAAAGTCAAAGAACTAATCGGGGCATAATAAACCTAACTAAAGTAGTATATGGAACTCCACGACAAACTTGAGATAAAATTTCGTCTGGATGTAAATCAAAAAAAAGCCTTGCATCGGCTAAATATTTTTTCTGTACATGATTTACTTTTTCACTTCCCCTCTCGCTATTCGCATATCAGCGAAATAAAACCAATCAACCAGCTCATACCAGGCGAAATAGCTACTGTTTATGGCAGATTCTGGAGTCCGGAAATAAAAAAAGGATTCACAAGTAAAGTTACCCGAGCCCAAGGCGAGATAGAAGACGAAACCGGTAAAATAAAAGCAATCTGGTTTCACCAAGCCTATATCGCAAAGATGCTACATTCCGGACAATTCGTAGAAATGACTGGTAAAGTAACCGAAGGAAAAAGCGGAATATATCTGGCCAATCCAGAATTTAAAAAAGTTGATTCAATGCCGATCGACGTGCATAACTCTTTATTTTCAACCAACAAAGAAAAACAAAATGAAGTTTTCGGCTTTCCTGTCTATGTCGAGACTCGCGGTATAACTTCCAAATGGTTTTATCACGCAATCGAAAAAATATTTCGAGAAAAAACTTTAGATAATATTATTGATTATATTCCCGCTGACATTCTTAAAAAATATAATTTGCCTAGTTTAAAAACTGCGCTCATCTGGATCCATAAACCCAAAAATGCGCAAGATGCGGAAACTGCTCGAAAAAGATTCGCCTTTGAAGAAGTCTTCTGCATACAGCTCGAACGCCAGCATGACAAAATAGAATATAGAAAAAATAAATCTTTTAGAATTACTCCGGAGAAAAAGGACGTGCAAAATTTTCTAGAACGCTTTCCTTTCGAACCAACAGCTTCCCAAATAAAATCCATCGAAACGATCCTTTCCGATATGGCTAAAACTTTTCCAATGTCCCGTCTTCTTGAAGGAGATGTCGGATCCGGTAAGACGGCCGTGGCTGCGACCGCGGCATACGTCGCAGTAAAACAAAGGCCCGAAGGGCAAAGTTTTGGTAATTTGCAAGTTGCCTATATGGCTCCGACAGAAATATTAGCCTCGCAACACTTCGAATCTTTCATTCAATATTTCAAACATCTACCGATAAATATCGGACTCATTACAGGATCTGGTTGTCGTAAATTTCCATCTAAAGTAAATCCTGCCGGCTGGACGGATATTTCACGCACCCAACTTTTAAAATGGACAGCCAACGGAGAAATGCCAATTTTAATTGGTACGCATGCGCTGATTCAGAAAACAGTTAAATTTAAAAATTTATCTCTCGTCGTGATCGATGAACAGCATCGTTTCGGAACTGCGCAAAGAAGAAAACTTGTTCGCAAAGATGGCGTCGCACCGCATTTACTTTCAATGACTGCGACGCCGATTCCCCGCACTCTCGCCCTCACCGTCTATGGCGACCTTGATCTGTCTCTGCTCGACGAGATGCCCGCCGGCAGGAAAAAAATAATTACTGAAATCATTACACCCGACAAACGCGATGAAACTTATGAAAAAATAAGAGAAGAAATAAAAAATGGACGCCAGCTCTATGTCATCTGTCCTAGAATTAACGAACCAGATCCAGAAAAAGAACTCGCGCTCAATGTGAAGTCCGCCGTCTCTGAAGCCAAAAGATTAAAAAAAGAAGTTTTCCCAGAATGTGAAATCGGCGTGCTGCACAGTAAGATGACCAAACAAAAAAAGGAAGAAGTTATGAAAGAATTCACGGATGGAAAGATAAATATTCTTTGTGCTACTTCTGTGGTGGAAGTCGGAGTGAATGTTCCCAATGCTACAGTCATCATCATCGAAGGTGCGGAAAGATTCGGACTCGCCCAGCTTCACCAGCTCCGCGGACGCGTGATCCGAAGTTCGCATCAAGCATACTGTTATGTTTTTGCCGATGCGAAATCAGATAAAACTATTCAAAGATTAAAAGCATTAAAGACTGCTAAAAATGGTTTTGAACTAGCGGAACTCGATTTGTCTCTCCGTGGTGCAGGTGAACTTTCGGGAACAAAACAATGGGGCATAACCGACCTAGGTATGGAAGCGATAAAAAATATAAAAATGGTTGAAGCAGCCCGCACTGAAGCCACGAGGCTGATCACCGAAGATTCAGAACTTTTAAACTTCCCTCTCCTGAAACAAAAGGTAAAAGAAAAAGTCGGTGAGTTTCATTTTGAATAAAAATTAAATTTTTTTAAAAATATCTAATTTTTGTTTTATTGATTTTAAAGTATTTTTTATAAATTCAGAATTTCTTTTATCTTGTCCGTCTTCTGGAGCATCTTCTAAATTATAGCCAAGTATTTTTGCCATATACTCTCCTGCTTTATCTTTATCAATCATAAATTCTTTATATATGTCAGGACGAGTAGTATTTTGTAATTTACCAAGACCTTTTCTTGAAAAATCATCTCCGAAAACCTGTTTTTGTTCAGCAGTTAATAAATTTGTAAACAAATATTCTGGCAATACTTCATCAAGATAATTCATCATTTCTTTTATTTCAGGAATATCATAACCTTTATTTAAATCTTCAATATTTCCTTTTATTAACCAAGCTCCTTTATTACCAAAGAATGGGTACCATCTTCCATCAGATTTTCCACCTGTACCAGCACTACTTTGATAAAATGGAATTTTAACTCCGTTTAAATTAGCAATCACCCCTATTCTAGATAACGTTTGTAAAATATATTTCTTACCATCTTCATTTTCATATAAAACTTTATTTTTAAATAACTCATCTAATCTTTCTTTAAAAGGTAAATTTTTCTCAATCTTCGGCAGGTTAAGATTTTTTTCTTGTTTATTAATTTGTGGAGGTTGATCAAATTTCATCTTAAGTAAATTATTCTTCTTTTGTTTTAAAAACAAAATTTTTAAATTCTTCTAAATCTTGCTTGGAACCTAAAATACGAATTTGTTCTGGTTCAAATACAATTGTAGTATTGAAATCTTTCCCTCTTTCAAGATCCTCTTCTCTTAAACTATTAAACCCTTCTTTCTTGGCATTTTGAATATCTTCTTTGGTTGCAGTAATACCCCACTCACCAATTTTTGGATTAACATTTAAAATTACAGGAAATACCCTGCCTTCCTTTCCAGCTATACCTCCCGCCTGAAATTTAGTGTCAGCAAAATAAAATCCTTGATAATCAGAATCTTCTCCATATTTTAATTCAAAATTATCAAATTTATCTTTTGAGGTGGTTCCATGAAAAACGATATCTTTAATATGACTTTCAGGAAATAAAGAATCTAGATATCGAGAGTATTGTTCTTTGGTACCAATTTTTTCTAATTCAAGATTTTTTTCAAAAACAAAATCTACACCATCTTTTGTTTTATTTTCAGGAATTTTTGTACTTTCTTGTTTATTAATTTGTGGAGGTTGATCAAATTTCATTTGAAGTAAAATTTATATTCCAAAAAAACTTTTTATGGCAGTTATAACTCCATGAAATGTAACGCCGAAATAATTGAGCACTAGTATTACCAACACGACTACAACCAAACCAATAATTATACTTGATCCTTCTTGGAGACTATTTTTATTATTTAAAATTTTCATATATTTTATTTTAACATTAATGCATAAATAAAGTATATACAAGGTAAAAAAAGTCGGAAAATTTCATTTTGAATAAAAACATCAAAAATTGACTCGTCAATGACTTTATTGTAATATTTAACTTGAAGAAATTGTTATTTACATAAACCTCTAAAAACTAAGAATATGCTGAAAACTATCGAACTCAACAAAGCCTTGCGCAAGGACGGAAATTTTATTGATGGAACATGTTTATTCAACATGTGTCCTGAAAAACACAAAGAATTATTTGCCAATAAATTTTGGATTATCGAATGTTTTGATCTTAAAAATCCTAAACGCAAAATCGGAGTAATGGTTTGGGATAATGAAAATGAAAAATTGTATGGTCCGTTCATACTTAAAAACAAAGAAACAAAGCGGCCGCTTAAAAACATGGCTTTTGCTCAGGGAAACAAAATTGGAGTACCGGAAGATCTTCCGGTTGAGAACACTCTCGAAGATTACAGATTTATCAAACTACCGAGTTCTGAAATAGAATTTTATTTGTATTTTAGAGGCAAAGTAGCAGCTGATTATTGCATATCCGGTTTTCGTGAAAAAGAACTGCGTTTTGAACAAGTTTAAAACGCAATATGCCTTATAATTCCAGTATTTAGCATTAACCCAGATGAAAATCTGGGTTTTTTATTTATCTTGACAAATAGACTATTTGATGCTATACTTGCTATAACGATTAGTTCCTTAAAAATATTTTGGTTGGTTTCCAAAGATCCTAAAAATAAGGGATTTATGGAAACCAAACCAAAAAAATATGAAAAATTCCAATTCCTCAGAAACACGTTCACTGATTTTTTCTCTAATCAGTATTATGTTATTGCCTTTTGTTTATGTTTGTTTAAAACATTTTCAAACTGCATTTAATGCTAATTCAGAACCTATCACTTTTACTCATTTTTTAAACACCAACTTGTATGCTTTTCTTTCTTCCCTATTTATTGCTGCCACAATTTATTCTTTTTCTTTAATCTTGTCTAAAGATTCAAAGTCTTATTCTCTTAAAGAAAACGAGTTAATAAAGAAAATGATATTCGGGTTTATGATTTGTTTAATAGGCGGACTTGTTGCTGGCCCAATAAGTGCCACAGCAATAGCAATGACAAAACACACAAATGACATGTTGAGTTTAGTAATAAGATATTTACAAACAGGTATTGTGATCGGTCCAGCCTTTGGTATGTTGTCAGGTCCAATATTAGGAATAATCCTAAAATCTAAAACTGAAGATGATTTGATCCCGGACCAGTTAAACAAATAGTAATTTTTCAAAAACAAAAACACCTCAGTATAATCGAGGTGTTTTTTATTTTTTATCTACTTTTTCAGGATTTCCGACAATGTTTCATTTTGATTCTCGAGATGTTGCAAAATGGTTTCAATTTCTAATTCTGCTTTGACGTTTATATCAAAATCAGCATCAGCTCTTGCCTCAGCTCGTTTATTCTGAAGATTCTGCCCAACCATAATTACTGAAAGCAAAACGAGTTGGAGAAATGTCTGAGCAATCCAAGATATCATCATTGCCTTCCCTCCTTTCACGGCATCTGGAAGACTTACGAGAGCAAGCAATGTGAAAGCGATAGCGCACCACATCGTACCCACGATGCTGGTGATGGACACTGCCACTTTGTCGAGCAGGGTTAAACTTTCTTTATGTTTAACATTCGCATTAACCGGTTTTTTGAATTTTTTAAATTCTTCGAGACTTATTATTTTAGTTTTTTCCATAATTTTATTATATCAAGTTCTACTGAAACTGCACTTTATGTTATTAAACAACCTTGTTCATTTAGTTGACATTTAAAGCCAAATATATTATAAATAGACAAACGTAAATTGTAATGAAAAATGAGAAAACAATAAATGTATTTGAGATTTTAAACAAAACTATTAGGGATTTCGGGTTTAGCGCGATGGTTATCATTAACTGCAACAAACTTGAAATCAATAATATTTATAGTTTATTAGAAAATATAGATAGTATGGATAATAAGGATAGTCTCTATATAAGAGAATTTGGTGAAAAAAGCCGAGCTGAGATAAAAAGTAAATTATTCGAAGTAGGCATTGATATTGAAAATTTCAACCTAAAAATTTCATATAAACCTATATTTTCTGAATTCATTTTTGCAAATTAAAACAAAAAACCGACCACATTGGCCGGTTTTTTTATTTTAATTTTTAGCTGTAACTGTTTCTGATTTTTCTCTTTTAGTTTTAGTTGGAGATGAGCTTGATTTCAAATCAATAAAAGCCATAAACAAATCGTCTTTGCCTTTTACTTTAAGCCAATCTTTAATGACATAAAATGGAGAATAAAAATCTTTAAAATTATATCCATCTGGAATATTTCGAATAACATATCTAATCTTTTTAATATTTCCATCTTTATTTGTTATCTGCTTATCTGCAATAAATTGCTTTTTGTCTTTGTAAGTACTTTCTTTCCAATCAAAATTGTCTTTATTCCACTCTCCACTTTCTACCTTTAATAAAGCGAAATCAGATGACTTGTTTTCTTTCAAATTTTTATAGTCATTAGCTAATGAATCAATTTGTTCATTGGACAGTATCTTGCCTTGAACTGAAGGAATTTGTTTATCTTTATTTGCTTCATTATAAAGAGTGATCCAATTATTGCATTTATCCATTAATTTTATATCTGCAAGAGTATATTCATTTTGGGAATCAATAACGCCAGTGTGATTGTTTTTGATAGTCTTATACTCATTTGCTAGTTGCATAATTTCAGGAAGTGATAATTTTTCACCAATGAAAGTTTT
The DNA here is from genome assembly GCA_023267435.1 of Candidatus Nomurabacteria bacterium. Lineage (GTDB taxonomy): Bacteria > Patescibacteriota > Minisyncoccia > Phycocordibacterales > UBA9973 > UBA9973. The sequence goes on from JAHFNH010000003.1 coordinate 127,150, forward strand.
ACGCTGTTCTTCGTCTAAACTTAACGGTGCAGATAAAGTTGGACGCAATGCATCCAGCTTTGGTTGTGCATCCAATATGGCTCTATATTTTGCAGCTTCTTCCATCGCGCGAAATTTTTCTAAAGTATATCCTCCTATTTCTTTAACGTTTTCAATTGGATTTTCTTTTTTATATTTAGCAATCTCTTCTGCAGAAATATCTCTATCTCCAAAATCAGCAATTTCTTTTGCTTCCTCTTCTTCTAAAATTTGTATAAGTCCTTCTTCTTGAAAATCAAGACTGTTGTCTCTTATTTCGCCGATATAATTAGTAAAATCATCGCTCTCAGTCATATTCTCCATTTTAATCCAACGATTTTCTTTTATCTCATTTTCAAAAAGTCTTTCTTCCTCTTCATTCAAAAAATATTCTTCTTCTTTTAAATCTTTACTTTCTTGAATACCCTCAGTGTGAAAAGACTCTAAAGGATCACCCTTCTTATCTTCTTCACCCTTTTTCATATTTAAATCTTCAAATGACATATATTTAATTCGTTATAAATGTTAATTTTTAATAATTTTGACCAATTTCTTACCTTGTATTTTACCACAAGAGATTATTTAAAGCAATAATAAAAACCCGCGGTAGCAGGTTTTTATTATTGTCC
>JAHFNH010000018.1 GCA_023267435.1 Candidatus Nomurabacteria bacterium
CCAGAAATTCGGATCCAACCTCTTGGCCGTATCCAGATTTCCTAATACACGCTTATAATTTTACTATTAATTCGTACTATTAATTTACATTTTCTTTAAATGCTTTTATATGCAATAATCTTGCTGTGCCTATAAAAAAAATTAATAGAAGGTTATTTATGAAAGTCACTGGATGGGTTACTACTTCTTTAGATATTAATCATGGTCAACATTATTATAAAGGAACTATTGAGAGAAAAAACAAACAAAATAGTGAAAAAATTGGAAAAATTAAGGCGAAAGTAGATTTTAATGGTCTTCAGTATGAACTGAAAGGCAAGACTACTGGCAAGTGTGTCGTAAAGTGCCCCAAACATATTAGCAGCTGCTCCACCTTTTCTCAGCCATTTGCAGATATGTGCGGCCAAGTATTTGCCGACATCAAAAACGCCGCTCAAAAAAATGGATATTTAGTTGATAAAATGAAGCTCGTAGTCAAAATCAAATAATCACGCTATTGCCATCCGTCAGATGAGTGCTCCCGAGGGGGCACTCTATAGGATTTTTTCTTCGAAAAAAATAATTTTAGAAAAAAAGCAATTAGGCTTAAACTGGCTTTCTTTTAAAATTTTTAAGGTTCTGGGAAGAATTGGGGGGGTAGTCCTAAACATGTAGTGCTGAAGAAATTTCTTGCATAAAGAATCAGAGAAATTGTTAACTCTTCTTTTTTATTGGAGAAAGTTGAAGATGTTAACCTGTCCTTCATGTAAAGCTACTGCTATCAAGAAAAATGGGAGCATTCATAATGGTAAGCAAAAATATGAATGCCTAAGTTGTCATAGACAATTTGTAGAAAATCCAGAACAAAAACAAATTCCTTCCGAAACAAGAGAACGTGTGAGGCGAGCCCTACTTGAAAGAGTATCCTTAGAGGGAATTTGTCGTATTTTTGATATCAGTATGCCTTGGTTGTTAAGTAACATGGAAGAACTTTTCAAGGAGTTACCAGACAATTTAAATGCGCACATCGAGGCAGAAAGTGAAGAATTTACCGTTGTAATCCTAGAAGCCGATGAAATGTGGAGCTATGTAGGCAACAAGAAAAATCAACAATGGCTTTGGCTGGTGATGCACTCAAAAAGCCGACAGATAGTGGCATTCCATGTAGGAGATCGATCGAAGGCATCTGGGCAAGCATTGATGGCAAAGTTGCCGGAAGATTTAAAAAAAAAGCAATCTTTCACACAGATTACTTTACAACTTATGGAGAAATTATCCCCTTCAGGCAGCATGCACCGGTCGGAAAAGAATCCGGCAAAACAAGTTATATTGAGAGATTTAATTGCACCTTACGGCAAAGATGCTCTCGACTTGTAAGGAAAACTCTTTCGTTCTCCAAGAAACTCGAAAATCATATTGGAGCAATAAAATTATTTATCTGTCATTACAATAATTCAGTGAAAGCAGTACATCAGGGCACAGGAAATTAGAACAATTTTTTGAAATTTAACTCACCTTACGCAAGAGGGTACACCGAAAAAAACGCGGAGGCAGGGAGACACAGAGGCACGGAGATGGTTAAAAATTATTAACGACTCTAGTAATTCCATCGCGTAGGAGAGGTTGGCCGAAATTCAAAACCAGACCTAATTTGCGTTGAGTCAGGCGTAGATAAGTCAATATCTGAGCCGCATGAATTTTAAGCAAACTTTCAGTAGCCTTCACTTCAACAATAACACAATCATCCACCAATAGATCTAATTGCAGGGCATCCCTGATAGGTACACCTTTGTAAAGAACTGGAACGGGCAGTTGTCGTTTAACTGGGATTTTTCTGCGTTCTAACTCATAAGCTAAAGCCTCTTCATAGATACTCTCCAAAAGTCCAGGACCACCCAAAACTCTGTGAACTTCAATTGCGGCATCAATTATGGAAGCTGAAATTTTATTTTCGTTCAGATTTTCATCAATCAACCCCGCGTCTCTGTGCCTCCCTGTCTCCGCGTTTTTTTCGGTATACCTTGTGATCATTTTGACACCCCCTTTTAATCGCTTATCACCTAATAGCTTAGATTTTATACCCTACCACATAAGCTGTTATAATTTAAGTTCTTTGGACTTTTTAGGGCGACGGTAAAATTCTATTTTTTTCTGTTTTGAATAAACCTCTTGCGTAAGGTGAGTTAAATTTCAAAAAATTGTTTTAATTTCCTGTGCCCTGAGCACTACATGTTTAGGACTACCCAAAAATTGTTTATTGAATTATACGAGAGGGGGTTAGAAATAATTACACGACTCAAACTAAATATGAAAAATAAACTAATGTCGGTAGTTGATAAGGTTTTATTGCGGAAACGTGGAGTTATTGAAAGTGTTAATAATAAATTAAAAAACAGCTGTCAGATAGAACATCATCGTCATCGTAGTCATTGGAATTTTTTAATAAATCTTATTAGTGGAATAGTGGCCTACGCTTACGATCCTAGCAAACCATGTATACGGATAGGAAAAAAGGAGAGGCAGACTATGCTAAATTTACTCGTAACATAACAGCCCTCCTTATCCAAAACTGGCGTTATCTATGAAGAGGCTTTAGCTTATGAGTTAGAACGCAGAAAAATCCCAGTTAAACGACAACTGCCCGTTCCAGTTCTTTACAAAGGTGTACCTATCAGGGATGCCCTGCAATTAGATCTA
>JAHFNH010000019.1 GCA_023267435.1 Candidatus Nomurabacteria bacterium
ACGCCCACAACGCCCAATTTGAACGCATCTGTCTAAATAAGTACTTTGGCATCAATACAACAGATTGGCGTTGTACGATGGTAAAAAGCGCCTTTTGTGGGCTTCCTTTAGTATTAGAAAGTGTATCCGAAGCTTTAGAGCTCGGTGAACTTTCAAAAGATAGTGCTGGAAAGGCTTTAGTTCGTTATTTCTGCCAGCCCTGCAAGCCTTCAAAAACTAACATGCAAAGATCAAGGAATCTACCGTTTCATGATTATGAGAAATGGGAAAATTTTAAAAGCTATTGCAAACAAGATGTTGAAGCAGAAAGAGCTATTGATCTAAGGCTTGCAAAATATGAATTTACTGAACAAGAAAATTATCTCTTAGACCAAAAAATAAATGATTTCGGTGTACGCATCGATTTACAAATGGCACAAAATGCTGTTGATATCGATGCAAAATTTTCTACCTATCTAATGGATAGGATTAGAGAATTAACCGGAGTTGATAATCCTAACAGCGCTGCCCAGCTTAAAAAGTGGCTAAGCGATCAGACCGGGCAAAATATAAATACTCTGGCAAAAGACGCAATACCTGACTTAATAGAATTAAGCGGGGGCGGTGCTGTTAAAGAAGTTTTAGGATTAAGGCAAAAATTAGCAAAAAGCAGTATTAAAAAATATCTGACTATGCTTAATTGTGCTTGCGAAGATAATAGGGCTAGGGGCTTATTTCAATTTTACGGAGCAAGCCGTACTGGGCGCGCTTCTGGAAGGTTGATACAATTGCAAAATTTACCGCAAAACCATTTACCGGATCTTGATAATGCAAGGGACATTTTGAAAAGTGGCGATTATGAATTAATTGAAATGCTTTATTCAGATGTTTCAAGTATCCTCTCACAATTGATCAGAACTGCTTTAATACCAGGTGAGGGTAATGTTTTCAATGTTGCAGATTTTTCTGCTATTGAAGCCCGCGTTTTAGCTTGGCTTGCGGGTGAAGATTGGAGGCTTGAAGTATTTAGGGGGCACGGGAAAATTTACGAAGCTTCGGCGGCTATGATGTTCAATATCAATATAGATTCAATTACAAAAGATTCACCTTATAGGCAAAAAGGCAAAGTTGCTGAGTTGGCTTTGGGCTATGAAGGCGGAGTAGGGGCTATGGTCAAAATGGGTGCTGAAAAGATGGGATTGTCCACCGAAGAAATGCAAAATATCGTAAATCTTTGGAGAAAAAAGAATCCAAAAATAAAAAAATTCTGGAAAAATATAAATGAAGCAATTATCTTATCCATAAAAAATAACTCGAAAGTCAGATTCGACAAATTGAATATAGATTGTAATGGAGAAGTACTTACAATTCAATTGCCTTCAAAAAGAAAACTATACTACTGGAAACCCAGGTTAACAGTCGGTAAATTTGGGGGCGAAGCCGTTAAATACATGGGTACTAATCAAGAAACTAAGCAATGGGGCTGGGTTGATTCATACTCCGGGAAATGGACGGAAAATATTATACAAGCAATTGCCAGGGATCTATTAATGGAATCTATGGTAAGACTAGACAAAGCAGGGTTTAATATTGCTTTGCATGTGCATGATGAAGTTGCAAGTGAGGATCAAAATGATAGGTTAAAAGAAATGTGTTCTATAATGGCCGAACTCCCGGAATGGGCAAAGGGTTTGCCTATGGGTGCAGAAGGATTTGTAAGTAATTATTATAAAAAATAAAAAAATGAGTTGCTGGACAAAAGAACAATTAGAAAATATGCTTGAAGATGTAATTAATGAGTTAGACCTAAGCAGTAAAACGGTAGAAGAACTAAGCGCACGTGGGGCCGCTCCTAGTGTATTGGTTAGAACTATTTTAGACGCCAAAAATAAGGAAATACAACTATTAAAAAGTGCACTAAAAAATTTAATACCTTGATAGAACTAAAATTAAATCTACCCTCTTTGGAGGACTATATAGTAACCATACCGGCCGAAGACCTGGTAAAAGCTTTGATATTAAAACCAGGCGACGCTTTATTCTTAATAGAAGAAATTCTTAAGGGATTGAAAACCAGTGATAACGAAATTATTTTGATGAAAATTAAACATATACGTGAAAACGTTATAAAATAGTATTTATCTTTGAGTTATGAATGAATATTGTCCAGACTGCGTAAAACCTTTGATTAAGCAATCTAAAAAATTAGGTAAATTGTCGGTATGGCTGGTTTGTCCTAATTGTGGGTTTAGAAAAAGACCAGAAAGCCCCTACTCAATTCAAAAGAGTTTAGAAGCTTTTGAGAGTCTTAAAAAAGAAACAAATGAAAACGATTTCAATAATGAAAATAAGGAACTTAGATCATAAAGACGACTGGCAAACACCCCCGTCTTTTTTAGAAAAAATAAGGAAAGAGTTCGGAGAATTTTTTGATCCTTGCCCTTTATATAATGATTTTGAAAAATGGGACGGACTTAAGGAGAATTGGCAGTATCTTAACTTTGTTAATC
>JAHFNH010000020.1 GCA_023267435.1 Candidatus Nomurabacteria bacterium
AGTTTTGAAACGTAAAAAAGTGAGATCGTGAAACAAGAAAAAAGTACTTTGAATGTGTTGTTTTTCCTCAAGTTGGATAAGGCTAAAAAAAATGGTTTAGTACCTATTCATGCACGAATTACTATTGATGGTAAACTTACCCAGTTTTATACCAAGTTGGATATTGAGGAAAAGAAATGGAAATCAGGCCGACCAATCGGGAAATCAGCAGAAGCGAATGGTATCAATTCCACGCTGAATGAAATTCGGGCCAGAATCCATACCCTTTATCATGAAATACAGCAACGCGAAGGTTATGTATCCGCAGAAAAGGTAAAAAATGCGTTTTTAGGCAAAGGCGAAAAAACAATTGTCGCCTTTTTCGAGGAGCATAATCAACAGTTTAGTTTAAAAGTAGGAAATAACATATCCACCCATAAAACTTACACGCGATATGAACTTACCAAAAGCAGGTTAGTCGAATTTATGAAGGAGAAATATAAGGTCTCAGACATGCCTATTCGGGAAATGAACGCAGTGTTTATTGAAAACTTCTATTTACATATCCGTGGTAATTTTGATTGTTCGCATAATACCGCAATGAAATTTATCCAACGTTTTCGAACCATCGTCATTTATGCTAAAAATTCAGGGTTAATTACAATAGACCCATTTTCGAATTACAAATTAAAATATGATCGCATAGAGCGAGGGTATTTGAACCAGGAGGAAATTGACAAAATCTATACAAAGCGATTTGCCTCCCAACGTCTGGAACAGGTACGTGATATGTTTGTTTTCAGTTGCTATACTGGCTTGTCGTATATTGATATTTGCGGGTTGATGCCTGAAAATATCCGTACCATGTTTGACGGGAATTTATGGATATTGATGAAACGTCATAAAACCAATGTGGCATCAAACATACGCATGCTTGATATTCCCAAATCTATTCTAAAGAAATATGAAGGGAAGCTACCTGATGGCAAATTACTTCCGGTAATCAGCAACCAAAAAATGAATGAATATCTTAAAGAGATTACTGCCGTATGTGGAATAAATAAGACTATTACCTTTCATATTGCACGGCACACATTTGCCACGCTCTCGTTAGGTTATGGCGTTCCCATTGAAACCGTGTCAAAGATGTTAGGGCATACAGATATCAAAACAACTCAAATATATGCAAAAATTACTGACCGAAAGTTGAGTGATGATATGGAGATAATGGCTCAAAAGATTAATGAGAGAAAAATTATGGGTTATTAGTTTTTGAAAAGATACTATATGTTTCGTTGGATCGGCTTTTTTATAACCATTAGGAGCCATATTTACTATTTCAAGTTTCTCTAAAGAAACCGCCGAAATCTTGATTGCGCTTGAGAAAAGGACTGCGTTTAAGTTTATAAATGAGTTTTTATTTATGTCAATTTTGGAAGGAATTGACTTGTAGATTAGATTGTAAATCTATTCTTTTCAAGTTCTAACGCAATATTGTAAAAATATAAGGAGTTAAGCATTTGTGATAGGGTTTTTATTTCTTCAAGTTTGCGCTTGGCTTTGATTGATTTTCCCTTTTTTATCATAAATTCAGACCTAATGAGTAGAACCCTTATTCTGAAATAGTATTTCATTTGCTCAGGAACATTAACGTTTTTAAAATTTACTTGGTCGTAAAATTCAAATGCTTTTTTTTGTTCACCTATGTTCAATAAGGCTTTTGCATAAACTAATAGAAAGAATTGGTAGAAACATGATAATCTCAAATCCGTCAAATCATAGTTTTCAATGATATAATGCGAAAGTTCTATGATTTCAATATCCATTTTGGAGTAGTTCAATGCAAAGATTATCGCAAATTCAAAATGTGGGCTATCTGTCTTGGTTTGAATTCCATCTTTTATGAGTTTCTTAGACAAGATGTAAATCTGTTTTAGTATCGTTTTATCTAACCTGTTCTCGAAAACGGATTGATATATAATTTGAGGAATAAAATAATATGCAGAATTTAAGGAATCGTTTCCTATAGGAAATTCCAACATTAACACATCATTGTATTCCTTTTTACACAAATCCTTATTTCCACTAAGGAAATATTGCATAAATTTTAAATAACAAAAATATCGCTTTGCCTTGTTCGAATTGTTGTGTAAATCTTCAGCTAAAAGTGAACTGGTAGTGTTGCAAAACAAAGAGACATTTTGTGAAGTTTAATACAAAAAAGAGTAACAAAATGACTGTAAAAAAGAAGAATGCCCAAGGTGTTATCAAAGACATCAAGCAACAAACCCGGAAACTATTCAGTGCCGAAGAAAAAATCAGGATCGTTATCGAGGGAATGCGCGGAGAAGATACCGTTGCCTCTATATGCCGCAAATACGGCATTAACGATAGTTTGTACTACAAGTGGAGCAAAGATTTTCTGGAAGCCGGTAAAAAACGTTTAAATGGGGACACCGACCGAAGTGCCAATACGGCTGAAGTTGAGCATCTGAGGCGGGA